>CAKULN010000053.1 GCA_934667175.1 uncultured Bacteroidales bacterium | reverse complement strand
TTGGGCAGCCGGAAGATAAACCGGACCCTAAACCGAATCCGGACCATATTCCAGAAAGAGACCGCGGATATCCGGGAGCAGGAGGAATATTACGGGCAGATGCTCGACAAGGCCAAGACCGGGATTCTCGTGCTGGAGTCCGGAACGGATTCCGTGCTTTACACCAACAAGCAGGCTCTGCTTCTGTTGGGCGTGTCTTCTTTAAGCACGCTTCGCCAGCTTGACATCGTAGGCCCTTCGTTAAGAAGCGCATTCGAAAAAGTGGAGGAAGGACTAGACCAGAAAGCGTCGATATATTCAGAAAGTTCGCAGACAAACATCTCTCTTTCCGCCACTTCCGCCCACATCGGGCGTAAAGACGTGAAAATCATCGCCGTGAACGACATCTCGGAGACCATAGAGGAGAACGAGTCGGAATCCTGGACCAGGCTCATCAGGGTCCTTACCCACGAGATCATGAACACCGTCACCCCGATCGCGTCCCTTTCCGAGGCTCTTTCCGAATATGCCGGGACAATCACTCCGCCCTCCGATGGCCCAGACCTCAAGGCAGGTCTGGAGACAATCGCCAGCTCGTCCCGCGGCCTGATAAAGTTCGTCAATTCGTACAGGGATCTGACCCACGTGGCCGTGCCGGTCAGAAAGGCTTTCTTCGCGCGGGATCTCGCCGCCAAGGTCATCGACCTCAGCCAGCCGGTGCTGACAGCCGCCGGAGCCGTGGCGAAATTCGTGGAGAAAACCGAGGATGTACTGTTGTACGCTGACGAGAGCCAGATC
This sequence comes from uncultured Bacteroidales bacterium, assembly GCA_934667175.1. Lineage (GTDB taxonomy): Bacteria > Bacteroidota > Bacteroidia > Bacteroidales > UBA932 > Cryptobacteroides. The sequence goes on along the minus strand of CAKULN010000053.1, from coordinate 18,363 downwards.
TCTCAGATTCTCATCAATCTGGTCAAGAACGCCGCCCAGGCCGGAGCGAAGCACATCGAGATCTCCGCAGAGATTGACAAGAGGGACAACGTCATCATCAATGTCAGCAATGACGGACCACCGATCAGCGCGGCAAGCCAGGAGGAGATCTTCATTCCTTTCTTCACCACAAAGCCAGACGGCAGCGGCATCGGCCTCAGTCTCTCCCGCCAGATCATGAGGATGCACGGCGGCACCCTCCGTCTAACCCGCTCGGATTCCGAAGCGACTGTCTTCACGCTCATATTCAAGTAGAACTCTTATGCGGCCGGAAGGTTGCCCCGACGAACATTTTCGGTTGGTGAGCCTGTCGAACCACGGTTGCTGAGTTTGTTGTGGTCCCTGAGCCTGCCGAAGGGTCGAAGCACCCTCCCAGCCTGACGGCTGAGTCCCTCCCGCTTATGGCCGCGGGTGGCCAAGGTTCGCTGAGGCAAAGGAAGCCGTGAAAGGCAATATACTCATTATCAGGAATATCACCTTTTCCCTTTAGCAGTTTCTCACTAAAGAGGAGAAACCTTTTCGCTTGGTATCAATAAGTTATACACCACTCATTGATTCTGAATGCGTGGCAGATAATCAACTGGTTACCGGACAATAACGCAAGTTCGTGGTGCTTAAAACTACACCACGAACTTGTTCATTTTACTGTTTAACAAATAGTTAACTGTCACGACATCAACTCCTGCCGAACCATGGTTGGTGAGCCTGCCGAACCACGGTTGGTGAGTTTGGGGTCCCTGAGCTCGTCGAAGGGCCGGGCTACAGGCTCAACGACCGGGAAGATACGGCAGCGCTACTCGTTCTTGAGGGAATCGACAGGATTCATGCGGGCGATTCTCAGGGAACCGATGGCGATTGTGGCCACGATGATGGCGAGAACAATGATGTCGGCTGCGATGAAGAACAGAGGGCTCAGGGCAATCTTGACCGGAAACTGCTGTAGCCAGTAATGGGCCACGAGCCATGCGCCTGCGTCACCGATGATCACTGCGATGACAGCCATCTTCAAGACATCCATCACAAGCATCGACACGATCTCCGAGGACTGGGCTCCGTTGACCTTGCGGACAGCTATCTCAGCGCTGCGGCGGTAGTTCTCGTCACGGACGTAGGAGATTAGGCCGATGATGGCGATCAGAAGGGCGAACAAAGAACCGAGCTCATAGGTACGTTTCATCTGCTTAGTGGAGTCGTACATGCTCGTAAGTGTCTCTGAATATGCCTTCACCTCGGCATCGCTGTCAGGAGCCACCTCCTTAATGGCCCTCTCGACCTTGCGAATCGTCTCAGGGGTGACTTCGTTCAGCTTGATGACAATGGTATGCATCAAGCCGGCCCAATCATATCCACCCTTCTCCTTATATTCCTCAGTGTAGAAGTCACTATTCCAGCAGAAGCGGACGCTCGGACGTTCGTCCATGTCGGTGACATCTCCGATGACATAATCCTCGTAGACTCCGCAGATGGTGACCTGATCGTGCTCGGAAATGTTGACGATCTTGCCCACGGCACCGTCAGACCAGTCCGCGAAGGCGGCCATCTTGGTCACAAACGACTTGCTGACAGCCACATCGTTCGGACCTTTAGGAACGGATCCCTCGACAAGACGGAAACCCATCATGTCAAAGAAACCTTCCGAGGCGCCATATTCATCAGCGATGTTGAAAAGTTCGCGATCGTCTCCCGGCAGGCTTACGTTGTTGCCGGAAGCCCTGTAGAAAGGCAATGTGTATGTCAGTTCCGCGGCTTCTACCTCTGGAAGCATACGGACGGCCCCGGCGATGGCGTTCATCTTGGTCTGGTCATAAGAGGAGAATGTCTCATAGACCAGGTTCTTGTACTCGTAGCCCGGATCGGTGTTCAGAACCTTGCGGTACTGGAAGCTTACGATCAGCACGAGAGACACGAGTACGGCATTGATGGCGAACTGGAATGCCAGCAGGGAGATTTTCCAGCGACGCTTGCTCTCCTTGTAGCCCCTGAAGGCGCTGGAGATAGGAATCCTGTTGAACATCTGGGCCGGGATGATGGCGGAGACAAGGAACACAAGGATGACGATTCCGATGATGATCCAGATGGAGAGCGGAGTGATAAGGTCCTGCACAGGGACTCCAAGCAGGGATTCCACCGCGCCTCTGAACGCAAGGACAAGCAACGCGGCCACGACAAGAGAAAGTCCCAGATTGCCGGCTGTTTCCTTGAGGAGAATCTTGTTGATGTCCCATGCTTCGGCTCCGTAGCATTTGCGGACTCCGACCTCACGTGCCCTGCGGATGACATCCGAGATGGCCACAAGGACGTAGTTCATGATGGAGACGAGCAGAAGCAGAATGGCGACAATCGAGAGGATGAAGACCAGATTCCTGACCTCTGGCTGAGAGCTGTGCTCCTTGGCGAAAGGAGCCAGGAAGTACCACATCGTGGTGCCGTTCTTTTCCAGCTCATCCAATGGCTGATGCGCTTTCTGCATCTCATGAATGGCATCCTTAAGGGACGCAGGGTCAACACCTTCCGCCAGTTTCACAAATCCGATGTAGCGGTCGTTGCCGAGCCAGTTGTTAAGGCTCCAGGCGCTCATCGTCTCAATGGACAGGATGACATCCGGATGAATGGAGCCGTTCTTCGGAAAGTCTTCATAGACTCCGCAGACAGTCAGTTTCAACTTCGGCATCTGGTCGTTTGCGATCTGTTTGCCGATTGCCTCGTTGACTCCGCCCAGTTTCTCGGCGAATGACTTCGAGACAGCGACCTTGAAATCCCAGGCCTTCAACGCGTCCTCCGGATCTCCCGCAAGGAATGGCCTGTCGAATATCTTGAAGAAGCAGGAGTCGGTGATGATGTGCCCAGCTTCGACCTTGTTTTCCTCTTCGTCAATGATAAAAGTCTCGGTGTTGAACACACTCGAGTACCTTGTAGCCTCAAGCACGCCAGGAACCTCGGCCTTGAATCCCGGAGCCACCGCTCCGCTGACCTGTCCGAAATCCTTGTCATCGCCTTGTCTCGCTATGCCTGTACGTATCTTGTAGATCCTCTCAACATCTTGATAAGCATTGTCATACGACAATTCAAAGCACACTTTCGCGATCAGGATGATGGCGATCGCCATCCCCACTCCCAAGGACAGAACCTTGATTATCAAATCACTTACTCTTCTCATATTTTCCCCTCCCAATAGAGGTTAATTATTTCTTGATATTTTTATTACCGCAGGTCACTTCGACAAGCTCAGTGACCGAAACATTGTATATCGGCTTACGGTCCCTGAGCCTGCCGAAGGGCCGAACCACCCTCCCACTTATGGCCGCGGGTGGCCAAGGTTCGCTGTGGCAACCTTCCGGATGATAAAGACAAAACCGTAACAGATTTCAAGTCCATATACTGTCACTTCGACAAGCTCAGTGACCGAAGTGCTATTCCTTTTTCAGTTCGAGAGCCGGGTTGGTGCGGGCCGCGCGGATGGCCTGCCAGAGGACGGCCAGAACAGCGATGAGGGCGGTGAAGAGGCCGGCAATGGCGAAGATCCACCAATGTAGGCTGATGCTGTACGAATAGCCGTTCAGCCATGTGTGCATCAGGTACCAAGCCACAGGCACAGCGATGATGAACGCCACACCTATCATCTTCATGAACTCAGCCACCAAACCCCACAGAACAGAGTTGTAATCAGCACCATAGACCTTCTTCAGCGAGACAGTCCTGCGTTCCTGCTGCATGTAGTACGAACTCATCGCCACAAGACCGAGAGCCGAAACCAGCACTGAAAGGATTGTGAATATGACCATGATCTCCAGCACCCTCCTATCGGAGGCGAACACCATCTTGATGTCATCCTCCACATAACTGGCATCGAATATCTTGTCCGGGTACATCTCATCAAAGACAGCCTTCACTCTCGCCAACGCCTCCTTGTGATCCGGTGTGGTCTTGATAAGAATCGTCCACGGCCACCTCTTGGCAGGATATTCGTCATACTGATAGATCAACGCAGGATGCTGCTCCTCCAGCAAAGGCTTGATTTTAAAGTCGTGGTAGATTCCACCAATCTGCATCGTGCCATTGAATTTGGTATTGAACTCCGTGGCAGACTCGTCGATGCCGAGAACTCCGTAGGCATATTCATTCAACCAATAGCAGTCCGGAGTGTGATTGTCTTGTTTCTTCCTGATTCCAAGAATATTGAAATAGGTGCTGTCGCCCTGGACCATCTGGAACGAGGCCTCTCTTCCGCTTTCGGTGGACATCGTCCAGTTGTTGGTCATGAACATCGGATGCCCATTTCCAAGTCCCACGGCCTCAACGCAACTCTCAGCCTTAAGCTTGTTGATGAGTGGCGTCAACTCGCTGGCACGCCCGAACTGATTGCTGATGGTGATCTGATCCTCAGTATTGTAACCCACCGGAGCGTTGATCATAGAGCGAATCTGGAGGAACATCGTGAACGCTGTCACAAGCATCACCACAGTGATGACATTCTGGATGACAATGATGACCTTGCTGTAAAGGGTCTTGGTCTTGAGCCTGAGCGTGCCTCGGATAATCTCGATTGGCTCGGCCTTCTGGATGATGAGCGCAGGCACGATACCAGCGATGACACCGACCAGAACCGTGAACAGGACACAGACAATCACACTCACCGGAGAGACAGCCTTGAAAATCGAGATGTCATAGTTCAGCACCTTCGAAGCCGCTGGGGAAATGGCCTCGCCAAGCAGGATGGCGACGACCATAGCGGCCGCGCAGATGATGGTGCTCTCAACAATCATTTTCAGGAATATGCCACCTTTCGTGGCACCGATAAGCCTTCTGGTGGCCATCTCCTTGGCGCGGAAGCCGGAGAGAGCCGTGGTCATGTTCACATAGTTCAGGATGGCGAACAGAAGCAGCAGGAAGCACATTCCGGCAAGCAGCATCACGGTCGTCTTGTTGCCAAGAACCAAACTGTCATTGTAGTCCTCATTGCCGTCTGACAGGAAATAGACATCCCGCAAAGGAATGATCCTCACGTCATTCTCGTCTCCGCCATAGTCCGATGAATATACCCACCAATTCTCCCGGCACCATTTAAGAATATCATCGTGCCTTGCTGGAAGATCTGCGCTCGGATAGGTCATCACAAAGCATGTCGCCGCACCGGAATTGGACATACGCTCATCGTTCGCCTGATTGGTGATCGTCATGATCTCACCGCGAAGGAATATGTCGCACGGCTTGATGATGGAGTTCTCGATGTCCTTGAACACACCGGAGACTGTCAGGATGCTCACTGTCGAGTCAGCTCCATCGTACCGTATCTCACGTCCAACCGGATCCTTGTCAGCGAACTGAGCCTTGGCGAAAGACTCGCTGATCAAGACTCCGCTTATCGAGGCCTTCCACTCACGGAAATCGCCCTCCACGAGAGGGAAACTGAACATATCGAAGAACGAAGAGTCGGCATAGGACGTTCTGGCATTCACGATGTTGCCGTCTATCTTGTACTCCTGCAATCCATTGCTGGAATATGACGCCGACCTCTCGACCTCCGGGAAGTTCGCCTTCATATGGCGAGACAGCCAGTAGCCGCTCGACAGGGTCTCTTTCTGTGCGACGACATAGATTCTGTCTGCGTTCTTGTTGAACGAGTCGATGCCGAGCTGGCTGGTGACATACACAGCCAGAAGCAGGACAAACGCCATCGAGAGGCTGAGCCCCAGAAGGTTGACAGCGCTGTAAAGCTTGTTGCGCTTCAAGAAGTTAATAAAACTGTTCATATTCCGTTCACGGCCTCGCTGAGGCCAATCATTTATTTTTTCGATATCAAATCATTTGCTCACCACGGACTTTTATCCGTTTTTGGTACCTCATCCAGATGGTTGCCACGAGAAACCCTCCGCGCTTCGCGCTCCGTCCCTCACAGCCTGCGGCTGGGCCCCTCCCGCTTATGGCCGCGGGTGGCCAAGGTTTGCTGTGACAACCTTCTGGATGAACCGAAACAAAGTATTTAAGGAGTTTGACTATAAGATTCTGGCAACCATCCGCCAATAAAATCTTAAACGTGAGGACCGGCACTTATGGGTATAATACATTATCTAATGTCAAGTCCGTTGCAGCGAGTCATCAGCTCTCGCCAAATGTTCGCCGATCCCCACGAAAAAGATTTCGTCCTGGTCCCTGAGCCTGCGGTCCCTGAGCTTGTCGAAGGGCCGAAGGGACAGTTCGGTCATTTCGACAATCTCAATGACCGAACTAGAGTTCGTTCTTCACGTCAGAGACAATCTGGCCATCGAAGAGGTCGATTGTGCGCTGGGCGATGGCTGCGTCTCTCTGGGAGTGGGTCACCATTACGATTGTCGTGCCCTCCTTGTTGAGCTCGCTGAGGAGATCCATCACCTCCTTACCGTTCTTGGAGTCCAGGTTACCAGTAGGCTCATCAGCGAGGATCAGCTTCGGACCAGCGACCACGGCACGGGCGATGGCGACTCTCTGCTGCTGACCTCCGGAAAGCTGCTGAGGGAAGTGCTGTGCTCTGTGGCTGATGGCCATTCTCTTCATGATCTCGGTGACTTTCTGCTTGCGCTCGGCCGCCGAGATGTTCAGGTACCTCAAAGGAAGCTCGATGTTCTCGTAGACATTCAGCTCATCGATAAGGTTGAAGCTCTGGAACACGAACCCAATGTTGCCTTTGCGGAACTTTGTGCGCTCCTTTTCCTTGAGCTGGCTGACTTCAGTTCCGAGAAGTTCGTAGGAGCCTCCGGTAGGGTTGTCAAGAAGGCCGAGGATGTTCAGCAGAGTTGACTTGCCGCAACCTGAAGGGCCCATGATGGCGACGAATTCACCGTCAGCGATTTCGAATGAAACCCCATTGAGGGCTGTTGTCTCGATTTCTTCGGTTCTGAAGACCTTGGAGAGATTTGTAACTTTAATCATGGCTTTAAGATTTTTATTTGTTATTGTTTATATTCTTGTTTTGCTTCTTGTATTGGCGGCCCTTCGACCCTTAGACAAGCTCAGGGACCGCAAGCTCAGGGACTAAAGGCTGCTGAGAAAGCATTTTTGACGAAATTATTCTCTTTGATGGTTGCTGAGCCTGCCGAAGCATCTGTTGTTTCAACGTTCCGGTCATTTCGACAAGCTCAATGACCGATCAGAAGACAAGCACATCGCTGTCACCGTAGTTGTCGTAGGAAGAGGTGATGACCTTCTCACCCGGCTCCAGGCCTTCAAGGACCTCGTAGAACTGAGGGTTCTGGCGACCGATGCGGATCTCGCGCTTGACAGCCTTGCCGCCATCCTTGGTGACAACATAGATCCATTTGCCACCCGTCTTCTGGTAGAATGTTCCGCGAGGAATAAGGACAGCCTGCTCCGGCTGACCGAGCTGAAGGTTCAGGTAATATGTCTGGCCGGTCCTGATGTTGTCCGGCTGCTGGCCCTCGAACTTGAAGTCCGCCTGGAACTTGCCGTCACGGACCTCAGGATAGACCTTACGCACCTGAGCGTCATACTTCTCGCTCTGACGCTCGAATGTGGCGTCAAGCCCCGGAACAACGCGGTCGATGTAGTGCTCATCTATCTTAGCCTCAATCTTGTAGCTGCCTTCGGAGTTGATCTGGCCGATCTTTGTGCCGGCACCGATGTACTGACCAAGGTTGGCGTCCAGGAGTCCGAGGACTCCATCGATCGGAGCCTTGATTGTCAGGCTCTCCTTACGACGACGGATCAGCTGCATGTTCATCTTCATGTTGTCCAGACTTTCGCGGAGACTCAGAAGCTGGGTAGAACGATAGAGACTGTCCTGCTCCATGCTCTTGAGGGTAAGGTCAAGGTTCTGCTGCGAGAGCTCGTAGTCCTCCTGAGCCTTGAGGAAATCCTCCTTGGAAATGAGTTTCTCCTTGTAGAGCTGCTGGTTCTGCTCGAAGGTTCTCTTGTTGCGCTTGGCCTCGGAGGCGTAGCGGAGCCTGTTCTGCTCATGGGAGAGTTTCTGCTGCTCCATCGAGATCATCGTGTTACGCAGGATGTTTTCCTTCTCTGCAAGCTCAGCCTCAGCGTTAAGTATCTGAAGATCAAGATTGTCGTTAGAGAGCACAAGTATCGGCTCGCCTGCCTTCACGGTGGATCCTTCCTCGACGATGATCTTCTGGACAGTACCGCCCTCAAGCGGGCTGATCTGAATCGTGACCATCGGCTGAACCTGACCGCTTACACGAATATAGTCGTTGAACTGTCCGTCAGCGACTTCGCTGACCGTGATCGTGTCCTTATCAACCCTGAGGGTCTTGGAATTGTCTCTGAACACAAGGTAGAGCACGAAGACTACCACGATGGCTCCAAGCCAGTAAGGCATCGCCTTTTTTGTGAAGGCTGATCTCCAGCCTTTCTTTTTCTCGATTATCTTGTCCATAATGTTTGTTGTTATCTTTTTGTAACTTGTTTATTATTTTCTATCCATTTGCGGCCCTTCGGCCCTTCGACAAGCTCAGGGACCACAAGTTCAGGGACCGCAGGTCCTGTACCATTAGCATGTCATATGGTTGCTGAGCCTGCCGAAGCAACTATCATTAGACATATTCAGTGACCAGCGACCGACACAATCATATTCATTGATTGATGTAATCCACTCCACCATAGTAGTTGACCACGCTGCGCTTGATGAAGTAGGTCAGGAGCGAATTGAGCCGCTGGGCATTCGCCTCAAGGTAGTTGTTCGAGGCGGTCTGGAACTCGATCGGAGAGATGAGCCCCTGCTCCAACTTTTTCATATTCAATGAATATGCTTCCTCCTGCACATCGGACTTCCTTTGCGCTTGAATGTAGGCAGCGGACGCTCCGTCACGGTCCTGGACAGCCCTGTGCACCTCGGCTGAGATCTCCCTCATCTTCTGGTCGTACTCGGCTGTGGCCTTCGCGACCGCATTCTTCTTTCTTGCGATGTTGCTGTGGCGCTGGAGTCCGGAGAAGATAGGAATATTCAGGGACAGCTGGACATATTCACCACCATTATTCTTGAACTGGGTCTTGAACGGGTCGGATGTCGAACCGCTGCCAGGATAGGTGAAATAGGTCGTGGACCAGCCCGCGTAGGCATTCAGAGAAGGGAGCAGCTGCCATCTGGCGGTGCTAAGTTCCCGCTTGGCGTTCAATAGGTTGTACCTTGCGACACGGGCAGCCGGATTGTTGTTCTGCGCGAAGTCCACCATGTCTTCCAACGCCAGAGAATCTGTCAGCATCCGCTCTGAGTCAAGTGTGGTCGGAAGGGTCGTGTCAATGACAAGCTCGCCTGGCTCCGACCAGAACATCACGTCCTCAAGGGTGATCTTCGCATCGTTGAGTTTGTTGTTGGCCTCAACGAGTTGGTACTGCTTGTCAGCGAGGTTGGAATCCATCTCGACCACATCAGCGTGGCCCTTCTGTCCGAGTTCCTCCTGGCGGCGGGCCTTGGCAAGTGACTCCTCCGCTACCTCAACCTGAGACTTGTAGATGTCCGCAAGCTGGCTGTAGTAAAGCACGTTGCAATAGGCTTCCATCGTGGCGAGGCAGATGTCAGCCTCAATCTGGTCCTCTTGGGAGTTGCCGAGAGCGATGGATGTCTTGGAGATCTTCATGTTGTTCACGGCCTTGAATCCGTTGAAAAGGGCGATGCCCGCACTGACTCCATAGCTGTTATGGAATGATGTCGTGGTGACGTAAGTGTTGGTCTTAGGGTCAACGGCACGTCCGAAGTTGTAGTAGGCATAGCTGCTTCCGCTGATCTCAGGGGTGAAAGCCTCGAAAATCGCGTCCCTTCTGGCGAGGCGGGCGTCACCGTTGGACGCCTGCTGGATCCTGACCTTTGTGCTGTTGCTGATCGCATACTCCATACAGTCCTTCAGTGTCATCGGACTGGGAAGCGACTCCTGCGCGAAAACCGGAGCCGCGGCCATCATCGCAAATGTTATGAATATTGTCTTTTTCATGTTCTTTTTATCTTTTCGGTAAAAAGCACAAGCACTAGGCGTGCCAAAAAATACAATCAATTAATTATGAATATTTTAGCAATTATGGCAATTTTAGAAAGTGTAAAGAAATTTAACACTGGGTGTAAAAAAACTTTACACTTTGCTCCCGGTCACTGAGCTTGTCGAAGTGATCATGCACTTTAAATTGACCGTGACGTTCTGTCACTTCGACAAGCTCAGTGACCGATGGGCAGGCTCAGTGATCGATGGGCAGGCCTAGTGACCGACGGGCAGGCTCAGTGACCGACGGGCAGACCCAGTGACCGATGGGCAGGCTCAGTGACCGACGGGCAGACCCAGTGACCGACGGGCAGACCCAGTGACCGACGGGCGGTGGAACAAGGCAGAGAAAAAAGATTTTCCGAAATTTTGGTTACGTGCAAAATTTCGGAAAGTCTTTTTTTCTGCCACTATTACACTTATAATGTTAAGAGCAGTTGCGGTCGGAGTCAGTCCAGCAAATCCAGAATCTGTTCGTTCACCAATTCCGGCTGCTCCATCTGGATGAAATGGCCGCAGGTTGTCAGTTCGGTATAATCCATCCGAGGGTACAGTGCCGCCATCTTCTCTTTGTTGTCAGGATCGAGTCCGCTGTTCCGGGTGCAGATGATTTTGGCCGGAGCCAGGATAGGCTCCCCTGTCCACCACTTCCGCTCCACAAGATTGCGCATGGTGCTTGAGGCGACATATTCAGGAGTCAATGGCATGGTGGACATGGCATATTCAGTGATGGATGCCGGGGTGTCCGGGCCAGCCAAAGATGTGACAAAGCCTTCGATGTTCGCGCGGCAGCCTTCGCCCGTGAAGCTGTCAGCGAAAGCATGGATCGCGGCTTCATATTCAGGACTCACGGGATCGCTGTAAAAGCAGTACACTCCGTCGATGTCGCAAAGCGCCCCCTTGCCGCCAGTCAGAAGCACCTGCCGGCAGACCGGGGTCCCGAGACTATGTCCCACGAGCACAGCCGAATCAACGCTTTCAGCCGCCATCACGGCATTCACTGCATCTGCGAAATATTGCAATGTGTACTCCACGCGCGGCTTGTCGCTTCCGCCGAATCCAGGCAGATCCATGAATATCATCCTGAGGCCTTTGATGCCTTTCAGCCCTTCGAACTGTCTTTCCCAAGAGTATATGTCGCACCCGAATCCGTGGACAAAAACCACGACTTTGTCACCCCGACCGCTTGTCTTATAGTGTACCTTGACGCTGTCCATTCTAACGTACATTGAGGGCAATTCCTTGATTGAAGCGGGAGTCTTGACACATCCTAAAGCGGTGGCGATCACTGCCGCCAACACAGCAAGTCTAATGATTAATCTTGTTCTCATTTTTATCTTATTTATCAGAAAACCAGATGCAAAGTTACACCAATAACCCGCCACAAACCATAGTCAGGCATGGACAATATCATTAACTAACATTCTGAATACCAACAACTTCTTAATCAGAATGTAGACATTGGCCCAAGTGGTGGCCACGACATTATGCTTTGTTTCCGAACCGCACTCAGTCAGACAGAATCTTTTGGGCGGCAAAGGAGAGAGCCGCATAAAAATCCTCTCCATAGACGGAAATCAGCGGCTCACGTAGGAACTCATAGACATGGATGCCCTCGCGGCGTCCTTTCTCATAGGCGTCCTTGCATATTCCCCAACGATGGAGGTTCAAGGCCTGGCCACCGCCGGTGAGTCTGGTGACGCGAATCGGATAGAGCCAGCAGGACTGCGGCTTGCGGAACTTGCATGTGCCCTGAAAGAAACATCTTTCTATGGAACAGAAGCAATTGCCGGACTCGTCGAATGTCGTGTAGGCGCACTCTTCTGTCTGATCCACGACAGGAGTCACGATGTCCCCGTCACGGTCGATGGAGAAAAAGCCTTCCTTGTCGATCTGCGCGCGACCCTGCGGCCTCATAAGCTTTGAATATACAGGGTAGTTCTCCTCCAAAGGCTCCAACTCGGACTCCTCCAGTGGGGCCCCGCTGTCCCCGATGATGCAGCAACAGCCTTTGCAAAGGGCGTAGTCGCAGGCGAAATATTCAGTGACGACATCCTCAGACACAAGGATGTCTCCGATTTGGATGATGGTTCCGAACTTATTGTTTGACGACATATTCAATTCTCATTCCTTCGGACAGGACGCCGAAGATTTCCTTAACCTTGTCGGCGGAGACGCTTCCGATCCTGTTGTTGTAGCCAGTGAGCACATCCTTGCCGGCGGAATAGCGCATAAGGATGGCGTCAATGTAGTTGTCCGTGTTTGACAGATAGGTGGCGTAGTTGTTGGCCAGCAAGGATTTGCACGAGGCCAGTTCCGCCGCGTCAACCGGTTGCGAAAGCACTGTCTCTATGGCTTTCCTTGCGGCGACAAGGGCTCTCATCGGTTGGTCAGAGCCACTCTTCACCCCACAAGGAAGACCAGACTCAGGAACTGGAGAGCAAGTGAAGATCAACTCCAAAGCCTCCTGTGGCCAGACGCTGAAACGGTCAGACATCCTCACGCTGAAACCATGCTCGGCCATCACGCCTGTCAACCTGCGCTGAAGGGCGAGGCCGGCGACCTTGAAGGCCATGTAGTTCTCCGTCGTGAAAGGCTCGGCACAGGCCAAGGCGACGCTGATGCTGACCGGAGAGCCGATCTTTGAGTATGTTGTCGCCCCAGTGCGCATCTTGTAAGGAACGAACTGCCTGACTGTCGAAGACTTGCTGACACGGAATCCGCCAAGGTACTGACACAGCACCTTCTGCACCGACTCCGCCGACATGTCCCCCGCGATCACCAGAACGCCGTCATTGGTGCGGACAAACTGGCTGTCAAAGAAATCCGACGCGTCATCCATGACTGAAGCCGTCAGTCCGGATGGAGTCTTGACCGATGAGTAGTTGTAGTCCTGGTACATCAGGCTGTCAAGATAGGCCGGCTCCAGAGACGCAAGTTCCTGAGTTCTCCATGACTCAAAAGCGGAAGCGGACGGTCTTCTACGATTGGCGGCGGAAAGCAAGGCCTTCAGCACGAGGGTAAGCCTGTTTGACGGAGCCGAGCCGGACAATCTCAGATCCGAGGTCGAAACCGTACAGTTCATCTCGATTCCGTTGGACTTGAGAATCTTGTCAAAATCGCTTCCGGACATTCCGGCGATCTCACAAAGGCCAAACATGTCCGAGAAGAAAGCCCCCTCACCACGCTGAAGGCTTCTCACGGTGGAAAAACCGCCTTTGACCATCAAGGAATAGCTGAAGCGACCTTTTGTGTCCATCTTCTTGTAGATCACCTTCATGCCGTTGGAAAAATTCCACATATCCCCACCGGAGACCGGTTCGGAAACCACCGACCTGACCTTTACCTTGTTCTTATCGTTCCAGAAAGCCGAAGTGTCCTTGGTACTGGCTTTCCAATGATAGAAAGGCTTTTCCAGCATAGAGACGCCTCTTCCGGCAGACTCGAACACCGACGGCCAGAACCACTCGTCATAGTCTTCCTCATTTCCGGTCCACGTCACGTACGGGGTTTCCATTCCGGAGAGCAAAGCGGAGGCGTAGGAGTTGAAAAGATCAGTCTCGGCCTTCGCGGACATATTCCTTGACAAAAAGAATCTCGCCTTGGTCGCCGGGGAGGCCAAGTCAGCTCCGTATAGATAAGCGGAGGCGCACTGGCGGACGATCGCATCGTTGGAGGAAGCCTTGAGGCAAGCGTTCAGGACGGAATTGCGCGCGACCCTATATTCATCGGATCCGACTCCTTTGGAGCAGATTTCCGACAAAGTGGAGGCGACGGCCAAAGTGGCCGGCATCAGTTGGCCGCGGGATGTCCGCACACTCACGCTGAAACGCTCGTCACCGGCGCTTGCCGCACTGCCGGAATATCTTACCTCCAATGATCTTACAGGAATATTCCTGGACAGGAACGACTCCCTAAGACGGCTTGAGGCGACCTCGCGCAGCGCGTTCGAGAAAAGCTCCGAGATGAACGGCTGAATGGTCGCCATCTGATCGTCCGGAGTCCTCGGCGAGCGGAATTCCACCGTCACGGAGGAAATGTCTGACGGGGTGAATGAATATTCTGCCTCCTCCAAAGGCTTCCAGACATATTCCTTTTTCTTATAGACAGGGTTGCGTGACGGGACCATCAATGAGAAGACATTCATCCTTTCGATTATGGCCGATGGATTGATGTCGCCCGCAATGATGACAGCATGCCGACACGGGCGGGCCGCTATCAGATCGAACATCATCAGAAGGGTGGTGTCCGATGCCGCCTTATCAAAGACAGGCACATCATCGAACCTGAATATGGTGGCGTCGCCACTGTAAGAGATATAACCTTCCTGACGGCAGCCTATTCCCTTCCGGGACAGAAACTTATAAGGAATGGTCTTGTTGAAGTGAGGCAATGAGGAGAGCTCCTTTCTGGCCATAAGTGTGTCGCACTCACCCTTGCGCACAAGGGCGAAATCGGCCACACCTTTCATCGAAGGATTCGTCACCAGATAGTATGAGATTCCATTTGTGAGATTGCCCGTCGTGACGGCCGCGTCCTTTTGGAGAACGGGCAGATCCTGCGCTGGCATCATTATTGAAAAACCAAGCAGCGCAAAACACAAGACTGATTTGATAAAGCAACGCATTACTGATACCTCCCGTTTAGACAAAAATAACCAATAATGTGCAATTGACACAAATTTTTATTACATTTGTGGTTATTGCTATTATCAGGAATATAGTTAAACATAAATTTTAATACGATGAAAAAGTTTATTCTCGCGATCGCTGCCGCTTTCATGGCAGTAAGCATGGCATCCGCTCAGGACATGGCCCAGGCAACTGAACTCTACAATAATGGAGCCACAGCCATCTCTCTGAAGAATTGGACCGAAGCCCTCGATTGCTTCCAGAAGGCTCTCGAAATGGGTAAGACCATTGGCGCTGACGCCGATGAGCTCGTGGCCAACTGCAAGAACGCCATCCCGGGTGTAGCCCTTGAGATCGCCAAGGACCTGATCAAGGACAAGAAGTACGATGAGGCCGCCGTAAAGCTTGAAGAGGTCGAAAAGATCGCCACTGAATATGAGAACACCGAAGTTGTGGAAAGGGCGAAGGAACTCGTTCCTCAGATGTGGATGCAGAAAGGTGTGGACGCCTTGAAGATCAAGGATTTCGCCACCGCCGCCGACGGTTTCGCAAAGTCTTACGCAATCGACACCACAGCCGGCAAGACCGCTCTATATCTTGGTCAGGCTCTCGGAGCCCAGGGTAAGGCTGAGGAAGCCATCGAGGCTTTCAAGCACGCTGCTTGGAACGGTGAGGAAGAAACCGCCAAGGAGCAGATTTCCAACATCTATGTAAGGCAGGCCAACGCCGCTTTCAAGGGAAACAAGCTCGCTGACGCTGTCAAGGCCGCCGAAAAGGCCAACGAATATGCTGAGAACGCCACCGCCTACCTCATCGCCGGTCAGGCTTCCCAGAAGCTTAGCAAGAACGCTGACGCGATCAAGTATTTCGAGAAGTACCTTGAGATCAAACCTGACGCAAAGAACGCTCCGGCCATCACCTTCACTGTGGCGGCTCTCTATCAGGGCGCCAAGAACAACGCCAAAGCCCTGGAGTTCTACAAGAAGGTTCAGGACGATCCGAAGTTCGGCGCACAGGCCAAGCAGATGATCGCCTCCCTCAGCAAGTAATTCCATAGAAATTTCCCTCTCCTCCGCTTGCGGTGGAAGCAAGTCCCTCCCCCGAGGGGAGGGATTTAGGGAGGGGGTAACGTGAAAGGCCCTTGGGGTGTGCGAAGCACATCCCCCTCCCCCGAGGGGAGGGATTTAGGGTAGGGGTAACGTGAAATGGGAATTCGAGATGGGCAACCATCTTGCGACGTGGAATGTTCCAATAATTAATCTCAGCGAGAGGTATGCTTGACTATCTCGAATTGCTCGCTCCAGCGAGGAATATAGACATCGGCATCGCGGCGGTTGACTGCGGTGCCGATGCCGTGTATATCGCCGGGCCTGCGTTCGGGGCACGGAAAGCCGCCGGAAATTCGCTGGAGGACATCCAGCGTCTCTGTGAATATGCCCACCGGTTCGGTGCGCGCATATTCCTTACACTCAACACAATCCTTTTCGATAACGAACTCGCGGAGGCCGAACGGCTGCTTGCCGGGGCGAAGGCAGCCGGGGTGGACGCGATCATAGCGCAGGACCTTGCGGTCTGGAAACTGACAGACCTGCCGGTCCATGCGTCGACACAGTGCGCGATAAGGACTCCGGAGAAGGCCAGGCTTTACGAAAGCGTCGGGGCTTCACGGTTGGTTCTGGAGAGGGAGATGTCCTTGGAACAGATCAAGGCAGTGCGCAAGGCGGTGGACTGCGAACTGGAGTTTTTCGTGCACGGAGCCCTTTGCGTCTGCTACAGCGGACAGTGCTACATGTCAGAGCGGATCGCAGGGCGAAGCGCCAACCGAGGGGAATGCATCCAGGCATGCCGCTCCCTCTACGACCTTGTGGACGAGTCCGGAAATGTCCTGGCGCGGAACAAGGCCCTGCTTTCGCTGAAAGACTACAACCTGATCGATAGACTGAAAGATCTGGCGGAGGCGGGAATATGCTCGTTCAAGATTGAAGGGCGGCTGAAGAGCGTTTCCTACGTGCGGAATGCCGTGCGGGCATATTCATTGGCGTTGGATGAGTTGGCCGCGGCGAACCCGGAAAAGTACCGCAGGGCCTCGTTCGGACGGTCGGAAGGAGGTTTCACGCCGGATCTTAGGAAAACGTTCAACCGTGGCTACACGCAACTGTTTCTGGACGGGGAACGATCGACAGGATGGTCCTCGATGAACGCGCCGAAATCGATTGGAGAGGAGATCGGAACAGTGGCCTCCATGCAGGGCTCCACGATAAACGTACGGATGAAAAATCCTGCTGAACGGCTTCATAACGGGGATGGGTTCTCTTTCATCGCCAAAGGCCGTGGAGAAATTGTCGGTTTCCGAGGGGAAGTCTGTAAGGGGAACCAGATAACGTGCAGAAATGTTGTCCAAGGGCTCTATCCCGGCATGAAACTGTACAGAAACCTCAGCATCGATTTCGAAAGGGAGCTGGAGTCCAACCTGCCGGTCAGGATGATTCCGGTTTTTGTGGACATCTCGGTCAAGGTTGGCCTGGTCACTTCGACAGGTTCAGTCACTTCGACAGGCTCAGTGACCGAAGGATGCCGCTTAGTGACAGAAAAGAACCGGTCGCTGAGCCTGCCGAAGCGACTGAGCAAAGAGCCATCAAAGCGACCGGATGAGCAGACATATTCATTGAGAATCAATGCGGTGAGTCAGGATGGGCGAAATGTCACACTGGAACGTGAAGCAGGAGGCGACGTAGCGGAGAACGCCGAAAGGATGCGCGGGATGTTCGCCTCACAAATCTCAAAAGTGACGGGAATATATTCATTCACACTACATTCGCTTAAAGTCGAGACCCCTGACGGCTCGATTCCTTTTCTCCCGGCCTCCACTCTGAACTCCATCAGACGAGACCTTGCCGCCACCCTCGAGAAGATGCCTTGCAGGGCTATTCCTCTATCGACAAGCTCCACTCACATCGAATCCTCCGATTCCATCGGCAGTGAGGAAATCTCAAAGAACAGCCCTGTGTATTTGAGAGGCTGCCGGAGCACCAAGTCTCCTTTATTCCAGGTCTTTGATATTCAAGAACAAGCCTCGGAAAGCATCCATCTTACGTACAAGGCGAACATCGCCAACCATATCGCCCGGGAAACCTACCAGTCATTGGGAGCCACACAGACAGACGACGCCTTTGAGATCTCACGCCGCCCGGACGCCGAACTGATGAGGACAAAATACTGCATCCGCCACGAGCTTGGTCTCTGCCCAGTCAGGCAGCAATCCGCCGGAACGAAGGGTTCGGCCACCCCGTACAATCCATCAGCATCGGGATCGACCGCATCCAACCGCAAGACTTTCCCAACGTCCCATCTCTACCTCCACAACAACAGCAAACGCTACCCTCTCTCATTCGACTGCGCCAATTGCGAGATGGTGGTACTGGTTAGCGATTAATTGTGTAAATTTACCACCACTACCACTGCGATTCGGGAATATTCCGAAGTGATCCTGTCTGCCTTGCCCTCCGTTGGCAACGCGGTGATGTTCTCACCGCAAAGCCTCTAGCCGCTCCTCGCTCAATCCTGTGGCAGACTTAATCTGTTCAGCCGATAGGCCTAACGACAGCAAAGACTTGGCGACCTTCTCTATCCCCTTCTCTATCCCCTTCTCTATCCCCTTCTCCAGTCCTTTGGCCATTCCTTGCTCAATACCTTCGGCACGGCCTTGCTCGGCTCCGGCC
>CAKULN010000052.1 GCA_934667175.1 uncultured Bacteroidales bacterium | reverse complement strand
TCGTTTGAATGGACCAAGGAGGGAAATGACGGCAAATCGGACAAATAACGGCCGAATTATTTTGTAAGGTCGAAAATTATCCATATATTTGCATCCCAATTTGGCGGACGCCTTTTGGGCAGACCTAGTTTGGTGGGTTCGTATAACGGTTAGTACTCGGGATTTTCATTCCCGCAATAGGAGTTCGATTCTCCTACCCACTACAAATATTAAAAAATAAAAACGATGGCAAATCACGCATCAGCAAAAAAGGCCAATCGCCAAAGCGAGAGGCGCAGATTGCATAATAAGTATTATGCGAAGACAACGAGGAACGCAATCCGCGCGATTCGTAACACCACAGACAAGAAGGCTGCCGAGGATGGCGCCCCTAAGGTCTACAAGATGATTGACAAACTCGCGAAGATCGGGGTCATCCACAAGAACAAGGCTGCCAATCTCAAGAGTGGAATTGCGGTTTATATCAACAAACTCGCATAAAGGAATATCGAAAGGCAGTCTCCCGAGGCTGCCTTTTAAGCCGGAAGCCGGAATGGCAAACGGGATGTAGCGCAGTTGGTAGCGCACTACGTTCGGGACGTAGGGGTCGTCCGTTCGAGTCGGATCATCCCGACAAAGGGTTGGAACTTTCGTTCCGGCCCTTTATTGTTTAGACACAGCGGCATCCCAGTCGCTTCGGCAGGCTCAGCGACCGACGTGTTCAAAAAGCTCAACGACCACGGTTCAGGTCACTGAGCTTGTCGAAGTGACCAGAATGGTCGAAGCGGCAAAAAAAAGGAAGCGGGTTGGTTCCGCTTCCTTTTTGATATTCATATACGGTCACTTCGGCAGGCTCAGTGACCGACGTGCTCCAGTCACTTCGACGGGCCCAGAGACCGGAGCATCCAGATCAGAGCTTCTGCATCAGGATGTTTTCGTAGGTCTTGTCACCGACGACCGATACAGGATAGACAACAACATGGTCAAATCTTGTTTCTAAATCTTCATCATCAGAAGTTCGGTGTAGGTCTTGCCGCCGAGGTCATGCTCGGAATAGCTTGAACCGTCGAAAAGCATGAACTTGTAGCCGTTGACGGGCATCTCGGAACCTTCCATCGCACGCCAATAGACATAGCCGTCGTCGCCGAAGCCGAACTCCAGCGCCGAGGTCTGTCCCCAGATGGCAGTGTAGAGATTCGACACGAAGCCGAACACAACGGTCATGTAGCTGAACGCGCCCAGATTCTGCGAATGCAGGCGGATGCAGTGCTCTTCCGGAATGTATGTTCCGGTGATGGACGGAGAATAGGACTTGTAGTTGCTCAGTCCCTTGATTGAGACGGTGTTCTCCCCCGTCTTTATAATATCGACCCTGAAAGCCTCGGTCGTCGAGCTTGAAGTGCTGCTCTCGCCGTCATCCACCGTGGCCGTGAGCAGGTAGGCACCGACAAAGTCGTCGATGGTCTTGGAGGCGAACTCGTCCGCGTGAGACTTGAGCCGGACATCGACGGTCATGGTGTCCCTGTCCCCGTATTCATTATAAACCTCAAGAGCCATACTGTATGTCTCGCCCTCCGTGACACCGGAATAGTAGAGATGCATACCATCTTTGCTTTCAGCCTTGGCAAGATTGTCAGAGTCCAGTTCCTGAGCAAGACGGCTGCTGAAGAGATAGTCCCAACCGTAATAGTCCTTGTAGCCCACGAATGCCTCCTTGGCCATCATAAGATACTTCAGCTTCTTGACATTCTTCGTCTTGAGAATCCACGAGATTGTTGTGTATGGATCATCGGCCGACGGTTCAAGTTTGATTTCCGCAATCTGCGGAGCAAGGCTTCCGTTCTTGTCGTAGGTAAACCGGAGAACCACTACCTCCCCCGGCTTGCCCTGCGCGTCGAACGGGACGGCAATCAGAGTGTTGGACGGAATCTCCGGAGTCCAGGTCTGGGTGGTCTCCGTGAAAGTCCTGACGTTCTCCGCAGTGCCGAGGCATATACTCTTGTATATTTCCTGAACCTTGGCATCATCCCCTGTTATATCGCCCTCGACGACCACTGCCTTGCAGGAATTGACATATTCATTGAAGGCAAACTCGAAGACACCTGCTCCCTTGTACTCCACTTCAGCGGCAGGATCTGTGTCATGGTCATCCGCAAAGACTATCTTCTCCGTGCCTATGCCGTAATAGCCGGTAGAGCCGTAGTAAATCAGGTTGAGAGAAAACGTCTTGTCCCCGTCCCATGTACACGGATAAGAATTATATGCGCTTTCGTTTCCGAGATACTGGGCGATGTCGGCGACATAGACGTACTCGCCTGCGGATTCGAGATAGTAGCCGGTTGACTGTCCAGGGACAACCACCGTCTTCTTCGTCCAATCAACCTTGAACATGAAATATGCTCCCGATGACCAGTCCGTCAGGCGGAATATGTTGTCCGTTTCCTTTGCAACCTCCACGAGTATGTCCGGCTGAACGCCGGTGTAGAGGATATCGCCGTAGTAGTATGTCGCCGTCTGCTGCACTTCCTCACCGGACTCGGTCTTCCTCATATATGGTTCCCATTCAAGGGTGAACGACGCACTGACCTGAAGAAAATCACTGTACTGGCCGATGTAGGCCGGATCGTCCCCGAGCTCTGCGTCACGTCCTATGATTGCGAGAGAAACATCAACCGTGGAACCGAGCACGACGCTCTCCATATCCACGCGAACCGGAATATCGACGCTGTAGTGCCCGTCAGGAATTACCACAGTGTCCTTCAGAGTGAACAACGCGGCATCCTTGCCGGTCTTCTGAAGCACGACCTTATAGGTTCCCTTGTTTCCATGACGGGCAAGGGTAACGGCAATCACGCCCTCCTTGGTCCCACGAGGAAACTCCTTAGTGACGCTGCTCTGAATGAAGTGAATCTCCCTGTTGTCATCCGTATTCGACATGGCGGTCACTCCGAGCTGCTCCTGCGAGCAGGAAGATAGCGCGAGAAGGGCGAAAGCTGAAAATAATATGACTTTTATATATCGTTTCATCGGAATATACTCCTAATTTATGTTACAAAGGATTCTGATCCTCCTCGTTGATGTTAGGGTTATTGCTGATTTCGTCCTGCGGTATGGTGAGCACCCAGTCGTAGGTCTCGGGATTCTTGAGATTCACACCACTCATCGTCGTCAGACACTCATCGGCAAACCCGTCCTCCGCAGTCCTGTCAATGCCCTGCCCCAGACGACGGACATCTACAACACGACCGAACTCGCCCCAGAGCTCGATCCTCTTCTGGATGAGAATCTCCTCAAGCAGGGACTCCGTCCATGAGTTCGTCGTCGAGCCAAGAAGCGTGCCGCTCTTGTACGAGGCATCATACCCAGGGCAGCGGACGGACATCACGTCGGAGAGATAGCCATACGCCTTCTCCTCGTCCCCGAGCCTGAGCGCGGCCTCTGCGGCGTCGAAATACATTTCCTCAACCCTCATGTAGATGTAGTCTCCGAGCCATGCGGAAACATTCGAGAAATGGAACTTGTCCGAGATATAAGGGGATTCCTCGTTTTCCGGATCCCACCATGCGCGGCGGATGTCGCCGTCCTTCATCTTGTTATAGAGGGACTTGCTTATGAGCTTCGGAGCCAGCTGCGCATACGCGCCTTCCTCGTTGTCCATGTGCGTGAAGAATCCCGCATATGCTCCGGACTGCTCCGTGCTCTCGATTCCGGCTCCCCACATGACATTGGAGGCCGAAATATCGTTCATTCCGCCAAACAGTTCAGACTCGCCGCCGATCTTGAACTCCTTGGACTCGATGATGTCCTCGGCGTTGTCCAGCGCAGTCTGCCAGTCGCCCGTCGCAAGCGCGACACGAACCTTGAGGGCACGCGCCACATTGAGCTTTATGTGGGACTTGTTGCCTGCCAGAGCCGACTTCTCTCCCCTGCCGAGGAAGACAATCGCGGAGTCGAGGTCGTCGTTTATCTGTTTGAATACCACATCGAGCTTTTCCCGTTTCTTCCCGACGAAGTTCTTGTCGGTAGGCTCGGTGTAAATCGGAACGCCCGGATCCTGCCAGCGGTACTTGTCCTGCAAGGCGCTGTACGGAGGGCGCGCGAACCAATTGGCAAGATTGAAATAGGACAGCCCCCTGATTGCATAGGCGCTGCCGAGCACATAGTCCCTGTCAATTGTAGAACCGCTCATGTAGTCCTTGGCCGACAGGACGGTGTTCATGTTGGAAATCCATGTGTAGTTAGCGTACCACACGTCGTATGAGCGGAAAGCGTCCGAGGTGTAGAACGACTTGACATTGTAGCAATGGTCAAACCAGAACCAGCCGCTTCCCTGGCTCTGCATGATAAAATCATCCCCCATACTTTCAAGGGCGATGTTGTAGGCAGAGATACCGAAGCACTGGTGCGTGTTGTCCCCCGTTGACCATCCGGCCGTCCACATCATGCGATAGACCCCGTCGATTATGGAAACAGCACTTGAGGCGTCCTTGATGAGCTCGTCTCCCGAACCGGAATCGGTCGGGGCAAACTCAAGGTCGCATGACACGGCACATAGGACGGCAGCCAGCATTATCATTAACTTATTCTTCATCTTCATTGTCTCCTAAAAGTTTATGTCAAGCCCAAGGGCAAGTACCCTTGACGGCGAATATGAATACGAAACCGTACCTGCAAAGTTGTACTGCGGATCCATCCCGTCGAGGTGGCTGAACAGCGCGATGTTGTCCGCCGTAAAGAACACCCTGAACGATTTGATTTTAGCCTTTGACATCAGTTTGGACGGAATCGTATATCCGAGAGTTATGTTCTTTATCGCGAAATACGAGGCGTCAATCAGCGACTCGCCCACGGAGGCGTAGCTTCCGCCTATCTCGATCATAGGGACATCGGTCACATCTCCGCTCTTCCTCCAGCGGCGCAGCTTGTTCTTGTGCCAGTTGTTTCCGGCGTAAGTAACGTTCATCGCACCATTGTAAAGCCCGTCGAGAATCTTGCCTCCGACGGAATAGGTCGTGAGGAACGAGAGATCGAAATTTTTGAATATGACGAAATTCGACGCGAAACTTCCCGAGAAGAGAGCCTGACGGCTGCCGTAGTAATACTTGCTGAGTGACGCAAGTCCCACGTTGTCAGTGACATATTCAGGACAGCGCTCGGTAATCATCGCGCCGCTCTCATCCACGGCATAGCGGTAATAGGCGTAGTAGAGTTGTTTCCCGGTTTCCGGAGACACTCCGGCCGACTTGGACATATAGAAGGTATATATCGGCTTGCCAACCTCAATCACCATGCTACCGTAGTTTATCACATCCTGCGAAGAAGTGATTGCCTTCACCTTGTTCCTGTTGAGCGAGACCATCGCCGTCGCGTCCCAATGGAAATTCTCCCGTTCAAATATGACCCCTCGGAACGAAGCCTCGAAGCCCTGATTCATCATTGCGCCGACATTGTCGTCGAATCCCGTGAATCCGGATGAAATCGCGAGCGGATTGTTCAGGAGCATATCCCGCGTGTAGCGGTTGTAGTACTCGATGGTCGTGGTGAGCCTTCCGCCGAACAGGGTCGCCTCGATGCCGGTGTTCAGGTTGCCGTTCTTCTCCCAGGTCACGAGACGGTTCTCAAGGGAAGTGGCTGTGGCTCCGGGGCGGGTCCCGTTGGACCATCCGTAGTCGAACAGCCCCTGCCAAGCGTAGTATGAGCCGAGGTTGTCGTTACCCTGAACGCCGTAGGAAATCTTCGCCGTGAGGTTATTGAGCCATGACGATGTTCCTGCCATGAAATCCTCGTTGGTGATTCGCCATGACGCGCCCACGGACCAGAAATTGCCCCAGCGGTTGTCCTTGTAGAAGCGCGACGAGCCGTCGGTTCGCCACGATGCGTCAAAGTAGTACTTGTCAGCATAGCCGTAGTTGGCTCTAGCGAGAACCGACTCTATCGCGTAATTGTGGGAATATGAGGTGTTGCCCATAGTCGTCACCGCCGCACCGAGCTCGTCGATGCCGGCGACGATTCCGCTCTTGGATGCTCCCGCATAGTTGTAGTTGTAGCGATAGTACTCATGACCAGCAAGAAGGTTTATGGAATGGTCACCGAAATCCCTTTGCCAAGTGACAAGTTCATTCAGGGTGTAGCTCAGCGTCCTTGTGTTGGTCTTGGCCACCGTTCCCCCCTGACTCGCCGCATTTCCGTGATACTTGTCGCTCACGCCGGTCGCCCCGTAATCGGTGAAATCCACGCCGAAGTTCACCGTGAAGTCAAGCCCGTAGAGCGGAGAGTCCTTGTGCGTGGTTCCGAACTTGGCGAAAGACCTTGCGGACACAGAGTTGCGCTTATAGTACGCCTTGTTGTTGTAGAGTTCCGCCTTGGAGTTGAATCCCTGCGCGGTGATACGGTTGGCATAGCCGTTGTCATCGACTGTACCGTACTCGTACTGAAGATTGCCGTTCGCGTCGAGGACGTTGTTTCCGTCCATGTCCTTGAGATAGACAGGATAGACCGGCGCCATGAACTGGGCGGTGTACCACACGTTGGATACCTCGGAACCGCTGGCATTCTGGAAATTGGAGTCCGAATGTGCGAGGTTTGCGCTCATTCCGAGCTTGAACCAGTCCGTTGCCTGCACGTCACCGCTGATTCTTCCTGTGAAACGGTCGAAGTCGGTGTTCTGAAGAGTGCCGTTCTCCTTGTAGTAGCCAATTGAATAGAGATAGCTCGTCTTCTCCGTTCCGCCGCTCACCGAAAGAATGTGCTCCGTGCGGAAAGCCTTGTTGTCGCTGATTTCGTCCATCCAGTTCTCGTCCCATGCGGCCTTAGCGTCGGACTTTATCTTTCCTGTCGTCTGGTCGATGAGCGTGTCCCAAGTGTAGTTCTTATAGGGATTGTAGTACTCGGGATTCTTGAGGCCGCCGATGGACTCGCCGAGATGTGAAGCCGCATACGCCGCCGCACCCTCATCGTCCATGGCGTTCTTCTCTGCATAACGCACGGAGTTGAACAGAGCCTCGTAGGTCAGCTCAACATAGTCCGACATCCCGACGAGGTCGTAGCGCGGAAGCGCACGTGAGGCGATGCCGAAGTTGCCCTTGTAGTTTATGTTCACCTTGTCGGCGCTGCCCTTCTTGGTCGTGATGACGATGACTCCGTTCGCGCCCCTCGCTCCGTAGAGCGCACCTGCGGACGCATCCTTGAGCACGGTCATAGTCTCTATGTCGGCGGGGTTGATGGAACTTATCGCTCCGTCGTAAGGCACGCCATCGACCACATACAGCGGAGACGACGAGGCATTGACAGAACCGACGCCGCGCACCATGATTGACGCGCCCTCGCCCGGCTGTCCGCCGCCGGAAGTGACCTGAACACCGGCAACCGTTCCTTCAAACGACTTTGTGAGGTTTCCGACCGGACGCTTGCCCAGTTCTTCACCCTTGACGACGCTCGCCGAACCGGTGAACGATTCCTTCTTGGCCGTTCCGTAGGCCACGACAATCACGTCGTCAAGCACAACGGATTCGTCCTGAAGAACAAAGTCCACGACAGACTTGCCTTCAACCGGACGTTCGCTCTCCGCGTAGCCGAGGTTACTGGCGGTGAGCACCGCATCGACAGGAACCTGATTCAGCACATAGTTTCCTTCAAAATCCGTGACCGTTCCGTTGGTCGTACCCTTGACGAACACGCCTGCGCTGATGACCGGAGTGCCGTCTTTGTCAACGACCCGTCCGGTGACGGTGATCTTCTGCTGCGCAAGCGCGGAGACGGATGCCAAAAGGAAGCACAAAACAATGATATATAATGATTTAATCTTCATATGCATTTTCTCCCCTCCTTAAAATTTGTCTCCCACAACCGGAGAATATGTGTCAATCAGAACCGGAGCATTGAACTCGATGCGAGCCTTAGGAGTTCCGCCGGCAGCCCTTGTCGTAGATTTCCCGGACGCGGCTCCGGTGGTCGCCGTGGCAAACCGGGTTGCCGTGTCCCCGCTGCGCTCGGTGAAGGTAGCGAGCAGGATGTACTGAGTCTCCGGCTCAAGCGCCGCGCCCTCGGTCCCGAAGGACAGGGTGAACTTGCCAGTGAGGTTCATGATGTCGATGTTCGACTGCGGAAGGTCAGTCCCTCGGGAGGCGACGATTTCAGCTGCATGGTCGGTGGAGATTCCGCTCAGCTCAGAGACCTTGCAGAAACAGTATCTGACACCCTTTATCTGAAGGTTCAGGTCACCGGACTCGTCGTCATAGGCGAACTGGAACACGCCGGCGAGGGCGGATGTGCCCGACTCGGACGCTCCGAGGGTGACCTGTGCCCAGTCGTAATAGCTGGCGGAAGCCTTCGTCGGAAGCGAGTTCACGACAAAGGTCGTATCATTCGCGGAATTTATGGCCATTGCGCCGAGGGTGTATGAGGTTGCGGAACTTATATTTCCTGAAAATCTCGTTCCGAATCCGGAAGCAGAGTTAACCGCATCAATCGTCTCACTCTCCACTACCTTTGTACCCCTCGCCTTTACATATTGCCGGAAGAGGGATGGGTCGCTGTTAAAGTAGAGCCTATATGAACGGGTGGATGTCATGAGTTCATAAAACTCCACGACATCTGTTCCTTTCCATGTGACCCAAAGACTGTTCGACGCATTGTATGCGCCATAAATCCTGTGAAACAGTCTCTGGCTGAACCAGTCAGCGCCGCTGACATCAGGAATCGGAGAAGCCTCGTCCGCAAGAGTCTTTGTCTCAAACTTGTAGAGCGGAGTGGTCGCCTGACCGTCTGTGTTAACGCCGAAGGCCACAATGCAGTAGCTCATCTGCGGATAGAGCGGAGTCTCGACAAAACTTGCTGTGCCGGTATATGAATACTGCTGAATGCCGGAGGAAATGCTGTAACCGGCATCCTCAAGCGCCGCAATAAATCCATTGAGATAGTTGTCACGAATCTGAGTATCCGTATATTTCGCGAAATATGAGGCCGGCACTCCGAAATAAAGATAGCGCGTGTCAGCCACCGCATAGACATTGAACTGGCAATAGTCAGAACCCGTCTCGACATGAGCCACAATAATCTGGGGGATGTCCTCAGACTCCGGACTGGTCGTGAATTTCAGCTGTGCGGCAGGCGACTCCGTGACATACTCGTCGTCCGAAAGCGCCTTTATCTCAAAGACATATTCAGTCGCGCCATCAAGTCCGCCGATTTCCACGGAACAGGTTTCCGTCTTTCCGCTGAACGGCCCCACGGAATACTCATACTCCGAAGCGCCATAAACCGAGTTCCACTGTATGATGGTCTTTGACATATATGCCGCGACCAAGGTCGGCTCCGGAGCGGAGAGGGAGCTGTAGTCCTCCGTCGTGATGCGCAGATTAACAAACTTGGACGCGGTGTAACTGCCGTTAGAACCGGCATTGGCACACACCGCGAAAGTATAGGACTGATTCGGCGAGAGTTCGCTGAATACGAGGCTGTTGTCCCGCGTCTCGGTTTCCTCGCCGCCGTTAAACGTATAGGTGTATGACCCTGCATCCGTAACATACTTCCACGAAACCTTGAAGGAGGTGCAGGTGATGTCGCTCACCACAACCTCCGGCTCGGGGAGCGGACCCGACGCCGCTTCGACGGCATCCTTCACGCAGCCCGCCGCGGCAGATGCCGCAGCAAGCACAAAAAACAATCTTTCTATAACCGGCTTTCTCATTTGCTTACCGTAATTTCAAATTCCTTGTAAAGCGCGTTCCCGTCGGAAAGCGTGACAGTGGCCTTTCCTGCGGCCTTTCCCGTGAGCACGAGAGCTTCGCCGTCAAGCGCCGCCCCGACAACGGACTCGTCGGAGACGGAGTAGGAAACCACCTGCAATGACGGAAAATATTCAGCAAGAGCCACCGTGACCGACTCCCCTACCTTCATTGAAAGGTCGGGAACATCGCCGAGGAAGTCCATGTATCTCAGGAAGTTCCATGTGTCGAGCATCCCCGCGCCCATCTTTCCGGCGTATGCGCTGCTGAGGGAGGAGCCGAACGGCCGTGCGGAACTGAGCAGAGCGGCGCGGAGCCTGTCCGGAGTGAGTCCCATGCGCTTGTCCTTGCCGTAGTAGTAGGAAACTGCAAGGGCGCAGGCGCCGCTCACATGAGGACAAGCCATGGACGTACCCTGTTGGAAGCCGTAGGAGGACTCCCCGTTCTCTCCGACAAGGGTGCTGTAAATCCCGCCGTTGCTGCTGTCAACATATGTGTCCCCGCCCGGAGCGGAGATGTCAATCCATGTTCCGTAGTTCGTGTATATCGCCGCGTCGCCGAGATAGGAGTACGAGGCCACGCTCACCACGCTCTTGTCAGCGGCCGGGTAGGAGTCGTAGCTGACGGCCTCGTTGCCCGCGGCGAAGATGATGATTCCGCCCTTCATCGGACCGGTCTGGTTGCCGTTCTCATCCACGCCCGCATATTTGATGAAATAGTCCATCGCACGCCTCAGCGCACCATAGGAGCTTCTCGTCCACTTGTTCCAGCTCAGCTTCGTGTCGTAGCCCCAGCTGTTCTGACAGATTACCGCGCCGTTGTCGGCGGCATACTTCATCGCGCGCACCGTGCCAGCAAGTCCGGCTCCCGACTCACCGCTGTCGCTGCTGCCGAGACACTGGAGAGTCATGATTCTCACGCCGTCCCCGTTTCCAGAGCCGCCCGCAATGCCGTTCACGCCAATGCCGTTGTTGTTCACCGCCGCTATCGTGCCAGCGACATGAGTGCCGTGCGAGAGGGAGGCGGATGTTGTAATCGTTCCGTTGCCGTTGTTGTAGTTGTAGCCATAGACGTCATCGATATAGCCATTGCCGTCGTCGTCTATCCCATTGCCGGGAATCTCACCCTCGTTCACCCACATATTCGCCGCAAGATCCTCATGGTCCGGCTTCACGCCCTGGTCAATCACGGCCACAATCACGTCCGGATTGCCGGTCTCAAGGGTCCATGCAGCCCAGACGTTGGCATCCGCACCCGTGAGGCTCTGCCGTCCGAAGACCGAGCCGGGGTTGTTGTAGTGCCACTGCTTCTGCTGCACGTCGGAACTCTCGTTGAACGGGAAGGTGTTCTTCCTCGTCACCTGAGCCTTTGCAGATGCAAGTTTCTCCGGAACTGCGGAGAATGGAGCAAAACTGTCCTCATCGGCCATAGTGATCTGCATCGGGTATTCGATGCACTCGACCGAGCCGCAGCGCCTGAGCTGACGGACCATGGCAGATGTCTCCACCGACTTGTCGAAGCTTGCCACATACCAGCGGTCAAGTCCCTCGGCCTTTGTCCGGGCCTCGAACCTGCCGCACTCCGGGAACAGCCGCTCAAGGCGGAAGTGTCCCGTGGCGCCGAGAACCTCCGCAATCTCGTCGGTTCCGGCCATTGCGTCCTGTATGTCACCGCCCGCCTTCGTCGATGCAGCGGGCCTTACCTGAATCAGGAGTTCTCCCTTCACGACCTCGCCTATGCCCTCGTTGATGACAATAGCACCGCCGGTTTCGGGTTCATCCTGAACCGTCTCCTGTTTCGAGCAGGCCGCCGTCACGGCGAGCGCTGCAAGAAAGAGCGGATAAAGATTTCTGAATCTTGACTTCATAAATATCAATAAGTAAACTCAATAAATTTCACTTCGGTCGTGAGACCGCCGTCGGTGGCGCTGTCGCGGTATCCCACCGCGTAGGCCACATATTTCTCTCCCTTGACCATGTCCTTATCCAGCGACAAATCGACGACATTAGTCGCCGTGAAGGCCTCGAAATATCCAAGCTTCTGTGCATAGAGGACATACTGATGCGCGGCATAGTCCGGGCTGTCAAGTTCGTCCCAAGACTCCTTGGTCATATAATCGCAGATGTATGAGTCTCCGTTTCCGACATTAGACGGACGGAAAGTGAGGAGAGAACCGTTCTGAAGAATCGCAATGTCCATGGCAGAAGGCGTAGCCGAAGCCGAGGTGAACTCGACGACATCTATGTCTCCGCTGTAGCTGAACTCGTTCTTTTTCTCGTCATAACTGAGGTCGAAGGCCGTCAGGCAGTAAGCTGTCCGGTCATAAAGAGACGGACGGTACTCGTCAGAAAGATTGTCCGTATCGACCACGCCCTTGCTCAGGTAGGCCGATGGCGACTGTGCTTTTATCGCCGCCATATCCTTTATCTGGTCTATTCTGGCCTCAATGTAGGACTTCGCCGTTTCCTTCTCATACTCCGCCTTCCTTGCGACGGCATAGAGATAGGTCTTGCCTGCATCGACAGGCTTCACCTGAATGCGGCAGGTAGATGTCGTGATGCCGCTGACCTTTATTTCAAAGTTCTTGAAAACAACGGATTCCGAATTTGAGGCCGACTGAATCAAGGTTATGCGGGCAGTCTTTGTTCCATTGCAGGAGAGGACAATCTCCCCACGACGGTCACTGCCGGTGTCGTTTTTCACGACGGTATATCGGAACTCCGTCGAATAGACATCCTTCACGACAATCCAGTCACATCCGGACTCTACCGTGGCCACCTGTCCCTCCTTGGAACCGCTTATGCTGTAGGACATCCAATAGTCGCCCCCGTCCTTGTCCGCCTTCAGAATCCTTGTTCCCACAACAAACGATGAATCAACGACTTCTTCCGTCCCTGCGTTTTTGTCGCAGGAGACAAAACCGGCGGCCGTCAAGACTATGGCTGCCATAACCGCCAGTTTATGCGAACTGATAATCCGATTCAGTTTCATATTGCTCTCCAATTATGGTTTCACATAGCGGAACTCAAGCCACGCTATCTCCGACACTTTTGAATTGTTGTAGAGAAAGGCGAACGCGACATAATCGACGCCGTCCTCAATGTCGCTGTAGGAGTACAGAGGAAGACCACGGTAGCCGTCAGTGACACTGTACGAAGCCAAAGTAGAACTGTTCTTCACATAATTTGCAACCATTGCACTCGGCGCCTTGGAGTCCTGCCAAATCTTTAAAGTCGTGAGACCTATGATAAACCTTCCGGAAGCAGATTCTGTCGGTTCAATCCCCACAATGCCTTTCTGCTGGTCATAAGTTATTTTGAACGCGGAGGAAGACGGCGGAACGGTCTGTGTCCTGAACCTGCATGAGGCCACCTTTCCGCTATATTTCCATCCGAGCGTCAGGTCGAAGGCGACGAGGCAATAATCTGTCGCCGGATCCAGATTGCTCTGGGTCGTGGAACGATAGCCTTTGAAAAGGCGGCTCTTGAGGTCGAACTTATTGCCGGTTTCCGTCTCATAACGGTCGGCATAGGACTTCATATCAGCGACCGTGCTCTTCACGAACTCCGCAGGGTCTGAGAAAGCATCAAAATCCTTCGCCGGGAAGAATCCGTAGTAGTAATATGTCTCGCTCTCGTTCGGAGCAACCGTGAAGAACACCGAAGTCTCGGTGGCATCCTGCGTATCAAGCGTAAAGGAAATTTGACTGTTCACCACATAGTCCGGATTGGCTTTCTGAATCACCGACACGCTCACCGGTTTCGCCCCCTCGACATGAAGGCTCACCTTTCCGGCGCGGGAAGACTCGGTGTCATTCTCCGTAAAAGAGACTACGAGGGTTCCCTCCGCCACGGGAGCCTCGACGGACTTTGACTCCGGTGCCTGTTCCTGTCCAGAGTCTTCGGCATCAGCCATCCAGTCGCAGTCCGGGATGAGCTCGACAGTCCTTTCCGCAGCAGGGCCGGTAACCGAATAACTGATTTCAAAAGTTCCCGCCTCAGAATCAACGGAAACGACTTTCCCGCCGACAATGCTTATGGAAGAGTCAATGACCTCCTCGTCCTCACCGTTTGCCGGAGTCTTGTCACAAGCGGAAATTGTGGCTGCGGTCAACGCCGTAGCCACAATCGCCTTGAAGTATCTTCTGTTGTACTTTATATTCATCTATAAAAATTTATTCTGCAACAAATGTCACCTCGAAGCTCTTGATAGTCAGAGTGCCCCAAAGACTTTGGAGATTGAACCAAGTGTAGGTGTCATTGCTGTTCGACACTGTATTGGTCCAATAGTCATCTTCTCCCTTTTCGGTTGTGCGGTCTGCTGCAACAGGATCATTCCAAGTCGTCCCGTCTGTAGAGAGACGCATTCTGCATTCATCATAATTACCGGTCTTTGCCTGATAGTCTGCAATTACAACAAACTTTGAAATCTCGCCTATTGAAGATGTGCATTTAATCTCTGCCTTATCAGAACCGTTTGTTTTAATCTTAAATGTGTCATCCGTAGCTGTCGCATAATTTATCTGAGTAAATGTAAGCGGAACAGCAAGAGTAGTTCCTGAAGCGGACTTTGCATTGAATGATGCAGTAAGCGAGGTGTATGAATCGGTTGCTTCCCCGCCGGCAAGAGCTGTGACAATAGCCGAGTGCACATCAGCAGCCGTAACCGTCAAAGTGTATTCCACAGCAGTTGCGCTCGCCTGAGTAACCGTTATCACAGCCGTGGTCTCTGAAAGTCCTTTCGCGGTCACCGTGATTTCGCCGACCCTCTTGGAGCCAGCATTTTCAGTAACAGTGTAGTTCACCTTACCGTCAGCATAATTTGCCGTAAGCCAAGAGGCGGCATCCGCAGAAACACTCACTGTAGGATCGGCATCGGCGGAATAAACCGCACAATCCACACTTGCCGTTCCTGCATCTTTAGCAATCTTTACCGCTGTCTCTGACAAGACAATCTCCGGTGCAGGATTGAAAGTGAGGGAACCAAGATATGGACGGCAGTTAGTGTCCGAGAAATTGTCAACAGTCAAGACAAAGTTTCCTTTCTTGCCTTCGGGATTCTTGAAATAGTAATTAGCGCCCTTGGTGTTCGCGTTAGAGCCGGAGATGTTCACTGTTCCAAGCTTTGTCACAGTCTCCCCGTCAACAAGACTGACTGTAAAGTCTGCCGTAACATTATTGGTAAAAATGCCAAGGTTTGCCTTGACAACTGATATGCCGGAGAACGAAGCATCTGAAGAGAGAACAACTTTCCCGCCCGTTATGTTCTGGTATGCAAGTCCCTGAACATAACCTTCAGAGTAACTGCCAAGATAGGAACCATAATTGTTGTTCTGAGAATCCGGATAAGAGAGCGAGAATATCATCTTCTTTCCTGTAGGTCCCCATTCTTTCTCATTGGTAGAACTTGACAGACACTGGCTTGAAGATGTGATTACCTGCTCCCAAGTCTCACCCGCAGCAAGAACAACATCATGGGAAGTCGCAGTGTCAGCGGACTTGTAGTTTACAGTCGGAGCGGCAATCATGCCGGTTTTAATCTGCAGTCCCTGGCGGGCAAAAACAAGTGTAGCCTTTCCCGTGACAACGGTTATCTCGACATCAAAAACGCCCGGTTTTGCTGCAAACCATGCGACATAGTCCTTCACCGTGGTCTTGCCGTCACCTTTAAGAGTAATCGCGTCTTTCTTTGTGTAAGGAGTAAGTTCAATTTCATCAACTTGCTTTGTGACATCCACATAGAAACGACCGGCAAGCACTTTGTCGTCGCCTGTCGCCTTAATCGTCACGCTCTTTACGACACTGTTCTCATACTCTGCGGGAACACCGGCGAAATTGATTTTTCCGTAGCCGAAAAGATGAGCGAACTTAACCGTCTCACTCTCGTTAGTTGAATTGTATTCCTTGCCGGAAGAATATTCATAAGATGCGCTCTCATTGTACTTGATGGTCGTCGGCTCAAGCAACATAACATTTGCCTTCGGAGCCCATGACTCCTGCGTAGCCGCAGACTGGTCGTCAGGAAGGGTCACCACCCAATCAGTAAGCAAATCCCCATCCTTATCTTCCGTGGTCAAATAAAGAGTATAGAGTGCATCGCTCGGAAATACGCCATAAAGACAATACTCATCTGCCTTGTTAGCTTCCGTTATGCTATAAAATGTTCCTTTGAATGTAGGTTCGGCAACTGTCGCATCATTCAATGTGAATGTGCTATAATAACGATCTGCCTCGCGTTGGTCGCTTCTCGCGACAGCAACAGCCTTCGTCGGCGCATCTGTCTTCGCAATTGCTGCATAGAAGTTATCCTTATCAGCGAACTTGATGTGTTTGTCGCCGTCATAAGATGCCTTGGTAGTTTCCCCTGCCACCTTCACTGACAGGCTGATATTACTTGTACCATTCTCTGCCTCAGGCACAATCTCTTTCTTTGAACAGCCGACCACTGCAATGAGGGCAGCCGCAATATATGCTATCTTTTTCATGTTCACTCAGTTTTTACCAGTTAGGATATTCATTGTCATCGCTGACGATTACGCCGCCGAAAGTGCCGTAGCTTTCTTTCTTGATGTTGATGTACTGTGCGGAATACTTTCCGTCACTGTTGCGTACAGCCTTAACAAGAACATAAGCAGAACTTACGGTAGCACCTGTTTTGACCGTAACAGTCTGTGCAGCCTCGTCCAGAACAGCATCGACATTCTCTGCCTCAATCAGAACCTTTGTAGTTTCGTCAGCCCCGATGACAGTGTAGGAGAATACAAGCACCGAATTAGGCTCCACCTTCACCGTATGACTTTCAACCTTAATCGCAAACTCCTGATATTTGGCAATCTTGATCACATTCTCGCCAAGGGTGAAAACATACTCGGTGTCAGTCTCAGTCATCACAAGCGTAGGAGCCACGGTACCGGTAACAGGAACATCAGCCCAGACTTCGCCGTCAAAGGAAACTTTCCATGTGCCGTCCTCAATCTTGAACTGCGGAGTCTTGCCGTCAACACCGTCCTTGCCGGTCACAGGAACATTTGCATCGCCGTTCTTGATGAACTCCCCATTGACAGTCCAGTAGAACACTCCGCCAACTTCCTTGAAGCCGATTACCGGAGCGACAGCATCCTTGCCGTCCTTTCCATCGATTCCATTTGCGATGGTAACCTTCGTATCGTCGCTGAAATATATAGTGTAACCATTGTCAGTCGTCTCAACTTTCGTTACGGTTACAGCCTCATTGGCAGCCTTAACGAGCTGCTCGATTGAGCTTACATTTGTGTTGACTGTCTTTTCAAGAGCCTCCACCTTCTTTTCAAGGTTCCCTACTCTGTCTTCGAGATCCTTGGTGCACGAGCAGCAGAACATAGCCGCTGCCGCAGCAATCATGAATAATGCTTTTTTCATATTACAACGAATTTGATATTGTCTTTTAGAATGCCAGAACCGGATGACAGCAGAACTCATTACTGAAATATTCCGCAGTCATATAGATACACTCGTTATCGCCCAACTCTATCACACAACAAGCCTCCCCTTTCTGATATGATGTGCTAGACAACAGCCAGCAGGTGTTGCCCAAAGAACTGTCACTATGGTAAACGAGATCATCCCTCTGGCTTTCCGGCACCTTTGCCCAATGGGCATTCAGAATGTCCGCCACATTGTAACCGACACTCATCTGACCATATTGATAGTCGCTGCGCTCCTTATAGTAGGTGATGTCATAGTCATAGTTTCTGAAACCGGCCAACAATTCAGCGACGCCGGAGCCGCCAAGATTTGCCACGAAATCCCAAAGCTGTCCGATGCTTGGAATAAACCAGCCAGACGTGTTGGAAGGAGCGGCGGGCGAGAAATCAGTGTGGACAAAATCAAATGCCGGAACTTGATCCATTTGGGTTGAAAAACGACTAATGACTTTCTGGTTTTCCGAATATCCATTAATATCTGAATACCATGACAAACCAGTAAGCTTGCTGCCGAGGAAATCAATTGCAGAGTCTTCAAAGGCATACCGTGTCAGAGCACTCTTATCGCCATGCGCGGACTTAAGGCAAAATACCAGCCCATGATTATACCCCGAATTTTTCTCATCATCAGAAAAACGCTCCGAATCTGTCTGGAACACGATGCCAATCACTGTCTTACCCTCTATCGGAGCAGGTTTTCCCGCAGCCCATTCCACCTTTGTTCCGGTCTTGTTTATCGACACGAGCCCACCGTCACTCCATGTACCGTCGGAATAGAAATAGTCGCCGATTTTAGGAGGAGCCGCCGGAGGTACCAGCGCCTTCACTGTCACATTGCAGGTTGCCACAAGAGCATCCTTGCCTTCGCCGATTTCAATCTTCGCAATCACCTGAGCCGTTCCGGCCGCCTTGCCGGTAACATAGGCTGAAAGCGTGTTGCCGGAAATGTCTATCGCCTCACACGAAAGGACTTCCGGGTCGGAGACGGACCATTCCGAAACAGTCTTATAGGTAGCCTCCTCGGGAAGAATCTCGGCATCTATTCTGAAACTCTCCTCCACACTGATTTCTTTTTCGGAAATCTCCGCCTTTTCAAAATAGAGTTTAATCGACTCCGCCGGAATGGATGAGACCTTCACCACACAAGTGGCCTGCTTGCCATTGCAGCTTACTGTAACAGTCGCCGTCCCAGGCTTGTTAGCCGTAACGACACCATTATCAACAGAAGCGACTTCAGGGTCATCGGAACTCCAGACGAGAGTCGGGCTTGTAACGTCGGCCGGAGTAAGAGTCGGACTGAGCGTGACTGTTTCATAGACCTTCAACTCAACGGATGTCTTGTCAAGGGATATGCTCTCCAAAGCTATAGGAGTGATGGTAACCTTGCACCCCGGAGTGTCC
This sequence comes from uncultured Bacteroidales bacterium, assembly GCA_934667175.1. Lineage (GTDB taxonomy): Bacteria > Bacteroidota > Bacteroidia > Bacteroidales > UBA932 > Cryptobacteroides. The sequence goes on along the minus strand of CAKULN010000052.1, from coordinate 736 downwards.
TCAAGGTCTTCATGAACGGCATAGATTGTAGTCGAGCCCAGACGGGAATTTGACGCAAGCGAAAGCCTGATGCCAGTCTCGGTCGTCTCCTTGTCCGACAGCGTGACGACCTCGTCATCAGCCACGACAATCTCCACCTCGCCGGCACGCTCTATCGGAGTGACCGTGAGTTCGAGGGTCGATGTTCCCTTTATAGGGATGGATATTTCATTCTGTGAAAACTCTACCTTGACTTTTTCCGGCTCTTCTTTACCGCCGTTGTCCTCCTTCAGCGCGCCATCGCAGCCGGAAAGGAACAAAAGAGCAGCACAAGCTGCACCTCCAATAAGGAATCTACTAAAATTCATACACTAATATTTTCAGAATCTTCAAAGATAGTTTTTCCTAATGACAAATGCAAGACTTTTTTTCCATTTTCCCCGGAAGTTTGACACATAATTTTCCCCATATTCTCACCAGAGAGGCCTCTGGCCTCTCTTTTTTTGTCAAACGAAATTCGTATCTTCCTCTCTTCCTCTCTAAAAGTAAATGTCAAAGATGAGAAGTTAAGAAGCTGTTTTGATTTGTTTGTTTGAAGATTTTTTCACCTCAAAGAACATTTCAAACAAATCAAAACAGCTTCTAAGCATTATTCTTTGTATTTCAAGCGAATATTTACACGGAAGTTTGACACTTCCATGAACTGAAAATCCACGTATGAATCCCGTAAATAATTGATAGAGTTCCGCCCGGAACT
>CAKULN010000051.1 GCA_934667175.1 uncultured Bacteroidales bacterium | reverse complement strand
AACAAAATACCCGACTCGCAATGAATCGGGTAAGGGGCAATATATCATTACTTATACTTTAAATGAAAGAGCCGTGGGTGCATCCTAAATTCGCCGTCAGGCAAATTAGTGAAAACCGAGAGCAATATGAAATTTATTTCAACATCAAAAAAAGCGCAGGCGGAATCCGTCTGCGCTTTTACTATCGTATTCACAAGATTTACTTCTTTGTGTCGAAGAATTCCTTAGTCTTATCAGCCTCAACGAGGAGTTCAGTGAAGACGTAAGCTCCGGTCTTAGGTGACTTATCCATACGGATGCACTTCACCATGCTCTTTGCGCCAGCTTTGGCGGCGAATGTAGCGACTGCTTTCTTTGCCATAGTCTATATCTCCAAAATTACTTGATTTCACGATGAACAGTCACCTTGTGGAGGTAAGGATTGTACTTCTTACGCTCGATACGCTCAGGAGTGTTCTTCTTGTTCTTGGTTGTGATGTACCTTGAGATTCCCGGCACACCGCTTGCTTTCTGCTCAGTGCATTCGAGGATGACCTGCACCCTGTTTCCTTTTGCTTTCTTTGCCATAACTCAATAGATTTTAAACAAGGCCGACATATCCCTTGGCCTGAGCCTCTCTGAGAGCGGCGTCAAGGCCTTTCTTTTCGATGGTTCTCATTCCCTTGCAGGAAACCTTCAGTGTGATGAACCTCTGCTCAGCCTCTGACCAGAACTTCTTGGTCTTGAGGTTGAGGGCGAACTCGCGCTTGGTGCGAAGCTTTGAGTGAGCGACATTGTTGCCGATCATTCTCTTTCGTCCTGTGATTTGACAAACTTTTGCCATAATATTTTACTTTTTTATTGATTCAAAATAAATTGCGGGGTTGCAAATTTCGCTCTAAATTTTCAGAATCGCAAATAATTCAGACAAATTTGAAGAATCTGCGCCACCGTATATTGTTCGGGAACCTACGACTCGCATCAGTCGACAACCAAACCAGGGCCGGTCTTCCAACTATGTGATCCTCAGGAACGAATCCCCAGTACCTTGAGTCCAGGGAATTGTGCCTGTTGTCCCCCATCATGAAATAGTAGTCCATTTCGAAAGTGTAGCTTGAAGCCTCCTTTCCATCAATGAATATCCTCCCGTCAGCGTCCGTCCTCAACTCATGACCCTCGTAGGCTGAGATTATCCTCTCGTAGAGCGGAAGATTCTCCGCCGTGAGGTCAACCGTAGCCCCTTTCTTAGGAATCCAGACCGGGCCGTAATAGTCCCTGGTCCAACCGGTGTTCTCTGTGAACGGGAAGAGACTGAGATAAGAGTCCGGAAAATCAGGCGGGTAAACATCCAGATTCGGTTCAACACTGACCACGGAAGAAATCTTCCCGACCTCTTCAAGCATGCTCTCGGTAAGAGGCATGGCCGGATAGCCCGGCAGACTTCCATCGAAATAGAGTTCCTCAAGGTTGAGGCCCATCTTCTCAAGAGTCCTTGAATTGATCCTGCCACCATTGGTGACGACGGTGTAAGACAACTGAATCCCCGGATAGACTTCCTGCTTGACCCCATTGGTGTAGACAAGCCCATCTATAACAGACAGTGAATCCCCCGGAAGGGCAACACATCTCTTGACATAGTGGTCTTTCTTGTCAACAGGACGGACCTTGATCGGGCCGCCGTTGGCCAAGGCGAAGTCTTTGCCTGCCCTTCTGACCCAAGTGTGGTAGTCCTCGGACGGGAAACGGGACAAAACCGTGTCTCCGTCAGGGAAATTGAACACCACATAGTCTCCTCTCCTCACATTCCTGAGCCCTTTCAAGCGACGGTAGTCATTCTGGATGAGAGTCGAATATGACTCTTTACCGAAAATCACATTGTGCGTGAACGGGACGGACAGCGGAGTCTGAGGCACCTTCGGTCCGAAGGTCAGCTTGCTGACGAAGAGATGGTCCCCGGTGAAAAGGGAACTCTCCATCGACGATGAAGGAATCTTGAAGGCCTGGAAAAAGAATATGTTGATGAATGTCACGACAACGACAGCGAATATGATGGCGTCAAGCCAATCAAGCCATACATTGCGCTTCTCCCCTTCCTTGTACTCCTTCTTCCAGAACATCCACTTCACCTTGTGGGTGATGTGATGGTCAAAGATGACGGCAAGGCCGAAGAGCCACCAATAATTCCCGAGCCAGATCACCCACAGCACATAGAGAACGGACCAGAAGCCCATCCTTACCCATTTATTGTGGTATGTTTCCCTCAAGCTCACTTCTCAGACACTATTTTACAGAATTGACGATTGCTTCGAACGCCTGTGGATTGTTCATTGCGAGATCGGCGAGAACCTTACGGTTGAGACCGATGTTCTGCTTGGCGAGCTTGCCCATGAACTGGGAGTAAGAGATGCCGTACTGGCGGGCAGCGGCGTTGATTCTCTGGATCCAGAGGGCACGGAAAGTACGCTTCTTGGCCTTGCGGTCACGATAGGCGTAGGTGAGACCTTTCTCGTAGGTGTTCTTCGCTACAGTCCAGACATTCTTTCTGGAAAGGAAATTACCGCGGGTTCTTTTGAGAATCTTCTTGCGGCGAGCCCTTGAGGCTACTGAATTTACTGATCTTGGCATAAAATGATCTTTTTCCGGAGGCAGTGACCGCCCTTCGGCGATGCTTTTCTACTGCGTTCCAAGTTAAACATGAAAACTTACAGGACCAGAAGCTCTTTTACTCTCTTCACGTCATCCTTGTGGAGGATAGCGAAGTGATCAAGATTTCTCTTACGCTTCTTGGTCTTCTTGGTGAGGATGTGGCTGTGGTAAGCGTGCTTCCTCTTGATTTTTCCCGATCCGGTAAGCGTGAAACGCTTTTTGGCACCGGAGTTGGTCTTAAGCTTTGCCATTGTTTTTAATAAATTAAACGTTAATATTGTTCTCCGCACCCAGCGGATTACTTTTTCTTTATTGGGGCGATCATCATCGTCATCCTCTTCCCTTCCAGTGTAGGCATGTTCTCCGCGCGGCCATATTCCTCAAGCTCGACGGCGAACCTCAAAAGCTGCTTCTCCCCCTGCTCGGCGAACATGATCGAGCGTCCACGGAAGAATATTGAAGCCTTGACCTTGGAACCTTCCTCCAAAAACTCCTGCGCATGCTTGAGTTTGAACTGGAAGTCGTGCTCATCGGTGTTAGGCCCGAAGCGGATTTCCTTGATGACAACCTTGGAGGCGTTCTGCTTCATCTCCTTGGCCTTCTTCCTCTGCTGATAGAGGTACTTCTGGTAGTCAAGGATCTTACATACAGGCGGGTCAGCCTTGGCGCTGATCTCAACAAGATCGAGCTCAAGCTCGTCCGCCATCTTCAAGGCTTTGGAAATCGGATAAATACCCGGTTCCGCTATGTTGTCACCGACCAGACGGACCTGTGAGGCGGTGATCTCCTCGTTGATGTTCAGTTCATCCTCCGCTTTTTGACGGACGAAAGGACGCGGTCCACGTGCTCCTGCCGGTCTTGGACCTGCGCTTGGTCTGAATGCGGTGGCTGGCTTAGGGCCTCCGTAGTGTGGTTTCGGCTTGTAAGGCATTCTGCTCTGTTTAAAACTCTCCTTTAAATTGTCAATATTGCCGCAGACTCCTCACTAAGCCAGTTCCTTGGCCACTTCGGCCTTGAACCAAGCGATGAAGTCCTCGACTTTCATTGTGCCGGCATCGGCGCCTTCCCTTCTCACGGAGACGGTACCGTCCGCCACTTCCTTTTCTCCCACGATGGCTAGCACAGGCACTCTTAGCAGGGAAATCTCACGGATTCTCTTGCCGAGAGTCTCATTCCTGTCATCGACAGAAGTGCGAATATCGGAATTATTCAGCAAACCGCAAACTTTTTTTGCATATTCAGCATATTTCTCGCTGACCGGCAGCACCTTGATCTGATCCGGGCTGAGCCAGAGCGGCAGGTGTCCGCTGGTGTGCTCAAGAAGCACGGCGGTGAATCTTTCGATGGACCCGAACGGAGCGCGGTGGATCATGACAGGACGCTTCTTGCTTCCGTCCGCGTCGGTATACTCAAGCTGGAACCTCTCAGGCAGGTTGTAGTCCACCTGAATGGTACCGAGCTGCCACTTCCTTCCGATGGCATCCTTGACCATGAAATCAAGCTTAGGGCCGTAGAACGCGGCCTCGCCATATTCAACAACTGTCTTGAGCCCTTTCTCCCTGGCGGCCTCGATGATCGCGTTCTCCGCCTTCTCCCAATTCTCGTCGCTTCCGATGTACTTGGTCTTGTTGTTAGGATCCCTAAGTGAGACCTGAGCCGTGTACTTGTCGAACTTGAAGATCCTGAACACATAGAGAATCAGGTCGATCACCTTCTCGAACTCGCCCTTGAGCTGGTCAGGGGTCACGAACATGTGGGCGTCATCCTGAGTGAAGGAGCGGACCCTGGTGAGCCCGTGGAGCTCGCCGCTCTGCTCGTAACGGTAAACGGTTCCGAACTCCGCGAGCCTCAAAGGAAGATCCTTATAAGACCTTGGGGACGAGCGGAATATCTCGCAGTGATGAGGACAGTTCATCGGTTTGAGCATATATTCCTCACCCTCCTGAGGAGTGTGGATCGGCTGGAAGGAGTCCTTGCCGTACTTGGCGTAGTGGCCCGAGGTCACGTACAGGTCCTTGCTTCCGATGTGAGGGGTGACAACAGGCAGGTAGCCATATTCATTCTGCTTCCTGCGGAGGAATTTCTCAAGTTCGAATCTCATCACGGAGCCTCTTGGCAGCCAGAGCGGCAGACCGAGTCCCACACGTGAAGAGAATGTGAAGAGTTCCATCTCCTTGCCGAGCTTGCGGTGGTCACGCTTCTTGGCCTCTTCGAGGAGGACAAGGTATTCATCGAGCATCGACTTCTTAGGGAAGGTGATTCCGTAGATTCTGGTGAGCTGCTCGCGCTTCTCGTCACCACGCCAGTAGGCTCCGGCGATGGCGGTAAGCTTTACGGCCTTGATGACCTCGGTGTTGCGCAGGTGCGGTCCGCGGCAAAGGTCCGTGAAATGACCGTTGGTGTAGTAAGTGATCGTTCCGTCGGCGAGTTCGCTGATGAGCTCGCACTTGTACTTGTCACCAGTCTCCTCAAAATGTTTGAGGGCGTCGGCCTTGGACACGTCCTGACGGACGAAATCCTGCTTCTCGCGGGCCAGCTCAAGCATCCTCTTCTCGATCTTCGCGAAATCGGCGTCGGTGATCTGACGGCCGCCAAGGTCCACGTCATAGTAGAATCCGTTCTCGATGGCCGGTCCGATGCCGAACTTGACGCCAGGGAATATATCCTCGAGGGCCTCCGCCATCAAGTGCGATGAGGAGTGCCAGAAAACTCTCTTGCCTTCGTCATCGTCCCACTTAAGAAGGACGATGGAGCTGTCTTCTTCGATCGGACGGTTCAGGTCGTAGGTGACACCCTTGCCGACAGTCGTGTCGGCAGCCGGCTTCACAGCCACCGCCAAAACTTCCTCCGCAAGCCTCGGGCTGATGCTCTTGGCTATCTCATAACCTGTAACGCCTTTCTCGAAGGCCCTGACACTACCGTCAGGAAATGTAATGTTAATCATACAAAAACTAAAATAAATTGGTCTGACCAGTATTTACAGACCAAGTACTTGAACTTGGCCAGCCATATTATTAGCCAAGAGGCAAAGGTACGAATATTTTTGCTAATTTTGCATAAAATTAATGTTATCGAACGATGAAGAAAGAGTTTTCATCCAGTGCCTCCTGGAACTGCGCCGCTGTGGCGGGGCTTGTCATGGCTGTCTCCACAATCATTCTCGACTACCTGCCGACTCTGGCGTTGGCGATAGGGCTCAAAGGATTCCTCGGCAGTTTTCTTGTGTTCCTGATCAAGATCGCGAAGATCGTCGCCTGCGTCTATGTGTTCCGTCTCCTGATGCTAAGATTTTCCAACGCTTACGAAACCGACTACACAAGACTCCAGCACTATGGTCTGAAAACCGCCTTGTTCTCATCCCTTATCGTGGCCGGATTCTCACTCCTGCAGATGCTTGTCATCAATCCTGAGACAATGACCCAGGTGATCCAGGAAGTCCAGAACTCCTACCAGAGCATAATGGATTCCAACACTATGGCGGCCATGGAGAAGATGATTTCAAAACTCCCGGCAATCACTTTTGTCTTCTCCGCCGTCTACTGCTACCTCTGGGGCTGGCTTCTTTCCACGGCCTTCGCCAGAAGACTCTTCCCGATCGACCCGTTCGGGGATCGCGGACAAGAAAACGGAAACACTGACATTAAATAAGTCATGGAATACTCTAAAGACCTTTCGATAATAGTTCCTCTTCTTAACGAGGAAGAGTCCCTTCCTGAACTTCTGGCGTGGATCAGAAGCGTGATGAACGCCAAAGGGTATGAATACGAAGTCCTGTTCATCGACGACGGCAGCACCGACGGCTCGTGGGCGAAAATCCAAGAACTTTCAAAAGACGATGAAAGGGTCAAAGGAATATCCTTCCGTCGCAACTACGGCAAGTCAGCCGCCCTTTACGAAGGCTTCGCCAAGGCCGAGGGGCGGGTTGTGGTCACAATGGACGCCGACCTTCAGGACTCTCCGGAGGAGATCCCGGAAATGTACCGGATGGTCACCGAGGAAGGTTACGATGTGGTCTCAGGCTGGAAGCAGCACCGGCAAGACAACAAACTGACAAAGAATCTGCCTTCCAAACTGTACAACGCCACAGCCCGCTGGATCACAGGAATCAAACTCCATGACATGAACTGCGGCCTCAAGGCTTACAAGAACGAGGTTGTCAAGAACATCGAGGTCTATGGTGAGATGCACCGGTACATCCCTTATTTAGCCAAGAACGCCGGATTCGGAAAGATCACCGAGAAACCAGTCCATCACCAGAAAAGAAAGTACGGGAAGAGCAAGTTCGGCCTCGAGCGTTTCGTGAACGGTTTTCTCGACCTGCTATCGCTTTGGTTCCTGAGCACTTTCGGCAAGAAGCCGATGCATTTCTTCGGATTCTCCGGTCTGCTGATGTTCCTTGTAGGCTTTGTGATGACGATTTGGATAATCGTAGCCAAACTCATCCATCAAGCACAGGGAGCACATTTCAGGGCAGTCACAGACCAGCCGTTGTTCTACCTTGCCATCCTCGCCGTAATCCTCGGCGTGATGCTTTTCCTGGCCGGGTTCATCTGCGAGATGATCTCACGCAACTCCACCGAGCGGAACAGATATAACATCAAAGACACCATCGACTGACCGTCAGCCAACCACATCAGGCATCGAAAGATGCCGGACAGCGTCCTCGAACTTGTCCCGCGGACCTGAGGCCTTGTTGCGGATTCTCGCCCGATAGTTGTAAACGGTGTTCGCAGAATAGTGGAGCAGAGAGGCTATCTTGCCTGAGTCTGTGACACCAAGGCGGATCAACGCGCAGATTCTCAGTTCCGGAGTCAGGTCCCCGTCCTTAAGGGTTATCTTCTCTCCGTCCGCAAGGAGCGAGTTGACCTGCTCCACAAAATCCGGATAAAGGTTCAGAAACGCCTCATCAAACATCTTGTAGAACTGACGGATGTCATCATCAATCGGCGGAAGGGACTCTATCTCATCGATAAGATACTTGTTATCCCCCCTGCGGAGGTATTTCAACAGATGGTTCTGGCTCTTGCGGTTCTTGTTTATGTTGTCAGAGACCTTTTCAAGAAACAAGGCTATGTATTCCTCCTTGATCTTGTCTGACTCTTCCAATCTCAGATTAAGAGTCTTAAGCCGTTCATTCGTCTTCTGCAACGCCTTATGATGCCGGAGCAATGAGGCGAGCAGAAAGGCAAGCACCATCATAAGAAGGCTCACGAATATGGCCGAGGCCAGAATCACCTGTCTCTGCCGTACCTGCTTGGCTTCGTATGCACGCTCTATCATCGGAAAGAAGCATGAGATCTGCCACGGCCTCAGTTTCCCGTTGAATGCCAGCGCGTCCGGAAGGCTATAGTCGGCGACATACCTGAACGCCCTGTTGATGTCCCCCGCCTGAAACAGCATGCGGGCCACATCATTCAAGGCCGCATAGTCTCTCTTGGCGCATCTGACATCGGAAATTGCAGACTTGCAGAGCCATTCCAGTTTTTGCTTCCAATCTTTCGGAGATATTCCCTCCGCATAGAACCAACACGCGGCCGCATAGTCAGAGGACCATTCCTCCGTACAATGAAGCATTTCCTCCGTCAGCCTCCGGACGGACACAGAATCCTTGGCTGACAGAGCCGCTTCCCTGTTGAGAAAGTACCATTCGAACGAATCCGGCTCAACGTACCGCATCAGGGAGTCCCGCATCTCGTTCCGCTCAGCGAACTTAACCCAATAAAGATCCAAACCACCTGAATATGACATCATCTCACCAGCCAGAGAATGTCTGACAGAAAACCACAAACGCTTCTGTTCGGGCTTGATCATGGTCGGGCGTATCGTAGCAAGCAGATTGGACGCCTCAACGTGATAGCCGGCCCTGATATATTCCTTGACCTTAAGAAGATCAGTCTCGGTGAGCCGGACATCATCCCTGTTTTCAAGGGAAAGGATATGGTTCTTCTCAAGATAAACCATAGTGGAATCAAAACTGAATGAGGAATATTCCTCCGCTATCTTCCTGTTGAGCTGGTACTCCCCTTCGAACGGCATGTCCTTTCTCCGCATTTTCTTCAAAGCGTCAACTTTGTTCAGAAACGCTCCTTCGTACGTCTCCTTCAGTCTGAGAGCCTCGTCCAACAGGGTTACAGAATTACCCCCCCCCATTACATAACACTCTGTAAAAGAAAACATTAACAGGAGCACAACAAATGTGGACAATTTATTCATACATCTTTCAATTCAGTGATCATCACCGGCAAAATTAACTAAAAAAGGGCAGACCAAAAATTTTTGGTCCACCCCCATATAGGTAATCGATCTAATACAAAGGCTTTATTTATTTGAAAAACAGCGAATACAATTCAGCTATTCTGTCCGGATTGTCAGTCGTGATCCGGTCAACCCCTTTAGCGACAGCGGACACAATCTCGGAATCAGAGTTGACTGTCCAGACATTGACAATGATGCCCTTGTCCTGAGCCTCCTTGATCCATGTCGGATTGGAATTGAACACGCTCATCTGATAGTCGAGACATTTGATTCCGGAAGAAGCGGCATCCGCCGGAGATTTATCCCCGTTAAGGTAGCCGACGACGGCCGATTTGTCAGCCGCCGCGATGCCCTTGCAGGTCTCATAGTCAAAAGCGATGTACTCCACAACCTTGTCCATTCCTTTAGACTTGACCAAGGACACCACATCGGTGGCTGCGGCCTGCTGTTTCTCCTGAGAGTTATGCGTCTTTATCTCAATGATCAGCTTGGTCTTCGAATCCTTGCCGATGCAGTCAAGCATGGCCTCCAAAGTAGGGAGACTCTCACCATTGGACAACTTGACATCCTTCAGTTTGTCGTAAGTGCTGTTCTGGATCACAATGTTGTTGATCTTGGCGTCATGGTTGACAACAAGACGACCGTCCGTCGTTCTCCAGACATCAATCTCAGCGCCGAAGACACCCAGATCCTTCGCGGCCTTGACAGCGGCTATGGAGTTTTCAGGAGCGCTCTTGTGAAATCCCCTGTGTGCGACCACATCAGGGACCTTCAACGCTGCTGGATTGTCAGTGACGGTCAGATCCGCCACACCGAGCGCGTAGAACGCCCCTCCGCGCTTAAGGACAACCTTGTAGGAACCCGTCACGATGTCCGAAGGAAGGGTGACGACTGCCTTGTCAACGGAGACTTCACATGCTGCGGTCTGGACATATTTCCCGGTCACAGACTGGAATGAGATGACATCACCGCTGCTGAATCCGGTTCCCAGGATAGGATATTTCGCTCCGGCCTTGACCTCTATTCCGGAAGGAAGCACAACATTGTCAACATTGATTGTCGAGACTGGGAGGCTGTAACCTTTGACGCGGTCATACAACGCTGTCACCTTAGCCTGAGTCAGTGGAGAATCGAATATTCTGGCGATGGCGATGTCCCCTTTCCATGCGGCCTGCGCGCCATTAGGACCAGCGTCTCCGCCAATGCAGATCCAGTGCGCCTTGGCATTGCCCGGTATATTAAGATTGCCAGGAGCGTCAACCGTGTTCTTAAGCACACCGTCCAGATAGACATAGGCCTTCTTCTCCTCTTTGTTCCAGACTCCGACAAGGTGATAGTAACGACCAAATGCCGGCTTTGTTTGGCTTGTCGCCCATCTCCATGTGCTCTTGCCGTTCTCGCTTACGTTAGGAAGGAACGTAAGTTCCTGACCTTTTTCCTTCTTCGAGATAAGGAATCCGGTGCCTCCGGCTTCCATGGCACTGAACGGTTTTATCTCACCGCCCCATGACTCATAGTCAGCATCATACCTGACGAGTATCTCCAATGAATGGCCATCGGCCAGTTTCTTCCAAAGGTCGGAATCCTCAGTGTAGTCAACTCGGTAATAGCCGCTTGTGAAACCAGACCCAGGCTCATGGTTGAAATGCGCCACATAGGATCTCGTGGCCCTACTCTCGTAGGTGACAAGACCGGCTCCCGGCACAGTCTTGACTTCCACGCCCTTGCCGGACACATCCACGGCAGTACCGTCCTGATTGAACTGCACATCAAGAATGCAGTCATCCTTAAGGTTGTCAGGCAGCGGTTCCGCAGGCAGCATGTCACCGTCCTGCTTCACAGTCACCATCAGCGCACCGGCCTTGCCTGAGACCTTGAGCTTCAACACGGCTGAACGCTCATAACCTTCATTGGCAGAAACATTTATCGTCACTTTCTGATCTTTGGATGAGGCCGTTGGAGTCACATCCAACCATGACTGCGCCTCGTAAGGCACTGTGATGGTCCAGTCAGTGTTTGAGGTCATGTCAAGAGTGCGTTCGCCCTCTCCTCTAGCAAATTCCACAGTGGAAGCCCTGTTTCCCTGATCATCAAGGAAATCAAGATATGTGTCCCCCTTGGCGACCTTGTCGTCGCATGAGCCAAGGCTGAGAAGACCAAGGCCAAGACATGTAAGGTATATTAGTTTCTTAATCATAGCTTTGAATATTATTCTGTCTGAATCCGTTTTACAGTTTCACACCGACGAGTTTCACTCCCTCAGCCGAACCGGAAGTCTTCTTGGCCGAGCTGAAGTCAACAGTGAAGCGATATCGATCACCCTCCTTAAGATCTGTAACGACTCCGATGTTGCCGTCCGCGGTAATACCAAGTTCTGCAGGCAGCTTGACATCCGAATAGGAAGCACCCTTGAGCTCACCGCCCCAAGTCCTCTGGAAGAAGAACTTGAAGTTGCTTCCCGTCTTTGTGCCAAGTCCGTGTCCGGCCACAAGAGTAAGCTGGAAGACCTTAGGCTTGATAGGAGAACAGCAAAGTCCACCGACTTCCGGTGCCCAGCCGTGGCCCGAAGCTTCCGGCTTGCCAATGGTGTCGTCACCAATTGCCCAAAGACCACCCGTGAAATCATCGTTCAGAATCGGGAAGTAATCCTTACCTGTCAGAGCACCCGGCTTCATAGGGTTGATCCTGATGAATTTGTTGGAGGTCTGCAGAACGATCCTGTACTGTCCTGTGACAGGAAGGAACTTGAATTGTCCCTTATTGATGTCTATTGTTTCAAGATAGTCGGAATCAATTGTCCAGTCTGCCAAATCGAATCCCATTATGGAAATGGTCTCGCCCTGCTTGAGAGGGATGTTCACACCATAGCTTCCGGCAGGGATCTCTTCAGCCTTGTCCATAGCCACAGGAATCTCTCCATTGACTTCCATTGTCACGAAAGGTGATCCCACAAATGTCTTTGTGTTGAACTTGACTGTATATTCTCCTGCATAGCCATAGGTAAAAGGAATATAGTCATCACCACCTACGACAATTCCTTTCCCGTCAAATCCGAAAGTCAGACGTTCTCCAGTAGAGCCGAACGGAGCGGAGACTATCTTAGCCTTAAGTTCCCTTGGGAACTCTGAGGTGCAGGAGTATTCATACTCCCCTATCTTGTTCATTCGGACCTCCTTGCCTTCTGATGTGGTCAAGGTCAGGTACTCAAAGTCCGGACGTGTGACGCTCAAGGTCCTCTTCTCCTCTGTCAGTCCGAACTCAATGTTCTGGGCGGTGACAGTAAGGTCCGCGGTTCCGTCTGAGATGTCAGCGTAATAAGGGATCTCAAGAGTGCCCTCAAATACTCCGTTCTCCTTTGTCCTGATGACTTTCTTGCTCACTTCCGTTCCGTCAAAGAAAAGATGCAGTTGCAGCGTGGAAAGCGCGATGTTGTCCTTCAGCGTCACCTTGAACGGAAGGTTCTCTCCCATGTTGGCGGACCGGGCGATCTCACAGGTCATCTCCGGGCCTTTGTCGGTGACCTTCAGCTTTGGTTCCCTGTAGCAGGAGGTGAAGGCCATAGCCGTCACGAGGACGGCCAAAGATTGTTTTACAATGTATTTCATGTTCATTATCATTATCTTAGTTATTCCATTTTATAGAGGCTATTGACTTTGCAGGTGCCGTGAACTTTACGGAATGCCCCGAGTCGGAAAAAGTGAACGAGTGACTTTCAGACAAATTGTTCTCGATGATTATTCCGTAGGAATGGTCAGGGTTTAGGAACGCCAGGCATGAGACACCAGACTTGAGGTTCCCCCTTGTCGCAATCCTGCGCGCCCCCGGACGGATCACCTTGGAAGCGTGCGCAAGGTTGTAATACTGGGTCTTACGGTCGGTCACCTTACCGGTCTTTGAGTCAATCATAACCACACCATAGCAATTCTGGCAGCCACCCGGACGCTTGGGACCATAATTCTCATCCAAAACCAGGTTCCAAAGAGTCACCCCTTTGTTCTCCCTTGAGAGGGTCTGGATGAAGATGTTGTCGAAGTCAGTCATAAGACACTTCGCGAAATCAGGCGCCCAACCTCCGATCGAAGCCTCCGTGAAGTAGATTTCCTTATCAGGGAACCTGCTGACCATTTTATCCAGCTCCTTAGGATTTCCATAGTAATTGTGCCATGCGGATCCCGCCACATACCTGGCGGCCTCGGAATCGGCAAGGATATTCATCGGATAGCCTTGCTGGTCAGCGATGCCGTCGTAGTTGTAGTTATGGTCATAGACAAGGATCTTTGTGTTCAGACCGGCCTTCCCGAATGCCGGGCCGACAGCCGTCTTTATGAACTCAAGTTGCTCTTGCCAAGGCATGTACATTGACATCGAGTTGCCCTTGTTCAAAGGCTCGTTCTGGAGCGTCACGGCATAGATGTCGAATCCCTGGGACTTCATCACACGAATCCAACGCACGAAATACTCTGCATAGTCCTGATAGCATTCCGGCTTCAGCCTTCCGCTGGTCCATGAATAGTAGTCGCTGTCGTTGTTGACTCTTCTCTTCATCCAGCGTGGCGCTGTCCAAGGCGTGGCGATTATCTTGACATCAGGATTAATCGCCAGAACCTCTTTAAGGATAGGGAAAAGGTCACGGACATCATATTCATGGGCAGCGAAATTCTCCATTCCTTTCTTGTCGCACCATGTGTACTCGTCAAGACCGAAGTCCGAGGAACCGATGGTGACCCTCACCATGCTGAATCCAAGCCCTTCTTTGGGATCGAAGACTTCTTTTAGGAGAGCCGTTCTGGCCGATGGCTCCATCACAGCCCGCAGATTGTAGCAGGTGCTGCCTGTCAAGGCCGGCCCGAAGCCGTCAACGGTCTGGTAGGTCACAGTTGAATCAAGAGTGACAAGATTAACCGCCATTGTTCCCGGTTTGCGAAGCTCCAGTTCCTCAGACTTGAACAGAAGGCTTTTGTCAGCGGTTGTGACATAGGCCGTCACAGTCTCAGGGCTTGGCTCCGGAGCCGGAGGGGTGTCTTCTCCCCCTTCGGTGTTTCCGGAAGCCTTGCCGCAGCAGGAGCAAAGGAACAACGTGAAGAAGAACAACAGTTTATCGTAACGCATGACTTTTCCGCACATTAATAGCCCTGATTCTGCTCGATGTTAGGGTTTTTGTCAAGCACCGTTGTCGGCACAGGAAGGAAAATGCTGTACTGATCAAGCGGATCCCTTGTAAGGTAGTAGGAATCATCCTTCCACACATTATTGTGAACATCGATGATCTTGTCGTGGCGGGCAAGATCGAAGAACCTGAAGCCCTCGAAAGCCAGTTCGAGACGACGTTCATCAAGGATCTTGTCAATCAGCTGGTCACCAGAGAGTCCGCTGACAACAGGCAGTTTGGCGCGCAGACGCACAGCGTTGACATATTTCAAAGCCCCTGCGCTGTCACCGTTCATCGCGAGAGCCTCAGCGTGAAGCAGGTAGATCTCCGCAAGGCGCATGAGGATGATGCTTGTGGCAGAGGTCTCCATCTTGCCCATGAACGCATAATTAGCCTCAGGATAGTAAAGGCTCCAGCTGCAGGCGTCCCAAAGAATGCTGACATTCTTCCTTTCAGTGTCGCCTTCTGCGTCATAGGCGTCAATCAGGTTCCTGGATGGCGTGATCCACTTAGACCATGTGTAGCTGTCGTTAGGAGAGAACTGATTTCTATGGAACATCATGTGAAGCCAGTTGCCTGATGACGCCGTGAATGTCACCTCAAAGATGGACTCCTTTGTGTTCTTGGCTGCAGTCTTGGCTGACACATCATAAGACCACAAGTCCTTGTAGTTGTCACACAGGGAGGCTCTCAATGTCTCTGCGCTGCCGGAATTGACATTCATGTCCTTCTCGACAGCCTCACACCACTGGGCTACCTTGCCCCAGTCTTGAATATTCGATTTCTCGGCATAAACATGGGCCAGAATTCCCTTGGCGAATGTCTTGGAAAGGACGAACTTGTCCTCCGCACTGAGATCTGGTGCATTCTGGGCAGCGAACTCAAGCATCTCCACAATTTGGGCGTATATGTCCTCCCTCGCCGGACGAGACGGATAATAGGAAGGATAGACTTCCTCTACATTCTCGGCGGTTATAGGGTCAGGGATGGAGTTGATGACAGGAATAGTGTTGTAAAGCTGCGTACCTCTGAACACATAGAAAGCCTTTATAATGTCCGCCTGGGCAAGCCAGTTGTCATGCTGTTCCTGAGTCATGGACGGATCCAGTTTCTGGATGCGGTCAATGTTGCAGATTACCTGGTTGGCTGCGTTTATCGCAAGCTGAAAGTCACTCCAATCTCGAGTGACATTCTGATTCGATCCGTCAATCTTGTTGGATTCGATGCCGACAAGCTCTGCGGTGCTTGGAGAGCCGTTGTAGGCGTTGTCGGCTCGGACTTCAGAATAGACCAACCAGTCCATGAACTGAAGCCTCTGCATCCTGTCGTTTTTCAAGACGCCGCTGTAAAAACCTTTGACAAGGCTTTCCATCTGCGCGGCCGAAGTATACTGGGAAGTCGTGGTGTCCTTAGGGACAAACACGTTACCCTCATTATAACCAGTCTCAGGATAAAGGTCAAGATCGCAGGAAGCGAGTTGGATCATAGCGAGGGCTGAGAGTATTACCAATGTCTTTTTCATATTCATCATCTTTTAGAAATCAACGTTCACACCGAATGTCACGGTCTTCACGCAAGGATATGTTCCCCAATCAATTCCGAAATGGATCGCGTTGGCCCACTGGCTCATCTCAGGGTCGTAGCCGGAATATTTTGTGAACGTGATCATGTTGTCCAGTGTCACGTAAGGGCGTATTCTTGTGATGTTGAGCCGTTTGAGTTTAGGTCCTGTGAAGTCGTAGGACAGGGTGATGTTCTTCACTTTCAGGTAAGAGCCGTTCTCAATCCAACGTGAGGAGACCTTGACATTGTACATCTCGTTCGACTTAGGGATGTCGGTGATCTGTCCAGGAATCTGCCAACGACGAAGGACAGCAGTGGTCTGGTTGTAGCCGTTCACCATACCTTCCATGTCAACTCTTGAGGCGTTGTAGATGTCGTTGCCTACAGAGCCTGTGATGAGGAAGCTAAGGTTGAATCCCTTGTAACTGAAATTATTGGTCATACCGAACGTGAAGTCCGGGTTAGGATCTCCGATCCATGTCTTGTCCGAATCCGTGATCTTGCCGTTGCCATCGCGGTCCTCGTAGATCATCATACCGGTCTCTGGATCGACGCCCTTGGACTTATACCCCCAGAACTGCGACAGAGGCATGCCTGGAGTCATGCGTACGACATATTCACTTTGGATGTCGGAAGGCTTGATGTAGTTGTAGACCTGCTGGAGAGTAAGTTTCTCAAGCTTGTTGCGGTTCATGGAGATGTTGAAGTCAGTGTTCCAACGGAAGCCGCCCTTGTCGATGTTCACGGAAGAGACAGCGAACTCAAGTCCCCAGTTGGACATCTCGCCCTCGTTCCTTGTGATGTTTGGATTCGGAGCCGGGAGCGGCACACTCATAAGAAGGTTGGTGGTGTACTTGTAGTACCCGTCCAACGTGAAGTTCAGTCTGCTGTTCAGAACGGAGAGATCAATTCCGACATTAGTCTGCGTGGTGGTCTCCCAGGTAAGATCCCTGTTGCCGATGTTTGTCTTGGCGCCAAGGGAAGGAGTGGCCTGCGCGTTCTCGGACTTTGTCCAGTCGTAGTAGATGGTGGCATAGTTCTGGACCCAGGCATGGTCGCTTAGACCGCCCTGATTACCCTGCTGTCCCCAACCGGCACGGATCTTCAAGTCGTTGATCCAGTCAACATCCTGCATAAATTCCTCTCCGGAGATTCTCCATGCGGCGGAAGCGGAAGGGAAATAGCCCCACCTGTGGCCCGGAGCAAGTTTTGACGAACCGTCCGCGCGCATATTCACTGTCAGATAGTACTTGCTGTCGTAGTTGTAGGCGATTCTGCCAAGGTAAGACATTATGCTCCATTCCGAGAGTCCCTGGGAGTTTCCTCTGAGGCCGGAGGAGTTACCTCCGTTGAGACCGTAAAGGATGTTGTCGTAGTCAGGTGAGAAGTACTGCCTTGAACCGGTCAGGTTCTCCCAATGAGACAGCGTGGCCGAGGTTCCGGCCATGGCCTCAAGGCTGTGCCTTCCAAAATTGTTCTTGTAAGTCAGAATGTTGTCAAGCACGATCACCCTGTTGTCAGCGCGGGTGGTGTTGGCGGCTCCGTGCTGAGTGCGGCCTTCCGCCGTCTTGATAGGATCGAGGAACTGGTAGTTGAATGTCCAGGTCCTGTCCATCGTCGCCGTCGACTTGAAATTCAGGTTCTTGCTGAACTTGATCGTGGCGTGTCCAGTCAGGATGAGCCTGTCGTTCTGATCGTAGAAGTTCTCCTGACGGGCGATGTTCTCGGCAGGAGTCGTCACATTGGCCCCATAGAACTTGGTCCAATACTGATCAGGGTTCTCTTCACTCCAGACCTTGGCATAGGTAGGCGTGTTGATCACTGACATAACGACACCTGCCCTGTTGGAGCCTGTTCCGGAAATGATGCCGTTCTGCTTCCAATGGGAGAAAGTCACGTCAGCTCCGACATTGATCCATTTGAATATGTCCGAGTCCATGCTCGCCCTGAAGTTGTACCTCTTATAGTAGCTTGTGCGGATGATACCTTCCTGATCGACATAACCGGCGCCGATGTAGTACCGTGTCTTGTCGTTGGCGTTGGAGACGGACAGCTGGTAGTTCTGTGAAACGGCGGTCTTGTAAGTTTCCTTGAACCAATCCGTCTCATCCTTCAGGCCATCCGGGAGCTTGACCGCCCCGATTTCATCCATAAGTTCCTTGTACTGGGCTACATTCAAGACATCGAAAGTTTTGGCCACCTTGCCGAGGCCAACGTACGAAGTGAAGTTGATCTGAGGGCCGACATCCTTAGACCCCTTCTTTGTGGTGATAAGGACAACTCCATTGGCAGCACGTGAACCGTAGATCGCCGCCGAAGACGCATCCTTGAGAATCTGCATCGTCTCGATGTCATTCGGCGAGAGATAGGTAATGGCCCCGTTTCCGGTTCCGACAGGCACACCATCCACAACATAAAGAGGATCGTTGCCCGATGTGATGGACGAGTTACCACGCACCCTGACGGTCATCCCGCCGCCAGGAGTACCGGATGTCTGCTGCACCGTCACACCGGCGACCTTTCCCTGAATAAATCCAGAAACAGTCGGCACAGGGCGAAGGCTGATGTCATCTGTGGACACGGTCGAGACAGCGGTGGTCAGATCCTTCTTTCTCACAGAACCGTAGCCGATGGCCACAACCGCGTCAAGCGCGAGAGCCTGCTCCTTGACCGTTACGTTGACCACGGCCCGTCCGCCGACCTTCTCGTCCACCGTGGCATAGCCAAGAGAAGCGAACTCAAGAATCGCATCCTTCGATGAGACATTGATGTTATAGCGGCCGTCCTGATCAGTGATGACACCATTGCCGGTTCCCTGCTCCATTACCGTGAGCCCGACCACCGGCTGGCCATTCTGATCCTTGACCGTTCCGCTTACAGAACGCTGCTGGGCATAGGCCGAGAAACCTACCAACAGCACCAAGAACACAATAAATTTACGCATACAATTATAATGTTAATATTATTCATGCCCATACCCTATTCGATGAAAAGGCAGTATGGGGAAGGCAAAAATATATAAATGGTTAAAACAAATAACTCTTAGTGGTGAAGAAGTGGAATAACTTGAAGCAACATAGATGATAAACTTCAAATTAATAAGCAAATAGGTAAAACGAATTAATACTCCAAAGTGGAGAACATTAGGGGCATTGAAGGGGAGAAATACGTAATAAATCAGCAAAAATATGGACGAAGTTCAAGGATTGATTTTCCTTTTTAGGCACTCAACTTAGGGTATACCGTTGCAAGAAGGTTATGGCGGCCAACACGCTGCGTGCGACCTATCCGGGTGAAGGGCCGCCATAACCTTCTTGCAATGGTACAAAGAATGCAGGAAAAGTTATTTGGTTAGAGCAGAAGAAGAGGATCAACCACAAAAAGAGGGAATAATGTCGTTCAAAGTAGCAGCAAGGAGACATCGGACGACAAAAAAGGCGGATAATGCATCCGAAAAGTGCACGAGAAACTGTCGGGAAGCATAAAAGTCGGGAAACGCCTCCGGAGGGTGCAGGAGGAACCGGCGGGAAGCAAAACGAGGCGGTAACGCTTCCGGAGGGTGCAGGAGGAACTGGCGGGAAGCAAAACGAGGCGATAACGCCTCCGGAGGGTGCAGGAGGGACCGGCGGGAAGCAAAACAAGGCGATAAAGCTTCCGGAGGGTGCAGGAGGGTCGGTGGGGAATCATAAAAGGAAAGGGACACAGGGGACTGGAGACAACACAAAAAAAGTCCCGGGCGTCGTGAAGACGTCCGGGACTCCGAAGTACGGCGGCGACCTACTCTCCCAACTGGTGTGTC
>CAKULN010000050.1 GCA_934667175.1 uncultured Bacteroidales bacterium | reverse complement strand
TATGTAAGCCGCATGTCGGAGATCGCTAACAAAATGAGCGGTGTCACACCGGATCAGCTTGAGTTTTTCTTGTTTAACTGCAAACTGTAACATTGCTACAGGACAAGAAACTCAACGATGTACAACATATATATATGACATTAAAAATACTGTTATGATTGGACAAGTTACAAACCCTACTAATGTGTTGGAGAATTACTCCGTGCCGGAAGTCGAAGTGGTCAAACTGACCGCTCAATATTCATTTCTTGCGGATACTTCCGGGCCAAAGGGAACCGGTGATGACTGGGAATTGATAGAAGACTAAAGGGCCGCCATGTGTAAGCATTTCACAATGGCCGGGATAATAATATCTCTGGCGATCTTGTCGGGCGGATGCAAAGGTGACGATTCCTTCCATGCTGACTTTTCGACAGTGGACAGGATTTCTTTTATTGTTGACGAATATAAAGAGATCGGTGAAGACACGCCACCGACCAGAACAAGCATTCGCAACAACACGGAGTTTATCTGGGCGGACAGTGACACAGTAGGCATCTATCCAAATACGGGAGCCCAGGTCTATTTCGCGATGGAAGATGGAGCGGGCGCCAACAGCGCCGAGTTCAACGGAGGTGGCTGGGCACTAAAACAATCAGCGAAGTACTACAGCTACTACCCATTCATCGGCGACATCTACCTTAACAGACACTGCATCCCCGTGTCCTACGACGGGCAGAAGCAATGCGGGCTGACGGGCGTTGATCACATCGGAGCTTATGACTACATGTACACTGATGCCACATCTTCCGAAAGCGGCAATCTTAACTTCAGTTACCATCATCTTGGATGTATCATCAGGCCAAAGCTGACGTTGCCGGCCGGAACGTACACGAAGCTGGCGATCACAGCTCCGTCTGAAGTGTTTGTCGAATCAGGATGGTTCGACCTTCAGCCTCAGGACAATTCGGTGAGCATCAACGGGACAAAGTTTTCAAACCAGATTACAATTGATCTGGATGGGGTCAGCGTTGACGGCTCGACAACATTTCTTGTGTACGTCATGTCCGCTCCAGTGAATCTTAAAGGAACAGAGATCACGATCAGTGTCCTCAATGACCAGAAAAAAGAATTACAGTGCAAGAAGACTCCGTCCGCGAACTACACGGCCGGAAGAATCGGCGCTCTTACCTGCTCCTCGTGGGCCGAGGTGCCGCAGTCGATGGGGATGATCATTGGCGATTGGGACAAAGGTGGAAACATTGGGGGAGATGCGCAGTGATGGTGGAGTGATTAAGTGAGAGGCAAGTTATTTATAAACGGTTACTATGTAACGAATTATTGTACGAATTATGAGATCTGATAAACTTTTAGTGATGTCCTTGGCGTTTGCCGCGCTATTGGCGGGGTGCGCCCAGGAAGCGATGCTGGAGCCTGAGGTCGAGAAGGGGGAGTTGGTTCCGATCAACATCTACAATTCGATCAATCAGGTGCAGACAAGGGCGACAGCGGCTGGCTTTGTCGATAAGGATGCGGTCGGGCTTTTTGCCGTCAACTACACGGATAAGAACGCGAAGGCGGGAACACTTGTCTCCGAGGGCAACCAGGCGGACAACGTCAAATATGTCTTTGACGAGGCGAATCACAAGTGGGTGCCGGTCAAGAGTGTGTACTACAAGGATGTCAACACTAACGTTGACCTTTATTTGTACTACCCCTACCAATCAGGCATTTCAGATGTTAACTCCTTCCCTTTTGAGGTCCGTAAAGACCAAAGTTCGGAAGCTACAGCCGCATCTTTAGGCGGCTATGAAGCGTCCGATTTCCTGTGGGGAAAAGGTGAGAACATCACTCCGGTGGAGTCAGCTGTGGCAGTCACATTGAATCACAGACTGTCTGCCGTTCAGGTGAAACTGGCTGAGAAGGACGGCTTCGCGGAAGGAGAATTCGAAAGCTTGGAGAAGAGTGTGATTCTAACGAACACCACCCGAAAAGCCACCATTGACTACTCCACCGGAGTCGCCACACCTTTGGGCGAGGCCCAGCAGGACGGAATCGTGATGTGTCCGCAGAGCGATGGCACCTTCAGGGCAATCGTCATCCCGCAGAAAGTTGAGTCAGGTCTCGTACTTTTTTCAATCACTATAGATGGCGTTTCCTACACCTTCAAACAGAGTGACGCTGTTGACTATCAGGTAGGCAAACAATTGAACGTCACCATCAACATCTCGAAAAAGACTGCCACAGGAGGCTATGAACTCTCCCTCGGCTCTACCCAGATCGTAGATTGGACCGAGGACAGCAACACCCACGGTGGCGAGGCAAGGCAGTACTATGTTGTCAATGTCTCCGAACCAGGAACTCTTGAGGCTACAATCAAGGCAGCAGGAAAGAACCCTGCCAAGATCAAGAATCTTAAAGTGACAGGCACTGTCACGACAGAGGACTTCTATTTCATGCGTGACAAGATGGACATTCTTGAGGCGGTGAATATGAAGGAAGCTAAGGTCTCTCATGCTTTGAAATTCCAAGATGATATTTATAATGACAAGAAAGAGTATGCAGATAATGTAATTCCTGTTAAAGCGTTTTCAAAGAAAAAGACATTATACTATTTTTCTTTTCCAGATAATATTACAGAAATATGTGAATCAGCTTTCAGTTACACGAGACTTAGTGGATCACTAATTCTACCTGATGAAATTAAAATAATTGAACGAGTAGCTTTCTTTGAAACTCCAGTATCTTCAATAACTTTACCAAATAAATTAGAATATATAGGTGAAGTAGCATTTTCTGGGTGCTCCAATCTTACCGGCAAGTTAGAGATGCCTCATTCCTTGAAAGTGATTGGTAGTGGTGCTTTTAGATTCGCAAAATTCACTGGTAACCTTGTTCTTCCAGATAACTTGGAGAAGATAGGTGAATCTGCTTTTTATAATGGTGGTAATTTTGTGGGGGATCTCGTAATTCCTGATAAAGTGACTGAAATGCCTAACTATGTGTTTGAGGGGTGCTCATTTAAGGGTAATCTTTTGCTTAATAATGCTTCAAGTATAGGTGGCCAATCTTTCAATGGATGTGGCTTTAGCGGAGAGTTAGTAATTCCTGATGGCTGTAAACGTATAGAAGGTGCAGCCTTTGCTGGTTGTAAATTTTCAAGTGTTGTTTTCCCGACATCATTGAAAGAAATTGAGGCTAGTGCTTTTAGAGGAAATGACCTATCGTTGTCGCCAGTAGTCATGCCGGAAGGATTGGTAAACATTGAATCTTATGCTTTCAGTGAATGTAAGCTTTCTTCAATCTTTTTACCATCATCTCTTACCGTGATTGGCACAGACGCTTTTACAAAGTGTTATAATCTGTCTCAGATCACATGCGAAGCCATCGAGCCACCAGTCGTCATGTCCGGTGCCTTCGATGGTGTCGCTAAAGACAATTTCACTATTGAAGTCCCGTCACAGTCGGTGGCAAGATACCAATCGGCTAATGGATGGCAGGATTTCAAACGCATCTCCGCACATTATGATTTCTCGATAAGCCGTCAGCGGGTCCGTGCGCTCAATGGTGCGATGGGACGCACCTACACTCTGCGTGTCCCTTCAGGCTTTGATTGGAGCATAAAGGAAAAGCCGGAGTGGGTGACAGTCACCCCTGCTTCGGGCACTGGCAAGACTGATGTTACCGTAACCATCTCCGAGATGGCACGGACGAACGAGACGTTCGAAGTCAACGAGGGTACTTTCCTGACCCCAAGCTACAAGAAGTACAAAGGGCGCTCCGGTGAGATTGTGTTCCTCCTTGGTGGTGACACAGACTACACTTGCAAGATGGATGTTGAGCAATATGACAGCGACTATTCAGACGGTGAAGTCAAGAACCTACAGCCGTCTAGCAAAGGCAAGGGAATCGACATCGTGTTTATTGGTGACGGCTACGATGCCAAGGACATCGCCAAAGGAACTTTCCTTGCAAATGCGCAGGCTGGTTATGATCATTTCTTCGATGTCGAGCCGTACAAGACCTACAAGGACTATTTCAATGTCTATGCAGTCGTTTCAATGTCGGATGAAAGCGGAGTCGGCACTGTCAACACGGTCATCGACAATAAGTTCGGCAGCTATTTCACTCAGAATAGGTTGCTTGCCCCTATGGCTGATGAATGTTTCGAATGGGCAAAGAAGGCAAATTCGTCTATGGATCTCGCCAAGAGCCTAGTCATCATGCTGCAGAACACATCAACGTACGAGGGTGTGACGATGATGTACGGTGACGGCTCCGCGATAGCGTGCTGCCCTGTGAGCAAGGAGGCCTACCCGTATGATTTCAGAGGCATAATCCAGCATGAGGCTGGTGGCCATGGCTTCGGAAAACTCGGAGACGAGTACATCTACCACAATGCGTTCATCCAGACATGTTCCTGCGTGGATGGTTGCGATCATCCTTCCGGTGATGATGATCTTGGTTCTTCGTTCGGATTCTATAAATCCAAGGGTTGGTACAAGAATCTGACAATGAATGGGGATGCCAAGCAGGCTCCGTGGAGCCATCTTATCTACAATTCGAAATATTCGAATCGGGTTGACATGTACGAGGGAGGCTACATGCACTCCCGTGGCGTATATAGGTCGGAGGCAACCAGTTGCATGAACAATAATATTCCTTACTTCTCTTCAATCAGCCGTCAGGCCATTGTCGAAAGGATCAAGGAATATGCCGGTGAGACATTTAGCCTTGATGACTTTTATACCAATGATGTGTTCGATTTCGGAACAATCACCAAATCAGCTGCCTCAGTTGATGGGACATTCGGTGTTGATTCAAAATTCCACAGGGCTACGGGGCATGCTCCGGTCTATATGGGTGAACATCCTAACGTGAAATAAGGAGGAAGAGTTATGAAAAAGACGATAGTATTAATGATGGCTTTGGCTCTTGTCTCTTGTGAGAGGGAGCGGATGGTTCAGCCTGAGTCCGATGTGATTTCATTTAAAATCGGCTATCCGGTGACTAAAGCCACAGCAACGGCCTTTGAGCAAGGAGATGCGGTGTCGATTTATGCCGTGGAGCATTCCGCACCACTTCAGGTGGGCGGCAACTATCTTAACAACGAGAAGTTGACATTTGATGGCACAAAGTGGAATGGAGCCCGAACTTTGTATTGGAGCGATGTTGCATGCGACTTCTATGCCTTCTACCCTTATCAGCCTTTCGTTGGATCGATTGAAGATTATTCTTTTTCAGTCGAGACGGACCAGAATGGAGATGGGATGGAGAAGTCCGATCTTCTTTATGCCTCGGCTCAGAATGTAAGCCGTTCGAATGGTTCGGTGGATCTTTCTTTCTACCACATGATGTCCAAGGTCATTGTGAACATAGTCAAAGGAGAGAAATTCGAGGGTGATATTCCGGAGGATGTGGTTGCCCATGTCTATAACACCATCACTTCATGTCGTGTTGATTGGGCGAAAGGCTCAGTGGAGAAGAATCCTTTCGGCACCAAGAACACCATCACGATGAAAAAGATCTCCAACACTCGGTTCGAGGCTGTCCTTGTGCCGCAGAACATCGAGAGGAGTACTCCTCTTGTCGAGATCACGATGGGCGGCATCGCCTACTTATTGGAAACTTCCCTAAGTTTCCGTCCAGGCTTTGTCCACACCTTGACAGTCAAACTCAACACCTCCCCTGATCAGGAGCAGATAGAAATCTCCATCGATCCAAGCACCGGTTCTTGGAACTAGATTGTCTTACGAGGCGAGCGATTAGCTCGCCTCATTTCTTTTATTTCCCTATGGAAGAGTTTCTGGCCATGAACGAGCGACTTTTTCAAGCACGGAAAAAGGAAACGCTCCTGTCGTAGCATCCGAATATCTCCCTTTCACCACATCCCACGACTCATTCGTGCGGGTCTGGGTGGAGATGTTGACTTCGGCCTTGATGAGCCTTCTTCCGGACGCTGAACTTGTCGAAGCGTCACGATCAGTCGCTTCGGCAGGCTCAGCGTCCGGTTTGGCGGCTGATGCGCCCACATGGTTTTCCGCACCCAAAGTATTATGAACAACCGGTTTCGGGAGCCGGAAAACTCCGGACAGGCTTTATACCCTCTTCACTGGGTGATTCATTTTAGCTCACGGACAATTCTCTTTCAGTATTTGGCAAGTGCTTCTACAGAGGCCTTGTCAAGGCCGGTGCAGCTGACGATGAACTCGATAGGTGTGTTGGCCCCTATCATACGTAATGCTATTGCCTCTCGCTCGGCAACCTTGCCTTGTTCCAACCCTTGCTTGATTCCTTCCTCCCGCCCGAACTCTCTGGCGTAGGCTATCTGATTGTAAGTGTCCCGTTCGTTGATCATATTGCTGACATATTGCTTTTTCTCATCATTTGTAAGGGAGATGACTTCCGCCGCCTCGAAGAACCTTCTGAATATCCTGTCAACCAACGCCGCCGGGCGCTCCAGCAACAGGTGCAGGTTCTTCAGCACGTAGAACCACTTGTCCAGATTCGTCCTGAGTTCCTCCGGTGTCTTGTCGAACCGCCCTATCTCGATGAACACGAACCGCAGCTTGTCCGTCATCAGTTCACCACTCTCGTCCTCCCGCACTGAATATCTCCGGATCAACCCTCCGCCTCTTTCCGGTCCGAAAGTGAAATTCTGCAATCCGATGAAATACACCCCTTTGACGTTGTAGTCCCACTTCTTGCCCTTCACACCTTGCGAGTGCAGGACCATACCGGAATAGTACAGGGCTCTTTCTCTGAAATGCTTCTGATAGGCCAACTGTATTTCGACAATGAATTTCTCCCCGCTCTCATCCTTGCACATCACATCGAACCTTGCGTTCCTGTCACCGGAGGCCAGTCCAAGTTGCTCGGTTGGGAGGTAGGAGATGTCCTTGATCCTCTTGTCCGGGAATATCTCCGTCAGGAATGCGATAAGGAACTCCTTGTTCACCTCCGTCCCGAAAAGTTTCTTGAATCCCCAGTCGTTCAGCGGGTCGATGTACCGTGGCAGTGAATCACCCTCCACATCCACTTTGTCACCGAATCCTGTCCTTTCGTCTTCCAAGAGTGCGCGGTCCCAGCCGTAGGCACTCAGATCATCATACCCATTAACAGCCATAAAGATAATAGTTTTAGTTGGTTAAACAAATTGTCGGATCCCGTTTTATGTCCTTTTTGTCGAGGAGGCGTTCCTTAACCGTCAAGTGACCACACAGAAACAGATGCCAATGTACAATCATTTCCATCAAGTTCAATCAAGTGATAAAAAACATTAGGGGGTAAGAATATGTTTTTTATAAATTTTTATGTTTTTTATATAACAAAAGTCTTTCTCAGTCGCTTCGGCAGGCTCAGCGACCGGTTTGGCGGCTGATGCGCCCACATGGTTTTCCGCACCTCAGGCATTATGAACAACAGGTTTCGGGTGCCGTGGGTGCCATTCTGCAATTTCCGTCCACGCTTGTGCCTCTGCATGTTGCATCTGCACAACAAACATGAGGATATTCCAAGGTAAGCAGTTTTTTATCTTTGTCCACGTTTTGTTTCATCTGCACAAAAATGTGAGGATATTCCAAGGGGATTGTGTATATTTGTTAAGTTTTGCAAACCACTCAGAATGGATTGTCTTCGAATGTTTAAGGTGCTTCTTCTTTTTGCTGCGGCTGCTTTGGTGGGCTGCATGGGGAACCTTGTACCGGAGGATTTGCGGATTCCGGAACTGCCAGCGGTCAGTGCGGTGGCTGAGGGGCGGGTTGTGACGCTTAGCGCAACATTTAAGGACGAGAAGGATTTTGCATCGGCTAAGGAGTTCGGCTTTTATTTCGGGGAGGACGAGCAGTCGATGGAGCGGATGGCTGTTGCCAAGACGGAAGGGTTGGGATATTCATTGATCATGGGAGACCTTGAATATTCCACCACTTATCTCTATAGGGCTTGGATCGGCAACGGTCGTGATGAGGTGGTTTCAGATTTGCGGGAGATTGCGACGGGGAAGGAACCGGCCGGGCCTGATCCACCTTCTCCGGTAGAACGTAACATCGAGTTCAAGGATCCCGAGGTCAAGGCGATCTGTGTGGAAAACTGGGATCTGGACGGAGATGGTGAACTGTCGAAGGTGGAGGCAGCTCAGGTGGCCAATCTGCGTCAAGTTTTCAAGAGGAACGAGGAGATCACCTCATTCGAGGAACTCGAACATTTCACCGGTTTGACGAGTGTGGCTGATTCTGCGTTCAAACTCTGCCGCAACCTTGTGAACATAAAATTGCCGGAAAGTGTCTCTGTTATCGGGGAACGTGCGTTCGAAGAATGCGGGAATATGCTTTTGTCCAAACTTCCGGATAACCTGACAATTGTCAAGACACATGCATTTGTGGGTTGCTCCAGTATACCTTTGACATCTTTGCCGGAGACCATAACAGAGATAGGCGGCTGGGCGTTCTCACGCTGTTCCAGCATCAGACTTTCCGCCTTGCCTTCGAAATTGACAACGATAGAAGGCGGTGTTTTCGCGCACTGCCCTGGAGTGGTGCCTTCGGAACTTCCTGCGAATATTCATTATATCGGAGATTGGGCGTTTACGAACGATGTCAGTTTTAACCCGAAAAAGATTCCGTCAGGTGTGAAAGAGATTGGCAGGTACGCTTTCCAAGGATGTGAGTCTTTGGCATGGACGAGTCTGCCGGACGGGTTGTTGGAGATTGGAGAGTATGCCTTCTATTTTTGTAAAAACTTGAAATTAACTTCGCTGCCTGAAGATATCGTTGCTATCCGTAAAGCTGTGTTTGAGAACTGCACGGGACTTGAAGAATTATCTTTGCCCGGACATCTGAACACGATTGGGGCGAATGCTTTCAAGAATTGTCGCTTTTGGGAGATGACTATTCCTGGAACGGTTACATTCATCGGACCTGAGGCCTTCTGTGGTTGTGACTTTCTTAGGAAGGTGACAGTGTTACCATCTACGCCGCCGAACATGGAGGACACATTTATAGGTGCCAAAGCAAATAGGATTTTCGTCCCGTCCACCTCCCTTGAGAAGTATAAGACCGCAAAGAACTGGAGTGAGTGGAATGGCAAGTACGAGGCTCTGACTGTGGAGGATGATGCAGGAAACGACCATGGAAATAATCAAGTGCCGTACATGGAAGAAGGAGTTGATTACGGCAATGGAATAGTGATTGACGGCACGGTCTGGGCTCCTGTCAATTGTGGCTATCATCCTGAGGATTACCCGTTTGGTAAAGTCTATCAATGGGGCCGTAAATTCGGTTTCGGTTACTCGGATCCGAACTACAAGGACGCTTCCTCTCCAGTTTTGAAATCCGGTCCGGTAAGTGCGGATGTCGGCTTGTCCGAGGCTGATTCAAATGTCTTCTTCACCTCATCCCATGGATCTTGGCTGTCCGTGAAGAATTCCATCTTATGGAACAAAGGAACTGAGGCCGATCCGGTCAAGACTGAAAATGATCCATGTCCTGACGGTTGGCGGATACCGACCTTGAGTGAGTGCACGACCTTGAAGCTCCACTATTCTTCCCTCGTGACTTGCGAGGGACAGAAAGGCCGCTGGTTTTCCGGAAGCAAAACGTACGGTTCAGGAGTACCGGCCATATTCTTGCCGTTGGCGGGATATATTGACAATTCCGGAAACGCTAAACACCGTCAGGTTGGAGATGCCTATGGTAATCCGGAAGGATTGTATTGGTCGTCATCGGCATGCGATTCCTATAGTTTTAGTGCCCGGGGTCTGCGCCTCACTCCCACGTATGTTGACATCGTCTATGGCCAGGCCGATGCGTACACAATCCGTTGCGTGGGGGAGCGCCATAATTCATCCATGAATAAATGAACCGACATGAACTCGGACATGTCGGTGGAAGTTGCTGCCTTTGTTTAGCCAGCCGATCCCTTTGGTCCTACGGACAATAATCATTTGTCGAACAGCTCTGTGGCCTGGCGGAAGAGTTCGTCAATGGTTTCTTTGTCGCTGTGTGTCCTCTTTGGAGTTGGCTCTTTAGTGGTGGAGGCCGGTTTGCCTTCGGAACCGCTTACATTGAGCGTATGTCCCTTTTCTGAAGGCTCTTCGGCATTCTCTTGTGGGGATATGGGGGCTGGAAGTAAGCTGTCTTTGTCGGCGGACTTGCGCATGGAGTCAATCTCTGTGCTCAGGCTGGCAGGTGCACTGGCCGGACGTTTCCATGGATGGAAGAGAAGGACGACCGCGCTGATGATAAGGATGACGATGACCACGATCCCCCAAAAGGCCTTAGCCCGGTTGTTGATCGCCTCCTTCACCTCCAATGCGCTCTGAAAACGCTTCTTGGGGTCTCTTTGGCAACACTTTCTGGCGACCTTGCCAAAACCAGTACTCAGGCGGTCGATGACGCAACCAAGCGAGAATATGTCTGTGCGGTAATCCACATTGCCACCAGAGATGAGTTCAGGGGAAGCATAGACCTGCGTTCCCGCCGAACCCTTCAAGACGGAATGCGAATCGGAATCGGAAAGGCCGAAGTCAATCAGTTTGACATTGTTGCCATTGTAGGTCAGCATGATGTTGGACGGTTTCAGGTCCCGGTGGACAATCTGCTTGGAGTGCATGTAGGCCAAAGCGTCACAGGTCTCGCTGATTATCTTGGACGCCAATGTCTTGCTGACCTCTCCGCGTGGCAAAAGCGTGTCCAGCGAGCAACCGTCCACCCACTCCATCTCAATGCAGTTGCCAAGCGGCGGAATGTTCACGAAACCGTAGTACTCGCAGATGTTCGGATGGTCCAATGAATATCCTATCTCGAATTCTTTCCTGAGCAGCCGTTCGTAGACAGGGTCTCCGGCATATTCACTCTTCAAGGCTTTGTAGACCCTGAACCGCCCGTCCTTGTCCGCCCGCCAGATGTCGCAGTAACTTTCTGGATTGCTGCGTACCAACTCAAACATACCCTGTATCGGGCTTTGAGCGTCTGTCGGTGTCTCGAAAAATCCGGATGCCTCGTCCATAATTCGTCTGAATATTCAAACTTAACTTTCGCAAGTGGGTAATCGCCTGCAGTAAAATATATTATCTCACATTCGAAGGTGACTGTCTGCCCTAAATTCCTCCCCTCTGTGACTTGTCTCCACCTAATGGCAGTGGAGAATGGCTGTGTTTCGCAAAGGCGAAACTTGAATATTCAAAGATAACTATTTTTGTGTTAAATTTGTACGATACATTGATGTCTATGAGGAATATTCTCGGACATATTCTTTTATGCTTTGCCTTGATGCTTTGTCTTGGGTCTATGGCCGCCGCTTTTCCGCAAGGGAACGACTACGACTTGGCATTGGACAAGTATGCCCGCATTTGTGATCGCTGCGTGGAGTTGAGGACGGGGGTCGAGTCTGGACAAAGCGTAAGTATGGCGGAACTGAAAGGCCTTTTGGCAGAACTTTCTTCGCTTCGGAAAACATTGTCCAAAGCTTCTGGAAGGATGTCGGAGGCGCAGACCGAAAGGTTTGAGGCGATCAAGGCCAAATACCTGCAAGGTATGAGGACGTTTGTGAAGAAACCTGGCCGTCCTGTGTTTAACCCTGTGCCGAAGATTTATCCGGTCACTGAGCCTGTCGAAGTGACCTCTCAGGCATTTGGATTTGAGGCGCTTCTGCAAGCTCAGTCGCTTCGACAAGCTCAGTCGCTTCGACAGGCTCAGCGACCGGAAGAACAGGCTCGGCGACCGGATATAAAGGCTGGCCTTCGGAACAGGGGTTCTTCCACTGATAAAGCACAATCGGCGTCAGTGGGGCCCAAAATCGCCATCCTGGCCGATGTAGGAATATTCCCGGCCCCTTCATACGGTGCGACTGGTGTGGCGACATGGAACGGCATCGGTGCATACGTCCACTATAGCGGTAATTTCCGGAAGAATGAATATTCCTACTCATGCACCAGCGATGGAGCCACTGAATATGGCAGCATCTGGGCGACAGGAGAATCCCGTGAGAGCCGGACGGTCGCCACGGCTGGATTTACTATGTTCCCTTCACGTCATTTCGGCTTTTGTGCCGGAGCGGGATTGACTTCATACAGACTGTGCTGGGAGGATGTCTCCGGAGAGTGGGCCAAAGTC
This sequence comes from uncultured Bacteroidales bacterium, assembly GCA_934667175.1. Lineage (GTDB taxonomy): Bacteria > Bacteroidota > Bacteroidia > Bacteroidales > UBA932 > Cryptobacteroides. The sequence goes on along the minus strand of CAKULN010000050.1, from coordinate 7,372 downwards.
GAGGACAAATCGTTCATGAATTTCGCTGTTGAAGCTGGAGTGTTGTTGAATTTTAAATCCCTGATCCTTTCCCTTGGCGTGAATTCAGACTTCCTCGGCCATGCGGATGCGCATTTCGGAATAGGAATACGTTTCTGAAAATCGATTAGTGAAGGGTTTTCAGGAGGGTAAGGCCGCCTTGCTTTCCGGCGATGTAGGGGAGTGTGACTTCTTTGCCTCTCATGATTCTTGAAATGTAAAGAGGTGCGCCTTTTATGAAGCTTGACGCTTCGAAGCGGTCATCCACTTTGAGTTTGGAGTTAATTGAGGATTTGACTTCAAACTGATTGCCGCCCAGATATCTGAGCGTAACAATTCTGTCAGGATTCCATCCTATCTCGATAGTTGAGCCTGGTTTCAATTCGCTCACGTTTATGAAATCGGAGGTAAAGAACATAGACTGGATGGCATCGGAGTTTTTAAGATTCTCGCGGAATGTCTTGTAGTCCGTCTCTCCGATGTATTTGGCCAGAATATCAAGTGTGGACTGGCGAGGGACAGGAATCATGTTGACATAACCCCACATTCTTTTGAGGGTGGATGCGGAAACGCTTTCACTGGTCTCGCTTTCGATTTCTTGAGCCAGCGAGTAAAAGTCTGTGGATGTCTTGACGTTCTTGCGGAATTTCTTCTCCACAAGGGACATCAGGTAGTTCATTTCAGGAATCTGTCTCTCAGCCATATTCGTTCATCAGTTCTCTATCACAAATTTAACTTTTTAGCGGTTGAATAGCAAATCTTAATATTCCCGAAAAACATTATCTTTGCACCCCGGTCAGTAAAACGAAAAAATAGTTTTCCTCAGATTAGGAAAAGATTCCTTAAGATGATGCAAGTTTTTTAGAAGGTAATTTAGTTTAGTAAGTGTTGTTATGTGGTTATCGTTAGCGTTCCTGTCGGCGATCCTGCTTGGATTCTACGACTCTTGCAAGAAGGAAGCCCTTGGCGGCAATGCCGTCATCCCCGTGCTGTTTCTGAACACGTTGTTCTGTTCCCTCATATTCATTCCTTTCATCGCTCTGTCCTACTGTACCGATGTCCTTGACGGCAGCATCCTCAAGGTCGGAGAATATGGCGGTTGGGCGGTGCAGAAATGGATTCTGCTGAAGAGCGTCATAGTCCTCAGCTCCTGGACATTGGGCTATTTCGGAATGAAGCATCTCCCTCTGACGATCGTCGGCCCGATCAACGCCACCCGTCCGGTTCTCGTGCTGCTCGGAGCGATGCTGATCTTCGGTGAGAGACTCAACTGGCTCCAGTGGATAGGAGTTCTTCTGGCCGTTGTGTCCTTCTTCATGCTGAGCCGCAGCGGAAAGAAGGAAGGAATTGATTTCGAGCATAATGTCTGGATCTATGCTGTTGTCGGAGCCGCGATTCTCGGAGCCTTAAGCGGACTCTACGACAAGTTCCTGATGGATCCTGACGGTCTGGCCTTGGACAAGATGTCCGTGCAGAGCTGGTACAACATCTACCAATGCGGCATGATGGGAGTGATGATGCTCCTCGTCTGGTACCCGAACAGAAATAAAACCACCCCTTTCCGATGGAGATGGCCTATCATATTCATCTCCATATTCCTAAGCGTCGCTGACTTTGTCTATCTTTATGCCCTCACCATTCCCGGAGCCATGATCTCCGTCGTCTCGATGATCCGCCGCGGCAGCGTCATCGTCAGCTTCCTATTCGCCGCGATCGTCTTCAAGGAGAAGAACCTCCGCAGCAAGGCCATCGACCTCGCCCTGGTCCTCCTCGGCATGGTTTTCCTTTACCTCGGCTCCAGATAATCAAAAAATCCGCCCCGGCAAGGGACGGATTCTTTATGAATATGTCAGCGAAGCCAACTATTTGCTCTGCTCGATGGCAGCCTGCGCCGCGGACAGGCGGGCGATAGGCACACGGAACGGTGAGCAGGAAACGTAGTCAACACCGATCTTGTTGAAGAAGCGGATTGACGCAGGGTCACCACCATGCTCTCCGCAGACACCGCACTTGAGGTCAGGTCTCTTGGAACGACCGGCCTGGATACCGAACTCAACCAGCTTGCCGACGCTCTTGGTGTCGATGGTCTGGAACGGATCGGCGTCGAGGATCTTGTTGCCAAGATATTCACCCATGAAGGTGCCGACATCGTCACGAGAGAAACCGAAGGTCATCTGCGTGAGGTCGTTGGTACCGAATGAGAAGAACTCGGCGGCGCGGGCCATCCTGTCGGCGGTAAGGGCGGCGCGAGGAATCTCGATCATCGTACCGAAGTTGTAGAGGATGAACTGACGGGTCGTGCCCTCTACCTCAGCCTTGACCTTGTCGCAGATAGCTCTCTGGAAACTGAGCTCACGGGCGGAGATCGTCACAGGGATCATGATCTCAGGATGAGGGTTGAAGCCCTCCTGCTGAAGCTCGGCTGTGGCGGTGAATATTGCCCTGTACTGAGTCTCGGCGATGAGTGGGTAAGACATGTGCAGGCGGACTCCACGGTGACCCATCATAGGGTTGACCTCGTGAAGGGCCTCGCCACGCTTCTCGATGTCCTCTACCGTGACACCCAACTCTTTGGCAAGTTCCTTCTCTTTCTCCTCAGTCTTCGGAACAAACTCGTGGAGAGGCGGGTCAAGCAGACGGAACACAACCGGCTTGCCGTCCATGATCTTCATCGTGCTCTTGGCAGAAGCCTTGATGTAAGGCTCAAGCTCAGCGAGGGCGGCCTTTCTCTCCTCGTCAGTGTTGCAGAGGATCATCTTACGAAGTTTGGCAAGAGGCTGCTCGGAGTTGGCTCCGTAGAACATGTGCTCGATACGGAACAGGCCGATTCCCTCGGCACCGAAGCTGAGAGCCTTTTGTGCGTCCTCAGGGGTGTCAGCGTTGGTCCTGACGCCAATCTTGCGGAACTTGTCCACGATTGACATGAATTTGATGAACATAGGGTTCTCGGAAGCGTCCATCGTGTCGATCTTCTCACCGTACACACAACCCTTTGTTCCGTTGAGGCTCATCCAATCTCCCTCCTTGAAGGTGACATTGCCGAAAGAGACTGTCTTTGCCTCGAAGTTGATCTTCATGGACTCGCAGCCTACAATGCAGCACTTGCCCCATCCGCGTGCAACAAGTGCAGCATGTGAGGTCATACCTCCACGTGTGGTAAGGATACCTGCCGCGGCGCGCATGCCCTCGATGTCCTCAGGAGAAGTCTCCTCGCGGATGAGGATAGTCTTCTTTCCGTTGGCGTTAGCCTCCATGGCAGCCTCGGAAGTAAACACGATCTGGCCGACAGCTCCACCTGGTGAGGCAGGAAGTCCGATCGCAAGGACTTTGGATTTCTTCTCTGACGCAGGGTCGAGGATAGGGTGGAGGATCTCGTCAAGTTGTGAAGGGGAAACCCTCATCACAGCCGTCTTCTCGTCGATCATCTTCTCGTCAACCATGTCCATGGCCATCTGCAGGGCTGCCAGGCCGGTTCTCTTGCCGATGCGGCACTGGAGCATCCAAAGGTGTCCCTCCTGAATGGTGAACTCGATGTCCTGCATGTCGTGGAAATGCTGCTCAAGTCTCAGACGTATCTCGTCCAGCTCCTTGTAAACCTCCGGCATGGCGGTCTCAAGTGACTGGAGATCCTTGTTCTTCTCTGTCTTTGTGGCCTCGTTGAGAGGGTTAGGAGTACGGATTCCCGCAACGACATCCTCGCCCTGGGCGTTGATGAGCCACTCTCCGTAGAACTTGTTGTCTCCGGTGGCAGGGTTACGTGAGAAAGCCACACCGGTGGCTGAAGTGTTGCCCATGTTTCCGAACACCATTGACTGCACGTTCACGGCTGTCCCCCAGTCATCAGGAATCTTCTCGATTCTTCTGTAGGCGATGGCCCTCTTTCCGTTCCAAGACTTGAACACACCTCCGATAGAGCCCCAAAGCTGTGCCTCGGCAGTGTCAGGGAAGTCAACTCCAAGAACTTCCTTAACCTTGGCCTTGAACTTCTCGCAAAGTTCCTTAAGCTCATCAGCCGTGATGTCGGTGTCAGACTTGTAACCCTTCTTCTCCTTGAGTTCCATCATCATCCTGTCAAGCTGCTGGCGGATTCCCTGACCGTCTGCCGGCTCGATGCCCTCAGCCTTTTCCATGACAACGTCTGAGTACATCATGATGAGACGCCTGTAGGCATCATAGACGAACCTTGGATTGCCGGTCTTCTGGATCATTCCAGGAAGAGTGGCGGAGCAGAGGCCGATGTTGAGGATGGTGTCCATCATGCCAGGCATGGAGCTTCTGGCGCCTGAGCGGCAGCTCACAAGAAGCGGATCGGAAGGATCGCCGAATTTCTTTCCCATGACTGTCTCCGTGGCCTTCAAAGCCTCGGCAACCTCTTTCTTGAGTTCTTCGGTATAACCTCCGCCAAGTGAATAGTACTCGGCGCAGCATTCGGTTGTGATTGTGAATCCGGCAGGTACCGGCATGCCGAGCTTGCTCATCTCGGCCAGATTGGCTCCCTTTCCTCCAAGGAGCTCGCGCATCTGTCCATCACCCTCGGCGGTCTTGCCACCGAAACGATAGACTCTTTTCTTTTTGTCGAACATATTATTAAGAATTTGTTTTATAGACTTCCCGATAAAAACAGACTACAAAATTACTAAAAACTTTGGTTATAGCAATTACAAATACTTCAAAAACCGTTCGAAAATCTGTCCCCTGACTTCAAAATATGTCATTTGGAAGACTTGTCTTTTTCATATTCTTACAATAGGCGCGACGCGATGTCGGAGAGCTCGCTTCTCTCCCCGATTTTCAGGAATATATGCTCGAAGAGCTTCTGGCCGTCCATTTTTTCGTTCAGATGCGACAGTCCGTTGGACCATTGGTCCAAGTATGGCTGGTCAATCTGGAATATGTCTCCGGTGAACACCATCTTTGTGCCTTCTCCGGCTCTGGTGATGATCGTCTTGACCTCATTGGGCGTGAGATTCTGCGCCTCGTCGCAGATGAGGAACACTCTTCCGAGACTTCTGCCTCTGATGTAGGCGAGAGGAGAGATCATCAGCTTCTCTTCCTTGAGCATCGCCTCGATCCGCAACGCTTCCTTGCTCGAAGGACGGAACTGAGCCTTGATGACGTTCAGGTTGTCCATCAACGGCTGGATGAACGGGCTCATCTTCGTCTTCTGGTCTCCCGGGATGAATCCGATGTCTTGATTGCCGAGCACTATCGTCGGCCTCGTCAGGATGATCTGGTCGAAATCCTTGGCTTGCTCAAGAGCCGCGGCAAGGGCTAAGAGTGTCTTTCCCGTGCCGGCCCCTCCCGTCATGGAGACCAACTGAATGTCTGGGTTGAGGCAGGCGTCCAGCGCGAATTTCTGCTCGTCGTTGCGGGGACGGATTCCGTAGGCGATCCGGTTTTTCACCAGCACGATGCGTCCTTTGCCCTCGTCGAATCTCGCGCATAGAGTAGCGTCTCCGTTTCTGACCTTGTAAAGTTGGTTCGCTTTCGGCCTTGCCTTGCAGACGGTCTTCCAGTCGACAGACGTGTCCGGGCTGTAGGCCAGGCTTTGGATGGCCTCCGGGGTGATGCCGTCAAGGTACTGGACCTCCTTGTTGGAGTTCTCGATCTTGTCCTCCTCGATCCTGTCGGTCAGGTAGTCTTGAACCTCCATTCCGGCGGCCTTGGCTTTCATCCTTAGGTTGATGTCCTTGGTGACAAGCGCTACGAACCTGTCAGGGTTGTTGTCCCGGACCCAGATGGCTGTCGCAAGAATCCTGTGGTCTGGAATATCATCGTAGAACATCCCCTTCATGCTTTCAGGGAAAGGGTGTCCAGGGTCTATCCTGATGTTGCCCAGCCCCTTGCCGATAGGTACTCCATACTTCCCGAAAGATTTCCCGTTGGTGATCCGGTCGATGTCCCTCATGAATCCTCTGGCGTTGAAAGCCAGTGTGTCGTTGCCTTTCTTGAACTTGTCAAGCTCCTCGATCACAGCGATCGGGATGACCAGGTCGTTGTCCTGGAACTTTCTGATGGCCTTATAGTCGTGCAGGATGATGTTCGTGTCAAGAACAAAGATTTTGGGCTTCCTGCCGCCCCCTCCGCCATGCGGAGTGCCAGCGTATCTTGCCATATATATATTGAATAATCGTAAAAATCTTTGTCAGTCTTCCCCTTCCGATGCCTGGCTGCTGAGCAGGGATTGCAGTATGTTCGCGATTCCTCCGCCTCCGTTTTTCACGTTTACCTCGCCGGAGCCGGCTACCGGATGTCCGACAGGGTAGTATGCGATGTCCTGAAGCAGGAGTTCGGCGTCAACGTAGTCGTAGTCGGAATCCTTGATCTGGATGATCGCTCCCGGAACCTCGGAGAAGAGAATCCGGACGCTTTCTTCCTCGCCGTAGGCACTCGTGATCCCGCTGATGTCGATGTCGGCTCCGACATCCCCACAGCACATCAACTTCAGTGCCGCAAGCAAACCTCCGTCACATACCGTGGCGGCGGACATGGCGATTCTGTCTTCCACGAACTCCCGGACAACCTCATAACAGTCAATGAAATAGTCGGCGTCCCCGATTTCCGGGAAGTTGTCCCCGTTCTGGCCGAGGGCGTCGCAGAGAAGCGAACCTCCAAGCCTGAAGTCACATGAGTCGAACGGAACATAGATGATCCAGCTGTCGGGATCCGCCACCAGTTTGTCCGGAACGGTCCTGCGTCTGCCCAGCACGGGGTGCTCGCTGCCGAACGGAGCGTTGTCCGGCAGGAATATGTTGTCTTCCTCCGGGCTTTCGGCTTTCCCGCATGCCCCGACCTTGAATGAGGTTTGGCAAAGCCGCCCGCTTTCCGAGAAGGAATACCCACTCAGGCATATTCCTAAATCATTGATGTAGTCGGCTGTCGCTTCCGCGGAAGAGTAGAACGCGGCCATATTCCCGAGCGGCTTGCCGTTCCATTTCCATTTGGCGGCGATGGTCAGGTCACCGAGTTTGAAGTGGCCGTTAAGCCAGGCTGCATCCAGAAGGGCCTTCGCGATCCGGCTCTTGGTGAAAGAGTCGGCGAACGCCACCGGAAAAGGTCTCGGCTCCTCCAAAAGGGAGACAACCGCCGCAAGGTAGCCTTGGACGTTCTGATCCATAAACTTGTTCATTGATGGCGATGGATCCGTGCTTTCGTCGACGATCGGCTCGAATTCCTCTTTTTCAGGAAGGGCCTCTTCCCCTTTGGACGCAAGGCAATCATCAAGCATCTCAGCCGGAGTCAGCCGTCTGGAAACGCCGTCAATGATGTACTTCGAATGAAGCGCTGAGGTTTTTTCTTTCATTCCGCTAGAATATGTCCGTAAATTTAAGTAAATTTGAGTTCAGTTCAAAAA
>CAKULN010000049.1 GCA_934667175.1 uncultured Bacteroidales bacterium | reverse complement strand
CGGTCACTTCGACAGGCTCAGTGACCGGTGAGGAAAATCAATACTGATCCCAGGACTTGATCTGGATGTCATTGATGCTGGTGGAGCAGAAGGCGCGGATGAATGCGGTCGCGAGGCGGGCGTTGGTGAAGAGGGTGACGTTGAAGTCAATGGCCGCTCTTCTGATCTGGTAACCGTTGGACAACTCAAGCTCAGAGAAGTTCTTAGGAATGTTGATTACCATGTCAACTTCTTTGTTCTGAATCATATCCAGCGCTGGCTTGAACCTACCCTTGAAGTTAGGGTTGTCGCATTCGCTCGGCCAAAGAACCTTGGTCGCAGGAACACTGTTCTCAACAAGATACTTGTACGTGCCACCGGTGGCGTAAAGCTCATAACCATTATCGACGAGAAGCCTGCAAGCGTTCAACATGTCCGCCTTCTGAAGCGGATCACCGGTTGAAAGAAGTATCCTTTTTTCCGGAATCCTCTGCCCTACGGAAAGAACAGATTTCAAAAGGGCTTCGTTAAGGTCATCGCCCAGACAGCCGACCTCACCGGTCGAAGACATGTCTACACCCAGCATAGGATCAGCCTCCTCAAGTCTAGCGAAAGAGAACTGAGAGGACTTTACACCGACATAGTCCAGATCAAATGCGCTCTTCTGCGGAGCGGCTGGATGAAGGCCAAGCATGACCTTGGTTGCAAGCTCGATGAAATCAATCTTAAGCACCTTGGACACGAACGGGAAGCTTCTGGATGCCCGAAGGTTACATTCGATCACCTTGATGGCGTTCTCCTTGGCGAGGAACTGGATGTTGAACGGACCGGAGATGCTGAGCGCTCCTGCGATCGCGCGCGCTATCTTCTTGATTCTGCGCACGGTCTCAACGTACAGTTTTTGCGGAGGGAACTGGATGGTGGCGTCTCCGGAATGGACTCCGGCATATTCAATGTGCTCTGAGATCGCATAAGCGAGTATTTCACCGTTGTCGGCGACAGCATCGAACTCGATCTCCTTGCTTCGCATGTAGAATTTGCTTATGACAACCGGGTGCTCCTGAGAGACTTCCGCGGCTAGACTGAGGAAGTGACGAAGTTTCTCTTCGTCGTGGCAGACGTTCATCGCTGCTCCTGAAAGCACGTAGGACGGCCTGACGAGAACCGGGAAGCCAACCTTCTTGATGAAGTTGTCAACCTCGTCAACGGTGGTGAGCTCGCTCCATTCCGGCTGATCGACTCCGAGACTGTCAACGATGCTGGAGAACTTGTGGCGGTCCTCCGCCTTGTCGATGTCTTCGGCAGATGTACCGAGAATCGGAACATTATGCTTGTGGAGCTTGAGAGCAAGGTTGTTCGGGATCTGACCACCTACAGAGACAACGACTCCATGCGGATTCTCAAGGTCGATGATATCCATCACCCTCTCGAATGTCAGTTCATCGAAGTAGAGCCTGTCACACATATCGTAGTCGGTCGAGACTGTCTCCGGATTGTAGTTGATCAGCACTCCCCTATAGCCCTGTTTCTGGATTGTCTGAAGACAGGTTACGGAGCACCAGTCGAACTCTACCGATGAACCGATCCGGTAGGCTCCGGAGCCGAGAACTATCACGGACTTGCCGTCGTTCTCATATTCAATGTCACTTTTGGTGCCGTTGTAGGTCAGGTATAGGTAGTTCGTCTGGGCCGGGAATTCGGCGGCGAGGGTGTCTATCTGCTTGACCACAGGCACGATGCCGAGGGATTTCCTATATTCACGGACCTTGTCCATGTTGGCGGCGACGGCTCCGGTGTCCTTCCATACGGCCCTCTGGATCTGGAAATCAGAGAAGCCTTCCTGCTTGGCAAGACGCAGAAGTTCGGTCGGCATGTCCTCAAGCTTGTCGTATGAGTTCATGTCCTCGTAAGTCTTGACGATGTTCTCCAGTTTGTTCAGGAACCACTTGTCAATCTTCGTGAGGTCGTGGATCTGATCGACCGTGTAGCCGGCGCGCATCGCCTTGGAAATTACGAATATACGTTTGTCGGTAGGCTCGCGGAGGGCTTCATCCACGTCAGCTACATGGAATTCCTTGTTGCCTACGAATCCGTGTGCGCCTTGGCCAATCATTCGGAGACCTTTCTGGATGGCTTCTTCGAAGCTGCGGCCGATGGCCATGACCTCACCAACTGACTTCATCGAAGATCCAATCTTGCGGGAGACCCCGTGGAACTTGCTTAGGTCCCAGCGAGGAATCTTGCAGACGATGTAGTCAAGCGCCGGCTCAAAGAATGCCGGGGTTGTCTTGGTGACGGAGTTTTTGAGGTCAAACAGGCCGTAGCCAAGTCCAAGTTTGGCGGCTACGAAAGCAAGCGGATAGCCTGTGGCCTTGGAGGCGAGGGCTGAAGAACGGCTGAGACGCGCGTTGACCTCGATGACTCGGTAGTCCATGGCATCCGGGTCGTAGGCGTACTGGACGTTGCACTCGCCTACTATTCCGATGTGGCGGACAATCTTTATGGACAGTTCGCGCAGGAAATAGTAATCGTTGTTGGACAGGGTCTGTGACGGAGCCACCACGATGCTCTCTCCGGTGTGGATTCCGAGAGGGTCGAAGTTCTCCATGTTGCATACCGTGATACAGTTGTCGTAACGGTCGCGTACAACTTCATATTCAATTTCCTTCCATCCCTTAAGAGACTTTTCCACAAGCACCTGCGGAGAGAATGAGAATGCTTTTTCGCAGAGCTCGTCAAGCTGCTCGTCGTTGTCGCAGAAGCCGGAACCGAGTCCGCCGAGGGCGTAGGCCGCACGGACAATCAGCGGGAAACCGAGCTCGTGGGCGGCCTTCCGGGCCTCCTCGATGTTGGACGCCGGGTGGGACTTGATGGTCTTGACTCCAATCTCATCGAGTTTCTTGATGAAGAGGTCGCGGTCTTCCGTGTCCATGATCGCCTGGACCGGGGTGCCAAGCACCTGGACGTTGTACTTGTCCAGAATACCGTTCTCGTACAGTTCCACGCCGCAGTTAAGGGCGGTCTGGCCTCCGAACGATAGGAGAATGCCTTGTGGCTGCTCCTTGGCGATGACCTTTTCAACGAAGAACGGGGTTACCGGCAGGAAATAGATCTTGTCGGCGACTCCTTCCGAGGTCTGCACGGTGGCGATGTTCGGGTTGATGAGGACTGTCTCGATGCCTTCCTCACGGAGAGCCTTGAGGGCCTGTGAGCCGGAATAGTCGAACTCTCCGGCCTGGCCGATCTTGAGCGCGCCCGATCCAAGGATCAGGACTTTCTTTATGTTGGTGTTTTTCATGACTTCTTCTGATTACAGCTTGCTGATGAACTCGTCAAACAGGAAATTTGTGTCTGTCGGGCCGCTGGAGGCTTCCGGATGGAACTGAACCGAGCAGAAAGGCTTGGACTTGTGGCGGATACCCTCGTTGGTGCCGTCGTTCATATTCACGAACCATGGCTCCCAGTCGGCTCCGAGAGTCTTGTCATCCACGGCGAACCCATGATTCTGTGACGTGATGAAGCAGCGGTTTGTGCCGACCATGCGGACAGGTTGGTTGTGGCTGCGGTGGCCGTACTTCAGCTTGTAGGTGTTGGCTCCTCCGGCTCTCGCAAGCAACTGGTTGCCCATGCATATTCCGAAAATAGGCTTGTCTCCTTCCATTGCCTTGCGTAGGTTGGCGACCGTGACATTGCAGAACTGCGGGTTGCCCGGACCGTTCGAGATGAATAGTCCGTCGTAGTCCAATGTGTTGAAATCGTAGTCCCAAGGCACTCTGACAACCTTCACTCCCCTTTCCATGAAGCATCTGAGGATGTTGTGCTTGACTCCGCAATCGACCATCACGACAGTCTTGGAGCCGCCGCCATATTCAATGACATCCTTGCAGCTGACAATGGCTATCTGGTTGGCGAGGTTCGGGTCGTCAATCGGGAAATCCTTCTCGACTCCGTCCGGAACTATCATCCCGAGCATCGAACCTTTCTCGCGCAGGAGCTGGGTCACGGCGCGGGTGTCGATTCCGAATATTCCTGGAATCTTCTGTTCCTTCAGCCATTCGTCAAGGCTCTTGACCGCATCCCAATGGCTGTAGTCGAACGAGTAGTCACTGATGACGACTCCCCTTACCCAAATTTTTTCAGACTCGAAGTTCTTTGAGATTCCGAGTTCATCCGCTCCTTCCTGTGGAACACCGTAATTACCTATCAATGGGTAAGTAACGCATAGGATTTGTCCTGAATAGGAAGGGTCTGTGAGGCTTTCAGGGTAGCCTACCATAGCGGTCGAGAAGACCACCTCGCCGTCGCACGGTCCGTCATAGCCGAAGGAGAATCCGCGGAATTCCGCTCCGTTCTCCAACTTTAGTGTCGCGCCTTTTCTTGAGTTCATGATATATACCTAACTAACTTTTATTCAAACATCTATCATAAAAAAGCGACCATCTCAAACAGTGATGAAATGGTCGATGAAAGTCAATGAAAGAACATTCCCACTGTGCATCCTTGGACGCACTGACGCTCAAAGATATTAAAGTCACATCAAGCATTACGGACGTTCGTTTCTTTGCAAATTTAAGCAAAAAATGGAAATAAGCGGCAAAATATTCAATGAATATAAATTCACCGTCTTTGTTTTGACATAATGCGGAAAACTGCGATTGACAAGAAAGTCAGAGCCTCGGTCGCCGGCAGTGCGAGCCATATACCATTAACTCCTGCTAAATGAGGTATCAAGAGGAAGCAAGGAACCAGGAATATGACTCCTCTCGAAAGCGAGAATATGGTCGCAGGAAGCGCCCGTTCCACACTCTGGTAATAGCCGATGGCAGCGACGTTCACTATCGACAGGGTGAAGCCGATCGCCATAAGCGGTACACCGTGAGCCGCTATTGAATATGCCGGAGTGTCCTTGCTGAGGAACAGCGCTGCCACGTGGCTGATTCCAAACGCAAGAGCCAACGAGACAACGATTCCGAGTCCCAGGGCAGTGAGCAGCGACACCTTGCGGGCTTCAATCACACGACCACGGTTGCCGGCCCCGTGGTTGAAACTGATGATAGGCTGTGCGGACTGTGAAATCGCGTTTCCTGTCATGAATATGAAAGGCATGATATAGCAGGCGATGGAGAAGGCCGCGACACCGTCTTCGCCCAAATACCTCATGAACACATAGTTGCCCACGAACATCAGCATCGAGATGCTGATCTCGCCAAGAAAGGCCGACAATCCGAGACGGAACTGGTACCACAGGTTACGCAGGGAAAGACAGAGACTTTTCCATGATATTTTCAGAGGATATAGCCTCATAGTCTTGGACATGAACACAATGTAGAGCAGAACCATAAGTCCTCCGGTCCAGCATCCGATTGACGTGGCGATCGCCACTCCTTCTAGTCCTTTGTCAAGAACGAACAGGAACACATAGTCCAGCACGACATTGACGATGGATGGAACCGCGGACGCTGCGGAGGCATACTTCGGAGATCCGTCCAGACGGATGATCAGAAGGCCGACAGACTGAAGGAACAGTGCGCAGAAAGCGTACGCCAGCCATTTCTGGTAGTCAAGGACGTACGGCAGCAGCCTGTCGGAGGAGCCGAGAAGGTAAGCGCTTTGGGTGCTGAAGCTCTGGACCAGAACCGTCAGTGTCACCGTGATCAGGACACCGAAAATCAAGGTTTGTGTCATGTTGATGCGAGCCGCCTTCTCGTTGTTCTGAGAAAGGTGTACAGAGGAAATAACCGAGCATCCGATTCCGAACAACAACCCTAACCCTGTCATAATCATCCAGAAAGGTGCGAATATGTTGACAGCGGCAAGTGCGTCACTCCCTACCCCGTGCCCGACGAACACCCCGTCGATGGTCGTCATCACAGCCATGCATGCCATCCCTACCAAAGTAGGAATGAATATTTTCCTGAAAAGTCCCGGAATGCTGTCGGAACCGAAATCTATAGAGTCTCGTTTCATAGTCAATACAACTTTTACAACAAGTGGGCAATTACTTGCAACAATTCCAGTCTCGCATTTGAAGATTGCCCACCTTCGTTTCTATTCATTCATATTCCAAATCGGGGCGCAAAGATAGGCTGAATATTCACAGATTAAGAAATTTTTCTGGCATATTCATCGGATTTAGGCTGGCTTTTTATCATATGTTAATTTGGCGGTGAAAGTATTATTTCCGAATTTTGCGGCTGATGGACAACTTGATTGACATATTCAGCGGAAACTATGGGCTTGAGCGGGAGGCGGCCTCGGAACTTATCAGGCTGATGGAGAGGATGTCTTTCCGTAAAGGCGAGATCGTTGTGAACTGCGGCGCATTCGACGATTCCTTGTATATTCTTGAATCAGGAATATGGAGCGGAGCGAAGTCGGCTTCATTCGGTGACGCTGTCGTGTGGTTTGCGTTCGGCGGTGAGGCAGTCGTGGACATCTATTGCTACAACGCCCAGAGACCGTCGAAAATCACGATAATGGCTGAAACTGACTGCATTGCGTGGCGGATCAGCAAGATGCGTGTTGACAAATTGTGTGACACATCCTTGGGCATCGCCAACGCGATCCGGAAAGTCTTCGAGACAAACGCCTGTCATTTCGAGGATGAGGTCATCTGGATGGCGGACAAGGAAAGCGCCGGCAAAAGGTACAGCGCTCTGATAAATGACCACCCGGAACTAATTCTGAATGTGCCTCTTAAAAAGATAGCGTCATATCTCTGGATGACCCCGCAGTCCCTCAGCAGGATCCGCGCGGCGATGAATAAAGGCTGATGAGTGATTATTCCGTTATTTTTTATCGTATCATTGCATCTCGAATGAAATAGTGCTGAAAAATCTAATTAGGTATTTGCTTGTTTAAAAGTTTTTTATTACCCTTGTCACTATTGAGCAGAAAAAGTAAAAATGAATAAGGACAATGGAACAGCATCAAATGTTCAATTTTCGAACATTGTCGGTGACATCAGAAATATCATCTTGAATGCCAGGAATAAAGCATATGTGCCTCTATCAATCAAAATTTGATATATTCCAACTGGCAAATAGGAAGACGTATAGTTGAAGAAGAACAACGAGGCAACGAGCGCGCAGATTATGGCGCACAGTTGATGAAGGATCTTTCACAAAAGATAACAGCTGAATTCGGGCCTGGATACGGAGCACGTAACCTCTTTTATTTCAAACAATTATACTTATATTTTCCTGATTGAAAGATTTTGCACACGTGTGTGCAAAATCTTTCATGGTCACATTTTAGAAGTATTTTGAGAGTTAATGACCCGAAAGCAAGATTGTGGTATCTTCATGAAGCTTCCCAACAAATGTGGAGTGTTAGAACGCTCGACCGCAATGTGGCCTCACAATATTACTATCGTTTGTTGCAAACCTGCGACAAACAAGTTGTCGAAAGTGAGATGAAAGCTCTTACTAAAGGATATGTTGATACCCCCGCAATGTTTGTCAAATCGCCCATGGTTACTGAGTTCTTGGGATTGTCTCGTGATATGAGTTTCTCCGAAAGTGAACTTGAAAGTTCCATAATCACTCATCTCCAGAAATTTCTTATGGAATTGGGCAAAGGATATGCTTTTGTTGAGCGACAGCAACATATCATCACTGACACACAAGATTTTTACATAGATCTTGTCTTCTACAATTATTTGATGAAATGTTTTGTTTTGATTGACTTGAAAACCACCAAAATAACTCATCAAGATGTAGGACAAATGGATATGTATGTAAGGATGTACGATGATTTGAAACGCACAGAAGGCGACAACCCTACAATCGGCATTCTACTTTGTTCGGAGACAAGCCAAGATATAGCTCGCTACTCGGTATTGCATGACAACAAGCAGCTATTTGCTTCAAAGTATCTTACTTATCTTCCAACAGAAGAGCAACTAAAGGAAGAAATAGAAAAACAAAAGGAGATATTCAGACTTCAACATGTGTAGACAGATCATGCGGCTATGAAGGAAAAGATTATACTAAGGGATAAGCTTGTAGGTATAGCTTTACAATGGCAAGTTCATTTTGGCGTGGCTCCATCTATTACGAGTTCCATCTCTGAATATGACGCTGCTATGTTGGTTGGGATGTCTGAAAAAGAATACTCCGACTACATGAGAGATAAGACTGCTGTTGCCAAAGGAACAGATTTCGTTTATAAAAATATAAAGTATCAAGTAAAAGCCAATCGGCCAAGCGGCAAAAAAGGAAGTGTTGTAACGATGGTTCCGAAAGCCTCGAACTACGAATGGGATAGATTGGTTTGGATATTATATGACAAGAACTATGTAATGCAAGAAGCATGGGAATGGCATGTGGAAGACTATAGAATGGCTTTCGAAAACAAAAAAAGGTTATCTCCAAAAGACTATAGAAAAGGACATTGTTTGTATCATATTGCCAAGCATGTCCTTGACCTCGAAGAGGCTAGTCTTTGAATATTACAGTTTCCCTTTTCTGCGCATCACGATGTAAACAGTGACGCAGATGACGACAGAAAGGAGCGAGCCAGCGGGAGAGGCTAAGCCCATCGGGAACAAGGTGTCCGGAAACTTTACGGAAGCAAGATAAGACAGAGGAATGCGCGCGCAGACTATCGAAAGGAAGTTGTGGCAGAAGGAGATGATCGAATAGCCGCTGGCTGTGAAGAACCCGCTGAAACAGAAATGGATTCCTGCGAAAATGCAATCCCATACATAGCCTTTCAGGTACTGTCCGCCAAGAGCGATGACCGTGCTGTCGCTCGTGAATATTCTTACTGCATATTCAGGAATGAATTGGAGAGTCACGGCGGCAAGGGTGCCGAACCCGACCGCTATCGCTATAGCATATTCCATTGTCTTTCTGGCTCTTTCAGGCTTTTTCGCGCCTAAGTTCTGGGCCGCGATCGCTGAGACAGTCGCAAGCATCGCCGAAGGTACGATGAAGAGCAGGCCGATGAATTTTTCAACGATACCCACCGTTGCCGCGTCGTTCAATCCCCTGCCGTTTGCGATAGCCGTGATTGCGATGAACGCGATCTGGATGAATCCGTCCTGAAGCGCTACCGGCACTCCGATTTTCAGGATCCCACCCATTGTACGCCGCTCTGGTCTAAGGTCTTGGCCTGATATATTCAAAAGAGATTTTCTTCGGATCACTATGGCAGCGATGATGACGCTGATCATTTGGGACAAGGTGGTGCCGAGCGCGGCCCCGGAAGGTCCGAGCCCGAAGTGGCCTATGAATATGTAGTCGAGAGCAATGTTCGCCACGCACGCCACTATCACGAAATACATTGGACTTTTCGAGTCACCGAGGCCTCTAAATATGGACGCGATGATGTTGTAGGCGATGATGAACGGAATGCCGATGAAGCATATTCGTAGATAGTCGATTGTGCCTTTGACAGCTTCGGGCGGAGTGTCTATCATGCTGACAATGCTTCTGTTGGCGAGCAGCAGGATGAATGTCGCGACTACGGCTGTGATTGCGAACAGGGTGAATGTGTTGCCTATGGTTTTTGAGGCTTCATTTTTGTCTTTGGCTCCGATCGCCCTTCCAAGGCGCACTGTCGTGCCCATTGCGAGTCCAATGATGATGACGGTGAACATGTGCATTATCTGTGCACCGTTGGCCACAGCCGTCGTGCTGTCCACGCCACAATACTGCCCTATCACGAACATATCCGCCAACCCGTAAAGGATCTGCAGGAAATATGACAGCATGTACGGCAGCGAGAATCTGCTGATGTTGCCTATGATGCTGCCTTGTGTGAGGTCATTTTGAGCCATAGTTCTGTTTTTGAGGTGCAAATTTAATGAGTTTTACGTGGATTGTGGGGGTACGGGTTGAATATGTTGGGGATTGTTGATAAATTTGCCGATTGACAGGATCCCTTTGAGATGGCAAGGAGGCTGTTTTTTGAGCCTGCTTATCTTTTTTTTGAGGGAGTTAATGAATGTTTCCGGTCCCTGAGCCTGTCGAAGGGACCGCCATTGCGATAAGAAGAATGCTGAATATAGAAGACACAATCTGCGCACCCGCCACCGTCCCAGGAACAGGTGCTATCGCTGTAGTGCGAATGAGCGGGGAGGAATCATTTGCCATTGCTGACAAGGTGATAGTTTGCAAGGGGGGGACTATTTCTGCCACTGACGGTTACAAACTTAAATATGGAGTAGCACTTGAGGCAGACGGCTCCGATTTGGACACTGTCCTTGTCAGTGTTTTTCGTGCCCCGCATTCATACACCGGAGAGGATTCCGTGGAGATTTCATGCCATTCCTCAAAGTACATTGTCGAACGACTGCTTCAGCGTTTGGTGGACTGCGGCGCCCGTATGGCCGGTCCTGGGGAATTCACTCAAAGGGCTTTTGTAAATGGCAAGATGGACTTGGCTCAGGCAGAAGCCGTTGCCGATGTGATTTCCGCGCAGAACGCAGCTTCCCATAAGGTGGCTTTCAGTCAGTTGAAAGGAGGCTTTTCGAAAGAATTGAGAGGCCTAAGAGATGAATTGCTGAAGATGACATCATTGCTTGAGTTGGAGTTGGATTTCAGCGAGGAGGATGTCGAGTTTGCCAGCCGCGCGGAACTTTCATCATTGCTTGATGATGTTCTTGCGCATATTCATTCGCTGACCGATTCATTCCGTTATGGTAACGCTCTTCGCAATGGTGTCCCGGTTGCAATAGTCGGTGCAGTCAACGCTGGCAAGAGCACCCTGCTGAACGCCTTGGTCGGTGATGACCGCGCCATTGTCTCCGATATTGCCGGCACCACCCGTGACACCATCGAGGAGACGATGACAATTGATGGCACTATGTTCCGTTTCATCGACACCGCTGGCCTCCGTGAGACCTCTGACGAAGTCGAGAAAATCGGCATTTCCAGATCCTATAAGAAGATGAACGAGGCTTCAATCGTCCTTGCCTTGCTTGATGTCACCGCTTCGGAAGAAGAAAACGAGTCTTCGATTTCTGATATAGTCTCAAATTTGGATGTCCGCTCTCAAAAATTGATCGTCTTGTTGAACAAGGTGGATATCCTAGATGATAACATAAATGTTAGTCTAATTAACAACACTGTTTCAAATCCTAATGAAATGGTGATTAAGCTATATATTTCAGCCAAGACCGGATTCGGCCTTGATGATCTGAGAAAACTGCTTTCCGACTCTCAAAAGGCTACCACTTTGGATTCTGACCAAACCATCGTGACCAATCTCCGCCACTACCAAGCCCTGATGAAGGCCTCCGAGTCCCTTTGCCAGGTCAAGAAATCCCTGTCCTCCGGCCAGACTCCTGACCTCCTCTCCGAAGACCTCCGCCAAGCCCTCCACCACCTCGGCACCATCGTCGGCGAAGTCACCACGGACGAGGTGCTTGGGAATATATTTGAGCATTTCTGCATCGGGAAATAGCCGAATATCAAAACCCATCGAAATAAAGCAGAAAAGCACTAAATATCAGCCTCTTACCTCCGAGGTAAAAGTTTAACGATTATTGATATTTTAATGCTTTTCTGCGCTTTTCTGTCTTGATTTGTACCGCATTTGTACCTTATGCGGTACAAGATTTCATGTCTTTTCGACCACCGAGCCAAGGAACTCCGCAGTTTGGACAACGTTGAACAACCTTGAACAAAGATGGACACCGAAAACCGTAGACGAAGCCCAAGAGACCAGCTATGGACACACCAAGAAGAACCTACCGCAAAATCTGCCAGCATTGCGGAAAAGAATTCATCGCCTACACATCGGCGACAGCCTACTGCTCGCACCGCTGCTCCGGACTTGCCGACAAGCTCCGCAAGCGAAACGACCGGCTCAAATCCACCACCCAGGAAGTACGAGAACTCCAGCGCCAAGCCCTGCTCGGCAAGAACTTCCTGACACTCACCGATGCCGCCAGACTGATGCAAATCTCACGCACCACCCTCTACCGCATCATTGAAATCAACTCCATTCCACTTAAGCGATTCACCGACCGCACGGTCCGCATCTCCAGAGAAGACCTTGACAAGGCAGCGAACCGACAGGTCACACTCAAAGACACCACCGTCACAGAGAAAGACGACATCCTGACCAACTGGATGACCAAGGAGCAAATAATGGAGGAATACGGCATCACCTTGAGCTGGCTCTACTCCACCACCAAGCGTCTCGGCATCAAACCACGCATCATCGGATGCAAGAACTTCTACGACAAGGCACAGATTGACAAGATCTTCACCCGTGAAGACCACACCGATCCCGAAAAATGGTACACCTTCGACCAGCTCCGAGAGCAGACAAGAATGCTCACCGAATCCATCTGCGACTTCTGCAAGGCCCACAAAATCACACGTGAGCGCAAGAACAGCACGACATACGTCTCCAAACGCCAATGGGACAACGCCAGAGGCACAAACATCGACACCGACAAATTCATCACAATGAAAGAAATCACGACAAACTACGGCCTCTCACGCAACCACCTCTACACAATTTTCAAGGAGAACGGAATCGAAAGAGTAAAATTTGGTAATTTTGTATACTTCAACAGAGAAGAGATCCACACCCTTCTCACAAACAGAAAGCAAAATGGGCGCAGTTAAAGTGACACTCCGAAAACGGGAATACGCCAGCGGCAAAGTCTCCCTCTACCTCGACTTCTACCCGGCCATCCGCAATCCCAGAACAATGCAGATGACACGCCGCGAATATCTCGGCATCTACATAATGAAAAGCCCGCGCACAGCAGCGGACCGAAGGGTCAATGCCGCCAAGCTCAAGCAGGCAGAGGCCATCCGCGCCAAGAGAGAAATATCCCTCATCAACGAACAATACGGATTTCTCGACAAGGGAAAAGGAATGATGAACGTCCTTGAATATTTCTACTCCATCCTGCCCGGCCACGACAAGAAATGGCGCATAGTCTATGAACACTTCAACATATTCGTAAAAGGCCAATGCAGCTTCGACGAGCTCACCGTAGATTTCTGCAACAAGTTCCGCGAATATCTCGGCACCACCACACGCATCAAGAGCGACCGCCTCAAACTCTCCCAAAACTCAGCCGCTGGATACTGGAGCACATTCCGCGCGTTCCTCGCCATCGCCTTCAAAGAAGGCTACCTGAAAGAGAATGTCAATGACTATCTCGACAAGATAGAAACCCAGGAGACAAAGCGGGAATATCTCACCCAAGAAGAACTCCAGAAACTTGCGGACTCTCATTGCGACTACCCCGTCCTCAAATCCGCCTCCCTTTTCTCCTGCCTCACCGGACTCCGGCTGAGCGACATCCTCCAACTCGAATGGCATCACATCCAGGACTACCCTTCCGGCGGAAAATGCATCCGCATCAAGACCGAGAAAACCGACACCGAGGCCACCATCCCCATCAGTGACCAGGCGCTCGAACTCTGCGGCACTCCATCAGAAGGCAAAGTCTTCAAAGGCCTCACAAGACAGCTCGTCAACGGACGGCTGAAACCCTGGGTAAGATCAGCCGGAATCTACAAATACATCACCTTCCATTGCTTCCGCCACACCTACGCCACCCTTCTAATAGCCGGAGGAGCCGACATCTACACCGTCAGCAAGATGCTCACGCACAAGAACGTCAGCACCACCCAGATATACGCCGACCTTGTCAACGAGAAAAAGAAACAGGCTTCCGAAATCATAAAAATCAAGGAATAGCGCAGAAAATATAGAAAATCATCTTGTACTACAACTTGTAGTATAGGATTCAGACGCTAATATTCAATGATATTTGCCCACGAAATAACAGTCGTGGGCTTTCTCTTTATATAAGGCGCCAAAGAAAGGAACGACTCGCGACATAAATAATGAAATTTTATGTCACAATTAACTTTCAACGACCTGCCAGATGTCGTGGCGACGCTGGTAGAAGAAATCCGAGGCCTCAAATCTCTGGTCGAATCTGGCCAGAAGAACGTAAAGGTCGACAACGCCAGCCCGTGGATGACACTGAAGGAATTCCAGCAGTTCCATCCCGAGCATCCCGCAGCACCGACCATCTACGGCTGGGTAAGAGGCGGACTCGTCCCCTACTACAAGAAAGGCAAGAAACTCATATTCAAACGCCAGGAAATCGAAGACTGGCTCAATGCCGGACGACAGAAGACCGACATCGAAATGGAGACCGAAGCCATCAACTACATAAACCACAGGAGGACTACAAAATGAGCGAGCCAAGACAAATCGGAGACATAATGCTCCAGATAGCATCCAAACCGGAAGACGACTTCGGGAAACTACTCCGCCATTGTCCCTTCATCCAGAAAGAACTGATGGCAAGAGGCCTTATGAGTTTCGACGACCTCGCTGACAATGAATGCAACCGCCTGATTGAAAGCGACACCCAGGAGAATGCACCAGACAACTCATTCTTCGACAATCTCATCGACGGACAGGACGTGATGATGCGCCTGCACATCAGCCAGCGCACACTCCAGACACTGCGATCGAACGGAACCATCCCGTTCATCAAGATAGGTCACAAAATCTGGTACCACCGAGAAGACCTCGAACGCATACTACGTGACAACTACACAATGTTAAAAATCGAAGAACGCTATGGAAAAGACCATTGACAGAAGTACACTTCTCTCGCACACCCTCTGGGGCGTGGACATCTACGCCCACATACTGAGGAAATACTACCCCGATGATACCGTCATCAAAGTAACCGGAAGGGACTGCGGCATCTGCCGCAATCCTTTTGCCGGAGGCGGCAGAACCTTGCACATCTGGTTCGTAAAGAACGACCCCACGGCAAGACTCAGCGGCGAAACCGCATTCCACCACGATGACACCGGCGCCATCCCTGATGGAGACGCACTTGACTTCGCCGCACTCTTCTACCACCAGACAGGACAAGAGCTTCTGATGACGCTGAACAGGGAAATGCACCTCAATCTTGACGGCAGCCACAACCAGTACGGCAAGCCTGTCTCAGAGCTTATCTCCAAAGGCCCAAGATTCTCGTTCTTCAAGGCTCCGATAACGAACACGAAATCCTACAAGAGCATCACCATACTCGATGCCTACAGCTACATCGTCGGGCCGTATGCCAAGACACAAACCGAACACCTGCGATGCATACAGGACAAGAAAAGGGCGAGGAACTACAAGGCGGCCAACTTCGCCTACGCCACCTTCTGCGGAGAATTCGACGTCAGAGCCAATGACAAGATCAAGTCCATATCAGGACTCCTATGCCTCGACTTCGACCATATACCACAACTTGAAGTCAATTTTGGAAAACTATTGCAGAACAGATACTTTGAAACCGCACTCCTTTTCCGAAGCCCCTCCGGAGACGGACTCAAGTGGATAATCGAAATCCACCGCAAGGAGCTCTCCCACAGCGACTACTTCCGCGCCGTATCACACTACATCACGAGTGAATACGGCATCACACCAGACCAGTCGGGCAAGGACATATCACGTCCCTGCTTCCTCCCATACGACCCCGGCGCATATATCAACGAAAACTATCTCTGAAAATGAAAGACACATTCCATCCAGAAGACTGGCTTCAGCAGCCATCTTCCACAAATACAACACCGCAAGCCTCAGCCTCATCAGGCATTCTGGAAGACATTGAAGCCATCACCTCACGCATCGAGCAGTCCGGCATTGACATAACCTCAGGTTACGACAACTGGCGCGACCTCGGCTTCGCCCTCACCGATGGACTCGGAGAATCCGGACGCGCCATCTACCACCGCATCAGCCGGTTCAATGACGACTACACCCCCGAAGAATGCGACCGTCAATACGACAAATGCCTGAAATCACACGGCACAGGCATAACAGTCAAGACATTCTTCCAGAAAGCAAAAGAAGCAGGAATCTCAATTATCACTTCCGGCAAATCCGCAATCTCCGCACATTCCGCAAAATCCGCATCGCACCACGCTGCGGAAATTGCAGAAACAGCGGAATCTGCGGAAATCCTCACAGAGCCGCTGCCAACATTCAGCGACAAAGTAATCAATCAACTCCCCGACTTCCTCAGACAGATCGCCACATCAGGCAACTCCGTTCAGGATGCGGACATCCTCCTGCTCGGCACATTGACGGTGCTCTCCTCCTGTATGCCCCACATCAAAGGCATCTACGACCGCAGAACCGTATTCCCGAACCTCTTCCTGTTCGTCACCGCCAGAGCCTCGTCAGGAAAAGGCCGGCTCAACCTCTGCCGCCACCTCGTCGAACCCATCCACGAAGACCTGCGCAACCTCAACGAAGCCGAAATGATGGACTACAAGCACAGGCTCTCCGAATACAACGCCGCAGGAAAGAAGAAAGTCGATATGGAGAAGCCCGAAGAACCGCCGATGCGGATGCTCTTCATCCCGGCCAACTCCTCAGCCACCGCTGTATATCAAGTCCTCAATGACAATGGCGGCCAGGGACTTATGTTCGAGACAGAAGGCGACACCCTTGCAAACACCTTCGGCTCCGACTACGGCAACTACTCCGACGGCTTCCGCAAAGCCTTCCACCACGAAACCATATCCTACATACGCCGCAAAGACCGTGAATATGTAAACATCAAGAACCCTCGGCTCTCCACAGTCCTCACCGGCACGCCCAGGCAAGTCCTGAACCTCATCACCGATGCGGAGAACGGCCTTTTCAGCCGCTTCCTCTTCTACTACCTCGACACCAAACTCGTCTGGAACAATGTCTTCGCCGAATCCGGCAACGACACCCTTGAAGACCACTTCGCAGCCCTCGGCAAGGACTACCACGACTTCCACCGCATCCTCTCCGAACACAGTACCGACATCATATTCCGCCTCACCTCCGCCCAGCAGGAAGACTTCAACACCCTGTTCGACCGATGGCAGTCCGAATACGCAGCCACCTGCGGAGACGAGTTCATAGCCACCGTCCGCCGACTCGGAGTCATAACATTCCGCATAGCGATGATACTCTCCACTCTGCGGATAATGGAAGACGGCTGCTTCTCACCCGAACTCATCTGCGCCGACACCGACTACACCACAGCCCGAACCATAGCCGATGTGATCATCCGCCACGACGAACGGGTATTCCGGACGCTCGCATCCCCGGCACCACCGACAGCCGTCTCCACAGCCACGCAACGCCAGTCCCTACAGCTGAAATACCTTGAAGCCCTCCCGGACGAGTTCGACCGCAAGACCTACTGCGAACTGGCAACCTCGATGGGTCTCAACCCCAAATCCATAGAGCGCACCATCAAGAAATGGTGCGAAGAAGGCCGGCTGGAAAATGTCGCGTATGGGAAATACAGGAAACTCAAATAACAACAAGGGCGCGACCACAAACAGTCTCGCCCTTAATGATTATCTACTCAACTTGTCATCCTCACTCCGGACAAATGCAGCTTCAAGTTCCTTGAATATAGTAACATCCCCTTTCTTGTTGCTTCCGGCCGACAGGTCATTTTCATAATTACCGAAATTATCTCCCAACATCTTCTCAAAAGCCTTGAACACTCTCTTCTTGGTCAACTTCTTACCGTCCGATGACTTAAAGGCCCCACATTGATATAACGCCGTTATAACCCTAAACAAATCAATCTTTGAAAACTTGTCAGACCTGTTAATGAGAACCGCATCTTCCTCATTGAACGACTCAACCTCATCTGTTCCATCCTGTGCCTTAATGTTATTCTGCTGCACATTCAATGTCTGCGAGTTGTCATTAAACACCGCGCCGGCCTCATTGTAAAAGTTTCCTATCTTCGCCATATTCAGTTAATATTTGAGTCGTGGAATTATCATTGAACACCGCACCACTTTGGTTTTCAAATTTCTCAATATTGTTATTTATAGTGACATTTAGAACTTGATTTCGCCTTCCGATGATGTCCGGAAACACAGAAGTATGCCCGTCATCCCATTCAATCACATCTGACAACGTAAAATACTCGTCATTTTTCATATACGCCACCATCCAATCTTTCAGAACCTGAGTATTGCCATCTATTTCAATGATATTCTTTATTCCGCATATCGACGGCCAACAGTCACCCATACCTCCGACAAGTTCAGAATACACCCTTCTGTTGTCATCAGACTCCGTCAATGTCAGTCCATAGCAAAACAAACTGCAAGCACAGACAAGATTGGAGACATAGTCAATATCCTCTTTCGGAGCCGCGAAATTCCGCTCTATGGATCTCTTACGGACCGCTCCATACACAAATCGACGGAAATCCCGAAGAGACCTTTCATCCTGTTCCTTGATTGTATCCAATGCCCATACCAGATAAAGCAGGAACTCCGCATCATCCACCTGCATCGAAAGAATCTTCTGCTCCCAATCAATCCACCTTGCCCGGACAAACGGCCAAAGCGGAGACTCCAGAATCCTATTTTCTCGCTCTTCTGCCATTCCTCTTCTTCTTTTCAGACTGAACATAAGTATGCGCCTCATCTTCCGGCATCAACGTATCAAGCCAGTCCTTCAGATTATAGCGTCCACCAAGCAAAGCAGTCCCATTCACAAACTCCTCGCAATACTCATCAGCAATCCCATACACCGCCTCAGTATCACGCCCATACTCCACAGACCCAGACTTCTCAAAACCAATCCGCATCCGATAATTATTCTCGATAAGCATATCAACCGTATTCCTCACGTCATCCTTCGTCTCATCCAGAATCTTTCGCGCCGGATCATCAGACATCAGCTTCAGCTCACCCTCCGGAGCCGCCAACTTCTCAAGAACAAGTTGCAGGGCCTTATCGACCTCATTCTCCTCATTCGCCCTCTTTCCGTCAATCTTCACGCAAAGACATTTCACCCTATCCTGACCGCCATCAGTACGTGACTTCACGATGTCCCAAATCGAGCCTTTACACAGCCGTTTCTCATAAACCATCTTCCAGTCCAACTCCGAAATCTTCAACTCACGGGAACAGCAGTCCACAATAAGCCCCACCACATCATCGGCATTTCCGAATACATCCCTCTTCTGCTGCACAAGAATCGCCATCGAATCCGGACGGGTATCGATAATCGCCCAACAAAGCGGACAATGCTCCACATCCACGGACTCATTCTTATCCCTCGGCATAACTTTCTTGAACTTATTGTTCCGCACCTCCAGCAAGGCAACGCCGTCAGCAAAATGCTTTATCTCATTCGTGTACATCTCAGGAGACGTCACGCCCTTCTTGTCGGTCTTCACATTGTAAAGATTCAATTTCCGAGTCTTCGCGCCTGCTCTTTCTCCTATCAATCTGGCAAACTTATCATTAAGATATTCGTTGGAAACGTGTGCCTTATCCTCTGCCGAAAACAAAGTCTTTTCACCGGTCTTCTCGAAACGGTACTTGTAAAAAAGGAAATTAGCCATAATGTCAGTGGATTTTTTAGTCACAACAAATATAGCCAATTATAACGGTTAATTGATTGTTTTCGTGAAATATCTATGTTTTTCGATGTTCTAAGTCTTAGAATGAATGATAAATGATAATTTAGAGGCGATGGC
>CAKULN010000048.1 GCA_934667175.1 uncultured Bacteroidales bacterium | reverse complement strand
CGAGGGAGCAATATGGCTCTCACGTGGCTGTGGGGCCGATTGTCGAACTAAAAGTCAAAATCTGCGGAAAACAGGAAGAACCTCATACGATGTGGTATCAAGCCATATCGGGCAAGAATCTATGGCAACAGCAGCAAGGGATATTGGGCAAATGCGGAAGGTATAATGCATCAAGCCGCAACCAATGATAAACTGCGTGCCTCCGGCTATCCTTGTTTGATGGACTACTATGTCAGACTGCACGTAAAATAAGGAGCCGCCGTATGCGGAACCGCACGTACGGTGGTGTGAGAGGTCGGAAAACGAAAGTAGGAAGAAAACTACTTCGTTTTCCTCCTACTCGATTATCATAAATCAGCAGCATCTAATAGAGGACTACGAATGGAGCGGTAAAATACCGTAATGCCTACTTAGATGAAAACTATCCCTGCGAAAGCGACCTAATCCGTTCACGTGATAGGCCAGCGACCTGTGCTATCTGTTCGACAGGCATGCCAAGCGCAAGCAATGACTTCGCTACATCTATCATGGCGGCATCGCGTCCTTCGGATCTTCCCTCAGCCATACCCTCTGCTCTACCTTCTGCTCTGCCCTCGGCTTTTCCTTTCTCCACACCATCCTTGAGACCAGATCTATAGCCTTGCTGCTTGGCGCCCTCTATGTAGGGACGCATTTCTTTCTCTGTCAACATAACACTGAAATAGTTATCAATCTCGTTGTCATCAAGGCCGCTTACACGCATCGCCTTCTCCAATCTGCCAAACCGCTCGTCATCTTTCGACCTCGACTTGGCAAAGATAGCGAAATTCCTGAATATTCGGCACCATCCCGCAACGGGACTGTCATATTCATCGGTGTAGTGCATGATCCTCGGTAGCTCAAGGAGGTAGAGCGAAATCTGATCGCCAAATGGCTCTGAGGTCTCTACTTCCTGAATGCGGTAATGGTAGAGAATCTTGTCCTCCGGTGAATCCGGATGAGCATCCTCGTAGTTCATGATACAGATCACCTTGACTGGAGTCAGGACATATTCTTTATCACCTTCCTCAACCTGCCGATTGACCAGCCTCGCACCATAAAAGAACAGCCTGTCGCGCTGGTCAGACCTTGAGGCTTTCTGCATCTCGACTAGAATGGTTCCGGTAGGGGTCTTGCAGAGAAGGTCAAAGAGTATCCTTTTGTCATGCTGGGCATCCTTGGCGAGTTCAGTGTTCCGGAACTCTATTGACGTGATGTTTTCCTGAAGAATGTCGTTTAGGAGCATGATGAGCATGTCCGGGTGGTTCTGGAACAGGTACTTGAATGCCCAATCACATGTCAGGTCAAGATATTCCGGGGTGGCAAGGCTTTGGGCATAGGTGTCCTTCTCTTCCTCGCTCATGCCTTTGAATCTTGAGTCATTATCAATCAGTCTTCGGCAATGACGGTAACGTTTGCGATAGAGGTCCAGCTCGGACATTCCTTTTTGAATAATGGCTGTTTTGGTCTCAGAACAATTCATAGTTCAAATTTGTTGATTGTTGGTAATAGGTGGTCTCGGAATCCCTTCCGGAACCTGCACGCAATATCGGCATTGTAAACGTAAAAAATGAAAAGAAACGCATGCAAACCAAAAGAAACAGAAATTTCTTTGATAAAAAACAGAAATATTTTTCTTCCGGTTCTTAATTTCAGGTGGTTTCAGCTGACAATAGGCATAAGACGCATTTGGTGGCTGCCCTATACAAAAAAAAAGGACGCCAAGAAGACCGTCCTCTTCATTGTTTATTTCATTGTCAAAATAGCAATAGGTGCACGATTGGATGAAAACTATCCTTGCGAAAGTGACTTTATCCGTTCAATTGACAGCCCAGCGACCTGAGCTATCTGCTCAACAGGCATGCCAAGCGCAAGCAAAGACTTCGCGACATCTGTCATGGCTGCGTCGCGCCCTTCAGCTCTACCCTCTGCCTTTCCTTTCTCCAAACCATCCTTGAGACCCGATCTATAGCCTTGCTGCTTGGCGCCCTCGATGTAGGGACGCATCTCTTTCTCTGTCAACATAACACTGAAATAGTTATCAATCTCGCTGTCGTCAAGGCCACTTACGCGCATCGCTTTCTCCAATCTGCCAAATCGCTCATCATCCTTCGACCTTGACTTGGCAAAGATAGCGAAATTCCTGAATATTCGGCAGACAACAGGCATTGGGTTGCACGTATGATACCCTATCATGTACCATGACTATCAGCACTTTGGGTTGGTACATCAAGAGCCTGTTGTATGTACCAATGTCCTCATTATTCGTACACCGGAGGCCTGTTTCGTGTACGATTATCATGGCAAACCAAGATTTGTACTCCAGAAGTAGTTTTCCTGTACCAACATAAGCCGTACTTGTTGGTAGCCCTATACAAAAATAGGACGGTCATTTTGGCCGTCCTATTTATAAGGTAAAGCGATTACTCCTCGGAGACCTTCCAAGAGTCCAGTGTCCTTGTGACGGATGAGAGGTTCACTCCCACCTTGATGCACTGGCCTTCTTTCTTGTACGGAATCATGTAGCCCTTGTCGTCTATCTGCTTAAGGGCATCCTCCGCAGACCCGTCCAACTTGAACTCAAAGACGTACGTTCTGTCCTTTGTCCTGCAGACAGCGTCAGCGCGTCCGACAGCCGACTTGACCTCGGTCTGGGTGTAGTAGCCGAGCAGCGAGAAGACAAGGTAGATGATTGTCTGGTAGTGTTTCTCAGTCTTGTTTTCCAGATCGTAGGGGATGCCGGCCATGAAGGATTGAAGGAGTTCAAGGGCGCCGTTCACATTGTTGTCTTTCAAGGCCTTGTTGAACTTCAGCACGAAAGATGCACTCATGCCTTCAGAACTTTTATAGTTGGCGAGAAGACCTCTCAGGAAGCCCTCACGGACCTCTCTGTTCGGGTAGCCAAGAGTGTAGGAATGATCTTCCTTGCTGTAGCCTTTGATTGTAAGATAACCCGTTTGGTACAACATCGGAAGGGTATCTTCCGTCAGCTCAGGAGAGATGTCGAAGTCGCTTTGGGCGATCTCTGTCATCTTGTCCAGTTTTGTCTCGTCCATAGGATTCTTCTGTAGCCTTTCCAAAAGGAATGTCGGTGTGCCGGTCTCGAACCAATATGAGCCGAACTCATGGGCGTCAAGGCATTTGATCAGGCTGAACGGGTTGTAGATGTCCTCGGCCCCATGGCAGAAGTGGTAGCCGTCATAGTTGTACTTGAGCTGCTTTAACGCCTCTTCGTAGGTGATTCCAAGATTGTCGGCCAGATCACGCACAGGTTCCTTCATGTCCCTTTCCAGCTCGGATTGCGTGATTCCGCAGATGGAGGAGTACCTTGGCATCATCGAGATGTTCTGGAGGTTGTTCAGCTCGCTGAATATGCTGAGTTGGGCAAACTTGTTTATCCCAGTGATGAACACGAACCTCAGGTACGGGTCAAGGCTTTTGATGGGGCTGTAGAAGTTCCTCATTATCTGCCGCATCGGGGCCAGCCTCTCCTTGTCGTTCATTACGTCCAGCAGTGGGGCGTCATATTCATCTATAATTATGACGGCCTTCTCACCAGTTTTCTGGACAGCCGCTTTGACCAGCCGTTCAAGCCGCACGTTAATGTCATCCTCCGCAATCCCGTAATCAGCGCCCAACTCTTTCTCGTATTCAGATAACTTGTAGGATAATATTCTTTGCAACTGCTCCTCATTTAGATGCTTCGCCGTGGACATGTCAAAGTGGAACACCGGATGCCGTGTCCACTCTTTCTTGATTCGACCCGCCTCCAAACCTTCGAACAGTTCCTTTTCTCCGGCGAAGTAGCAGTGGAACGTGGAGGACAACAGTGATTTCCCGAAACGACGCGGTCTGCTTAGGAACACATAATTGTATGTATTCGCCAGTTCGTGCACATATTCCGTTTTGTCAATGTACAAATAGCCTCCTTCGATAATCTTGTCGAAAGTCTGCACCCCGATCGGGTATCTTATGCTTTTTGCCTCCATACAGCCAATCATTTAATGTTCTATCATCAAAGATAATGAATATTCCCGGATTACCAATCATCTTCGGCAAAGGATAGGGGGCGTACTGTCAAAGACATAGTTACTTTGGGTTGGTACATCAAGAGCCTGTTGTATGTACCAATGTCCTCATTATCCATTATTCGTACACCGGAGGCCTGTTTCATGTACGAATATCATGGCAAACCAAGATTCGTACTCCAGAAGTAGTTTCCCTATACCAACATAATCCGCACTTGTTGGACACAGCAAAAGAGGACGGCCAATCAGACCGTCCTCTTCGGCATCAAAGAATTAATGATTACTGTTGGTCGGAATCCCACCAGACGTTGATTGTCCATGCGTCATCAGCGGAGTTCCACTGATCCAATGACGTGTTAGCTCCCGGGACCTGCTCCCCGATTGCTTTAAGGTTCTTGGAGTTGTAGTTTGTCTCGTGAGAGCATTGCCTCCATCTGCGGAAATACTTACCTTCCGGTATGGCTTTCTTGGCTTCGGCAGAATAACTATAGTAATCAGGAATACCCCATCCGAGGAAATATTCAGGCTTGAAGTCGTAACGACGCATGTCGTTCCATATCTCCACCGAGAAGTGAAGTGCTATTCGTTTCTGAGTGAGAATCTTTCCAAGAGTCAGATCTCCCGAGCTGCCGATTCCGTTGTCAAGGAAATTCTTCATGTCCGAATCTGACATGACTGTGAATGACGGGCAGTCCGCCAAAGACGCGTCTCCGCTTACCCATGAAGCCAAAGTGATGTTCATCTGCTCCATACTGGCCTTAATGCCCTCCTTGTACGCTTCAAAAGCACCGGATTTATCGCCCTTGTTGAAAAGGACCTCTGCCTTTATGAAGCATGCTTCTGAATATGTTCCTATATAAGTCGGAGAAGAGACCCTGGTGTAGAATGAACCGGATTCCTTTGAATCTTCCACTATATTTTTGTCAACGGTAAATCTATAAAGAAGATCCTGATTGGCATGGTACCCTTTGGATGAACTTGTACATTCAACATATACGGTGTCTCCAAGTCTTGCCGTTTCTTTGGAATTGATCCATCTGAAGTAGCCATTTCGGATGCCTTTCTTGTCGGCATCCTTGTTCGGGCCATACATTGCTCTGAGCGGGCCGCCGACTTTTGTAGGTGACTCACTTGATACCATGTCGACTCCCAGTGAACGTCTCCAGTTGCCGTTCCATTTAATTCCTGCCGGAGAGCTCTCGGATTTGTGTGACCAAGCCCACGGGATTATCTTGTCGGCCCTAGGATCCTCAACACCATAGCCGGCAAAATTTGTGAGGTTGTCATAAAGCATTTTTGTCACGAAATATCCAGAGTTCATGCCACATACTGAGAATAATGGGGAGTAGTCAACAGGTTCATCCCAACCAAGGTTGTCATGAGTGCTGCTGTTGTCGTCAGTATGGTAGATCAGAGTGTTGTCCGCATTGCTTTGCGGTCCCTTGGCGAGAGCCGCCAATATGGCGTCCACGTCGTATTTGCCGTCGAGATAGTTTCCTGGTTGCTTCTTTGACAATTTCAGACAATATCTTGCCTTGAGCAGATTGCCGAACTTTATCCATTTGTTGACATCTCCATTGTTCCAGAAATCGCCCTCGGACAATGCAGGTAAGATAGAGGATTGAGATTTGGCCAAAAGCTCAAGACCTTCATCAATGTCTTTGAGACATCCAAGGTAGATTGTCTTGCCGGTGTCATATTCAGGAGTGGCGTATGGGCCACATGCTTGGGTATAAGGCATCTCACCGTAAAGATCTGTCATCAGCATGAAACCGTATGCGTTGATGATTCTGGCGACTCCCGCATAGTGCCACGCCTCCGCGGCCATAGCCTTGGTGTACATGTCATCAACATTGCTTGCCGCTCCGCAGAACCACCATTGGTACGGAGTTGTGACCGCACCCATCTGTGGCTCCCAATATGACATCTTCCAGTAATTACCACCGTCATAATTTCTGGTCCAATCGCCCATGGACATGCTTGTCCTCCATGCCGCGAATTGTGTCGCGCTGTTCGTGTAAAACTCTATGTGCGCCAGACGTGATTGATACGGCGCGTTATCAGCCGTCGGATTCTCAGGATCACTGTTGATGTCCAGCCAGTCGTCGCAGGATGTCACGGCAAGACCAAGAAGGCAGATAGATCCAAGAATATAAGATTTGATATATTTCATAATCGTTAAATGATAAATATTAGAAAGTGAGGTTAACACCGAAAGTCATCCCTGCTGTTGCCGGTACTCCACAATAGTCAAATCCTACAGATGAGGATCCTCCGACACCGGCTCCGGCTGCCGCAACCTCAGGATCACCCTTGTAGTTTGTGAACAAGAGCAGATTGTTGGCTGACGCGGACACACTCGCCCTCTTGATGAATCCGATCTTATCCAAAACAACCTTTGGAAGGTCATACGACAGAGAGATCGAGCGAAGTCTCAAAAGGTTCACCTTAGTGATGTAGTTCGAAGATTCTTTAGGATAATAAGAGCAGTAATAATTCTTGATTATGTTGTAGCCGCTCATCTCCTTTTTGTCGAAAATATAGGTCTTGTCAGCCTCCCAAGTGTTGGTGACTGACTCACCCTTGCTGTTGACGCCAGAAACAGTAAGCGCCTGGTTTCTGATGTCACCGGAGAATTCACTGGTACCATTGACGTCCATAGCATACTGTGTTCCGTTTACAACGTCACCTCCGACCCTGAATTCCCACAGCATATTGAAAGACAAATTCTTCCATGTGAATGTATTATTCAATCCTCCCGTGAACTTCGGTTCCCTGTTTCCTTCTTCAGACAATGAGGTGGTGTAGGTAGGCATTCCGTTCTTGTCAAGGATAACATTGCCATTGTCATCTCTTTTCCATTTTGTTCCGGCGATCGCCATGAAGTTGCCTCCGTTGAATGATGCGGCCTGCATTCCGGCATACTGAACATCTGTGACATACATAACGTCCAGTCCTTGAGGAAGATTGTCGAGTGTACCACGGTTACCGGCCATGTTCAGGCCGACATCCCATCTGAAATCCTTAGTCTCAATCGGAATTCCGGAAACTGTAAGTTCCATACCCTTATTGTACACATTGCCGGCATTCATTGAATAGAATATGTAGCCTGTGGACTGAGGGCCACGAGGGCTGAGGATCTGGTCGTATGAGTCGTTGGTGTAGTAGGCATAGTCAAAACGCAGCCTGTTGTTGAAGAAGCTCATCTCAAGGCCAATCTCTGTGGATTTTGTCATCTCTGGCTTGAGAATCGGGTTCCCTTTTGTCCAGTTGTTGCCGACACCGACTTTTCCTCCAAGATAAACTCCGGTAGGCCAAAGAGTTGTAGCCGTCTCATAAGGATTTGTGTCCTTTCCGACATTCGCCCAGGAAACCCTGAGTTTTCCGTAAGACAAAGCATTGTTTTTCGGAAGGAGTTCTGAGAACACGAATGATCCGCTCACTGACGGATAGAAATATGACCTATTGGCCTTAGGCAGGGTTGATGTCCAGTCATTGCGTCCGGTGACTGTCAGGTAAAGCATGTTTTTCCATGATGCCCTAAACTCTCCGAATAGGCCGGCTAATCTCTTGTGCGATAATGCATGACGGAACTGTTTGTTGTTCGTTGTGGTGTTCGCATAGGAGAAGAAATCAGGAACTGAGAAGTTCCACGCCATTTTGTAGTTGCTGTCGATCTTGGTGTCATCCAACTGTGCGCCGAGAAGCAGATTGAGATCGATGTCCCCGAACTGTTTGTTCATGTTGGATATGAAGTTATGGGAGATGTACCTGAAATCCGATGTGTTGTCGCTCATCATACCTTTCTGCCAAGCCTGTTTGATGGCTCCGTTGGCCGCGATTCTATTGGATGCCGTTTGGGTGTAAGAGTCAACACCAGCCTTGTACTGAACGTACCACCATTTGGCGATGTCGGCCTTTACGCTGACGCTGCCTGTGAAACGCTCGACATTGTCGTACATGTGGTTTTTGTTCACAATCCAATAAGGGTTGTCTCTTTCCGACCAAGGATCTATCATATTACCGAACAGGCGATAACGTGTGCCGTCATCGTTCAGGTATTTCTTCATGTCATCGAAAGGTGACCAGTTATAGGCGGCATAAAGGGCTCCTGTACCGGATGAACCATAAAGGGCGGCACCTGTCAAAGTCCTGTCGGTGTGAGCGTCAGAATATGCGGCGCTTGCGTTGAAAGTGAATATTCCAACCCTCTGCTCTCCGTTGAAGCGGAATGAATATTTGGTGTAGCCGGTGTTCGGCACAATACCATCCTGGTCGTAGTAGGAGCCAGAAAGGTAGAAATTGCTGTTCTTTGTTCCTCCGGAAACGCTCAGGCTCTCGTCAAGTATGGTGCCACCTTGGAAGAAATCGCCAAGGTTATCGTAAGTTGTGGCGTTGGTTTTCTCGCCCCAAGAATCATACTTGAACATGTTATATGTTGTGCCGGTATATTTCCCGTCTTCGTCGTAACCGTCCTTCATCTCACCTCTGGCGTATTGCTTCTGGACTTTAGGCAGATTTGTAGCCCAGGATGTAGACAGTTTGGAATTGAAATTAACTTCCACTCTACCGTCCTTGCCTTTCTTGGTGGTGATGAGAACCACACCGTTGGCAGCGCGGGATCCATAAAGAGCCGAGGCGGCAGGTCCCTTGAGGACGGACATGCTTTCGATGTCCTCAGGATTGATGTCCATCACACGGTTAGATGAAGTTGTCGCGGATCTCATGCTTCCATCAAATGCGGAGTTACCAACAACATTCGAAGAGTTGTCGTAGATGATTCCGTCCACAACAAACAGAGGTTGGTTGTCCTTTCCTTCCGATCCGGAAGTTCCGCCACGAAGGATAATCTGAGCGCCGGATCCGGCGGCGCCTGATGACTGGGTGATGTTCACGCCGGCGATCTTGCCGGACAGAGAGCTGATCGCGTTGGCGGTCTTGTTCTTCATGAGCTCGGAGGCGTTGATGTCCTCCACCGCATAACCGAGAGACTTCCTTTCCCTCTTGATTCCGAGGGCGGTGACAACAGACTCGTCTAGAAGTTCGTTGTCCTCGGCTATTGTGACGTTGAGAGGCTGGCCGTTCCAGACAACCTCGATGGTTTTGTAGCCGATGCTGGAGAAAACGATTGTGGATCCTGAAGCCACGTTCGAAAGTGAGAACGTTCCGTCAGTGTTGGTAAGGGTTCCGTTTGAGGTACCTTTAACCATCACACCGATGCCTACCGTACCTTGACCGGAAGCGTCGATGACTTTTCCGGTTACAGTGCGGTTCTGTTGCTCAGAGGCGGTTGCCTTTGACAATGAACCGGCCTTGGGCTCAGCGGCCAGTGAGGTCGTTCCTGCAAGGAATGACCCTGCGAGCATAACCGCGAGAAAGGCGTTTACTCTGTAAGTGCGATTCTTTTTCATTTACTAAAAGGTTTTGTATTAACTAATGGTTGTTAATGTGCGCGTTTAATAAAAATTCTTAAATATAACTTATTGATTTCAGACGGGGATTTACATCTGGATTCAAGATTACAAATCTAATGTATTTGTGGTTTAAAAGCAAAATTAATTGGTACATTTTTCGGCATGCGGGGTCAAAAAGCGAGCGCGGCATTATCCGGCATTATCCAGTGACCGCGCGACTGAAAACATTTTGATGATGCGGCTTCATCCGTGAATCGGGCGGTGGAGCGAGCGGAGAAAAGCCTTCTGTCTGACTTTTAGGTCACTATATTCCGACTCGGGGACGGCGAATCCTACGAACCTGGACCATAGGTAGTCCACGGCCTGTGAGGACGGATGGACCATGTCGGGGGCGTAGAAGCGGTAGTCGCGGAGTTCGTCAAGCAGGATCTCGTAGGCGGGGAAATAGTCACAGCGGTCCGGAAACTTAGCCAGAACCTCGTCGAGGGTGAGCAGGAGGGTGCTCTTGCTGAGCTGGTTGCCATGTGCGCTGTCCTTGAGGTGGCGGATAGGGGAGACGGTGAAGATGAATTCCTTGTCAGGGTGCCGGGCGAGCATATTCATAAGCAGTGTCGAAGACTCACGGACGGAAAGTCTGCGTCTGGTGAACTCCTTCGCGTCGATCTTGAGACAGTTGGAGACAACCTCGCCTGTGCGGGAATATTCATAAATCCATGCCGTGCCGAGGGTTATGATGACTTTGGAGGCGGCTTTCCAGCAGCGGGAGGCTTCCTCCAGAGATGCGTTCGCGACATCCAGGAACTCGTCGTCGGTGCGGCGGGCGAAGGAGGTGTGGTGGCTGAAAGAGCAGATCAGTCCGGCGCCCGCGCCCATCGGGACGCACTCGTCCTCGCTGAACGGGATTCCCGACGAGAGTCTGGCGATGGAGTTGCAGACAGAGACGGGGTTGTAGATGGTACCGAACGGGTTGACACAGACGTCAAAACCGAGGTCGATCATCTTCTGCCCCATGTTGTCCGCAAAGCAGCTGCCGAGAATGAACAGCTTGTCATTCAGGGAGATGCTTACCTTGCTTCGGCCCACTTCGACGGGAGTCTGTAGTTTGAGTTCTTCCATACGAGTGCGAAATTACAAAATAATAAGTAATTTTGTGAAATATATGAGAAAAGGCATTATCATAACGGCAATCTTGCTTGCCACATCTCCCCTCTGCCTTGCGCAGCGGAAGGCGACGATGACATACGGGGCTGATTTTCAGTATTATTTTGATAATCGGGAATATGATCGCGGCGGCAACCAGTTCGAAAGTTCCGGCACGATCCATGCCGCCCGGCTGACTCCGAGTGTCGGTGTGGCTGTCAAAGGCGGAAACTTCACACATAATCTGGCCCTAGGAGTGGACGTGATGAAGAATATGGGGGAGTCTCCGACGGTTGGTGACAGTGATGACCTTCAGAACAAAGATCTTATCAGGGAAGTGATTTTCTGGTACGGTTTTGAGACTCAGCGCCACAGAAATAACTTTTCGTTGCATGCGGGAATATTCCCGCGTCGCTTCTCGGTCTTCGGAGGGCAGTATCCTTGTTGGGAATATTCATCCTACGAGAACATCCCGACGGTCTTCATCTCCGAGGCGAACAGGTTTTATGACAACAACATAGAAGGCCTCCTGCTGAAATACCGGACACGCCGAGGCTACTGCGAGGCCGGGCTTGACTGGATGGGGATGATCGGACATCAGCGCAGGGAGCGTTTCCAGATATTCACTTACGGCGATTTCGGCCTTGGAGGGGATTTCCTTCATGCTGGATGGACCGGCACAATGTACCATTTTGCCAACACCCTTGAGTACAAGGGTGTTGTGGACAATGTCCTCGTGTCTCCGTTTGTGATGCTGACTTCCGGAGTAAGGGATTTCCATTGGAGCGCCAAGCTCAGTTATATTCAAGGAATACATCAGGAGCGCGCCCGTGAGACCGGGCTTGACCCCTCTTATGGTGGTCAGCTCACTCTGAATCTGGCTTACAGAAAATTCGGTTTGCTGAATGACACCTACTACGGCACAGGGCAGATGCCTTATTTCGACTGGCTTGACGCCGGCGGCAATGTTTACGGCAAGGATCTTTATCCGGGCAGCCTTTTCTACCGTATCCGGACGGACGGGACGAGCTGGAAGCATTCCGGGTACTACAACAGGGCCGAGGTTTACTGGCAGCCTTACATCGCCGACTTCGTCAGTCTTCGGCTTTCGGCTGTCTTCCATTTTGCCGGTGAGGGCTTTCAAGGCAGCCAGCAGAAGCTGAGTGTCGTGTTTGATCTGGAGAGGGCCTTGAACGGTAAAGACTCACGACGGAAAGGACAGACCTCCGGGTCACGCGGAAGAAGGAATATTGAGATATACCTATAATTATTATGCTAAGAAGATACATACCAGTCATCGCCGCAGCCGTTTGTTCTATACTTGCTGCTTGTTCCTCGGGTCCCAAGGACGGGGACTATGTTCTCCAGATTCTGACAACCAACGACGTGCATGGGTGCTATTTCGATTCCACTTATGTAGGCAGAGGAGTGAAAAAGTCGCTTTATGCTGTAAAGCCTATTGTGGACAGCGTTCGTGTGGTTGCGGGAGCGGATAATGTGCTTCTGATTGACGCCGGAGACTGCCTTCAGGGAGACAACGCTGCGTACTATTTCAACTATGTTGACACGCTTTCTCCCCACGTCTATCCTCGTCTGGCTGCCTACATGGGCTACGATGCCATCACTGTCGGCAACCACGACATCGAGACGGGCCACAAGGTATATGACCGCATCGCACGAGATCTTGAGTCTTTCGGGATTCCGTTTTTGGCAGGCAATGCCATCCGTACCGACAACGGAAGACCGTATTTCCCTTTGTACAAGATTTACAAGAAAGCCGGCCTGAAAGTCGCCGTGCTTGGCTTCACCAACGCCAACATGAAGAACTGGCTGTCGGAGAAGCTTTGGAGCGGAATGACATTCGAGAGCCTTGTGCCTCTGGTTCAGGAGGATGTGGACAAAGTCCGGGCAAAGGAGAAGCCGGATGTCGTGATAGTGTCCGTGCATTCAGGAACAGGGCCTGGGGATGGGTCGATGCTCGAAGGTCAGGGCATGGATCTGTACAAGAGCCTGAGAGGAGTGGATTTCATCATCTGCTCTCACGACCACAGGCCGTTCGTGACCTCGTGTGACAGCATCGGACTGATCAATTCGGGAAGCCATTGCCGCTTTGTGGGACACGGAACCTTGCGCATGACCGTGGATGACGGCAAGGTTGTGAAACGGGAGCATTCCACGGAGCTGATTCCGGTTGACGCTCACAGGATAGACACCGAGATGGAAAACAAGTTCCATGAGGACTATCAGGCCGTCCAGGTCTTCACGACCCAGGAAGTCGGTGAGTTGAAGGTGGACATGCGCACCCGTGACGCCTACAAAGGAATGTGTGACTATGTCAACCTCGTCCACACGCTTTGCCTCGGCTGCGCTCCCGCACAGATTTCGATCGCGGCTCCGCTGACCTACGACGGGTTCGTGAAGGCGGGTACGCTGATCTACAAGGATCTGTTCACTATCTATCCTTTTGAGAACCAGCTTTATGTCATCACGATGAGCGGTCAGGAACTCAAGGACTACCTTGAGGCCTCCTACAACCGTTGGATTGTCATGGCCACCAAGCCGACCGACCATGTGCTGAACATCGTCCAGAAGGATGATCCGCGTACGGGCCAGAAGGGTTGGTCGTTCATCGAAAGGGCCTACAATTTCGATTCGGCTGCCGGAATCGACTACACGGTTGATGTCACCAAACCTTTCGGCTCAAGAATCGTGATATCATCTATGGCTGACGGCACTCCATTCGACCTCGGAAAGACCTACAACGTCGCGATGACTTCCTATCGCGCCAGCGGTGGCGGCGGGCTCTTGAGGGAGATCGGAATCGACACAGACAAGATCTCCGAGAGAACAGTGGAATATTATCCTGAGATCCGCGAGATCCTTTATGAATATCTCAAAAAGAATCACGTGATCGACCCTGCCGTTATCGGTGATCCTGCTGTCATCGGTCATTGGTCTTTCGTTCCGGAGAACATCGCCGGCCCTGCAATCGAGCGGGACATTGACTTGATATTCAAGAAATAACACTAAAATATTCAAAAAGATGATTAAAAGAATTTTAACCACCTTCGCGGCTTTTGCCACCGCCTTGTCTGTTTTCGCTACTGAATATGACGGCAAGTGGATCGGCTGCGAGTACAAGGGAGACGTCCTCAAGGGCAGCACCGTCCTGCCGGCCCGTTACCTTCGCAAAGAGGTGACTTTGGACGGCAAGGTGAGGGAGGCGATTCTCCGCATCAGTGGCCTTGGAGTCTATGACGCTTGGATCAACGGGGAATATATCACCCGTGACCAGGAACTTTCCCCGACTGTCTCCGAGTACAGGACAAGGGTCTATTTCAATGAGTTCGATGTCAGGAAGGCACTTAAGAAAGGGCAGAACGCCCTTGCCGTGAGCCTTGGTTGCGGACGCTACACCACGATGAGAGAGCCTGGTATGAAGGGTTTCGGAGTCCCTAGGCTATGGTATCAGTTGGACATTGTCTATGCTGATGGCCGTACAGAGACCGTGGTCAGTGACGAGAGCTGGAAGATCACATGCGAAGGTCCGATCCGCGCCAACAACGAGTTCGATGGTGAGACCTACGATGCGCGCAAGGAGTTGACAGGTTGGACTAAGGTCGGCTATGACGATTCCGCTTGGTCTGACGCCTCTTTGATGGACGCTCCGGGAGGAAAGCTCGTCCTTCAGCCGAACCCAAACATCGCCGTGCAGGACATCGTTAAGCCGGTTTCCATCACGAAAACCGATCACGGCTACATCCTCGATATGGGACAGAATATGGTCGGCCGCCTCCAGATCAAAGCCAAAGACCTAAAGGAAGGCGACACCATCACGATGAAATTCGCTGAACTTCTGAAAGAGGACGGCACTCTCTACCTTGCCAACCTGCGTTCCGCCAAGGTTCTGGACACCTACATCGCCAAAGACAGCAAGCCGGTTGTCTGGCATCCTGAATATGTCTATCACGGTTTCCGTTATGTCGAGATCAAAGGCTTGAAGAACGAGCCGAAACTCAGCGATTTCGAGGGACAGGTGATGTACGACAAGATGGCTGTCACAGGTCATTTCGAGACCTCCAACTCTGTCATCAACCAGATCTACCACAACGCTTTCTGGGGGATCAGGGGCAACTATCGCGGCATGCCGACCGACTGCCCGCAGAGGGACGAGAGACTTGGCTGGCTCGGTGACCGCACGATGGGATGCTATGGTGAGTCCTACATATTCAACAACCACGCCCTTTATTCCAAGTGGCTGACTGACATCCATGACGGGCAGAACGAGGCCGGCAGCATCTCTGACGTGTGCCCTCGCTACTGGACTCTCTATCAGGACAATTTCACCTGGCCGGGAGCTTTCTTCACCGGTGCGGACATGGTCTATCGCCGCTTCGGGGATGCCCAGTCCATCAAGGACCACTATGGCGCGATGAAGAAGTGGCTTGAATATATGAGGTCAAAATATCTGAAGGACGGTGTGATGATCAAGGACACCTACGGGGACTGGTGCATGCCGCCGGAGTCATTGGATCTGATTCATTCCAAGGATCCTGCGAGAAAGACAGCCGCGCCGCTCATCGCCACACCGTTCTATTACTTCCTTCTTCACAAGATGGTTGAGTTCGCTCCGATAGCCGGGCATCCGGAGGACGCGAAAGTATTCAATGAATATGCCGACGCAACCCGTGAGGCATTCAACGCCAAGTATTTCGACGCGAAGGAAGGCTTCTACGGCAACAACACCGTGACGGCCAACCTTCTCCCGCTCTATTTCGGTATGGTCCCGGCGGGTCGTGAAGGGGATGTGTTCGATCACATCGTTCACAAGACAGAG
Source organism: uncultured Bacteroidales bacterium (assembly GCA_934667175.1). GTDB lineage: Bacteria > Bacteroidota > Bacteroidia > Bacteroidales > UBA932 > Cryptobacteroides. The sequence continues at coordinate 4,498 of CAKULN010000048.1, read as the reverse complement.
GTTGACTGCGATGGCCACGTCAGCTGCGGAGTCGTCGGTATGATGGTCCTGATGCGCACCCTGACCGAGTTCGGCAGACCGGACCTTGCCTTGAAAATCGCCACCAACGAGACTTATCCAAGCTGGGGCTACATGGCGAAGAACGGTGCGACCACGATCTGGGAGCTTTGGAACGGCAACACCGCCGATCCTGCGATGAACTCCGGCAACCACGTGATGCTTCTTGGCGACCTTGTGACCTGGTACTATGAGTATCTTGGTGGCATCCGTCCCGCTGAGCCTGGCTACAAGTCAATAGAACTCAAGCCGTACCCGATAGAAGGCCTTGACTGGGTGAACTGCTCGTACGATTCCCCTTACGGCAAGATCGTCAGCAACTGGAAACGCAATGGCTCCAAATTCGAGTGGACCGTCGAGATTCCTGCCGGCACCACCGCCACAGCCCTCGTCCCAGGACCCGACAGTTCCCGCGAGACCAAGACCCTCGCCCCCGGCAAGCACCGCTTCGTGACGGAACTTGATTAGGCTTAGAACAGCCCGGAGTCGCTGTCAGAGTTGTTGACCTTCTTGTTGACAGTGCGGGCTTTCTTTCCGTAAGAGAAATTATAGACACAGGTAAGGATGATCGTGTTTTTCTGGCTGGTCATCCTGCTTGTGTTTTTCATTGTAAGCGGAGAGCCGGGTGCGGTTTCCTCGCTGATTTTCCAGTCGTAGAACGGGTATCGCATTCCGGCTCCGATGCGGAGGTTCTTCCCGATTTTGCGCGCGAACTCAAAATAGCCATAGTTCTCGCCTTTGTCTATGCCGAGGTCGCTGATGGACCTGAAAGGTTGGTTGTACATTGCCTCTGCGATCCATTTTTTCCCTGAATATCTCAGCATCGCCATGCCGCCAAGGCTTTTGACAGATCTGTCCGCCTTTCCTCCCGTCAATCTCTGGTCATTGTACATGGCATAGATGGTGAGCGAGAGAGGAATATTCCTGAATGGTCTGATCCTGCTTCCGAGAGCGGCCATCACCGCCAGCATGCTCCCTGAATGTTCTTTTCTTTCCACAAGATACCCGTCCTCTTGACTGAACAACGGAATAATCTGATTGCCGTTGTGGTAAACGTAAACGTACGGATCGATGTACAGCCAAGAGTTATTGAATGTATAACCGATCATCGCGCTTCTGGTCGTGTAGCTTTCCAGTTCGCTGTTGCTTGTCGAAAGCCATTTGTCATCCCTGAGGTAGGAGGCCGTGCCCAGCCATCCGATTTTCGGGGTCTCCACCGAGCTTGAATAATTAAGGTACATGGAGGAATGGTCGTTGAATGTGTAGTTCAGCTGTACGAGCGGGCGGAGGTAGAGATAATCTTTTCTTGAGGATTCATTGGTGCCGTAGCCGTAATGCTCAACCGCGGCGCCGAGCGAATAGCTGAAGCCTCCAAGGTTTCCTGAATATTCACCCCATAGCCTGTTCAGACAAGTGTTGATTTCTGACTGGACATGAATATCCCCGTTCCGGCTGCTTTGGTCGGAATAGTTGGCCATTGAGCGGAGACCGAAACTGAGCTTGTGCTTTTCAGAGATCCTCCAGTCGTCAACAGCCTCGAAGATACCGGAATATTTCCGCCCGTCTGTCAGGCTTACAGAAGAAACCAGAGGAGTCGCTCCGTCATATTCATGAAACCCTTTGCGGCTTTTTGTGTCGTAGGCGGTGGCCACGAAATTTACCGACAGTTCGTGTTTGTCGGAGAGTTTGCGGTTCCAGTAGATGTCAAGCGAAGGGGAGAGATATTCTGACCAAACGTCTTTGCTGTCAATTACTTCCGAAATTGTACTCTCTCCGGATTCAATGTCTGTCACTTTTTTGATGACGCTTTGGCGGACCGGCCAGTCCTTTTTCTCGTATCCTATGGAGAATTGCGCTTTCAAGGCGCTTTTCTCGTCTTTCATCTTGACCAAGTCGAGCGAGGCGTAATGTTGGTTGCGGGTGAAATCTGTGTCCAAACTTGTTTTCTCCTTGGTGTATCGGTTGCCTCCGGCTTCATATTCAAGAAATTCGTCAATGCCGTAGCCTCCGCTTTTGCTCGGTTTCCCGGAATATTCAATGCCGAGCATCGTGTTTTTCAGGACTTGGCGGTACGAGGCAGCGTTGTTGCCCCAAGGGGTTGTGACCGCTTCCTTGAGGTTCAGCATCAGGTTGCCGCCGATTCCGGGCCTTCGGGTGATGATGTTCACCAAAGAGCCGCTGCCCGCGAATGAATATCTTGCCGGGGCGTTCTGGTAGAAGTCGATGCTTTTGATGTCCGCCGGGGTGAGAAGCGACAGGGAAGCGCTTGTTGTCGGAAGCCCGTTCAACAGGATAGTCAGGCCTTTCCCGTTCACCAGAGTGACTTCATCGTCCCTGACCATTATGCCCGGTATCAGTTTCAATGTCTCCAAAGCAGTGGCGTGGGCGTTTCTGTCCTCGCTGCTCAGGTAGAATTTCTGATGGTCGCTGAAATGCTTGACGCTTCTTCCCGTGAACACCGCTGCTTTCAGGGTGTCGGTCCGCTCTTTGGCAATCGCTGTTTTCGGATTTTCAATCTGCCCGGTCGCAGGCTCCTCAGTTCCGGTCACAGGCTCCTCCGTCCCGGTCGCAGGCTCCTCAGTTCCGGTCACTGAGCTTGTCGAAGTGACCCTTGTCGAAGTGACCAAAGAGGAAGGAACTTCTACAATATATTCGGCCGCAGGCCTCTCCCTCCCGCTCACTGAGCTTGTGGTTCGACTAAGCTCACCAACCACCGAAGTGACCGGCTGAAAGCCAGCCGCCTGAATGCAAACAACGATAACTCCCAATACTGAATATGTCCTTTTATGACTCATGGTATATAATCTTTGCCGACAAAATTATCTGAAAATAGTTTTACACAAGAGTTTTCCTTTGATTTTTCATTCATTGTAATTTATTGGAAAATAATGTGTTGGAGAATTTCTTCGTTGTTTGAGCTTTCACGTAGTCTTACATTGCCGTTTTTTTGCTAATTTAGTGAACGCTAATTGTGATTTGCCACGGATTTGAACATACCGTGGGTGACTTTATGCCGGATGAAACTGAGAACTGTCATATTCATTGCCATTCTTTCCTTTTGCTTCGCTTCCTGCGCTCATTCGTTCAGGACAGCGGAACAGTTTCTGGATGAGATCGAGGCCAGACTGGAAACCCAGCCTGACAGCGCTTTCGTCGCGCTTGATTCTTTGGACAGAAGTCTGCTGGGCACCAAGAAACTTCGCGCCCGCCATGCCCTGCTTTACACTATCGCTTTGGAAAAAGTCGGAATGGAGATCACTTCCGACAGCATAATCAACATCGCCGTGGACTATTATTCCTCTTCGGGAGACGAGGAGATGAAAGAGAAAGCTCTGTACTACAAGAATATAATCGATCAGAACGCGGCTTCCGTCCACAAGGACACTCTCGCCCTTCAGCAGCAGAAGATGATCGAGGAGCGTTACACCGACAAACAGGCGATCGTTGACCGAGGAAAGTCCATCTGGCTTCTGTGCCTGTTGGTTGTGCTTGTGGTCACCGTTTTGATTGTCATTGTGCGTCTGTTCAAAAAGGCGCATAATGAATTGAAGCGGAAACCGGACGATGAGGCAATGGCCATAATCCGTGAGAGAATGTCGGTTCTGGACAAGTTCCTCGCCTCCAGACTATCCTCGGACTGTTCCTTTGACAAGGCAGCCGAGGCTGAACTTGACCGTCTGGTCTCCGATCAGGATGATTTCATGCGCTCTACTATGGTGCTTTTCCGTGACAGCCACCCGGAGTTCGTGTCAGAGTTGAAGTCGCACGGCCTGACGGATTGGGAGGTCGGCTATTGCTGCCTCTATGTCCTCGGACTCAAAGGCAAGGATGTCGGCAACTACCTCAAGAAAAAGCGCAACTACATCATCAGCAGTGACATCCGCCGCAAATTAGGCCTCTCCGAGCACGACACCAATCTCGGTATCTGGCTCCGCTCCCGCCTTTCCGCCCGGTAATCAGATCAGTAGTCCGGTGGATGGGCGTATGGCCGGACAAAGTGCCTTTATTATTGCTTTTGTCCGGTGAAAGCCCTTTTCCACGGACAAAGATTTTTGGGATTATGCTGTTTTAGGCTTTCGCTTGATCCCATCGGCAGCACTTTCGACCTCTTTTGATTCTCAAGAGTGTATCTTACACTCATGGGTAACGTTTCCCGCACTTTTCGTCTCCCGAAGGTGCCGTCGAGCGCTTATGGGCGACATAATTTATCTTTTTTACTGTCTTTCGTTAAGTATCATTTACTTGACGTTAGAGTTCACTGGTGCTGCTCTCGTAAAAGTAGACACGGAGAGGTAGAAAAAGATTGAATGTTGTACATTTGTGCTTGCATTGAAGTTGCTGGCGATAGCGAAAAAATAAAATTCCAAATTTTGGTAACGTAACTGTAGCATTTATGTTCTATAATGATAGGTTAAACCAAAATAAATTAGTATCTTTATGG
>CAKULN010000047.1 GCA_934667175.1 uncultured Bacteroidales bacterium | reverse complement strand
CGGTCACTTCGACAAGCTCAGTGACCGGAAGTTCAATGATCGAAAAGTAAAATCCCTTACCGGAAAAAGGCTGACTCAGTGCACAAGAGCGATTGCTCACTGAGCCTGCCGAAGTGACTTGACTATTCATGCACAAGGCAGCGAAAAAAGAAAAACCAAAATTTTGGTCCACCGTGCAAAATTTTGGTTTTTCTTTTTTCGCTGTCGATCGCTCAAGACTCTGCTTGAGCACTAATCCGATTAGATTTCCTGCTGCCTGCGATGCCAGTTGAGCATCGGAAGGAGGAAGGAAATCACGGCGGCGCCGAGCCAGAACCAGCTGACGTAAGTGAAATCGTGCTTGGTCACGGTCTCGCCAAGTTTGTTCACGACCTCGACTGTGTTGTTGTCCAGAAGAAGACCGGAGACAATGTTCTGAAGGCCTGCGGCTGCGTAGGAGGCAACACCTACGATGCCGAGAGCGGCTCCGGAGGCCTTTCTCGGAACAAGGTCTATGGCCATCAGGCCGCCGATGAAACTGATCAGCACACCGATCGCGATTCCGAACAGAACCATCGAAAGGATGAGCGTGAAGTGGCTTCCGCCTCCGAACAGGAAGAGGTAGAGGGAAATGGCCTCAAGGATCCCGGCGGTGAATGCAGGGTACTTTCTGTCCCCTTTGAACACCTTGTCGGACAGCCAGCCTGAGAACACGGTTCCGAGCACTCCGAAGATCGGATTGATGCCGATAATCGCGGCGGCGGCTTTGAGGTCATATTCATAAGTCTCCTGAAGGAAGATTGTGCCCCACTCGTTGATGGCGTAGCGGCTCATGTACATGAAGGCGCTGGAAAGGGCCAGGATCCACACTCCGGGATTGCGAAGGACGGCTTTCTGGATACTGCGGGTCTCGGCCGCCCGAGCCTCGGCAGACTCGGCGGATTCTTCCTTGGCAGTCTTCTTGGTCTCCTCTCCGGAGAGTTCCTCAATGGACGGAAGCCCCTTGCTCTCAGGCGTGTCGTGAAGCCAGAAGAGAATCAGGAGAACGCCCAGAAGACCGGCGCAGGCCGCTCCGAAGAAGCCCCATTTCCAACCGAAAGCAGCGACGATGGAGCCCACGAATATGAACGACAGACCCTCACCGATGTTGTGAGAGGCGCTGAAAAAGCCATAATAAGTGCCGCGTATCCGTAGAGGAAACCATCTTGACAGGGTAACGATGGAAGGAGGAGCCCCCATGGACTGCGCCCAACCGTTCATGCCCCACATGATGGCGAACACAATGAATATCACTGAGCTGCTGATGCCGGCATCTACAGCCGTGGCGCCGAGCACTCCCATGATCAGGTTTGCGGCGGAAGACAGAACCAGTCCTGTGGCCATGAACCTTTTGACATTCGAGCCGTCGGCCAGGAATCCGTTGACGAACTTGCCCACGGCATAGGTCCAGTAAAGGCATGCTCCGATGATACCAAGCTGAGTGGCGTTAAGCAGTCCAGCGTCGATCAACGGCTGCTTCATCACACCCATCGACATACGGCACACATAATAGAGAGCGTAGCCGAAAGTGATGGCGATGAATGACTGGAAACGTTCCCGCTTCCAAACCCTGTCAGCGTTCTCAGGAGCGACCTTGGACGCTGACGGAGCGCTTATTCTGAAAAAATCAAGAAATGAAGCCATTATCTATGAATATTATGATGGCTTCCTAATCGTGCAACCCTTTGCCGCGGAGGTATGTGAGCAGCTGCTCAGGACGGTCGGTCTGGATGAGAGAGGTGCCAAAGGCGATCACCTGATCGTAGATGAGGGCAGGGTCACCGCAGTCAAGAGCCTTGTCATCGTCAAGGTAGCCGCAGAGACTTCCCCAGATGGTGTTGACCCAGAGTTTTGAGCCAGAGTCGATTATCTTCTTGAAGCAGTCCTCAACCTCTGGGGTCAGCTTCTTCCAGCAAACCTCATAGGCGAGTGGCACGGTGCCAGTCTGCATATATTCATTGAAAAGCGCCTTGCCGGCCTCTTTCTGTATGTCAATGATAGGCATATACATCATATTCCTCTCATGGGCGGCCATTTTAGCGGCGACCTCGGACACTGGCTTCTTGCCCTTGATCAGGATCTGGTCCGTGACTCCGAGTTCCTCTGTCAGGGCGAGAACCAAATCATAATATTCATAGCCCTGGTCCACATTCACGCAGATGCGGTCCTTGCAGCACTCCAACGCCTCACGAAGCGTACATATATGCAGAGAATCAGTAGCTACACCGTGGGCGCGCCTGAGACGGAACTGCTTCAACTCATCCAATGTGTAGTCGCTCACGAGACCTTTGCCGGTGGTACAGCGGTCAATAGTCCTGTCGTGAGAGAGCACGAGGACGCTGTCCTTGGTGAGTTTCAGGTCAAGTTCCATGATGTCGACTCCCATCCTGATGATGGACTCGATGGCCGGGATGGAGTTCTCCGGATAGTTGCGCCAGTCGCCTCTGTGGCAGGCCACGACAACATACTTCGATGCCGGGTCGTGCATCTGCGCGACGATCATCTCCGCCCTGTTAGGGTACTTGGACACATCAACCACATCCTTCTTCGCCGTGCCGCAGGAGCAAAGGCACACAGCGGCGGCAAACAGGTACAATAATTTTGCTTTCATATATTCATTAATTTTTAAAACAATAATTCTTTTGCCAGTCAATGCTAAAGAAGCTTCCTTAGTTCTGCGAGGGCGCATGAGATGTGGTACTGCACCGTCTTGGGACTTATCATCAGCGCGTCGGCGATCTCTTGGTAAGTCTTGTGTTCGTAGCGGTTCATCCTGAAGATCGTCTTCCTCAGGACAGACATTTCCTCAATCGCATCGTCAATGCTATGGAGCAGTTCCATCGTGTCCACCTGAAACGACGGATCATAATGGTCGCTCCCGAGGCTTGCGGACACTTTACGATACCTGTCGCGCACTCCCTTGCGCTTGATAAAATTCAGGACAGCGTTATGCGCCATGCTGAAAAGGTATGACTTGAGCGAATCCACTTCGCGCAGGCCCTCACGGGAGTTCCATATCTTCAGGAAGATATCATGTGTTATGTCTTCCGCCTCTGAGGAGTTCTGCAACATGCTGAACGCGAAATTTCGGATGCGTCCCGCATACAGAACATAGAGGATGCCAAGAGCCTTGGCATCCCCTCCCGCTATCTGTCCAAGTAATTGCTTGTCTTCATTAAGCATTATGCCTGACAAATATAACAATAAATTACCATTTTTTTACACGTACCTTGTACATGTCGATGTCAACGTTGATGATTCTGTCAGGAGCGGAAGCCTCTATGTTCCTGCTATAGCAGATCTTATGGGAAGACCAACTTTCCTCTCCCTCCGGGAAGGTCGCGTCCGTGTACCATACCTCACCTGTCTCAGCATTGTAGTTGAGAGACTTAAGAGCGGTGGAGCCTGAGAACAAAGGCATTTCGGTGAACTTTTCAGTCTCGACATTGAACAAATATGCGCGGTTTCCGGCCACGGTGATGGTGTTGTCATCAACACGGTTGATGTCGTGTATTCCTCCCTGAGGGGCCTTGATGCTCTTGACGAGCTCGAACGAAGGCTCGTTTGTGTCAAGGCCATTGATCTTGAATATCTTGATGACATTTCCACCGGCAGCATAAAGCACGTTTCTCTTGTAATCCCAAACGACGCCGTGTCCTGAATCAAGGTCAGCGCTTGCGAGAACCACCTCTGATCTTGCGGAATTGTACAGCTGAACCTTGTTGTGATTGGCCGTCGAACCAGTGGAAGTGGCGACAGCGATGTAGCCTCCAGGAATATATTCAGCGGAATGCGCGTTCGGCACAGCCGTGGCGTGGAAAAGCATCTTGGAGGTTGAATAGTCCAGAAGGGCGCACCAACCGTACGAACTGGTCAGCAGCAACTTGCTCCCGTTGTCCACGAACTTGCACTCGTCAAGATGGTCGCATCTTTTGGCGTCGAGTCCCAAATCTCCGGCAGCCGATGTAGCGTCCCACTGCCATACAATGCCTTCCTTGTAGGAATCCTTGGCGATTGTCGCATTGACCACAAACACGTGATTGTCTCCGCAGAACACAAGTTCGGTCGAATTGTCTTCGGCCATTTTCTCGGTGCTGATCCGCTCACCGGCCACAAGGGCTATCTCGCTGTTGGTGGATGTAGTGATCGTCTGGCCGGAAGATGAGGTGATTTTGGCCGTAAATCCTCTTGATAGGGTCACTGGAGCACAATACACCGGAATGAAGACCGAATTTGAGCGGCAGTCCACCGGTGTGGCCGGAGTCATCTTGACTGACGCGGAACTTGCGATGAAAGTACCCTCCGTGAAATCCGCGGTGACCTCACCTGCAAGGTTCTCACCACCATTGGCGGTCAGTTCAAGGCTGGCCACATCGTAGTCCCCCATCGCCACATTCACGAACACCATACATCCGGCAGGCTCCAGATTGAATTTGCAGCCTTCGTAGGAATTGACCTTGGCGCTCACCACATCAAACATGACCGGGACCTCGGTCCCGTTCTGATTGGTCGGAATGGTGTATTTCACTGTGTTTCCGGACAGACGCACGTCAGCTTCGGAAGGGTACCAACTCAGAACCGACGTCTCAAGACGTGATGCCTGTACATTGAACAGGAACAAAGAAGAGTTGCTGCCCGGAAGAATCGGAGCCGCCTCGGCTCTCTTTGCGATACCGCCAGACTCAAGCATTATCACCCCTTTGTCCTCTGACCTCCAAGACGGTGAGACAACAGCTCCGGCAGTCTTGTAATCCTTGCTCGCCTCATAGTACGAGCCCAAGGTTATCTTTGCCTTGGCCGCAAGTTCAGTGACTTCGGACGCATCATTGTCCCTACATGCGTTCATCACGCAAAAGGCCAAAGCGGCTGACAAAATGGAAACAAACTTTATCTTATTCATTTTCATTATCTTTTATGAATATTACGGCCCAACCGCAGGTTCCATCCCACGGCCGGGTCTGAGATGATTACTTTATGCAGCATGAGCCACAGATGTCACCGCCGTGGGTGCTCCATCCGGATGCTCTCTGACCACCGACATACTTGCCGACCATCAGGCCGTTGCCCGTGCCTTTGGCGCTACCGATGAAAGCCGAGTAGAACACACCGTCGAGGAGGTTGTTGCCACCCATCTGCTTCTGGTTGTCATCGCCGGCGTTCTCGGTCCACGAATCCTTGACCGTTCCATCACTGTTGAATATGTAGGATGTGTTTCCGACCTGTCCGGAAGTGATGTAGAAGTGGTTCTCCGTGTCCACGCAAGGGTGCGAGAAGTTGAAGGCATTGGCTCCTCCCTTAATGACATGCTCATAGCTCCAGATCACCTTGGTCAAGTCCTTGTCGATGTTATAGACATGATTGTCCTTGCAGCCGACGAACACTGTTCCGTTAGGAGCCACGACAGGCTCGTAAGGATTGTTACCGGCGAACACGAAGTTGTCCACAATGATTTCCTTTTTGGCAAGATCCACGGAACTGAGTCCGGCAGCCATAGGGACATACATCGTGTTCTTGTCCGCAGCCACGGCAAAGCCTGAGATTCCGACCATCTTGGCGCCCATGGTCAATGTCTTGAGAATCGTACCGTCAGCGATGTTGAGGAATGTGATCGACGCTCCCGCACCGGTCACCAGTTCACCGCCATTCACGAGAAGGCCTGCCACACCTGCTCCGACAGCCTGCTGCCATTTCTTCGTACCGGAAGCGGCGTCTATGGCGAACACATTTCCAGCCGCGTCACCTATGTAGACTTCCGTGCCCGCTGCGTTTACAGCCGGAGCGGCACTCTTCAGCGAGCCGGCCTCAGTGAATTTCCACTTGAGTTGTCCGTCAGCCGAAACGGCATAGAACTGCCCGGATGACGTGGTGCCATAATAGATGTCGCCGGTGACAGGATTGACTGTCAGCGGATTATAGCTCGCAGAATTAACCTCGGGGACATATTTCCACTTAAGGTTGCCGGTAATCACATCGAACGCATAAAGAACAGCTTTCTTGTTGAAAGTGACGTTATAGACAGTCTTTCCGTCAGGAGAGAAGACAGGGCAGCTGCCCTTGAATCCTTCGTAAGCGGTGCCGACCGTCTCCCAATCGTTGAAGAACAGAACGTACTGGCGGATCTCCACCTCAAGGGTCCAAGTCTTGGTCTTGCCCTTTATCTCCGCGCTCAGGGTTACCTGCTGCGTTCCGGCAGCGATGAAGCCTTTTGAGACCTCCACGCCTTCGAGAACCTTTCCGTCAGGGAATGTCCACTTGACATTTGTGGCGTTAGGATAGCCTTCTGCGTTGAAAGTGAACTTGATAGGCTGGTTGAGTGCGGCAGTGGTCCTGTCAACTGTGTATGGGATCGCCAGAGTCGGCATGGCCTTGATCTGGGCCGGAGTCGAAGCTCCTTTCGGATAGTTGGCCACAAGGGTGAAAGTGTAGTTCTTGTCGTTGGTAAGGCCTGCCACGTCATAATTCTCCTTATCCGCCTCGATCTCGGCTTTCTGTACGTCACTCTCAGCGCCTTCCATGAACCAAGTCAAAGTGTAGGAAGTCAGCAGCTGAGATGGACGTGTCCAAGTCAGTGAGACAGTGGCGTCGGAAGCGTCCGCTTCCAGATCCGTCACAGGAAGCCTGGTTGTCGTAGGCTTGGCCGCTGTCTGGACAGCATTGGAAATCAGGTTTCCGTAGACAGCCTGGACAGAGAATTCATAGTTGTCGTCGTTGACAAGCTCGGTCACCGTGTAGTTCTGTTCTTTTGTACGGACCGTCAGTTCCGAACCTTTAGTGTAGGTGATTATGTACTCAGTCGGATTCCATCCATCCGGGACGGACCAAGACAGCATGACCTCCTCGTCACCTGGAACCGCCTTCAAATCTGTCACCTGATGGCGCGGCCCTCCGGTCTCGGGAATGTCTTCCTGCCAGCAGGAGACAACCGCCAGACAGGCTGCGGCCGCCATGATGCAATATAATATTCTTTTCATTTCTTTTCTATGTTTATCAATATCTTAGTGTTATCATCAGAATCCAGGATTCTGCCAAAGGATGTCAGTGTTGTTCACAATCTCTATCTGATCCCGAGGAATCGGGAAGATGAGATTATGAGAATCAAGCGAGTAGCCAAGATTCTTAAAGTAGTCCACGGCCAGTCCAAGACGTACAAGATCGAACCATCTCTGTCCCTCAAGGGCGAACTCCCGGCCTCTCTCGGCTGCGAGTTCATTGATGAAAGCATCCTTGTCTGAGACCTCGGCATCCGTCAATTCAGGAAGGCCGGCACGAGTGCGGGTCTTGTTGAGATATACGAGAGCATCGGAAATCCGTCCTTGCTGTCCCAAAGCCTCGGCGTACATCAGAACCACATCGGCGTACCTGAGGAAGGGAAAATCATTGCCTACCTGCGTGGTGTAGGTGGCGTCATAGGTGTCCATGTACTTGTTGATGGCATATAGCTTACCTGGCGTGATCTCCTGATAATCCCCTATGAGGGTAAATCTGTTGTCATCCTCCGGATAGACAGCCTTGAACGCGGCTGTCGGATTGATTCTGAATTTCGGATCCGCATCACCTGAGCTGAACCAGTAGCCGTGACCGTTATCGTTGGTCTTGTTGTAATAAAGGGCGAATATGATCTCCTTGTTCATCTTGTTGGCCACATCGAAAGTGGCGGCAGTTGTGGACATAAGGCCATAGTTCGCGTCTTTCATCGCCTCCTCAAGCACTGCCTGTGCCTCGGCGTATTTACCGAAAGTCAGATAGACCTTTCCAAGAAGAGCCTGCGCGGCGATCTTCGTGACCCTGGCCACTTCCGCCGAACGTTTGACAGGAAGAAGATCAATGGCTTCCTTAAGATCCTCGACAAGAAGGTTGTACATCTCCTCATCCGCGCATCTCGGGATTGTCTTGGCCTGCACAGGTGTCACGACGGTACGTGTGATAGGCACGACGCCGAAGACCCTGTAAAGGCTGAAATACCACCAGGACCTCATGAACAGACATTCGCCACGGTATTTGTCCCCGTTCGCGAGGGTTTTGCCGGCCATGTGGTCAAGAACGTCGTTGCAGCGGTATATTCCATTGTACCAAGCGTTCCAGACTTCCGACAGAATCTTGTTGTTCGGTCTCTCCTGAAAATGATCAAAGTCATACCTGTCCTGAGTCGAGACAGCCATGGAGGTCAGCACGCACTCATCGCTTCTGTAGGCCAGTTCGGTAAGGAAAAAGCCCATGTTGGTCTTCAGTTTGTCGTAGCAGCAATAGACTCCTTGGTTGAAATCATCATCGGTCTTGTAATAATTGCCTTCTGTCACGGTGTTCGCCGGATACTGCTCGAAGAAACTATCTCCGCAGGAGGCAAGGCCAAGCACGGCAAGGCCGATCGACACAGATTTTATGATATTCTTCATATTCATTACAGATTAAAGTTGACACCTACACTGAAAGTTCGTGAAAGAGGGTATGAGCAATAGTCCTCGCCTGGGCTGAGGGCATTGGAAGATCTCTTGTTGACCTCCGGGTTGTAGCCTGAATAATGTGTCAGGGTGAACAGGTTCGTACCCTGGATGTAAAGCCTCATCTTTGAGATGGTGGTGCCACGGAACCATTTGTCCGGCATCGTGTAGCCAAGCGAGAGGTTCTGGAGCCTGAGGTAGGATCCGTCCTCAAGATGGAAGGTGGATGTGCATGAACCGTTGTTTCCGGAGGATTTTCTGGTAGCTCTGTTGAGATTGCCGTAAGGGAACCTGTTCAGAGACTCCTTCATCATGTTGGAGGACGCCTCCATATTCAGAAGGTAACGTCTCTCAAGGTTCAGGATCTCGTTGCCGTATACTCCCTGGAAGTTCGCCGAAAGGTCAAGTCCCTTCCAGCCGAGCTGAACACCGAATCCATAGTAGAAATCAGGCATATAGTTGCCGACAATCACACGGTCGGTGTCCTTGTCGAGTTTGCCGTCGCCGTTGGCGTCCACAAAGCGGAAGTCGCCTACCACAGATGTGTCGAAGTGAGGATAGGTGTCGAGTTCCTCCTGATTGTGGAAGATGCCATCCTGCACGAGCAGGTAGTAGCAACCAACCGGGTAGCCGACCTTTGTGATGTAGTTGGCTCCTGAATATGAAGACGCCACAATCAGCGGAGCGTCCTCGTCACCAAGAGACAGGACTTTGTTCCTGTTCAGCGACCAGTTGGCGTTCCAATCCATAGAGAAGTCTCCGAACGACTTGTGGGAAGTCAACGTGATTTCCACTCCTTTGTTCTGCATCGAACCGATGTTGACATTCGACTTCGTAAGACCCGACACGGATGACACAGGAATGTTGAAAAGCATGTCAGTGGTCTTAGAATAATAGAAGTCAGCGTTGATGCCGAGAAGACCGTTCCAAAGATTTGCATCGAAGCCGATGTTGGTCTGGGTGTTTTTCTCCCAGCCAAGTTCATTGTTGGCGATCTGGGAAGGGTACATCGCATTCACGATTCCGTTTCCAAGGTCCAGGTTGCTGGAACCATAAAGAGCAAGATACGCAGAGTTACCGATCTGCGCATTACCGGTCTGACCGACGCTAGCGCGCAACTTGAGGTCATTCAGCCAACTCTTGGTGTTCTTCATGAAATTTTCATCACTGATTCTCCAGCCAGCAGACGCGGCAGGAAAATAACCCCACCTCGTGTTCGGTGCGAATCGTGAGGATGCATCACCTCTTATCGAAGCGGAGAACATGTAGCGCCCTTTGTAAGAATATTGGGCTCTGAAAAGCCAGGAAGCGAAGGTGTAGGCGTACTTGTCATTGAATGTGTCATCAATTGAGAGCGTCTTTCCTTTGGTTGTCAAGATCTTGTCATCACCCTCAGTGCCGGTACCTTTGATTGCAGAGGTCTGGATTGCCTGTTTTTCAGCTTCATATACAGCCACAGCATTAACAGAGTGCTCTCCGAACTTTCTGTTGAACGAAATCTGGTTGGTGACGTTCCAGTGGAAATAGGACTGGGTGTAGTTGGCGGCTGTCGGGGATGAAGGTTTGTCGTAGTACTTCGATCCCTTGAGCGGAATATAGGACGGACGGTAGTAGTTCCTGATGTAGGAATAGTAGTCTCCCCCGACCGTGACTTTATATTCAAGTCCTTTGATGAACTCGTAGGAAGCGTGGACGTTGCCCACCATATTCAATTTTTCCCTGACATCATCGATTTCCAGAGCCAATGCCACTGGGTTCAAAACCTCATTTGTCTGAGTGTTGTAGACATTGAATTTCAGGAATCCGTTCATGTCCCAGTTATAGGAGCCGTCAGAGTTATAGGCCGGGAAGACCGGAGGAGCCATCAAGGCAGACGCGATCACACCGTCGCTTCCGTACTGGCCATCAGAGTTCACATAGTTGGTCTTTGAATATGACGGTGAGAAACTTACGCCATATTTCAGCTTGCCCTTCTTGCCATCAAGGTTGGCCCGGAGCCCGTACCTCTCGAAGTCAGATCCTATGATCGTTCCCTCGCGGTTAAGGTAGTTCAAGCCAATGTAGTAGTTGTAGTCCTTGGTACGCGCTGACACACTGAGAGCGTGTTTGTGCGAGAGAGCCGTGCGGAAAATTTCGTCCTGCCAGTCAGTGTTGGTCAAGGTTCCCGTCTTGTCCTGAAGATAGGCAATGATGAGAGGATCGACACAGTGGTAACTCTCCGGACGACTGCTATAAGGATCTCCGATCGAACCGGTAGGGACATTGAAGAGATATGCACCGTCCCTAGCCTCTTTGAATATCTCCGCGAACTCGTAGGCATCGAGCATGTCGATCTTCTTTGAGACATTCGAGACGCTGAACTGACCATCGTAGGAAATCACCGGAGTCTCTGAGTTTGCTCCACGTTTGGTGGTCACAAGGATGACTCCACATGATCCTCTGGATCCGTAGATAGCTGCCGCTGACGCGTCCTTAAGGACCTCAAGGCTTTCGATGTCGTTGCCGTCAAGATTGGCAAAGGCCCTTGAGTCGCAAGGGATTCCGTCGATAACGTAAAGAGGATCATTGCCGGATGTGGCGGACTGGATACCCCTGACCCTGACGGAGACATTGCCGGAAGGCTGACCGCCCAAGTTGAGGACCTGAACACCAGGCATCTTGGCCGCCATGGATTCACGGAAGTCAGTGGTCGGAGTATTGGCGAAGTCCTCGGCCTTGATGGAGGCGATGGATGTCGTGACATCTCTCTTGTTCTGTGCACCGTAGCCGATGACAACCACGTCGTCCAGTTTGATGGCCTCCTCTTCTAGCACGAAATCAGCCTTGGATTGTCCTGCGGTCAATGTAGCTGAGGCGCTGTTGTAGCCGATGATGGAGACGTCCAGAACCGCATCATCACCCTTGACCTTGAGTTCGTATTTTCCGTCAATGTCTGTTCCGGTTCCATTGTTGGTGCCACGTTCGATGACCATGGCCCCGATCACCGGCTGACCGGACTTGTCAACAACCTTTCCGGTGATGACTTTCGGACCAGTTGTCTGAGCTGTTTTAGGTTTAGGTTCAGGAGCCTTCTTGCTCAGAAGAATGTTCTGATCCTTGAATTCAACTTTGACACCGGGAAGCACCCTCTTGAGGATGTTTTCGATGCTCTCATCCTTCGCTGTCACCGAGACCTTGCGGGCAAGGTCAATGTCGGTGTCCACATAAGCGAAAGTGTAGGAACTTCCGGCCTCGATGGCCTTCAAGAGTTCCTTGACTGTCACGTCCTTGACATTCACACTCGCTGTCCTGCTCTGTGCGTACGCTCCGAGCGAAAGCCCGATCGCACACAAGACACAAAGGACGGTTTTGGTGAATGAAGGAAGAATGTTGGATATTCCTTTCATTAACATTAGTATTATTGGTTTTTGCTATCAATTATGATTGTCTTACCTTGACGCTCCCATCTGATCGGAAGGAGTGTCGAGAGGATTTCCATGATGTCTCCGATGGACTCATCTTTTACTGTCAGAGACATTCTTTTGTCCCTCAATCCCGGTTCCACACAAGTCATCCTGATCTGGTACTTGTGTGACAACCCTTCCAGAATGTCGCCAAGCCTTGCATTGTCAAAGGCAAGCCTGTGCTCGTACCACCGGCAGCAATCGTCCGCATTCACAGCCGAAACCTCTGTCAGGCCTCTGTTCCATGAATATTTCTGGTCTGGCTTGAGAATCACGAGTTCTTTGCTTTGCGTGTCAGAGACCTGCACCGAACCACTACGGAGAATCACCTCTGCGGAATGCTCATCCGGATTGCTGAGCACGTTAAATGTCGTTCCAAGAACCTTGACTTGAAGATTGTCGTGCATATTCACGATGAAAGGACACTCTTCATTCCGAGTGACTTCGAAATAGCCTTCACCGTCAATGGCTATATTTCTCTCCAGTCTTCCGAAATCCTGATTGTAGGACAGCTTTCCGCCTCGGTTCAGCCACACTCTCGTGCCGTCCGGCAAAGTGTAGGAACTGACGTTGTCGACAGAGGCGATGAGCACTGTCTCTCTTTCTGGAGTCATGTTCAGTCTCGCCACGGCAGCACCACCTATGAATATCACCACGGCTGCGGCAGCAGCGGCACAGTACCTCAATGGTCTCGTGCCGAGAAGTCTGGTCAACCAACTGGTTTTTCCGGTCCCTGAGCTTGTCGAAGGGACTGGCTTAGCGACCGGAGACTTTTTCGTAGAGCATGTCCCTTCGGCAGGCTCAGGGACCGACCGGGTCGCTGAGCCTGTCGAAGCGCCTGTCGAAGCGCCCGCTGCCACAGTCACTTTTCCGGTCGCTGAGCCAGTGGTTCGGCAAGGCTCATCAGCCACCGAAGCGCCGTTCTCTCCCAATGAGGTCATAAGCCTCTCCAGCCCGGCCGTCAAGTCGAAATCCGGAGAATCTGAAGCGACCGAGTCCCAATATTCCTCAAGCAAAGCCCTCACTTCCGGTTCTTCCCCATGCGCCGCAAGCCAACCGAGATACCGCATTTTAAGTTCCTCGGAGACTTCCACCCCACTGAAGAAAAAATCCAGAATTCGTCTGTAGTCCTCGACTTTCATTATTTGCCCGCTTGGGTGAACGTGTAAGTACCTGAATATGACCCAGCCATGAGACGTATTGTACCCGTACGGTCAGCCCCGGTCGTGTTAGGCTGTGTAGTGATGACGGATTCGCTCACGCCTTTCGATCCCTTGGAAGGCTCGATCGTAAACCAATCCTCTCCTTCGAGCGACCAGTCACATGTGGCATAGATTGTTATCAGATCCGTTCCTCCGCCCACCAATGTAGCCGGAGTCTTGGCCGATAATTCTGTCTGGATGACGACCGTGTCATGCACCTCAGACTCTGTTTGTTTCTGGCAAGCGAGCCCACCGAGAATCAGCGGAACGGCCAGAATGAGTTTTGTTATGAGTTTTAGTTTCATAGAGCATATAAACGTTATACATAAGATAAGACACCTTAAACTCCCGATATGCTAAAAACGATTAAGAAAAAAAATTAACAATCCCGGTTGCGTGGCGCTTAAGCCATTAATAGTTAAGCACATAACATGATGTCCCGGTGCTGAAACCAGCACTGGGACATCACGTTAAAACATTTATTTATAGCGCATTAAGCGCCACGGCTATTTCTTAAGGCCGGAGTTCAGGAAGTCGATGAAGCCTTCGATGGATAGGTTGTAGCCACGGACAGGGACAAGCTGGTTGCCGTCTGAATCCAAAAGGGCGTAGTTAGGCTGGGCGTTGA
Source organism: uncultured Bacteroidales bacterium (assembly GCA_934667175.1). Taxonomy (GTDB): domain Bacteria; phylum Bacteroidota; class Bacteroidia; order Bacteroidales; family UBA932; genus Cryptobacteroides. The sequence goes on along the minus strand of CAKULN010000047.1, from coordinate 6,256 downwards.
CTCCGAAACGGGTGCGGGCGATGTAAGAGTTGACACGACCGATCTCCTTCAGGGTCTTGCCTTCCGGTGTTGTCAGCCAGTCAGACTCGTCGAGTTTGCTCTTGTCGTCCACATAGAGGGCCACGAGAACATATTCATTTCTAAGAATATCCAACACTCTTGGGTCGCTCCAGACGCGCTGTTCCATCTCGCGGCAGTTGACGCAGCCATGGCCGGTGATGTCCACGAAGACAGGCTTGCCTTGGGCTTTGGCAGCGGCAAGGCCTTCTTCAAGAGTGAAGTATCCCGTCAAACCAAGGGGCATCTTGAGGTCGTATTTCTGGCCGAAAGTGGATGCTCCGGCCACTGAGCCTGTCGTAGCGCCGACGGGGGCAGTCGCTTCGGTGGTCGCTGAGCCTTGCCGCCCCACAGGATCAGCTACCGATCCGTGCATCATTCTGGTCGCTGAGCCTGTCGAAGCGACCGAAGTGACCGGACTGGCCGGTGAATCCGCATAATTGTAAACCACGAAATCCTGGGTCTCCAACGGTGGAAGATACCCGGACAACGCCTTCAGTGGAGCACCCCACATTCCAGGAATCATATAGACCACGAAAGTGAACACGGCAATCGCAAGGCCGAGTCTCGGCACAGAGACATGCTCCACCGGATCGTCATTCTTGAACCTCAGCTTACCAAGAAGATAGAAACCCAGAAGCGAGAACGTGACGATCCATATTCCCAGATAAACCTCCCTGTCGAGCAGCCCCCAATGATAGGTCTGGTCTGCGACACTGAGGAACTTGAAGCCAAGTGCTACCTCGATGAAGCCCAAGACAACCTTCACGCTGTTCAGCCACGAGCCGGACTTGCCCTTCATCTTCTTCAGCAGCGACGGGAACATCGCCAGGATCGTGAACGGAAGGGCAAAGGCTACGGAGAACGCCAGCATCGTGACCATCGGTGTCCAGAACTCACCCTGCGTGGACTTGATCAGCACCGTGCCGACAATAGGCCCCGTACAGGAGAATGACACCAGCACGAGGGTCAAAGCCATGAAGAATATTCCCCCAAGTCCTTTGGTGCCAGACTTGGCGTCACTCTTGTTGGCAAGGCTGGACGGCAGTTCGATCTCGAATGCCCCGAAGAAGGACGCCGCGAAAATCATGAACACAATGAAGAATATCAGGTTCGGCAGCCAATGAGTCGCAAGCCAATTGAATATGTCAGCGGTGACTGTGTTTCCTCCGATGATCCAAGTCAAGCCTATGATCACACTGATCGGGACAGTGTAAAGAAGCACGATGAACAGTCCGTAGATGAAAGCCTTGAAACGGCCCTCGGCGGCGGTTGTGGACTGTTTCATGAAGAACGACACCGTCATCGGAACCATCGGGAACACGCACGGGGTCATCAGCATGGCGAATCCCCAAAGAATCGCTTCGATAATCAGGGCCCAGAGAGAGCCTTCGCTCTTGCTTTCATCACTAGAGACCGTAAGTGACGAAGAGACGTCATCGGCCTTGGAATCATCAGCAACGACATCCGAGGCGACAGAGCCATTGTCCCGAGAAAGCGTTGGCTGCACAAGGGTTTCTTCCGAAGCGGCACTCTCAGACGAGGCTGGCTTGACGGAGATTTCCGACACCAGAGGCACGGAAAACTCCCACGACTCCGGAGCCGCGCAGAATCTGTCGTTGCACCCGCTCCAGGAGACCTCACCTTTGACCGTGGCCTCGCTTCCGGTCAACTTAACCCTACGGGTGAGTGTGACGGAATCAAAAAAGACTTTCTCTCCTTGAAAATCAGACGGTTTCGTCACCTGCTTAAGATCCCCTGTCAATGAATATTCCTGGCTGGGAGCAAACTCAATGACAATAGGGTTATACTCATGATCAACCGTGTAGATGTGCCAACCGTCCTCGATAGTGGCTTTGAAAGTCAACTCGAAAACGTTGCCGGAAACAGCCTTGCTTGAGACTGACCATTTGGCGGTCGCCTCCGGGGCCTGCGCGAAAGAGGCCACGCTCCCGATAAGGAGCGCAGCCACCAACGCCACAGCTTTCTTGAAAGTATGTGTCATAGCGTCAAAACATTTGCCGTTATATTCGTAAATGATTATTTAGCGTATGCGACGGAACGGGTCTCCCTGATCACTGTGATCTTGACCTGTCCCGGATAAGTCATTTCCTCCTGGATCTTCTGGGCGATGTCCGCCGAGAGCCTTCCGGCCTGATCGTCGCTGACCTCTTCGGCGCCGACAATGACGCGAAGCTCTCGGCCGGCCTGGATGGCGTAGCTCTTGGTGACACCAGGATAGGCGGCGGCGAGATCCTCCATTCCCTTGAGCCTCTTGATGTAAGACTCGATGACCTCACGGCGGGCTCCCGGGCGGGCACCGGAAATCGCGTCACCGATCATCACGATAGGAGATATGATTGATGTCATCTCGATCTCCTCGTGGTGAGCTCCGATGGCGTTGCAGATCTCTGGTTTCTCCTTATACTGTTCGGCCAGTTTCATACCGAGCAAAGCGTGAGGAAGCTCCGGCTCCTCCTCGGAAACCTTACCGATGTCGTGAAGGAGACCGGCCCTCTTTGCGAGTTTAGGATTAAGTCCCAGTTCGGCGGCCATGATGGCGCAGATATTGGCGACCTCACGGGAGTGCTGAAGAAGGTTCTGTCCGTAGGAAGAACGGTACTTCATTCGGCCGATCATCTTGACAAGCTCAATGTTCAAGCCATGGATTCCAAGATCTATGCAGGTTCTCTTACCTGTTTCAAGAATCTCATCCTCAAGTTGTTTCTGAACCTTGGCGACCACTTCCTCGATGCGGGCCGGGTGGATGCGCCCGTCAACGACGAGCTGATGAAGGGCGAGCCTTGCGACTTCCCTGCGGACAGGATCGAAAGCGGAAAGAAGGATAGCGTCCGGAGTGTCATCGACCACAATCTCGACTCCCGTCGCGGCCTCCAAGGCACGGATGTTACGGCCCTCACGTCCGATGATGCGCCCCTTGATCTCGTCGTTATCTATCGGGAATGTCGTCACGGCGTTCTCTATGGCTGTCTCCGTCGCCGTTCTCTGGATGGTGTTGATGACAATCCTCTTGGCCTCCTTGGTAGCGTTCAGACGCGCCTCGTCCATCGTGTCGTTGATGTAGGCCTGAGCCTCGGTCCTCGCCTCGGCCTTCATGTTCTCCATCAGCACATTCTTGGCGTCCTGCGCGCTCATCCCGGCGATGGTCTCAAGCTGCTTGTTGGCCTGGGCGCTCAGCCTTTCATATTCCTCCGTCTTTTTCGCAAGAGCCTCCTGCTGGGCCTGGAAACTTGACTTGGCGTTGTCCGCGTCACGCATCTTCCTCTGAAGTTCCGAGTTCTGCTGATTCAACGTATTTTCCTTCTGCTTGATGCGGTTCTCGGCATCCTTGAGCTGGCTGTTCTTCTCGTTGATGTACTGCTCGTGCTCGCTCTTGAGCTGAAGGAACTTCTCCTTCGCCTGATGGATCTTGTCCTTCTTGATCCCCTCGGCCTCGATCTCGGCCTTGGCGATGATCTCGTTCTTCTGTCCTTTCAGAACTATTCTCTGAATGATTATGTAAGCCGCCAGTGCGATTATAGCACCGATCAGGACTCCTATAAAAAACAACAACATAATATCAATAATGTTAAAGTGTTCAATTCCATACCTTCCAAAGGCAAACCAACGGCAAGGCAGTTGTTCCCAATGACTTCCGGACATAAAAAGCGACCGGCCGTCTCCTCTTCCGGAAACAGACCGATCGTGGAATGATAAAAAAGCCGTTAGTCGCTTGTCAGAAACCTTAAACGAATAAGATTTGAGATCCGCACCGGTTCAGAGATCCATCGTCACGCCTGAGGCGCAATCCCCGAAGGTAACCTTGGCCCGTCATTGCCGGCTCGAGTAAACTCGGTTCCGAAGAACTTGTTGATTTGAGCACGTGGGACTAACGGCCGTCTTTTTCAACACTCTTAATGTAGGATTCGACATCCTCCTGAAGCTTCTTCGACTCCGCGTCAACGTCGGCCAGTCTCTTCTGGCAGGCAAGTCTGCCGACGGCCTCGTTCAGCGCCACAAAGGAAAGTTTGTCGGAAAGGGTCTTGTTCGGGTACTTCGCATCATAGGCCGTCAATTTCTGATTGATGGCCTCCGCGGCAAGCCTCATCATCCTCTCCATCTCCGGAGATGAAGCGACAAGAGGATACTCATTGCCGGCGATCTTTATCTTGATGTTCTGTCCCATTCCTAATTCTCTAGCAAGGAAATACACCTGTCTATCTCCTTGATCAGTCTTTCTATCTTTTCCTTTGCCGCGGACCCGTCTCCGGCCATTCCGAAAGCTTCGGACAGATGAAGGTTGTTCACCTGTTGTTCCAAATCCTCAATCTGTTTCCTGCAGGACTCATTGTCAGCCTTGCTCCGCTGAAGTTCAGCCTGAAGTCTTTCGCGCTCCAACCTTTCCGCCTCATAAAGAGCGATCAACTTCTCAATATTTGTCTTAATACCTTCAAGCATATCATCAAGGCCTAATTCTCCTGCCCGATTGCAAATTTAGCAAAATATCTTCATTTGCACAAGAACTTCAACTGACATCACCTTATTTAATCCGGCGGAATATCTCATCCCGTGCGCCGGAACGCCTCTCTCCGCGCACGGCAGCTCCCTCACAGTACCAACTCGTGCGCCAGAACAGCATTTCCACGCACGAAGCAGACGGCACCTTCCTCCAAGCACTTCTTGTGCGTCACGGCAGCACCAGTCTCCGTACGATTTGCTAAACCAAAGTAAAAATTATAATTTTGCGGCAATATGACAATAACAGCATAACCATGACAATAACAATGGAAAACAGGGAAATACCGGTGCTGCTCCTGACGGGATACCTCGGAAGCGGCAAGACAACTCTGGTCAACAGAATACTCTCCAACAAGAAGGGCATCAAGTTCGCGGTCATCGTCAATGACATCGGCGAGGTGAACATCGACGCCGACCTTATCCAGAAAGGCGGCGTTGTCGGCACGACCGATGACAGCCTGGTCCCTCTCCAGAACGGATGCATCTGCTGCACCCTGAAAATGGACCTTGTAGCGCAGCTCAACGATCTATGCCGCAACAACCGCTTCGACTACATCGTCATCGAGGCCAGCGGAATATGCGAGCCGGCCCCGATCGCGCAGACCATCTGCTCTTTCCCGAAGCTTGTTCCTGAATATGCCCAATCGAATGTTCCTAAGCTCGACTGCATCGTGACCGTTGTGGACGCGCTGAGGATGCAGAGCGAATTCGCATGCGGAGACGCCCTGAAGAAAGACAATCTGGAGGAGGATGATCTTGAGAACCTTGTGATTCAGCAGATTGAGTTCTGCAACATCGTGCTTCTGAACAAGGCCTCCGAGGTGAAGCCTGAGGAGCTCGGCAGGGTACGGAGCATAGTGAAGGCCCTGAACCCTAAGGTGACTATATTCGAGTGCGACTACGGCGACATCGACCTTGACAAACTCTTGAACACCAAAATGTTCGATTTCGACAAGACCGCCACTTCAGCTGCATGGATCAACGCCATCGAGGGTGAAGGCAACGAGCCGGAGCATGATGCCCATGGCGAAGAGGAACACGATCACCACGAAGGACACTATGAGGAGGACGAACACGACCATGATCATCACGATGAAGACGGGCATGAACACCACGAAGGACACAGCCACGAACATCACCATCATCACGACCATGAGGGCGGTGAGGTCGAGGAATATAACATCGGGACTTTCGTCTACTATCGCCGTCAGCCTTTGGACATCAACAAGTTCGACTGGCTTGTCTCAAAGAAATGGCCAAAGAATATCATCCGTGCCAAGGGGTTGTGCTACTTCGCTGACGAGAAAGACAAGTGCTACCTCTTCGAGCAGTCCGGGGTGCAGAAATCCATCAAGGACGCGGGACTTTGGTTCGCGACCATGCCGGAAGACCAGCTTCAGGAGATGATGCGCAGGGACAAGAATCTCCGCAAGGATTGGGATCCGGTCTATGGCGACCGCATGATCAAGATCGTCTTCATCGGCCAGAACCTTGACCGCAAACAGATCTCAGACCTGATGGATTCCTGCCTTGTGGAATAGTTACTCGTTTGTCCTATACATTATTTAGAATCCGTTTTAGGGCGAACGCGAAAAAATAAAATTCCAAATTTTGCACGTGAATCAGTATAACTTATGTTCTATTGTTATCAACATTGCAAAGGTACTCTATTAAACCGGAT
>CAKULN010000046.1 GCA_934667175.1 uncultured Bacteroidales bacterium | reverse complement strand
CGTGATTACAGCGTGCCGTTCTCGGCCTTCTCGATCATCGTCTTGTTGGCGGTGATGTAGATCTCGACGCGGCGGTTCTGCGCACGGCCTTCCTTGGTGGCGTTGTCGGCCACCGGCATGGAGTATGACTTGCCCTCAGTGGTCATCCTTGTGGATGCTATTCCGCAGTTCTTCAGGTAGTTGGTGACAGACTGGGCTCTTTCGTTGGAAAGACGCTCGTTGACGGCATCGGAACCGGTGTTGTCGGTGTGACCGTAGATGGTGATGTCGGTGTCCTGCATGTCACTCATCTTGGAGGCGAACTGAGAAAGTTCGTTCTTCGAGGTCTGTGACAGAGTCGACCCGTTGGTAGGGAAAAGGATTCCGCTGTTGAATGTGACCTTGATGGCCTGAAGACCATTCTGATCCTGGACGGTCTCTACCTTGGCGTTCTCAAGGGCTTCAAGCTCGGCGGCTTTCTTGTCCATCTTCTTGCCGATCACTGCGCCTGTTCCGGCACCTACTGCTGTTCCGATGGCGGCGCCGATTGCCGCTCCCTTGCCGTCACCGATGGCGGCTCCGATTCCGGCTCCGATGATCGCTCCGGCTCCGGAGCCAAGAAGTGTACCCTGTCCGGTCTTGGACATTGTTCCGCAGCCAGAGAAAACCATGGCTGCGCAGAGAAGTGTCAAAACAACTTTCTTCATGATATTGAGATGTTAAATTGAATCAAAAAAGGCCAGGCCAAAAGGCCCGGCCTTTCTTATCTGCAAAGATAGGAATTATTTCGCGATAACACGTGCCATCTCGAGCACCTTGTTTGAATAACCCCACTCGTTGTCGTACCAAGCGCAAACCTTGACAAAGGTTGGATCAAGCTGGATACCGGCCTTTACGTCGAAGATAGAGGTGCGTGAGTCGTTGCGGAAGTCGGTGGATACAAGTGGCTCGTCGGTGTAGCCGAGAACGCCCTTGAGTTCGCCCTCAGAAGCCTCCTTCATGGCGGCGCAGATCTCGTCGTAGGTGGCTGGAGTGTTGAGCTCGCAGGTAAGGTCTACGAAGGAAACGTCGGATGTAGGAACACGGAGAGACATGCCGGTAAGCTTGCCGTTGAGCTCAGGAAGAACCTTACCTACAGCCTTGGCGGCACCTGTTGAAGAAGGAATGATGTTCTCAAGGATTCCACGACCACCTCTCCAGTCCTTCTTTGAAGGTCCGTCAACGGTCTTCTGGGTAGCGGTAGCAGCGTGAACAGTTGTCATGAGGCCTCTCTTGACACCGAACTTGTCGTTAAGTACCTTGGTGATAGGAGCAAGGCAGTTGGTGGTGCAGGAAGCGTTGGAGATGATGTCCTGTCCAGCATAGGTCTTGTGGTTAACACCATAGACGAACATAGGGGTAGCGTCCTTTGATGGAGCTGACATGATGACTTTCTTAGCACCGGCCTGGATGTGCTTGCGGGCTGTCTCATCAGTAAGGAAGAAACCTGTTGACTCGACAACAACGTCAGCCTCAACCTCGTTCCACTTGAGGTTTGCAGGATCCATCTCAGCGGTGACACGGATCTTCTTGCCGTTCACAACGAGGTGTCCGTCCTCAACCTTAACATCGCCCTTGAACGCTCCGTGAACTGAGTCATACTTGAGCATGTAAGCAAGATACTCTGGATCGAGAAGGTCATTGATACCTACAACCTCGATGTCGTTTGAGAAATTCTCAACTGCTGCACGGAAAACCATACGACCGATACGGCCAAATCCGTTAATACCAAGTTTTACCATTTTAATTAGATATTAAATAAGTTGTTAATCTTTTCAACTACTAAACTAACCGCAGCCTTTTACTGCAAAAGCGATGCAAAATTATTAAAAAATTGCGGAATTTAATATATTTGTAAGCTAAAATATTAATTCAAGTTCCGCAAATGCGGAACACCACTGTTCTTCGCTGCTTGCAGTGAAGGCAAGTCCCTCCCCTTAGGGGAGGGACTTAGGGAGGGGGTAACGTAAAAGGCCCTAGGGGGTGTGCAAAGCACATCCCCTCCCCTCAGGGGAGGGATTTAGGGAGAGGGTAACGTGAACAGATGAGGGTGGGCAATCACCTTTGGACGTGAGATAATGTGTTTAACAGCAAGTAATTGCCTCCTTGCGAAAGTTGAGATGGAATGTCTGATGAACTGAATATTCTGCTGACAAATGACGATGGCTATCAGGCTGGTGGCATTCATGCGCTGGCTGACATTATGTGTCAATTTGGCAGAGTCACGGCGGTCGCGCCGAAATTCCACCAGTCCGGGATGTCAATGGCAGTCTCGATGGGGGGCAGGGCGATTGCTTACAAGGCTCTTCCCGAAAAGGACGGGGTGCGGTGGTCTTACCTCGACGCGACTCCGGCGAGCTGCGTGAAGTACGGTCTGGACGAGATTTTCTGGCCGGGAAAGCCGGATGTCGTGGTCTGTGGAATCAACCACGGCTCAAACGCTGCCACGGCGGCGAACTATTCCGGAACCCTCGGCGCGGCGGAGGAGGCCGCCTTGAACGGAATCTTAGGCATCGGAGTCTCGCTCGACACGATAAGCCTGGACGCGGACTTTTCCGTTGTCAATGAATATTTTCCCTGCATATTCAGAAAACTTTGGGCACATCACAATCCGAAGTCAGGAATATATTATAATGTCAATTTCCCTAATATTCCGGCGGAGGCTGTCAAGGGCATCCGTGTCGGGCATCAGGGACTGGGACATTGGGAAAAGGAATTCAAACCTTGGGACGCTGGGATGTTCGCGAAAAGAGGCATCCGCCCTGAGGATCTTGGACACACATCTTTCCCGAAGGCGGAAGAAGGGGAGACCCTTTATATGATGGTCGGGGACTTTAAGGACGATTCCCCGGTGGATGACGTTTTCGCCGATCATCACATCCTTGCCGACGGCTACATTTCCATCGTCGCCCACAACATCAACAGCTCGGACCACGGGGAGATCGCCAGACTGAACAGCCTTGGCTTCAACGAGGACTTTTAATGAATATGCCAACGAATATGCCAGCACGGCGTTGGCTGAATAATCAAGGAATATGCGCTACTACATCATAGCCGGAGAGGCGTCCGGGGATTTACACGGATCAAATCTTATGCGTGGGCTTTACGCCGAGGATCCCGAGGCCGACATCCGTTTCTGGGGCGGTGGTCTGATGGATGCTGTCTACCATGAGCACCAGCAGGGAACCGGTCTAGTGAAGGACTACAAGGACGGGGCGGTCATCGGGTTCACCCAGATTTTCCTGCATGCCAGAGCCTTCGCCAAAAGGTTTACGGACTGCACGTCCGACATCCTTCGCTGGAAACCTGACGTTGTGATTCTGATCGACTATCCGGGATTCAACTTCCGTGTGGCGGAGTTCGCCCATAAGGCCGGATTCAAGGTCTTCTACTACATCGCTCCGAAGGTATGGGCCTCGAGGGAAAGCCGTGTGAAGAAGCTCAAGGCCTTTGTGGACAAGCTGTTCATCGTGTTCCCGTTCGAGATTCCGTACTTCACGAAGAAAGGTGTTGACTTTATATATAAAGGTAACCCGCTGATCGACGCCATAGACAACTCGGAAGCCTTCAAGGAGACCAGAGAGGAGTTCCTTGCCAAGACAGGGCTTCCGGACAGGCCGATGATAGCCCTTCTGGCCGGATCCAGAAACGGGGAGATCAGCTCTATGATGCCGACCTTCATGGAATTCGCTGACAGGCTGCACGCTTTGCCTGAATATTCAGACTACCGCTTCGTGGTGGCGGCGGCTCCGGCCCGGTCTGAGGCCGATTACGCAAAGTACATCGGGGGGCGTGAATATGTCAGCGTGGTTTTCGGCCAGAGTTATGCGGTGATGCGTCACGCCAAGGCCGCTGTGGTCAACTCCGGGACCGCCTCGCTGGAATGCGCGCTGATCGGGACGCCTCAGGTGGTGGTTTATAAAGGAGCGGAGATCAACTTCTTGATCGCGAAGATGATCATAAAGATCCAGTACATAAGTCTCGGGAATCTGATTCTTGACAGAATTTGCTTCCGGGAGTTGCTACAGTATTATTTTACGCCGGACAACGTGTTGTACGAGGTGCGCAGGATGATTGAGGATGAGGAGTATCGTTCCGCGATGCTTTCCGGTTATCAGGAGATCCGTGACGCTCTTGGGGGCGAGGGGGCTTCCGCTGCCGTCGCCCGGGCGATGATCGAGGAATTGAGAAAGTAGTTCGTCTTATGGTCACTTCGACAGGCTCAGTGACCGAAGTGTAGCGACTGCGAGAAATGCCGGTCACTGAGCCTGTCGAAGTGACAGCAAGTGGCATCGGTCGCTGAGCTTGTCGAAGTGACCAACAAGTTGCACTGGTCACTGAGCCTGTCGAAGTGGCCAACAAGTAACATCGGTCACTGAGCTTGTCGAAGTGGCATACTAATTAGAATAATATTTTGAATATGAAAAAGATAGCATTGATCGCCTTGATGATAGTCACCGGAGCCGTGGCTGCCTATTCACAAACGGAGTCGAGCCTGCCGACCGAGATCTACGTCGAGGACGGAAAGAACCATGTCCAGGGAATCGCTTTCGACAAGGACGCCGGCAACATGTACTTTTCTTTCACGACCAGCTTCATCAAGACTGACATGGACGGAAAGATACTCGGTTCCATAGACCGGATTCAGGGCCATCTCGGAGCGATGACGTTCAGCCCTTCGGACAGAAAGGTCTACGCCTCTTTGGAATGCAAGGACGATGTCATCGGCGCCGGGCTTTCCTCTTTCGCCAAGGGACGCTCGATGTTCTACATCGCGATCATTGATGTCGACAAGGTGACGGAGGCAGGCATGGATTCCGAGGACAATGACGCATTCCGCATCGTCTGCGTCAAGGAAGCCACGAGGGACTATCACCTGACCGGATTCGCCGACAAGGAATATGAGCATTTCTACGGCTGCTCCGGAATCGACGGGGTGACGATCGCCCCGAAATTGGGCAGGAAAGGTGGAAAGAATTACCTCTACGTGGCCTACGGGATCTATGGAGACAAGACGCGCGGCGACAACGACCATCAGGTGCTGCTTCGCTACGACATCAAAAAGCTGAATGAATATGCCGGTAGAGTGAAATTCGGAGACTTCTACAGCCAGGGGCCGGCGAAGCCTTTGAGCAAGTATTTCGCTTACACTGGCAACACGAACTGGGGCGTGCAGAATCTCGCTTACGACGCGCGGACCGGGAAGATGTTCATGGCTGTGTACAAGGGTGGCAAGGGCATATTCAAGAATTATGACATGTTTGTGTTTGACGTCGCTGAAAAGCCTGTCAAAAGGCAGTTGGCCGGGGTTCTTTACGACAGGACCAAGCATCCGGTGATTGGGTCGCGTGAGGCTCCTGTGCCGGGCTTTTACTTCAAGTATGGTTCGACTGGAATATGTCCGGTCGGCGACGGTTTGTTCTATTTCGCCGAGCCGGGGAAGAACACGGGGACCGGCAGGCAATATTCCAGAACGCATCTTTACCGCTGGACGGGGGATTTTGGGAGACCGTTTGAAAGATTATAGGTTTGAGGGTCACTTCGACAAGCTCAGTGACCGCGGTGATGGTCGCTGAGCCTGTCGAAGCGACTGCCACTTTGCCCCTGAGCCTGTCGAAGCGACCGGTCTTAACGTCTCGTCACACTGAGGTCAACCAACCCAGGCACCCCTTTCACGACAGCCCTGTCAGTGAACTGCCACCAAGTCCAACCCTCAAAAGAGGGCTGGTCTTTTTCATAATGTGCGATCCAGACCGGATAGTTCCCGGTGATTTCCTTGTCAAGAAAGTCTCTGGCGAAAGACGCTCCCGAATAGACTATAGGCCTCTTGCCGTAATGACTCTCTATGACCTTGAGCCACTTGAGGGCCTCCTCGTTCAGCCTCTTCCTCGATCCTCCACGGTGGATGCTCTCAATGTCAAGGACAGGAGGCAAGTCCTTGAATCTCAAGTCGCCCACAGTCCGGATGAACAGCTCGGCCTGTGCCGCGCCGTCCTTTGAACTTCTGAAAAAGTGGTATGCGCCCCTTTTCAGGCCTGAGCGGCCCGCCTCCTTCCAATTCCTGCTGAAATCCTTGTCCACCATGGAAACCCCTTCCGTAGCCTTGATGAACACAAAACTGACCGGCTTTATGTCATAGGCCTCGTGGATGTCCCTGATCGTCCTTCCACGCCTGTCTGTCAGCACATACAACGAATCCCAGACTATCCTTCCTCCGTTATGGTGCGAGATGTCGATCCCGTAGCGCCACTCTCCCGGTGGCACCTTGGCTCCGGTCTCGTAGTCTACCGCTCCGCCACATTTGTGGAAAATCATCACCAGTGCAATGAGAACAGCCACAGCGATCCCTACCGCAGTCCATGCTCCGAGGCTGATTTCCCCCGGCTTTTTCTTCCTGCGGTACTTGCGTTTCTTGGGTGAAGGGGACTTCACGGCTTTCTTGCGTCCCTTGTCACTAACGCTTCCATTCTTGGACGATGGCATATTCATGGAACAAAAATAATGAATTATTCTCACTATCTTTGTGCGTTGTATAGTAAATGACTATGAACTGGTTCATCGAGATATTCACGGAACAGACTTACATTCAGGCGATTCTCGTCCTGTCCTTGATCTGCGTCGCCGGACTGTTGTGCAATAAGATCAAATTCAAAGGGGTGAGTCTGGGAGTCACTTTCGTGTTTTTCGCAGGTATCATTGTGGGACATTTCGGGCTTGACATTGATCCCCGTATGTTGGCGTTGGCGCAGAACTTCGGCCTTGTGCTCTTTGTGTTCACCCTTGGTCTTCAGGTCGGCCCGAGCTTCTTTCCCTCGCTGAAAAAAGGAGGAATCAAACTGAATATCCTTGCGTTTGCTGTGCTGCTTGTCGGCACTGTCATGACTTTGGGAATAAGTAAATTTTGTGGCATATCGCTGCCGGTGGCGACTGGTCTTCTCACTGGGGCGGCGACAAACACTCCCATGCTCGGAGCCGCACAGCAGACCATGCTCCAGACCGATCCCGGAGCGGTGGATGTCTCGAATCAGATGGCCACGGCATGCGCTGTGGGTTACCCTTTCGGAGTGATCGGCGTGATTCTCTGCGTGGCGATTCTCTCGGCCATATTCCGTAAGAACCGCGGTCCTAAGGATGTGCACAACAACCAGACTTTCATCACGGAGTTCAGGGTCAGCAACCCTGCGGTCTTCGGCAAGACCATCCGCGACATAATGAAGGACGCCCACATCAGGATTGTTGTCTCCAGGGTTTGGAAATATGCCGGCGAAGGCCGTGGGCAGGTGATTATCCCGGACGGTGACACGGTTCTTGAGGAAGGTGAGCATGTGCTTGTGCTGACCCGTGAGATGGATGCCGGGGCCGCCGAGCAGTTGTTCGGCGAGAAGGTCGTGAAGGATTGGAACAAGAAGGACATAGACTGGAACCATCTGGACGGGATGCTGGTTTCCAGGCATATTTTCGTGACCAAGACGAGTGTCAACGGGGCGAAACTCGGGGATCTGCATCTGCGCAACGCTTACAGGATCAACATCACGAGGGTGAACCGGGCCGGCATCGATCTGCTTCCGTCCCGTGACCTCAGACTCCAGATTGGAGACAAACTGACGATAGTGGGGGAGCAGAAAGCGATAGACAGGGTTGCGGAAGTTCTTGGTAACCAAGAGAAAGAGCTTCGCAATCCGAATCTGCTGTTCATTTTCATCGGGCTAATGCTCGGCTTGATTCTTGGCAGCCTTCCGATCTCTGTTCCGGGGATGAGTGTCCCGGTCAGGCTTGGGATCGCTGGCGGACCGATTCTGATCGGCATCCTGATGGGCGCTTTCGGGCCGAGGATCCATCTGACCACCTACACGACCCATAGCGCGAATCTGATGCTCAGACAGTTCGGTCTGACAATCTATCTGGCAGGTCTGGGACTCAGCGCCGGACCGGATTTCTTTGAGACGGTCTTAAGGCCCGAGGGCTTGCTGTGGATCGGGGTCAGTGTGCTTCTGGCCGTGGTTCCGGTGCTTCTGGTCGGCTTTGTCGCCGGTAGGTTCTGCAAGACGGACTATTCGGAGAATGTCGGTATGTTGTGCGCCTCGATGGCCAATCCTATCGCTCTTAACTACGCCCTTACCACTGTTGATGATGACGAGCCGTCCGTCGCCTATGCCACGGTCTATCCGATGGAAATGTTCCTGCGTGTCATCTCCGGGCAGGTGATGATGCTGCTTTGACGCTGTCGCAGTTCGTGTGGGCGGCAGGCTCGGTCACTTCGACAGGCTCAGTCACTTCGACAGGCTCTGTCACTTCGACAGGCTCAGTCACTTCGACAGGCTCAGTCACTTCGACAGGTTCGGTCACTTCGACAGGCTCAGTGACCGAAAGTTCAGTGACCGGTGATGCCAATTGAAGTACTTCAGGTCACTGAGCCTGTCGAAGTGACCGCACCTATCGAAACACCGAAGCGATATATTGTGCTTTTCTACTGGTAAATTTACTGGTAAGTTTCGTTGCGAGGTAGTAAATTTCGTGTCTGAACGAAATCTACTACCCTCATTCTTTTGCGTTTACCTCCTCCATGATTATTTTTGTTCATTGAATTCCATGAACATGATTGAGGGGCGCCACGACCTATGGTGAAGACTTCTGATGGCATTCTGCATGAACTAAGTGAATATTCAAATATATGATAAACTATGACGGAATTAATTGAGAAAGCTGGCATCGGGATACTTCTATCCTTGTGCCTTCTACTGTCTTTCGGCTGTACGGATTATTCTCCGGACATCGAAGAAGTGGACAAGAGACTTGACGCCCTCGAGGACAATCGTATCGCATCGATTGACGGACAGATTGCCGCGATCAACGCCTCCCTCCCTCTGCTGGAGAAGGCGGACGCTGATCTGAAAGGGATGATAGAGAATCTTCGCAAGACGGCTGCCGGATTAGAGGATTCGATCTCTGAGAATGAGAAAAGCGTCGCCGCCCTGAGAGCAGACATTGAGAATGCCGCCAAGGCACTTGAGGACGGAGACAGGTCGGACAAGGAATATATTCTTGATTCGCTGGGGAAAGCCAAGGCTGTGCTTCTCGCCTTGCTTGAGTCCGGGAAGACCGAGCTGGACGGAAAACTTGCCTTGATAGACAACGCGATTTCGGACCTTAAGAAGAAGGATGAGAATCTTGAAAATAAGATTTCCGATCTTAAGACTTACATCGACAAGGAGTTGAAAGGCGCCAAGGATTGGTTCTCCGCTACTTTTATGACATTGGGGCAGTATGACTCGATTGTGGAGCAACTTGGAGGAATCAATGGTGAGATAGACGGCCTCAAGACTTCGATGGCAGATCTTGAGACCCGTCTGTCGAAGAAATATTCAGAGGATCTGAAAACCGCGATGGATGGTGTCAAATCCAAACTCGGGAAAGAAATAGGTGATCTTGGTGAAAGAATCGACAAGAAAGTGGCCGACATCACCACTGCCTACACCGCCGCTGTGGCGACAGCCCGCGACGAGATGGACAAGTGGTGGAACGAAAGCCTGAAGAAAACCATTGATGACTGTGAGACCTCGATGAAGCGGTGGGTCAACGAAACCCTCACCGGCTATTGGACAATAGAGGAGGTCAAGGCTGAACTGGGAGCTCAGATGGCTGACATTCAGGGGCAACTTGAGGTAAAGAAGACTTTCCTGAACGGACTGATCAATGCGAACGTTGGTGATACCAAGGCTTTGAATGACAAGCTTACGGAACTTGATGGAGCGGTGGCTCAGAATGCAACTAATCTCAAAACCTTTGAGAACGATTTGGCGCAGGCGAAAACTGACTTGACCAAGGAATATACAGATGCGATCTCCAAGTCGATCACTGACTATAAGGGGGCCTTTAATGATAAGATCAATGACCAAATCACTTCGGTGAACAGCAAACTGGATAATAAGAAGAAGGACATAGAGGCGAGGCTTAAGTACACTGAGGATGGTATAAAGACGATGGAGAGCAGATTGGCTGAACTCCTGAAAGCCGCTCAAGCTGCAAAAATCCAATCTGTGTCTTGGTTTCCTTTATCATCGGACGGCAAGGAGACCCTTTACTACGACAAAGGTGATCCGGATTTCCCTGGCAGCGAGAATTACAGGTACATCAAATTCAGGTTCGACGTGCGTCCGGCAAGTGAAGCGGCCAACATCACAGCGGATCTGCTGTCTGCACGTCTGCTTTACACCAAGACCAGAGCGGCTGCCGGAGATGATGTGGCGCTGGACATAACTGATTTCAGTAACGCGTCCGGAGTCATTACCGTTACCATTGACGCGTCCAAAGTCTCTAAGGATTTCATTGACGGTAAGATCCCGGCGAGTGTGGCTGTTGCTGTCGGAGATCTCAGCACGAAGTATGTTCCTCTTAAGGCTCAAGCTCTTGAGGATCCGGTGATCCGTTATACCACAACAGACGGAAAAATGCTGCCGGACAGCGAGATCGCAGGAGTGAAGTGTTATGGTAAAGAGGGGAATGGTTTTCTGAATATGAAACACACCTATGGAAGGATTGACTTTACAGGTGGGGAGATTGGCGAATTATTGCTTAACCTAAGTAGAAAGGGTTGGGATGAAGATAAAAACGCCACATTGAAGAAGATAAAGGTGTGCAGGGATGTTACGGTGGCTAAACGTAATCTTTATATTAATTTGTCTTTTTATAACCAATACTGGCTTGAATTTGCGGATTTGGAAAAATTGGATGTTTCGAAAGTCTATAATTTTGGGAGCTTGTTTGAGAATTGCAATAATCTGGACGATTTGAGAATGTCATCCTGGCGTCCTAAACCTAAGGATTTGTATAGAGCATTCTGTTGGTGCACTCAGCTTAAGAAACTGGATCTTTCGAAGTGGGATGTGAGTGAGGTTGATTGTGTTACTGAGATGTTCTGTGCCTGCCAATCACTCAAAGAGGTGATTTTGGATGGGTGGAATCTGACCAATTACAACAAGATGATCACGAAGGACAACTGGGAAGCATACGAGTATTGGGTTTTCAGCGGCATTCCGAGCGATAGGTTTGGTTTTAAGATATACATCAGAAACTGCAATAAGGAGACCCGGAATGTTGTGAAAAGATGGGTTAGTAATTCAGTAATCGCCCAAGGCCAGCCAACCACAGGGGTGACTTACATTGAAAAATAAAATATTATATAACTTAATGAATATAAGCACAATGAATATGAAAAAATATATTGCCGCCCTATTCGGCGCTATCGCCCTTGTGGCTTCCGGCTGCGCGGATTATGACAAGGACATCGAAAACCTTAACAAGAGGATTGATGAGATTGAGAGCAATCAGATCAAGTCCATCAGCCAGCAGATAGAGAACATCAACGCCTCTCTTCCGAAACTTGAGCAGGCCGACAAGGACCTCAAGGACATGATCACCGTCATGGAAGGCACCGCTGCTGATCTCCGGAAATCCATCTCTGACAACGAGAAAAGCATCACCGCTGTGAAATCCGATCTTGAGAACACCGTGAAGGAACTTCAGACGAGCGACAAGAAGAACAAGGAGGAACTCATCGAAGCGATAAACACCGCAAAAGCTAATGTTCTTGCCAATCTTGAGGCCGCCAAGATTGAGCTCGAAGGCAAACTGACAGCCATAAACAACACCATCTCAGATCTTAAGGCAAAGGACACCGAGTTGGAGAAAAAAATCTCTGACCTTAAGGGCTATGTCGATAAGGAACTCAAAGGCACAAAGGACTGGGCGACCGCCGCGTTCGCGACTCTTGAGCATTACAACGGCATCGTGGATCAGATAGCGGGAATCAATTCCGGGATCAGCGGTCTGAATAAATCTCTTACAGACCTTGAGACACGCCTTGCGAATAAGTTTACAGAGGATTTGAACAAGTCTGTCAATGACCTTGGAAGCAAGATCGCCGATGAGGTCTCCGGATTGAACGAGAGAATCGGCAAAGAGGTGTCTGACATCACCACAGCCTACACGACAGCCATCTCCACCACCCGTAATGAGTTGGAGAAGGCCTGGGCCGCCAATTTGAAAGCATCTATTGAAACGTTGGAGTCATCCATGAAGTCTTGGGTGAACGAGAAATTGACCGCCTACTGGACAATCGAGGAGACCAAGGCTGCCCTTGAGACCCAGAAGATTGACCTTGAGAGCCAGCTTAAGTCTCAGGAGGCTCTCCTTAAAGGCTTGATTGACGCCAACACAGGCGACATCACCAAACTGAAAGAGGCTTTGGCCGAGACCGAGAAAGCTATCGAGGCCAACTCAAAGGAGATCGCCGAGCTGTCATCGGCACTGGTAGCAGCCAAGAAAGAGATTACAACCGCTTACGAGAAGGCCATTAGGGACGCGATTTCTGGCCTGAACGCTGACTTGGAGAAAGCGATAAAAGATGCTAATGACAAGATCGATAAAACTGCCGCTGAATTAAGATCTCGTATCGATAAATGTTATGATGATGTTCGTGACGCGATTGACACGATTAATAAAGCCTTGGGTGAGATTCAGAACAAGATTCAGTCTGTGACCTATCGTCCAGAGTATTCAGACGGTGTGCATAACGTGTATAGTGACACTAAGACTTTCCGGATGAGGTTTGATGTCCGCCCTGTCGGGGTTGTGTCTAAATTGAACAAAAACAATGTCAAGATGCTGGCCTACGTGGATTGGGGGCGTGGTCAATGGAAGACATTTGATCTGAACGTCATAGGAGTTTTGACGGAATCAAACGGTGTTGCTGTGGTCAAGGCTTCAGCGGAGGGCATCAAGAGTTCTTCGGCTACATTCTTTGATGCCGCATGGGCATATCCAACTTACGCGAAGCTTCTCATTGAAGATTCCACTCAGGGTTGGGAAATCTCCTCAGACTTCATCCGCCTTAAAGCCGTGTCGGGCAGTCTGGAGCCGGACAAACTCTACGGTCATGAATATGTTGAGATGGGTGACGGCTTGAAGTGGGCCACCTGCAACATAGGCGCTGATAAGCCGGAGGAAGTCGGATCGAAATTCGCCTGGGGTGAGACGACACCGAAAGCCACGTATTCTTTGGACAACTACAAATGGTACGAGAATGAGAGCTACACCAAGTACAATTCTACAGATGATAGATTGTTCTTGATTAAAGATGATGATGCGGCCACCGTTAACTGGGGAGGATCTTGGCGTACTCCGACCCACAATGAGCTTATAAAACTTGTAGAACATTGTAAGTGTACATGGGATGATACAAGAAACGGCTTTATCGTGACAAGCGAATTCCCTGGTTATGAAGGGAACAGCATCTTCCTTCCATCACCAACATATAATCCAACCATATACAATGGGCTGTATTGGACCTCATATGGCGATATTAAGGATAAGACAATGGCAGGCACTTTCGCTGTAAAAAAAGGTAATAATGAGAAAGTCGACTTATCGTCATTTCCACGTTACCTTGGCTTGCCGATTCGTCCAGTGTCATTTTAAGCCTTTGAACGGATGAACCGGTAGAGATCCGGGATGATGAGCACCGGGGAGGTGCAGAGGAGGATCCAGCCCCAGTCGGCAAGAGGGAGATGGGAAACCTCGAAGAAGGCTCCGAAACAGTTGACGATCAGGAACTGGCCGGCCAGGATGATTCCGGCTACCAGAATGCATCCGTAGCAGGCTGATGCCTTGAACCTCTTGCGGTTGAAGAAGAAATCAAGAACGTCCTGAAGCACGCTGCCGTCAGTCTTGAAGTATCTGGCGTTGAACAGATTCCAAAACTGGAGCAGGACGAACGTCGTGAAGAACACTCCCAGCTCGTAGCCGGAAAGATGCGCCTTTGTGTGGGCCGCGAAGGCTCCGCTGAAGAATTCCCCGACGACATTCCAGTGGAGAAGGTCTCTTACGGAGCTGATGTCCATCCGCCAGAGAAGCTGCCAAAGAAGGGCCAGAAAGGCGAAGAAGAATATTCCTGAAATGAATATTCTGACAGCCATCTTCCGGTCGATGATGTGGCTCTTCTGGTTCCGAGGCTTTTCGTCCATCACCTTGCGGTCCGGTGGGATCGAGGACAAGGCCATCGCCGCGAAGGTATCCATGATCAGGTTGACCCAAAGCATCTGTGTGACGGTCAGCGGAGAGTCCAGCCCGATGAACGCTCCAAGCAACACGATCAGGCAGGCGCAGACGTTGATTGTCATCTGGAACAGGATGAAACGCTTGATGTTCAGGTACAAGGAACGCCCCCACAGGATGCCTTTCCCTATGCTGGAGAATGAGTTGTCGATGATTGTCACGTCACTGGCCTCCTTTGCCCTTGCCGTGCCGTCTCCCATCGAGAGGCCGACCTGAGCCTTTTTCAGGGCTGGGGCGTCGTTCGTTCCGTCACCGGTGACCGCCACGACCTCTCCCATCTGCTGAAGCAGGGTAACGAGACGAACCTTGTCCTCCGGACGGGCACGGGAGAGAACCCTGAGGGTAGGCAGAACCTCTTTTTTGAGATATTCATCACTCTTGGCAGCGAACTCGGATCCGGTGATTGTCAGAGGGTTGCTCTCATCTTTGCTGATAATTCCGGCCTGGCGGGCTATCTCGCTGGCGGTAAGGGCGTTGTCGCCTGTCACCATGATCACCCGGACTCCAGCGTGCCCGGAACAGGTGTCGATAGCCTCCCTCACATCTTCCCTGATCGGGTCTGCTATTCCGACTATTCCGATGAATGTTACCTTGGAGTCTTGAGCTGACATATTCCTGAACGCGAATCCCAAGGTCCTCATCCCTTTGGCCTGCCATGCCGCCAGAGTGGCGAGCACGGTCTCCTTCGACGGGCCGCCCTCAATGATGTCGGAAGTTTCCAGAAGGAGCTCCGGGGCTCCCTTGATGAAGAGATATTCTTTGCCGGTTGAGCTGTCGATGGCATCCGTGGTCATCCGTTTCCTTTCGGTCGAGAAAGCTATCTGATCCACAATCTGGTAGGCGTTCCTGCGCTCGGAATAGTCAACTCCTTTGCCTTGAAGCCAAAGCAGAAGCGCCCCTTCGGTAGGGTTGCCGATCGCATGTGACTCTCCGTCTTCAGAATTGTTCAGCGCGGCTGTGGAGTTCACTGCTATGCTGTCGGCGATGAGGCTTTCATCGACGCCCCAGAACTCGGATTCCACCACGCTCATCTTGTTCTTGGTCAGAGTGCCGGTCTTGTCAGTGCAGATGACTGTGGTCGCACCGAGGGTCTCGCAGGCGTGAAGCTTGCGCACCAGATTCTTCTCTTTGAGCATCTTGCGCATGCTCAGCGCAAGGCTGATCGTCACACTCATCGGAAGCCCTTCCGGCACTGCCACGACAATCAGCGTCACCGCGATCATCAGCGAATTGAGCGCAACACGGAAAATCTCGATGAATGAATATGCCTCCGCGTCATTCGTGAGGAAGAAAATGCTCATCCTTCCGACCACGATCAGCGCCGCGATGATGTAGCTGGCGTAGGTGATCCATTTGGCAAGCTGGTTCAGCTGGGCGTTCAGCGGGGTCTCGACGTCAGGCTCTTCCTGTAATATTCTCGCGCCTTTTCCCTCTTCGGTCTGGGTGCCGACGGCTGTGACCTTGCAGGCCGCACTGCCTTCGATCACCGTTGTGCCGCGAAGCAGGAAGTTATCCGGATATGTGCTTTCATTATTGGCTTCCGGTACGGTCTTCTTTTTCGTGAACGGTTCTCCCGTGAAATTGGACTCGTCAATGGTCAGGTTCCTGTCACTGAGCAGGATGCCGTCCGCCGGGACCTCGTCCCCGTTCTCCAACACTACAACATCACCGACACAAACATCGCTTTTTGGAATCTCATAAGTCTGTGGAGTCTTGTCCCCGGCCCTTTTCAGCCGCAGCACCTTGACCGGTCTCTCGTCCTTGGCCTTGTTCAGAATCTTGAACTCTTTCTCGGCCTTGACCTCGAAGATGAACCCTATTCCCGTTGCTAAAAGTATCGCCACCAGCACTCCCAGCGGCTCAATCAGGCACGAAGCGTCCCTTCCAGAATACACCATCTCATACACCGACACTCCCATCGAAAGCGCCAACGCCACCAACAGAATGATGATGATCGGATCCTTGAACTTCTCCAGATAAGTCTTCCAAAGCGGTTCCTTCTCCACCTCCGGAATGATGTTCCGCCCTTTCCCTTGGACTACCTCATTGGATCCCTCAATGAGATAATTCATTGTTTCTGTGTTACTTTGCGCAGGCTTTACATTCGCCATATAGGCCCTTGTCTCACCATTTCCTTTCTCCATTGTCAATACATTCTTTGAATATGCCCGCAAAGATACCACCCCACACTGATTCCATCACCAAGAATCCAATCGTTTGGAAAGCAAAGAGAGTCATCTGCGGCAATACAGATGACTCTCAGCCGGGCGGAAGATGTCTCCGGATCCTTGATCCGATTCCAACTCAACTACTTTTTACGGTAGTGAGCTTTCACATAAATTTTCCTGCCGTTGAGCACTCTGAAGTGACCTCTGACGAAAGAAAACTTTGAAGCGACATCTTTGCAATCCGTGCAAAGGCGCTCCTCAACGCTTATAATTAGTTTGAAGAATATCATAAAAAATGATGTTATGCGTTATTCGAGAGCGGAGAGCGGCTTGTCAAGAATTACATCGCCCGTTTAAACAAAAACAGGGTGAGAATGAAAAAAATTCTTACCCTGTGTAAATAAGCGTTGGAGCTTGCCTCTCCTGCGCACTCTTCAAACTATGTTACAAACATATAGCTTTTTTAGTAAAAAAACAAATTATTTTTGATTTTTGGTATGGGTGGAAAGAAAGGCTGTTTTCCAGAGTGGAGAGTCGGTCAAAGGGATGGAGGAAGAACATTCTGAGGAGACGGTAAAGAGGGAAGGGCTGGCGGAGACGGAGTAGGTTTTGGTGTCGGGGTTGAAGCTAACCAGATATTGCTCTGGGTTCGCAAGCTTACGGGCGGAGGCAAAACCGGTGTTGATGTACGTCTTTAGCGAACTGCGGTGCCGGAGGATGCTTTGGACATATTCAAGGAAATCCTTCTTCCCGCTGTCCTTGGTCGAGAATGAGCGGTAGATGGCTATCGTGTCAAGGATCACGCGGGCATATTCATCATCCTTGCCGGCGAGAATTTCCTTGAAGCGGGGAAGGTCCAAATCTCCGGTCGAGGTGAGATATTCATTGATGTTCAACTCTTTGAGGAAAGAAACGGCTTTGTTGAAGTCGGTCTGGGATATTCCTTTGTCGCCACGGCTCAGGAGGAGCATGTATAGGGTCTTCGCCTGCGGGGCTGACTTGAACCTGATGGTGTCGCCGGATTCGAGTGTGAAGTCTCCTTTTGAGTTGATACTGATTGGGTTGGTGAATTTCGCCTCGGCGCTGAGGTAGTCGTACAGGAACTTGTAGTAGCCTTTGTAGGAGAGCCGGTCGCGTTTCTCGTCGAAGCGGGAGACGAACGTCAGGATTCGCTTTTTCACTTCGGACGAGATGTCGATGCAGAGGAAGTCCACCGTTCTGCGCAAAGTGTCGCTGTCGTCAAGAATGTGGCTGTCCCGGATTCTCATCAGCAGGAAAGCTGTGTATGGAATCCGCTCAGGGTCAATTCCAAACCTTGAAAGGATGAGGTGATAGAAGGCTCTTGTGTCAAGAGCGGTCAGCGATTCCTTCAGGTGGTTCAGTTTGATTTTGTCCCCCGCCGGCACAAGGTACTCCATCGAACGCTTGAGAAGCCCGAATCTGTCGCTCTCGTCAAGATGACGGTCAAACTCCCGGAGGATGTCCGGAAGGTAGAAAAATTCTATCCCGATGTCGCCGAATGCCTTTGAGATGAGCAGGTTGTCGTACTTGTCATCGAGAACCAGATGGGCAGCTTCCGAAGTCCTGCTCTCAAGGAAAACTATCTGTTTTTCAGGGGCTTCCGATTCGATGGCGTTCGCTGACAGAATCCTGCACCAGTCTCTGGAACCGCTGTCGCAGGACATTGAGATTGAGGACAGTAGCAGATTCTCCTCGAAGTCGATGTCGTTGTCGGAACACATTATCTCGTTGAAAAGATTGATGAGCCCATCTGTTGGATCTTTGTCCAGCTCCTTGAGGCAGTCAACGGCACTCTCCAGTGAAAGATAGTGGATAAGGTCAAGTTCCTGTTGATCAAGCCCAAGCACGGATTGCAACTCGTCCAGGACCATGACCTCTTTCGAGTGGATCCTGTCATCTGCCTTGACCAGCTCCACAGCAAGCTTCATCACCGCCCGCCGCTGAGTCCCGCTGAGGTCTATGGAATCCAAGTTTTGCATCTTTCCTAAAAGGCTGTCTTTTGCCGAATCCAAACTTAACGCTTTTATCCCGAAATTCCAAATGATGGCTTCCTCCGGAACATCCGGAGCATGGTCTTTCTTTATCAGGGTATTTTTATTACATTTGCAAGGCTGGAGCCGGGATGGCCCGGAGGACCGGAAAAGAATTGTGAATATGACTGCCGGTAGGAAGGACTCTCCGGTGGGAGACAGAAGCATTGTTGAAACAAATTAATATTCATAGATTATGGAACTTAAGGGATCAAAGACCGAGGAGAACCTGCGGACGGCGTTCGCGGGGGAGAGCCAGGCTCACACCAAGTATTTGTATTATGCCTCAAAGGCGGCCAAGGATGGCTATGTACAGATAGGCAAGTTGTTCGAGGAGACCGCCAAGAACGAGAAGGAGCATGCCAAGATCTGGTTTAAGTTACTGCATGACGGAGGTGTTCCTTCCACAGAGGAGAATCTTGCCGATGCCGCGGCGGGCGAGAACTACGAGTGGACTGACATGTACGCCGGATTCGCCAAGACAGCCAAGGAGGAAGGCTTCGACGAGATCGCCTTTCTGTTCGAGAAGGTCGGGGCGATCGAGAAAACCCACGAGGAACGCTATAGGAAACTGCTTAAGAACGTTCAGGACGCTGTCGTCTTCTCCAAGGACGAGGACATGATCTGGGAGTGCTCGAACTGCGGGCACATTGTGATCGGCAAGAAGGCTCCGGAGATATGCCCGGTGTGCAAGCATCCGAGGAGTTATTTCCAAATCAAAGCTGAAAACTATTAAAATATTGAATATATATGAAGAATATCTTTGTGGCAGCTGTCGCCGCAGTCCTTATTCCTATTGCCGCATCGGCGCAGCCTAAGCCTGCGCAGCCTAAGGCCGAATACAAATTCACCGTCGTGAAGGAGAACCCTATCACTTCCGTGAAGAACCAGTACCGTTCAGGCACCTGCTGGTGCTTCTCCACTCTTGGATTCCTTGAGTCGGAGGCCATCCGGATCAAGAACATCAAGGACACGACACTCTATCCGGACTTTTCGGAGATGTTCGTTGTCTCGCACTCTTACAAGGACAGGGCTGTGAAATATGTCCGCACGGACGGCCACATCAATTTCGCTTCGGGATCCGAGGCGGATGACGTGCTTCATGTCATCGCCGACTACGGTCTTGTCCCTCAGAGCGCTATGCCTGGTCTTCAGCCGCTTCCTATCCACGGAGAACTCGACGCCACCACCAAGGCTTACGTCGAGGCCATCGCAAAGAACCCTAACAGAGTCCTTTCCTCCAACTGGAAGAAGGGCTTCGACGCCATCGTCGACAACTTCCTCGGCGAGGCCCCGGAGACTTTTGAATATAATGGCAAGACCTACACCCCTGCCTCCTACAGGGACGAGATGGGCATTGTTCCGTCTGACTATGTCACCCTTACTTCTTTTACACATCATCCTTTCTATACCTCTTTCATCATTGAGATCTCGGACAACTGGAGATGGGATTCCGCCTACAACATTCCTATTGACGAGTTCATGGAGGTGATCTACAGCGCGGTTGACAAGGGCTATACCCTTGCGTGGGGAACGGACGTGAGTGAGAAGGGCTTCACCAGGGATGGCATCGGTGTGCTTCTTGAGGATGTGAAGGCCACTTCGGGTTCCGATCAGGAGCGTTGGGTCGGGAAGGCCGGAGAGAAGAAGGAAACTGTTGTGGAGCTGCCAAAGGAGGCTTCCGTCACCCAGGAGTCCCGTCAGGAAGGCTTTGACAACAAGACCACCACTGATGACCACGGAATGCAGATCTTTGGTGTGGCTACTGATCAGAACGGCACCAAGTACTTGATGATCAAGAACTCATGGGGGACCGCAAGCAAGTATGGCGGAATCTGGTACTGCTCTGACTCTTTCGTCCGCGCCAAGTCCATGGACGTTGTGGTGCACAAGGATGCCCTTTCCAAGGACCTCAAGAAGAAACTTGGAATCAAGTAAATGAATATAATTAAGCATATTCCCAACACGATTACCTCTATGAACCTCCTGTG
>CAKULN010000045.1 GCA_934667175.1 uncultured Bacteroidales bacterium | reverse complement strand
CCGTATTGGCGCAGGCCGCACTCCTCCTCGCTCTCGAAGTAGTAGTTCGTGCAGTCGTAATAGATGACCCTGTCCTGGCGGGGGCCGAGTTTGAGGCTGTTCTTATACACAGCGGCCTGGATGTCATCGCTCTCCTCCGCCAGCAGCGACAGTGATCTATACACTTGATGAATATCCGCCTCCGGCTGCTCGATGAAGCGTCTGGCGTCTTCCAATGACGACAGCTTCGACCCCGGATACAGTATCCTCGTATAGAGTAGCATCGACAGGATGCCGTCAAGGTCATATCTGTTCTTGTGTCTCTTCGCTATCCTCTTGCATATC
Source organism: uncultured Bacteroidales bacterium (assembly GCA_934667175.1). GTDB lineage: Bacteria > Bacteroidota > Bacteroidia > Bacteroidales > UBA932 > Cryptobacteroides. The sequence continues at coordinate 20,237 of CAKULN010000045.1, read as the reverse complement.
CTGTCCAGCCCCAGCTCGTGGTAGACCTTCTGGAGGAAGAGGTAGCCTCCGTTGTAGCAACGCTGCTCGTCTTTCTTTATCATTTTGCTCTGAGACAGTCTTACGATGACGTCACGGCTCTGTTCCTTGTCCGCCTTGGTGAGCTCCCTAATGTATGCCTTGACCGCCTCCATCGTGTTCGTCTCTCCGAAACGGGCTTTCACCTCCTCGATGGTACCCAGACGCTCCACTGTCCTTGTGGAGCTCTTGCCCGAGTCAGTCCTATAGGACTTCTGCACGTAATACGATTCCGCGTTCTTCGAACGGCTGATAGTAAGCTTCATATTCAAAATAGCTAAAGATAGCTACAAAGATACGAATTTCATTTGACAAAAAAAAGAGGCTGGAGGCCTCTCTGGTGAAAATATTGAAAAAATTAAGTGTCAAACTTCCGGTGACTTCGGCCCTTCGACAAGCTTAGGGACCACAAGCTCAGGACCGTGCTCGGTGACTTCGGGCGCTTCGGCAAGCTCAGCGACCGCTTTCGTTTGCTCTGACAAGTTCTGCGACCGTGTTTTGGCAGGCTCAGCGGCCGGTTGCTTCGGTCACTGAGCTTGTCGAAGTGACATGAAATACCAATGAATATTACTACCTTTGTGCCCGTTTATATTCAAAGACATGATGAGAGCGATAGGAACAGTCCTTCTGTTGGTGCTTTCCAACATATTCATGACATTCGCGTGGTACGGCCATCTGAAGCTTCAGGAAATGAAGATTTCGACTAGCTGGCCGCTCATTCTGGTCATTCTCTTCTCTTGGGGATTGGCTTTCTTTGAATATTGCGCCCAGGTCCCAGCCAACCGCCTCGGCTTCAACGGCAACGGTGGCCCGTTCAGCCTCATGCAACTGAAAGTCATCCAAGAGGTTGTCTCTCTGATAGTGTTCACCCTCGTGGTCACACTTCTTTTCAAGGGCGAGACGCTTCACTGGAACCACATCGCCGCTTTCATCTGTCTGGTCCTCGCGGTTTTCTTCGTGTTTTTAAAGTAGTTATTCCTTGAATTCGGACAACAGGGAAATCCATTTCCCGGCAGTTGTGACCCAGACTTCCTTGTAACAGGCATTGTTGGTCTGCGGCCAGTACGGGATGTCGTCATCTCCCAGGGTGCGGATTCCGACAGGCATCTCTCCGGTGATCTCTCCGCTGGAGAAGCTGTTCATCTGAGGATAGTTGTGCCCCTCACCGTAGATCAATGATTGCCCGAAAGGATTCTTGCCGACCGTCCAGTAAAGCTGTTCACGGGCAATCTGCATCAATTTTTCATCGCCAAGAATCTTTCCGCAGATCGCGGCTGCCTTGCCTGTCGAAAGATGGACAGCGGAGTTGCCGTTGAATATTCCGAACCAGACGGGGAACCGCTTGACATAGTGATTGTTGTCCAGCTTGACTCCTTTTCTGATCTGCAATGAATATCTTTCCTCGGCGTCTGCCGGTGGAAACAGATGAAGGGCGTGGAAACTTTCTGAGTCCCTCCACTCTTCCTCCTCATAAACACCGCTCGGAATCATCCCGTACGGAGCCGTGTAACGCATCAAGCTCTTCAGATAGTCACCGTGAAACCTTATCGCTCCGAGCCACCGGTTGCAGTCCGGGGACTCTTTCTGGGTTTCACAGAGCAACGCCAAGGCCTGCATGAAGACCTGATCTCTGGACTGGTGGATGTAATGCACTATTGACCTTCTGGTCGTGTCCCTGTAGAAAAAGCCTCCCGGACAATCTCCGACAGGCTCTGTCCGTTGGCATGAGAGGACATATTCAATGGCTTCGGAGGCTCTGGCGGCATATTCCTTCTTCCCGGTCAGTCTGTAGAGTTGGCTGGCCGCCCAGGAGATTGTGGCCTGGAACTGGCTGTGCGAGGTGTTGTAGGTGTGCTCGTAGGGTTGTGTGAAGATGTCGTAGCCGTCCTTGGCGAATTTTTCGGAGGCGAAGCGGAAGTCTTCCTCTGCGATGTCCCGAAGCCGTGCCTTCAATTCTTTGTCTGTTTCGGGCAGTGTCATGGCTGCGAACGCCTCGTAACCAGAGTGCAGGAAATTGTCGAAAGAGTTGTTCTGCACCCTGACCGAGGTGATGTCGTCAAATGTGCCGATTACCCCGTCCTGCCAGATCAGAAGTCCCATGCTGCTGGCCCTGAAACCGTCGCCGAAGCGGCAGCCGATGATGAACGACAGCCCCCAGCGGGCCTCCTCAAGCATCCTTGCCGCCAGAACCGGATTGCGGTCCTTAAGTGATGAATATGCTTCCAGAAGCGAGTAGGTCACATCTCCGGTCTGGAGGGTCTGCTGCGAAAGGTCACCGGCATCGTGCCAGCCGCCTGAATATTCAATCCTCTTTCCGTCGTGCGACGCGAAGAGGTCTTTGTGGCAAACTCCGTGGATGCCAGGCACTTCGTGGCCGCAACGCTGACTGAATATGTAGTTGAGCACCTTCCATCGGGAATCGTCCCAGAGGTCGTCCGAGATTCTGAAGGTGCCGGTCTCGGCCTCGCCGGCCTTGATTATGTAAGTCCCTGGTCTGGTGAGCGCTGAGAAGTCCAGAACTCCGAACGTGCCGGTTGTCGTGACACTTTTTCTGATCTTTCCTGAATAGACCACCGCACCGGACTCAACGTCGATGACGCTGAATCCGCCTTTGGTCTGCGGGCCGGTGACAGCTGTCTTTTCTCCCACGACGCTGTAACCGGTTGTTGAATAGATGATTTGTCCTTTCTTAGGTTCCCAGCCTGAGACTTTGTCAGGAGCCTTGACTTTCTGCAGGGATATCCTGTCGATGACAAATCTGGCGGAATAGTCGGACGCCCCGATGGAACTGCCTCTGTCAGTGGAACTGAATCTTAATCCGATGACATTGTCCCTTTGATATTCATCAATTTCCAGAAAGCACCTGTTCCAGATTCCGGGTTTCAGATTGACAAAATGAGACCCGGACGGGCTGTTGTAGCCAGGCTTAGCAGGAACGTCTCCGTTGAGGAATGACAGATCCACATTGACAACGCTCAATCCCTTGCAGTCAGGATAGATCCAGAACTCGATCCGGTTGTAGTCTTCCAGATTTCGTCCGCTGAGGTTGTATGTTACATGGCATCCTCCGTATGTGGCGTAGTCGGGGTCTCCGGGCGAGCCTACAGCCCGGAATCCGGGCTTTTTCCAGAATCCCATCTCCATCGGGAGTCCGGCGAGCGGTCCGGTTTCGGAGATCACCGCTTTCTTCCATCCGGCGGCCTCGTGGGAGTCGAGGGTGTCAACCGGCAGCGGACTGTGGAGGAATCCGCTTTCGACAAGTTGCTTCCGGAGCAGTCCGTCATGGCAGAACGTAGTCTGCGCCGGTGACATTGTGCATACTACCAGACATGCCGTCGTTGTCAGGATCCTGAGCGGTTTCATTTTTCGGTCACCCAGTCTATCGCATTCAGCAGAAGCGTCTTGAAATTGTCGTTCTCCAATAGTTTCGGGCTGTGGCCGAACTGGAAATAGACATTGCGCGCCTTGACGGCGGTGTTGGTCCAGATGACAGGGTGGTCGCCCATCCTAATGTCCGAGGCAGGACGGTAGGAATCCTCGTCCACATTCGCTAGGACGTGGATATATTCAGCGTCCCTTGGATTTCTGTCGTAGGTGTACCACTCGTCGTCAGGAATTGTGAAGGTCGGGTCAACTCCCTTGAACAGAGGATGTTTCGTGTCCTCTACACGGACGGTGCCGTCGGCCAGCGGCTCGATGTAGCCTGCGAACCGTATTCCGCCCATAAAATTGGAGAACCATTCCCACATCGGGTAGCCGTCAAAGTCGCCTAGAAGGGTGGCGTGGTGGAAGCCAACGTAGCCTCCGATGCCTTTTTCAATATATTCAGTGAAAGCGTCTTGCGCAGCCTCTGGCCACGTGTATGGCGGAAAGTCCAGTTGGATGACGGCATCGAAGCCTTTGAGGAAGTCAGCGTTCACATTGTTCATATTGTTGATGACCGTTACCGTGAGCCCCCGTGAGGTGGATACGCTGTCCAGCCAAGAAATAGCTGCGTCGGTAAACGGCTTGTGATGCCCGCCGTTCTCGCTGACGATCAAAATGTTGGCCTTAGGGCTGGTGGCGCAAGAGCAAAGCAGTGTCATAGCGGCGGCCAGTAAAGAGATAAGGATCTTTTTCATATTGATTATAAGTTTGTTATTCGGCAGATTGTCTTACCCTGCTGCCCCAAATTGCATAATATAGCATGAACAGTTCGCAGAAGACCACGGCGAGCCATGTCATTTTCCATCCTCCGAGCTGGTCGGCCAGAAATCCCTGCGCGAGAGGCAGGACAGCTCCGCCGAACACTCCGATCATGAAAACTCCGGAAGCGATGGAGGTGTACTTACCGAGTTTCTGCACCGATAGGGTGTAGATGGCTCCCCACATGATTGAGTGGAACAGTCCGACGACTGCAAGCAGCCAAGGGTTGTCAAGCACTGTCGCCAGAACCAGAAGGACAGAGGCGATGGAAGTCGTGAATATGAGCTGCGCCCGTGGCGGGACCTTGCTCAGCGTGCTTCCCAGAGCGCGTCCGACGAGCATTCCGCCCCAATAGATGGTCGCGAGGAGGGCGGGGGAGGCCATCCCTTTCTCGATGGCGTACATATTCACATTCGCTCCGACGCAGACCTCCGCCCCGACATAAAAGAATATGGCGATGACTCCCAGTGTCAGGTGCCTGAACGACCAGACGCTTTTCTCCAGTTTCTCTCCGTTTTCGGCTCTTGTCCCTTGGATGTCAGGAAGGGAGAACTTCATGAGTGCCAGCGTGACGAGCACGATGACAGCGGCCAGTGAGAGGAACGGAACGGCAAGCTGAGTGACCTGCACGTCCTCCATCGCCATCCCTCCGAACACGATTCCCGTGACAAAGTAGGGGGCAATCGTGGTGCCGACCGAATTGGCCGTCCCTCCTATGGCAAGCCTTTGGATGGATTGCGTGCCTTTCACGTCACAGGCCACGAGGTAAGGATTGATGACAACCTGCAGGATCGTGGCGGAACTTCCGACCACAAACGAGCCCAAAAGGAAAATCAGGAATCCGGCCGGGAACGAAAGGTTCTCCGAACCTATCACGGCCTCGGGGAAGCGCGCGGTGAATTCTGATGATGCGAAAAACAACAGCAGACCTGCCGTCATCACGATCAAACCTCTGATCAAGGTGCCTTTGTAGCCATATTTATTGACCCATGACGAACCAATCGGCCCGCAGACAGGGTAGGCCAGGAACCACGAGAATGTGATCAACGTGGCGAATGTGTTCTTGAGACTCCCGGCGTTGGACAGGAAGGCTTCTTTTAGCGGCCCCTGAAACTGGGAGTTGGCCGTTGTCAGGAATCCTACGACCAGAAATAGGAAAACCATCGAGAGGAATGGCCCGAGATAGTTTGTCTTTTTGTTTTCCATCGCTAATCAAGTTTTGAGGCGGCGTCTTTGTCAAGAATGAATTCGCAGTCTGGGTGAAGTTGAAGGATGCTGGCGGGAACTTCCTCGCCGACAGGACCTTCCACGATGCGTTTTACGATTTCCGCCTTGGTTTTTCCTTTGGCGACAGCCACTATCCTTCTGGCTGACATCATGTCCTTCAGCCCTATTGTCACGCCTCCGAGCTCTACGTCATCCGGTGTGCCGGTCTCTCGGCGGATCCTCTCTTCCAGTTCCGGGTACATGACGGAGACACGGCATCCGCTTCCGAACGGCGAGCCTGGCTGGTTGAAGCCGACATGACCGTTCTCTCCGATGCCGACGATCAGAAGGTCGATGCCTCCGCGTGATTCGAGTTCCTCCATGAATTCCTTGCAGTCTCTGGCGTAGTCGTCGGATTTGACCGGAAGCATCAGGAAGTGCCCCTTGTCTGTCCCGATGTCATCAATCAACTCGGTTTTGAGCATCTTCCAGCAGGAACCGGAATATTCCCGCGGCACATTCACGACTTCGTCCTGCCCGAAGAATGTCACCTTGGAGACATCGAAAGGATGTTCTTTGTGGATTCTTGCGACAGTCCTGTGCAACTCTCCGGTTGTCCTGCCTGTCGAGAGGCCGATGACGCTGTCCTGTTTCCGAAGTATCTGTCCGATGATCCTCCATGCCGCCGCATCCGCGAAGGCTTTCTCGCTGTCTGTGATTGTGAGTTTCATTTCAGTGTTTTTAATTCTGCCGCAAGATAGTGACTAAGCGTGTGGGCAAGGTGGATTTTCAGACAAAATAAGTTGAAAATATGCCATTGTCTGCCAAATGATTGACAGATTTCCAACTTTTTTTGCCAATATTCAGACATGCTATATTGATAATATGACTACCTTTGACCTCGGACAACAACCACATGATGTCATACTGAAGAAATAATCAACAGTGCTGTTTCCTGGCAAGCGGCAAAAAATAAAATGACGTTTCGTAAGAAGAAACATATTACTATATTGGTTTTGTTGACCCTTCTGCCCTTCCTTACGGTGAGGGCGGAAGGTTTTGTAACTCTTGACGGAGACCTCAGCAGCCGGAAGACCTATCAGGTCACGCAGGATGCGGACGGATTCATCTGGATTTATACCCAGAACGGAATAGACCGATTCGACGGCCACGCCGTGAAAACGTACCGGATAGAGGGACTGCCCCAGTCCAGAGACCAGATTCTGTCTTCGACAAAGTTGGCGTGCGACAATTCGGGAACCCTTTGGATGGCGGTGAAAAACGGAAGGCTTTACCGTTATGACAAGCCGTCTGACTCTTTCCGCCTTGAGATTGACCTGAGGGAGAGTTATCCGGGAATATCCTTGTACTGCATATGTTTTCCAGAATGCGGAACCGTGGCTCTTGGCACTTCGGAGGGGGCTTTGTTTTTGACGAAAGGAGGAAAAGGGAGAAGGTTCGTCACCGACAGGATTGTCAAGGCGATCGCTGTCAAAGGGGAGGAATCATTTTGGCTGGGAACAGACAGAGGAATATTCATGCTGGAGAAAGGTAGTGTGCGCGAGGTTACAGGTGATGTGGAAGTCGCGTCCATGCTCTACGATGATGGGAGACTTTATGTCGGAACATTCTCCGAGGGATTAAAGGTTGTGGAGGATGATGGTATATTAAAGGATTTCGGCTCTGTTTCCCTCAAGGTTCCGGTCTGGGCGGTTCTGAAGGATGACGAAGGCCGTCTTGTGGTCGGGGCGGATGGAGACGGCCTGTTTTACTTTGATTCAGAGACCGGAGAGATGCTGGCTCATTATCTGGCTGATGATCAGGGCTCGTCTTCAATTTCCGGGAACACGGTCAGCGATCTTTGCCTTGACAAAGACGGCAATCTTTGGGTCTCCACGACAACGGACTGGGTTTGCTGCCAGAGCAAAAACTCTCTTGCGATCGACAGATTGGTTCACCAGCCGGGCAACCCGAACTCTTTGTTGTCAGATCATGTAAATGTGATATTTGAGGACAAGTCGGGAAATATCTGGTTCGGGACCAATGACGGTGTGTGCCGTTTCAGACCGTCCGCCCGTGAGTGGAGAAACTATCCCATGCCGGATCCCGGTGTTGTGCTGGCCTTGACGCAGGATGTCCGTGGTGATGTCTGGGTCGGTGGCTACGGATTTCCTTTGTACAAGGTTGATCCAAAGACCGGAAATACCGCAGTGTTTGATGACCGTGGGTTCAGCCACACGTATTCGCTCATGGCCGACGGACAATACGTCTGGATAGGAGGAATAGACTCACCTTTGATAAGGTATGATGTTTTGAACGGAGGCTCGACGACATATCCTGTCAATAATGTCGGAGACATCGGAAAGGCCTCCGACGGGAAACTGACACTTGCCACCAGCGGAGGATTGTGTGTGCTGGATCCTGAGTCCGGCTCGCTGTCGGTCATTAATTCCTTTGATTCCAAGATACTGACGTTTCCGGTCAGGTGCCTTGCCAATCAAGGGGAGATTGTCTGGCTGGCCACCGACGGCGACGGTTTGATCCGTTATGACAGAGGCACGGGAGCGGTTCGGTCTTATTCAAAGGATTTCGGTCTGTCAAGCGATTCAGTCAACGGAGTTATGGTGGACCGGGAAGACAATGTCTGGTTCGCTACCTTTGAGACCCTTTACAAGCTTGATCCTGTCTCCGGAACCCCTATCGAGATGAATGGATTCATCGGAGTTACCAGGGGCAGTTTCAATCCTGACGCCGTCTGTCTGCTTTCGGACGGACGTCTGGCCTTGGGTACAGCTGACGGTGTCGTCATGTTCGATCAGACAGGATTCTCAATGGAGGATCCTGGACAGATCACTCCGGTCATCTCGGGTTTCAATCTGTTGGACGATTCAAAACCATCGGTCCAGACGAATGCCAACCTGCTAGACAGAATCACCCTGAAGGCGGGTCAGAACTCTTTCAGCATCGAATTTTCCGCTCTTGATTTCACATCCGTGTACAGGACAGGCTTTTCAAACCAACTCATCGGATTCGACAAGACTCCTCGGCTAAGCGACACAGCAGGCAAGATTGACTACTATAATATTCCTTCCGGGAAATATGACTACACGCTGAAGGTCATAGACAAATATTCAGGAAACATCCTCGGTGAGCGTCATCTTTCCATCTTGATAAAGAGGTCGTTGTGGCTGTCATGGTGGGCCCTTGCCATCTATGCGTCTCTGTTGGGGGCCTTCGTGACGATGACGGTGGCGTGGTTCCGAAGGAAGTCGTACAACAGGATCATGACGGAGAAGATCAACACTTTCGTGAACTTCGCCCATGACTTGAAGACCCCTATAACCCTCATCAAGACTCCGCTCAACGATCTTGAAAGCATGGATGGCCTCTCCGACAAGGTCCGTAATTCCGTGATGACGGCAAACCGTAATTCTGACCGCTTGATGTCCATGATCAACAAACTTCTGGACATCAGGAAAAATGATCGTGACTGGAGTGTTCTGAGACTTGCCGAATATGATTCCGGGGATTATTTGGACTCTGTCTTGGCGGATTTCAGCTATGCGGCCCGTCAGAAAGGGCTGGATTTCTCGTACCATATAGAGCAGGGCTTGAGTGACATTTGGATTGATAGGGAGAAGATGGATCTGATTATCCACAATATTTTGTCGAATTCGGTCAAATACACCTCGGACGGTTTCATCAGGGTTGTGGCTAAAGGCGGACGGCGCTACTGGACTCTGGAAATCAGTGATTCGGGAATAGGGATACCTGCGGATTTCCAATCAAGGATATTCAGAGGCAGCTATAGGGCGGACAATGCGAGAGAATGCGATGAGAACGGCTATGGCATAGGCCTGATGATCACCCGACAGCTGGTCGGCCAACATCATGGCACGATCTCATATTCAAGCGTGGAGGGAAAAGGAACAACTTTCACTCTGTCGTTCCCGAGAAAGTACAAGGCTTCGGATTCCGTGGTGTTCCGGAAGGAACCTGACATCCTGGAGCCTGTGCCGGGTGTCGTCGCTCAGGATCCGGACAATTCGGACAACCGCATTCTTATTGTCGAGGATGACGCTGAGACATTGGAATATATGAGGTCGTCCCTTGCGGAGGAATATTCAGTCACCACCGCCACGGACGGGCAGACGGCGCTTGGTGTCATCACTGAAAAGAATCCGGACATAGTGATCTCGGATGTCATCATGCCGGTGATGAACGGCTATGACCTTTGCAGGAGTGTCAAGTCAGATGTCGCGACCAGCCATATTCCTGTGCTTCTCCTGACAGGCATGACTGACAGGGAAAGTGTCATCAGGGGGCTTGAGTCCGGGGCCGATGACTACATCGTCAAGCCGTTTGATATGTCTGTACTGAAAGCCAGGATCAGGAATATCCTGAATGAGCGCCAGCGCCTCAGAGAGGCTATCCTCTATTCCAGCAACGCCGCGGTGCGTAATGAATATTCAAACAAACTGGATCAGGAATTCATGGACAAGGTGATCTCCGTGGTCCGGAAGGAACTGTCCAACTCGGAATTCCAGATCAACGACCTGTGTCGCGAGCTGGCGATGAGCCGCACGGCGTTCTACAACAAATTGAAGTCCCTTACCGGTCAGGGTCCAAATGATTTCATCAGAATCTACCGTCTGGAAAGGTCGAAGGAATATCTTGCCGACCATCGCTACAGCATCGCCGAGGTCTCGGATATGGTAGGTTTCTCGGATGCTAAGTACTTCAGTGTCTGCTTCAAAAAGCAGTTCGGAGTGAGCCCGAGCAGATTTTAAACCATTTTTGTTAGATCTTAAACCCCCGTCCGTTGAGAGTTGGCTAATATTGCGGTTGAATAACACTCAAACGCAATGGAAACATATCTCGGCCTCGATTTGGGAGGAACAAAATTACTCATCGGAGAAGTTGACAAGCACGGAAACATCCTTCGTTTCAAGAAGTATGATTCCGGGTATTTCAGCCAGCAGACCGCTTCTGAGATAATCAAGTCATCTCTTGATGACTACATCCGTACCGTAGGCTGGGTCGGAGAGAAACCAGTCTCGATGGGTATAGGCCTGATCGGCCGTGTCGATCCCAACGAAGGAGTCTGGCTTCAAATCGACCCGAACAGGACCCATCCCGTGGAACTTGCCAAAGAGATCACGGAGATCTACGGCATCCCTTGCCGCATCGATAACGATGTCAAGAGCGCTACGAGAGCCGAGCGTGTCTGGGGCGTGGGGCAGTTCTCTAAGAATTTCGTGTATATTAATGTAGGTACAGGCATCGCAGTCGGTACGGTTGTGAATGGCCGCCAGATACGCGGAAGTCACTTCAACGCCGGTGAGGCCGGCCACATGACCGTCGGGGTCAACGTCGGTGTAAAATGCTGCTGCGGCAGGATGGACTGCGTGGAGACAATCGCCTCGGGAAGCGGTTTTGACGCCTGCGCCAGACTTCTGAAGGACAAGTACGAGACACGTCTGGTGATTCCTTCCGATGAAGGAGTCAGGGTGGACGTCCGGGATGTCATCAGGCTCTGCCAGAAAGGTGATGAGCTCTGCCGTGTGCTGGTAGAGAACGCCACGCAGGGAATCGCCAACCTCATAATGAACCTGGTCAGGATCACCGACCCGGACACCGTTGTCCTCGGCGGAAGCATCGTGGCGGACGAGTATATATTCGAAAACGTTCTTAATAAGCTGAACCATAACACAATGCGCTTTGTCACCAATGGCGTGGTCATCACCAAGCTGAACCCTCAGTTCATCGGACTTCTGGGTGCGGTGGCGGTCGCCATGAACATGTAGGCAAGACGTACCTGATTGTGATTGAACGAACATGAAAAGAACAATATTATGAAGAACATTGCCTATTCTATTGCCTGCACACTTATGTTGCTGTGCTGCTGCGCCTGGGGCAAAGGTGCGGATAATGATAAAGGAATGATCGTGGGAGCCTATCTTATGGGTGTCCGCAACGAGCTCCCTGACGTGAATCTTGTGACTCACATCAACTATGCTTTCGGACAGGTCAACGAGACATTTGACGGAGTGATGTTGCCGGAAGGTGACGGATTGAGCCAAGTGGCCGGCCTTAAAAAGGTCAAACCATCCTTGAAGGTTCTCCTTTCTGTAGGAGGATGGGGGAGCGGGCGTTTCAGCGAGATGGCTTCGGATCCTGTGAAAAGAAAGAGTTTCGCCCGTGATTGCGCAAAGGTTGTGAAAGAGTTCGGTCTCGATGGCATCGACATCGATTGGGAATATCCAGGAAGTGACCTCGCGGGGATCTCCTCGTCTCTGGATGACAAGGCCAATTTCACTCTGCTGATGCGGGATCTCCGGTCCTCTCTTGGAAAAAGGAAACTACTCACCATCGCATCGGTTTGCAATGCCGACTACATTGATTTCAAAGCGGTTCTCCCTTATCTGGACTATATCAACGTCATGTCTTACGACATGGGGACCCAAAACACTCACCATGCGGCTCTCTACAGGTCTGAATATGCCGGCCACTGCACGGCGGACGAGGCTGTGCGCAAGCACATCGCCGCCGGTGTCCCTCCAAGTAAGATAGTCATGGGAATGCCGTTCTATGGCAGAGGAGTCAAAGGCTATGTCCCGTATCGTAAAGAGGCTTCGTCAGACAGGGAGTTCTGGGACGACACCGCCAAGGTCCCGATGATTCTGGACTCGCTTGGAAATATGCTCTTCGGCTATGAGAACACAAGATCCATTTCCGAGAAATGCCGTTACATCGTGTCCAACGGACTCCGTGGCGGGATGTACTGGGAGTACAATGCCGACAATGCGTCGCATGACCTCGCCAGGGCTGTGTATGAGGGGCTGAAAGGTGCGGTCGCTGGCGGGAACACAAAGGACGACGTCCGCCCTGCCAACTACGCCAAGAGCAAGCGGTTCAAGGCGTTGATGCTTTGGGATCCGTACGCTGAGATAGCCCACGTGCAGTTCGACAAGCAGTCCATGGAGTTTTTCCACAGATTGAACTATGGCGACGGGTTTGTCCTTGACACCACAACCACCCTGAAGGGTTATACTTATGATCAGCTGAAGGAATATAGTGTCATCATCGCTCTGAACGCCTCTCCATCGGATCCTAAGTCCCGCGCGCTCTTTGAGAAATATATGGAGAACGGCGGTGGCTGGCTCGGCTTCCATGCCTCAGCCTACAATGACCGGAACACCCATTGGCCTTGGTATGGCAAATTCCTTGGCTGCGGAGAGTTCAAGGCCAACAACTGGCCTCCTCAGGCTGCCCTGCTTGAGATTGACACTCATGAGCATCCTGTCACCAAGAACCTTCCGGACACTTATGTGACCCCGCCTTCAGAGTTTTATCAGTGGGCTTCGGAACCGCGCGACAATAAGGATGTCCAGGTCCTGCTGACACTTTCCGCAAAGAATTACCCGATGGGAGTGAAGGACATCGTCTACGGAGGCGACTTCCCTGTCGTTTGGACCAACAAGAACTATCGTATGGTTTACATCAACATGGGCCATGGAGACGAGAGTTACAAGGACGCGACTCAGCAGTTGCTGTTCCTGAACGCATTCCGCTGGATCGTAAGCCGGGACCCCAAAGGTGATCCGTTTGACAAATAGATCGGAAGTCTGGACAACATCCTGGCCTGCAAGACCATTAAGAAGCTGTTTTGATTTGTTTGAAATGTTCTTTGAGGTGAAAAAATCTTCATTTTCTTCCCGCTTCTTCAGTCAGATAGCACCGCTATCTTCCTTGGAAGAAGCGGTCGAACCTGAAGTTTTTCACTCTCAAACCTTCAAACAAACAAATCAAAACAGCTTCTAAAATGACCAAAATAATTCAAAAAATTCCATCTTAATACATCGCACAAATGCTAAAACTAAGATTACATCTCCTATTGTTGGCTTTATTGCTATCGGGAGTGTCCTTCGCACAGAATCATTTTGAGGTGCGAGGTTGTGTTACTGACAAGCAGAACGAGCCGTTGATCGGAGTTGCCGTACAGATTAAAGACGAAAAATCGAACGGCACGATGACCGATATTGATGGCAACTATGTTTTGTCAGGGGTTCCCGAGGGCTCAACCTTGGTGTTTACGTATCTCGGCTTCAAGCCGAAAGAGGTAAAGGCGACATCCGCCTCTCTTAATGTTGTCATGGAGTCGGATAATGAACTGCTTGACGAAGTGGTGGTCATCGGCTATGGCCAGCAGCGAAAAGTCACGCTGACCGGATCTGTCTCCAATGTGGGTGGCAAGGAACTTCTCAAATCTCCTGCCGCGTCTCTTGGCAACACCCTTGCCGGAAAACTGCCTGGTCTCCAGTCTGTTCAGTATACCGGTGTTCCTGGCGCGGATGACCCTATCATCCGCATCCGTGGTGTCGGTTCGTTCAACAGTGCCGAGCCTCTTGTTCTCGTCGATGGCGTCGAGCGTGAATTCAGCCAGATTGACCCTAACGAGGTTCAGGACATCTCTATTCTGAAGGATGCCTCCGCAACGGCTGTCTTTGGTGTGCGCGGTGCCAACGGTGTCATTCTCGTGACGACCCGCCGTGGCCAGGTCGGCAAACCGACCGTCACACTGACGACTTCAGCCGGTCTTCAGCAGATTTCAAGGTTCCTCCAGCCTGCGAACTCCTACGAGTATGCGACGGCTTACAATCATGCGCAGGAAGTGGAAGGCGTGGCCGAGGACGGATGGAAATTCTCCAAGGAAGCCATACAGCACTGGAAAGATATGGACATGCCGACCGTTTATCCAAGCACCAATTGGTTCAAGTACTTGATGAATGACCAGGCATGGCAGCAACAGTATAATATAAATGTGTCGGGTGGTACTGAAAGAGCCCGCTATTTCGTTTCCGTCGGAGTGCTCAACCAGGACGGTCTTTTCAAGACTTTCGATCAAGGCGATGAGGCGAACTTCAAATACAATCGTTATAACTTCCGCGCGAACCTTGATGTGGACTTGTCGGAGCGGAGTTCGCTTTCTATCGGCATCGGAGGGCGCATAGGCAAACGCAACTCCATCGGAAATGGTGAATATAACGGCCAGTCAGGTGTCTTTGGTGTCGAGGGCCTTCTCAACAACGGTACGCCGATGTCCGGCTACGGTCTTGACAGTGAGGGACGCCGCATTGTCTCTGATCCTGATCTTGTCGGAAGCGTTGGCTCTGATGGCCTTGGCCTTATTTACCAGCATGGTTACACCATCCAGCGTCAGAGCGTAGTGAATCTGGACCTTCAGTACAAACTCAATCTTGATTTTATAACCAAGAACCTTGATTTCCGTATCAAAGGTTCCTACAACTCTGACTACACGCAGCAGAAAGCGCGTACCACCGGTGATGGCATCAGCTACAAGGCCACCATCGCCAAAGGTGAATACGAGGCGGACGGCTCTCCAAAGATTGTTTACGTCCGTCAGGGAGACTCCTGGCCTCTTGGCTATGAGGAGTCAAAATGGGGAGGCCGAAACTGGTATGCCGAGGCGAGCCTCAACTATGCCCGCAGGTTCGGAGACCACAATGTCAGTGCTCTTGTCCTTTATAATGAATCCAAGAACTACTATCCTGGCGGGGTCTATAATTCCATCCCACGCGGTTATGTGGGTCTGGTTGGCCGTGTCACCTATGATTACCAGACCAAGTACATGGCGGATTTCAACTTAGGCTACAACGGCTCTGAGAACTTCGCCAAAGGCAAGCGATTCGGATTTTTCCCTTCCGCTTCCCTCGGCTGGATAATCTCTTCCGAGAAATTCTGGGAACCTCTCCGTAATGTTGTTTCCTATTTGAAACTCCGTGGTTCTGTCGGTATGGTAGGTAATGACCAGGGAATCGGACGTTTCCTCTATCTGCCAGGCACGTGGCAGTTCTACACCAACAACGGTGGCGCATGGTGGACCAACGACCGTACAGGTAACTTCGGTACCAACAACGGTGCGTTCATGCCCGGAGCCCGTGAATCCACCAACGGTAACCCGGACGTCACATGGGAGACTGCCACGAAACAGAACTATGGCGCTGACGTACACTTCTTTGGAGACCGCTTGAGCCTGGGTGTTGATTTCTTCTGGGAAGACCGCAAGAACATTCTTGTATCTAACGAGACAACCATCGCCGGTATCTCCGCACTCAAGCCAAACTCCATCAATTTCGGACGTGTCAAGAATCACGGCTATGAGATTACCATGAGCTGGAACGACCACATTGGCAATGTGAGATATTCAATATCTCCTACCTTCGCTTTCGCGCGCAACAAGGTTGTGGAGATGGCAGAGGTGAAGAAGGAATTCCCGCACATGTACCAAAAAGGACATCCTGTAGGTCAGCCTTTCGGCTACGATTTCTTTGAATTCTATGTCCCTGGAGAAACCGAACAGCGCTACAAGGAGACCTACGGTGTTGACATGCCGGACCAGCAGATCACACTGCGTCCCGGCGACAGCATATTCGTGGACCTCACCGGTGACGGCAAGGTGGACGCCAATGATGTTCATGCCATCGGCTACAGCGACATCCCTGAATATACCGGCAGCGTAAACGCGACACTCAATTGGAAGGGTCTCGACTTCTCGATGACTTGGGTAGGCGCGACCAATGTCAACCGCCAGCTCAGTTCTTTCTACACTCCGGCCTTCGGCACAGGAAACCAGTCAATGCTCAACAAGTGGGTCTATGACAATTCCTGGACAGAGGACAACAAAGACGCCATCCTGCCACGTATCTCCCTTGAGAAATCGGCCCGCGAGCATAACGGCGCCCTTTCGGCTCCATGGATGGTCGATGCGTCATACATCCGTCTGAAGAACCTTGAGATCGGTTACACGTTCCGTATCCCGGGTGTTCCGATCAACAGCCTCCGTGTTTACGCCAACGGCTACAACCTTCTTACTTTCACAAGTTTCAAGGCCAACGACCCTGAGGCTCAGGCCGGCTATGGAAGCACGCGTTATCCTATGACCCGTGTCTATAATTTCGGTATCAACATTAATTTCTAACATTCAAGACAATGAATATTATAGAGAAACTCAAAATAAAGACCTTTGCCATATTATGTGTGGCAGGTACCGTGATAGGGATGGGGGCGATGAACTCCTGTGTCGATCAGATCAGTGTCGGAAATGGCTTCCTCGACAAGCAGCCGGGCGTTGATGTGACCGTGGACACCATCTTTGTCAAAGGTGAGAACGCCAAGCGTTTCCTCTGGCACATGTATGGTGCCATGCACAACCCTTTCACCTACACAGGCGCAGTGTGGTATTCTCATCCGGATGCGCTTACCGACATTTGCCAGTCGTACTGCGGATGGCACAACCTCGGAAAGTACTATGGCGGTGACCTGACGGAGACTGACCAGGATAATGGTGGCTTCGCCAAGTTCCCTTTCATCGCCAATGGTGACGGCAATAACCGCGCGGGCATCTGGCGTACCATCCGTGAGGGTTGGATATTCATAGAGAACATCGACCGCGTTCCTGATTTGAGCGAGGCGGAAAAGAGCCAGCTCCGTGGTGAGGTGTATGTGATTATGGCATCGCGCTACCTTGACGCTTTCCGTAACTTCGGAGGCCTTCCGAAGGTTGACCACTCATTCCAGGCCGCGGATGTTGTGGATGGCAAGCGTATGAGCGTCATCGAGACAGCAGAGTTCATAGATGGCCTTATCCAGTCTGCCATCGACGAGCCGGGTCTTCCTTTCTACGTGCAGGATCAGGCCACTAACTCCGGACGTCTGACCAAAGGCTCAGCCTACGGCTTGCGTGTGAAACTGTGGAACTTCGTGGCTTCGCCTCTGTTCAACAATGAGAAACCTTATCTTGAGTTCACCCGCAATGAGGAGAACCAGGACATCAATCAGGTGTGGACCGGCGGTTACAAACCTGAGCTTTGGCAGAAAGCTCTGAGTGCCTGTGAGGATTTCTTCAAGGCCAATAGCGCCAACGGCAACTATTTCGCCCTTGTGCAGCCAACTGGTACCGGTGAGCAGGACTATTGCAACGCCTTCCGCGCGGCCTATTGGTTCCGTGGCAACTCTGAGAAGGTTATCGAAGTCCATGCCGGCCTTGGCACAAACGCCTGGAATGGTGACTGGAATGTGGAGGGAATGGATGAGTTCGGAATGGCGCTCTTCACCCTTGAATACATGGAGATGTTTGGTATGGCCGACGGTCGTAACTTCCCTTACGACAATGTGTTTAACACTGATAACCCTGACAATGTGGACATCTTTGTCAGCCGTGACCCGCGTCTTTACGAGACAATGGTGGTGAACCGCAACAATCTTGTGGAGCAGTATCAAGGGCTCTCCAGCACCGAAATGTGGCAAGGCGGCAATGTCGATCAGACCTTCAATCCGGCTGTCACCGACAACCCTTGGTCAACCCGCATGAAACTGTTCAAATATCTCCGTGACAACGGCTATGCGGCATATTATCCGACCAACTTCGCTTATCTGCGTATGGCGGACATCCATCTTTGCTATGCAGAGGCTCTCGCACAGACAGGTGATTTGCAGAAGGCCTGCGATGAGATGAACAAGGTGCGTGCGCGCGTAGGTCTTGGAAAGGTGGAAGTCATGAATCCTGAGCTCAACCTGACCTCCAACAAGGACAATTTCATAGAGCAGCTCCTTAAGGAGCGCGCCTGCGAGTTCGGTTATGAGGACTCCCGTTGGTATGACCTCGTCCGCTACAAGAGATCCGACATATTCAAGAAACAGGTGCATCAGTTGCGTATGTGGCGCAAGGATGCCGAAGGAAAGAAGATGGACCCGGCTGACTACAACGGCAACACGAGCTTGAATCCGGGTGAGCCTTGGCCGAATTGTATCTATGAGAAGGTACCATGCACCAACAATATCCGCGTCTGGTGGGACACTGACAGCCAGAAGAGCAAGTGGAGCGACAAATGGTATCTCACGCCTATCTCACGCGACGAGATCAACAAAGGCTATGGCTTGAACCAGAACCCTGGTTGGTGATCAAGAAGTTAAATATCAATAAGACTTTTAAGATATGAATATACACAGAATGTTGATGCTTGCGGCAGCTGTTGCCTCCGTCTCAGCTAATGCGCAGGTTAAACTCAACGACAATAAAGCGGATGTTGCCTATGATTTGGGCTACGGTGTCGAAACAAGCAAGTTTCTGAGCACCGCCTCCGCGACCACAATCTCAGGAGAAGAATTGCGGCAGACTTCCGCCACCAATCTTGCCCAGGCTCTCTATGGACGTCTGCCGGGCCTTACAGCTTTGTCGCAAGGTGGCTTCGCGGGCGATGAGAATAAAGGGGCCTCATTTAATATTCGTGGCTATCACACACTCAACGACAAAGGCATCCTCATCCTCGTCGATGGCTACGAGCGTCCGATAGATCGTCTCAGCGTCGAGGAAGTGGAGAGTGTCACCGTCCTCAAGGATGCCGCCGCCACAGCGCTTCTGGGCTATGAGGGCATCAATGGCGCCATATTGGTGAAGACAAAGCGTGGTGTCGAGGGTAAGACACACGTCAAGGTGAACTACAGTCATAAGTTCCAGTTCAACCCTGAATTCGCTGACATGGTGGACGGCTATGTCTATGCCGAATCCCTCAACCATGCCCGCATTAAGGATGGACTCTCCGCCGCGTACACCGAGCAGGAACTCAACCTGTTCAAAGACGGTTCTGACCCGTTCTTCTATCCGAATGTGGACTGGCGCGATCGCGTTTTCAAGAACAGCGCGGACGAAGACCATGCGTATGTCTCTGTCTATGGCGGCACGGACAAGGTAAAATACTATACCAACATCGATTATACCGATGCCCGCGGAGCGTTCAAGGACACCAAGCAGCCGGACTACAACGCGCAGCTGCGACAGTCGAAGGCCAACATCCGTACCAACCTCGATTTTAACCTTACAAATACAACCTTCATGTCGGTGAATCTCTTCGGAATTTTTCAGGAGACCAAGCGTCCTTCCGACATAGGTGCGGATGATGCCACAGCAGCCGTCTACAATATTCCGGCAAGCGCTTTCCCTTTCATGACCTCGACTGGAGTCTGGGGTGGCAATGAGGCCTACGGAGACGCCAACCCTGTCGCCAAGATTCAAGAGTCCGGGTTCTACAAAACCCATCAGCGTCAGCTGTGGGTGGATGCCAAACTGTCGCAGAAACTCGATTTCCTGACAGAAGGCCTAAGTCTGTTTGTCAGCGCCGGTTATGCCAATTCGTCGATTTACGCTGAAAATTCCCACAAGGCGCATCAATATGGTTACGAACGTTACAACGGTACCGTCGGAGACAAGGACAATGTGTCTTTGAATATATTCGGCAGCAAGGAGACGGACCTTACATTCGGTAATTGGAACGCTGGCCAATGGTGGAAGGCCAAGGCCAGCATAGGAGTCAACTACAAGCACTCGTTCTTCGGTGACGACCACTTCAATGCCAGCCTTGTTTACGACAACAGCGGTGTGAGCACTGACGGTCGTGGAAACACTTTCTACCGTCAGAATGTCATGGGAGCGTTCCATTACGATTTTAGGGATCGTTATATTGTCGATCTTGTGCTTGCCGGCAACGGCTCAAGCCGTACATACCCTTCCAAGTGGGCGTTCTCCCCTGTGTTGTCGCTCGGCTGGATTTACGCTGACGACAACGAAGGCTTGTTCAACTATGGCAAGCTGCGTGGTTCGGCCGGCATCCAGCACACCGACTACATGCCTACCTATGGCATGTGGCTCCCGACATGGGACAGTTCGCATGGCTATGTGGTCATCGGCAACAATTACGCTGCGACATGGG
>CAKULN010000044.1 GCA_934667175.1 uncultured Bacteroidales bacterium | reverse complement strand
TGAATATTTCTGTCGCCCGGATATATGGGAATGTATTGATGCAGACTTGGCCTTGATGAACTAGGCTCTGAAAAGTTCCCTCTTCCATTCATACCCTTTCTTGATTAATAGTCCTTGATTCCAGTCAAGGAAAAATCTTAGATATATAATTTACAGTGTGTTACCTCTTAAAAACAAGGTGGCATTACTTTCTAATATCCTATGTTAAGCATACCTAAAAACATAAAACGCAAGGTCTTCGATGCTCTTGTGGAGTAAGCATACGTCACAATCATTGGGAAACGTTGATTATTGAGGCTTGTTGCAATAATGCGGAAGTGTTTGATCTCTTGTATGATTATGCTATTTAAACTTATTACAGAATGTACCAACATTTTATCAAACGTCTATTGGACATCCTGATAGGCTTGTGTGCCTTTCCGTTTGTCTTGTTAGTCATCATCATTTTCGCTCCAATTATCTACTTTACGGATAAGGGACCGATTTTCTACAACGCCACTCGTGCGGGGAAAGATTACAAACCATTCACGATGTTTAAGTTGAGGTCTATGTATGTTAACTCGCCGGATCTCAAAAATCCGGATGGGTCGACGTTCAACAGCGACAATGATCCACGAGTCACTCCTGTTGGACGTTTTCTGCGCAAGACAAGTTTGGATGAGTTTCCTCAATTCTTGAATGTGTTGATAGGGGACATGAGTTTTATCGGACCACGTCCAAAGTTGTTCAACAAGGTCAAGAGTTTGGAGTGCCTTAATGACGATCATCGTGACAGCTATAAGGTAAAACCTGGCATAACTGGCTATGCGCAGGCATATTTCAGAAACTCAATCACTAATGAAGAGAAATTTCATTGGGATGCTTATTACGCCAATAATGTCAGCTTTGCGATGGATATCAAGGTCATATTCAAGACGATCAAGTCGGTCCTTCTTCGCGAGAACATCAACACTGAACAGAGTTATAAGAAATGAAAAGACTTTTGGTTTTGGCGGCGGGCATATTGCAGGTGCCTGTGATTAAGAAGGCCAAAGAGATGGGAATGTTTGTGATTGCTGCTGATGGAGACGAAAATGCCGTTGGTTTGCAATACGCGGATAATCCAGTTGTAGCAAATATTACTTCTGAAGATGACATGCTTCGTATTGCGAAGGAAGAACGGATTGATGGTGTGATTCATCCTTGCTCGGAGGTCTCAATGAATGTCATGGGGCGGATTAATGATGAACTCCATCTATCCGGGATATCAAGGGAGCAGGCGTTTAGAGCAACAAATAAACATTTGATGCGAGAGGCTTTTGAAAAATTTGGAGCGCCAAGTCCTAAATCATATTGCTTCTCAAATGCGGAAGATGCATGGAATTGTTTCTGTCAGGATTTTCCTGGTGATGGCATCTTGAAGCCATCAAGGAATAGTGGTTCCCGCGGAATCGCAAAGGTTACAAGGAATGTGACAAAAATTGAATTCATGAATATGTTCGAGCGCTCCTTGTCAGAAAGCCGTGACAAGAGCGTCATGTTGGAACAGTTCATCAATGGGCCGGAATTCTCTGTAGAGATCATCGTATGGAACAATCGTGTTAATGTGTTGACAGTAACGGACAAGAAGACAACGGAGGCTCCAAATTTTGTGGAACTTGGGCACAATCAGCCATCAATTTTTCCACAAGATATTGTTCGAAAGATAAAAGATGCCGCAATTGCCGGCGTTAAGGCTCTTGGTGTGAATAATTGTGCTTGCCATGCTGAGGTAAAAGTTCAGGATGGTAACGCCTACATTATGGAAATCGGCGCTCGTTTAGGAGGGGATTTCATAAGTACTGTTCTTACTCCACTAAGTACCGGCATTGACATGGTCGCCGCTGCGATTAACTGTGCTTTGGGAATCGAGCCCGATTTAACTCCAAACTCGGCAAAATACGGAGTTTGTATAAGGTACTTCTGCCCGAAGCCGGGAAAACTGGTGGGCATCAAGAACATGGAGAGTCTTAATAACCCGCATGTCTATGAATGGGAGTTCTATCACAAGATTGGAGACGAAATCCCTCCTGTAACATCAAGTCTATCCCGCAGCGGACATCTAATAGTCACAGAAGACACTCCACAAAAGGCTATTGAATTGGCGGATAATATGATTAAGCATATCGAATTCGAGACAACATAATGCTATGGAAGAGAAATTATTTATTTATGGAACAGGTTCTCTAGGGGAGAAAATTCTGGAGTATAATAATAGAGATGGATTGTATAACATTGTCGGGTTCATTGACGATAATAACGCAGAACAATCATTCCATGGATTACCAATTTTAACTTATGATAATTTTAAGAAATATTATTGTTCCACTGATTGTAAGTTGTTTGTTGCAATAGGGTATGTGAAGTGCAATTATTTTAGGGAAATCGTATGTCATAAGATTATAAAAGATGGGTATCACCTCGCTAATTATATATCCCCGAATTCTATATGTTTTGGTAATACTATTAAGGGATTGAATATATTAGTTTGTGATAACGTCTTTATCGGACATGGGAGTGCTATATATGATGGCGTTGTTCTATCCGTAGGATGTACTTTGAGCCATGAAAATACCATTGAGAAATATTCTTTTATTTCGTCCTCTGTGGTATTTGGAGGGCATGCTAAAATTGGTAATAATTGTTTTATTGGTTTACATTCGACTATTAGAGACAGTGTGACAATTGGATCTTACAGCATAGTCGGCTCTGGAACAAATGTGATTAAATCAGCCCCAGAGTATTCAGTGACAATTGGAAATCCTGGAGTTTCTACGTTAAAAGACACTATGAATATTAAAATATAGTTAATAATGAGATTATTAATATTGCCAGTATATTCTTATCCAGAAACAGCGGCAAGTTTATATTTGGCTGATAATAGAAACCAAGCATTTGTAGATGCCGGATTTGACATTATTGCGTATGTGCCAACTCCATGCAGAGGAATTGATAAAGATATACGAAAAGAATATCGTAAAAAATGCCATAAACACGAAACCTTATATGGTGGGCAAATGGTTCTCAATAGGTTTGCAATGTATGCTGAAGGCAAGAATCCTTTGTTGAGAGCATTGAGATATTCACTATGTTGGGTAATCCAGTTATGGAAAGGATTGTGGGCAAAAGATGTTGATTGCATCTACTTGGCTTCAACGCCTCCAATTCAAGGGGTGCTTGGCTCTGTGCTGAAAAAATGGAAAAAGGTTCCATTTGTATATAATCTCCAAGACATATTCCCGGATTCTATGGTGGGAACCGGATTGGCGCGGAAAGGTGGGCTTATTTGGAAGATCGGGCGGGTGATTGAGAATTTTACCTATAGGCATGCGGACAAGATCATTGTCATTTCTGAGGATTTCAAGAAGAACATCATGGCGAAAGGGGTGCCGGAGGAGAAGATTGTGGTGGTGTACAATTGGGTGGATCAGAATGCGGTGGTGGATGTCCCTCGCAATGAGAACAAACTTTTTGACAAGTACAATCTGGATCGTTCAAAGTTCTACATTGAGTACAGCGGCAACATCGGTCTTACCCAGAACATGGACATGCTGCTGGAAGTGATGGAGGAACTTCGGTCCAGTCATCCGGACATCAATCTTGTGCTGGTTGGTGATGGTGCCTACAAGGCGCAGGTGGAGAGAATCGTGGCGGACAAGAAACTGGACAATGTGACCATGATTCCGTTTCAGCCGTATGAGGACATCAGTCAAGTGTTCTCTCTGGGTGATGCTGGACTTGTGATCTCTAAGCCGGGAGTTGGAGCCAACAGTGTGCCGTCCAAGACATGGAGCATCATGTCTGCGTCTCGCCCGGTGTTGGCTAATTTTGATGAGAATGAGCTGAAGGATATTCTCGCAGGCAATGAGTGTGGGATTTTCACAAAGGCCGGCGACAAAGAGGCGTTCAAGAAGTCTATAATTACGCTTTATGAAAATCGAGACCTATGCCGGAAATATGGCCGGAATGGCCGTCAGTTCGTGATGGATAATCTGACACGTGAGGTGGGAACGGCCAAATATGTAGAGGTGATCAAGTCTGTCGTGGGTGATAAAGCCTGCTGATCATTTGGTAATATATTCGTAAGAAATTACAGGCGCTGGCTTCGGCCGGGCGCTTTTCTTTTTGTTGTTTTGAGTTTAACAGAATCATTATTATGTCAATGAAATTACGCAATGTGCCGTTCAGCCCGCCGGACATGACTGAGGCTGAGGCCGCTGAGGTGAGGGATGCTATTCTCTCGGGATGGATAACAACCGGGCCGCGGACCAAAAAGCTGGAGAAGGAGGTCGCGGAGTTTGTCGGAGTGGAAAAGGCAGTCTGCCTGAATTCACAGACGGCCTGTGCGGAGATGGCGCTTCGTCTCCTTGGAATAGGTGATGGTGATGAGGTGATCGTGCCGGCCTACACCTACACGGCAAGCGCTTCGGTTGTTGCTCATGTCGGGGCGAAGCTGGTTTTTGTGGATGTGCAGAAAGATCGTCTGGAAATGGATTACGAAGCGGTCGAAAGAGCGATAAATGAGCGGACAAAGGCGATTATTCCTGTGGATTTGGGGGGAGTTCCGTGTGACTATGACAGGATCTTCGCGATTGTTGAGGGTAAGAAATCATTGTTTGTGCCTAGGACGGATCTTCAAAGGAGGATTGGCCGCATAGCGGTATGTTGCGATGCGGCTCACGCTTTCGGGGCTTCGAGGAAAGGGCGGATGGTCGGATCAATCGCTGACTTCAGTTCATTCTCTTTCCATGCTGTGAAGAATCTTACAACCGCGGAAGGTGGGGCTTTGACATGGAATCTGCCATTTGGTGACGAGGTCGCAGAGAAGGTCTTGGACAAAAAGCCTGAAAGCATATTCAGTGGCGTGCCAGAGATTGACGGTGAGACATGGAATCAGAAATTGTACAGGATAGCCCAGCTGATGAGCCTTCATGGGCAGAACAAGGATGCGTTGGCGAAGACGAAACTCGGGGCATGGGAGTACGACATCATCGGGACTTGGTACAAGTGCAACATGACCGATGTCGTCGCTGCCATTGGTCTGGTTCAAATGGGGCGCTACAAGGGCATGCTTGAACGCCGCCGTCAGATGATCGAGCGTTACAACGAGGCGTTCAAGGATTTGGATGTGGCGGTTTTGCATCACTACACGGATGAATATTCCTCCTCAGGCCACCTGTACATTGTCCGCCTGCTTGGCAGGACACGCGAGGAGACAAACCTTGTGATTGAGAAGATGGCGGAAAGGGGGATCGCCACCAATGTGCATTACAAGCCTCTTCCTATGATGACGGCTTACAAGAAGCTTGGTTATGACATCAAGGATTTCCCGAATGCCTACCATCAGTTTGAGAATGAGATTACCCTTCCTCTGAACACAAAGATGACTGATGAGGATCAGGAGTATGTCATTGAGAACTTTGTGGAGATAGTGAAGGCTTTGAAATATCTTTGAAAAAGATTATCTTTGTGAAAGATATTTGAAACAGTATGATATTCAGGAAGTTTATTGATGGGGGAGTCTGATGTGGTGAGGCTGAGAGTTGGGAGTTGATGTGCCGGAAGTATGTGAGTGGAAGGGACATCGATGGCGTGATTTACAACAAGGCTTCCCGCTGGTGGGGAAAGATATTCACAGACAATGACAATGATGGACGAATGGTTGAGCTTGATGTCGTCGCTGAATCATTGGATAAAAAGCACATTCTTGTCGGAGAGTGCAAATGGACTGGAACGGAGGATGCCGCCGCTCTGACCGCCAGACTTCAGGCGATAATTCCCCACCTTCCGTTTGTGAAGAAGTCACAGAACGTTCATGTGGTCCTGTTCACCAAAGTGCCGCCTAAAAATGCTGGTGCGGCCATAGTCTTCCTTCCGGAAGATGTCTTGAAATAACATTATCCGGGTGCGAATCTATCGTTTTTGAACCCGTAAGTTAATCTTTAGATAGGTCTGGGTGCGGAGGAAGTTAATTCGCACCCGGGTCTTATAGATGTCAGTCTGGACATTGCCGCGTGTGATCCCTTGTCTGGATTTTGCGGCTGATATTCTCGGATACGAAATTCAAGTATTCAATCTAAAATATTCACAAATAAATGAAAACCGCCCTAATCACCGGCATCACGGGCCAGGATGGCTCGTACCTTGCCGAGTTGCTGCTGTCAAAGGGGTATGACGTTCACGGGACGATCCGCCGTTCATCGGTGGACTACCGCGAGCGGATCGCGCACCTTGAGGGGCAGCCCAATTTCCATCTACATTACGCCGACCTCGGTGACTCGATGAGTCTGATCCAGGTTATGAACAAGGTCCGTCCTGACGAGGTGTACAACCTCGCGGCGCAGAGCCATGTTCAGGTGTCGTTCGACTCCCCTGAGTTCACGGCCGACGTCGACGCTACCGGAGTGCTACGCATCCTCGAGGCGATCCGTCAGACCGGCCTAGCCCGGACCTGCAGGATGTACCAGGCCTCCACATCCGAACTCTACGGCAAGGTTGAGGAGGTGCCCCAGAATGAGAACACGCCATTCCATCCCTACAGTCCCTATGCCGTCGCCAAGCAGTACGGCTACTGGATCGTCCGCGAGTACAGGGAGGCCTACGGCATGTTCTGCTGCAACGGAATACTCTTCAACCACGAGAGCGAGCGTCGCGGCGAGACGTTTGTCACAAGGAAGATCTCGCTCGCTGCCGCGCGTATCCGTCAGGGGAAGCAGGAGAAACTCTACCTCGGCAACCTTTCGTCGCTGCGCGACTGGGGGTATGCCAAGGACTATGTGGAGTGCATGTGGCTGATCCTTCAGAATGAGAGGCCGGATGACTATGTGATCGCGACCGGCGTCCAACACAGCGTGCGTGAGTTCTGCCGGCTGGCGTTCCACGAGGCCGGGATCGAGCTTGAGTTCGTCGGCGAGGGTGCTGAGGAGAAGGGCGTGGACAAGGCGACCGGCCGTGTGCTTGTCGAGGTGTCGCCGGACTTCTACCGCCCCACGGACGTGGTCAACCTCTGGGGAGACCCCACCAAGGCGAAGGCCGTTCTGGGCTGGGACCCTCAGAAGACCACCTTCGAGGAGCTCGTCCGCATCATGGTCGGGCACGACATGCGCAAGGTGGCAGCCGACGGCGCCGCCGAGGACGTCCGTAAGATGAACCTTGTGGAATATCTAGAGAAAGGCATTGTGAAATGATGGAGAAGAACGCCAAGATATACGTCGCCGGCCACCGCGGGATGGTGGGGTCGGCGATCGTCCGTGAGCTGCGCCGGCAGGGCTACGACAACCTTGTACTGAGGACGCACGGAGAGCTGGACCTCTGCGACCAGCGGGCCGTGGAGGCCTTTTTCGAGGCCGAGAGGCCTGAATATGTCTTCCTCGCCGCCGCCAAGGTTGGTGGGATAGTCGCCAACGACGAGGCACTGGCTGATTTCATGTACATGAATATGATCCTGGAGATGAACGTCATCCATTCGGCGTGGAGGAACGGGTGCCGCAAGCTTGAGTTCCTCGGCTCGTCATGCATATACCCCCGCATGGCCCCGCAGCCGATGAGGGAGTCCTGCCTCCTGACCGGCCCATTGGAGAAGACCAACGAGGCGTACGCCCTGGCCAAGATATCCGGCCTGAAGTACTGCGAGTTCCTGAACCGTCAGTACGGCACGGACTACATCTCGGTGATGCCCACGAACCTCTACGGCCCCAACGACAACTATCATCCGACCCACTCCCATGTGCTTCCGGCGCTTATCCGGCGCTTCCACGAGGCCAAAGTGTCCGGCGCCGCGTCCGTGACATGCTGGGGTGACGGCTCGCCGTTGAGGGAGTTCCTCTATGTGGACGACCTCGCCAACCTCTGCGTGTTCCTGATGAACAACTATTCCGGCAACGAGACGGTCAACGCCGGCACTGGCAAGGAGATAACGATCAAGGAACTGACGGCGCTTGTCGCCAGGGTTGTCGGCTACGATGGCAAGATACTCTGGGACCCGTCCAAACCGAACGGCACCCCTCGCAAGCTCCTTGACGTCTCCAAGGCGGCTGCCCTCGGCTGGACCTACAGGACGGAACTGGAGGACGGCATCCGTCTCGCCTACGAGGACTTCCTCCACAACCCGATGAGGGCGGAAAGGTAGACATTCAAAGAAAAAAAACAGGCGGTCTCTTTTCAACTTGGGCCGCCTGCCTGATATAGTTATGCCAAAAAAGAAAGTATTCGTTTCCGGCTGCTATGACCTTCTGCATAGCGGCCATGTTGAGTTTTTCAGGGAGGCTTCGGCTTACGGGGATCTCTATGTCGGCATCGGGTCCGACGCGACAATCCTTGACTACAAGCACCATAAGACCGTCTATAGCGAGCGGGAGCGGCTTTTCATGGTGAAGTCGATCCGCTATGTGAAGGACGCGTTCATCAACAGCGGCCATGGCGTCATGGACTTCGTGCCGACTGTCGATGAACTGAGGCCGGACATATTCGTGGTCAATGAGGACGGCTCCAATGGGGACAAGCGCCGCTTCTGCGAGTCGAGGGGGATTGAATATGTCGTCCTCCAGCGCCGCCCGTCCGAGGGTCTGGCTGCCCGTTCCAGCACCGACCTGAAGAAGTCGGAGTCCTCGATCCCGACCAGGCTGGACCTTGCCGGGACGTGGATCGACCAGCCGTACGTGTCATGCCTTGCGCCCGGTTGGGCGATAACCGTGTCACTTGAGCCGACATTCGAGGTGAGGGAACGTTGCGGCCTCTCTACGTCGACCCGCAACGCCATCCGCAAGATCTGGCCGTACCAGCTTCCGAACATGGATCCGGAGATGCTGGCGAAGCTAGTCTTCTGCTTCGAGAATGATCCGGAACGCTCGGACGGAGTGATCTCGGGGGCGCAGGATGCCATAGGAATATGTGTGCCGGGCCTGGCGCGCCATTATTACGACCAGCGTTTCTGGCCTGTCAGGATCGAGACGTGTTCTGACGAGAGGATCCTCTCATGGCTTGAGGAACACCTCTGTCTGATTCCGATGTTCCCGCGTCGCCCGGGCTGCTCGGTGGTGGACGGGAAGGACATCACCCTCCCGAAAGTCCAGGCGCTGGCCAAGGCTGCGGATGATTGCTGGCATGCCATTCTTGACATGGACCTTGACCGCTTCGCCGCCGCCTACCGTGCCTCGTTCGCCGCCCAGATCGCGATGTTTCCAGGGATGGTCAACCCTACGTCCTGCGATGGGGACGTTTCCGGTGTCACGCCCTCACATATTCATAAAGAAGTCACGGAGATTGCCTCCGGACTTTCCGGCCAGCCTTCCGTCAGGCCTTCCGATGAGAACTTTCTGCCGACCGTGCAGGCCTACATTGACAAATATTCCCGGATGCCGGGAGTCCTCGCGTGGAAGATGCCGGGGGCCGGCGGAGGAGGTTACCTAGTGCTCGTCTGCACCTCGCGTCACACTTTTCCCGAGGGTGCCATCGAGGTTACCGTCAGGCGTGGCGGGATGTAGGAATATATTCATGGAACATAAATAAGAGAATCGCAATGAAACGCTACTGTCAAACCCTCGAGCTGGTCGGAGACAACCAGATGATCGAGAATTACATAGAGGCGCACCGCCACGTCTGGCCAGAGATCCAGGCAGGGATCCGCTCCGTCGGCATCCTCGACATGCAGATCTACCGCTTTGAGCGTCGGGTCCTCATGATCATGGACACCACCGATGACTTCGATTTCGTCAAGGACAACGCCCGTCTCTCGACCCTCCCACGCCAGGCCGAATGGGAGGCCTACGTCGCCCGCTTCCAAGGCTGCGACCCCTCCATGGCCTCCACCCAGAAGTGGCACCTCATGGAGAAGATCTTCCAGTTGGAGCATGAATGATGGTGAATATGTCAGTGGTCAGATTTTGGGCCCGTTGAATACCCATTACCTTATCCAGATAAACGAGATCTCCTATAATTTTGTGTTTGAATACGATAGCCATACAATCGTCTAATGTAAGCTTATATCGTATAACGTAGGTCGCTGAGCTAGTCGAAGCGACCTAAATTATCATACGAGTGTATTAATATATTAGTGTAATATATTATAATAACCGTTACGTATGCAACGCACGCTAGAACTGCAATCGTAGTGATTATGATTACAGACACATAGAAGAACAACAACCATGAGATAGGTTTGAGTGACTATTTTCAAATAACATACTTTTGTCAAGTTCTGCGAGGAATGTTAGGGCTGATTAATGAAAAATATTTGATTTGGAAGGTATGCTACGAAATCGTGTTAAAAATGTTAGTCACTGGCAATGTCATGTTTGCGTTTAAAAATATGCGTTATTGAGTGTGTATTCTTGACTATTTTGGATTCAATCGTTATATTTGCCGTGAACTTTTAACGGAATTGAGATATGCTTCTTCGTTTTGTGGCAGAGAACATCTTTTCTTTCAAGGATGTGACGGAATTTAATACATTTCCGTCCAGTAAAAGCCATAGTCTTGTTCACCACAAGATAGATTGTTCACATACTACTGCTCTGAGGCTGGCGGCTGTTTATGGCGCAAACGGGGCAGGTAAAAGTAACCTGTTGTCTGCGATGAATTTGCTCCGCAAATTTGTGCTGTCGGGTTCTCTTGATTTTCATGGATTCAATGAAGGTATGGCGTTCCGTTTTGACTCTTCTTGCCTTGGAAAAGCATCTGGGATGGCCATTGAGTTTTGCCAGAATGATAAGGTTTTTTATTATCACATTGAATTTAAGGAACGGGAACTTGTTCTTGAGGAATTGTTGCTTAGTAAGAAAACTAAGGACATTCCCATTATTCAGCGTGATGGTGACAATATAAAACTTAACGGCGATTTTTTGACAAATGGAGTTAATGATGAGTTTTTGAATGCCCTTGATCGCCTTGTGCGTCCCGATATGCTCCTTTTCTCATTTTTAGGCCAATATTATCATGCTGAATCTGAACTTGTAGCGGAAGCGTATTCTTGGTTCGCCGATCGTTTTAGAGTCGTGCTTCCGGACACAATTTCTGGCCATGTTCCACACCTTTTTGATAAGTATGAGCCGTTCAGGCGTTTGGTTAATGAGACCATTCCGGAACTCAAGACGGGTATTTCCGCTTTGCGTGTTAGAAAAGTGGTTGTGACAGATGAGTTGATAAACTGCAACAAGGACCTTATCTCTGTGGTTAGTAACGCTCGCAATCACCCAGGAGAGCCTCAAGTTGTAGAAAGGAATAATGGTCTTGGGGTCTCAAATGTGATTTTTGAAGATGGACAGATATGGCAGAAAACGCTTGTCTCGGTTCATGAAGACACAGGTGGGAACATCGTGGAAGTCCCGGTCTCAATTGAGTCAGACGGGACACGGCGTCTTATAGAGTATATGCCTCTTTTCTTTGTCGTGACGCATGGCCACGGAGTTTTCGTTGTTGATGAGATTGAGCGTAGCGTCCATCCTATTATGGTTAAGAGTATCATTCAAAAGATATCCGACAGCAAGCAAGCGAAAGGCCAGCTAATATTTACAACTCACGAATCATGTCTTCTGGATCAGAGTATTTTTCGTCCGGACGAGATATGGTTCGCTCAAAAAGATGCGGAGCAATCAACCAAACTATATCCACTCAGTGTTTTTAATATTCATAATACAGCCAACATCGAAAACGGCTATCTGGCTGGACGCTATGGCGGGATCCCTTTCTTGTCAAACCTAAAGGATCTTCATTGGTAGCTATGACTACACGTGTCAGACAATACGCCAAGAAAGAGCCGAGCCGGGATGCTCATAAATTGTATGTGATTTGCGAAGGCGCGCATGATGAGCCTAAATACTTTGAGTTTATCGAGGGCTTGTCTTCAAACCTTAATGTTATCACGATTCCATCTGAGGCGGGCAAAACCGATCCAGTGCAATTGGAACGTAGGGCTATGGAGGAGTTTGACTTGGAGGGTGGTTGCTTTTCTTTGGATTACTCACAAGGAGACAGAATTTGGTTTGTCATTGATACTGACACCTGTGCTGCTGAAGGCAAAGTCGCGGTTCTTCGTGATTTTTGCAAGAAAATGAATGACAGCATTTTCACTCAGTTTACCGAGATTAAACCGTATTGTGTTTGGAATGTTGCTCAGAGTAATCCCTGCTTTGAAATTTGGCTTTATTATCATTTCTATCGCAATGCACCTGCTATAAAAGAAGTGGATGAATTCGCATCTTTTAAGCAGTTTGTTGATAGCAGGATAAATGGAGGATTCAAGTATGAGTCGGATCCTGTGAGGTTAAAAGATGCCATTGCTAATGCGGAGGCCAATTTCGGCCTTGACGACAAGGAAGCGATTGGGTTGTTTTCTACTGAACTCATGTTTCTTGGAAAGGAAATAAATAACTTCGTGTCTGTGGAACTGGCAAAGTTGTATAATAAGATGGGATAGTAGTTGTCTTCTCTACATATTCTAAAGAACCATTTTAGGCACTTGGTAATATTTTTTAGAAATATTATCTCTGTTAGAGATATTTGTAACTTTATGTCATTCACAATGTTAATTGAGGGATGATTTCTCGCCTTCAGTTTGTGAAGAAAGCGCAGGCCGCTAATGAGTGACCTGTTCACTAAAGCGCCGCCTAAAAATACTGGTGCGGAGGCGTTCGAGGTCATGCTAATGAGACGGAGACCATGAGGTGCTGATGATTCGAGACTCAATCTTTGGTCTCTACTCTGCCGCATGCTTGATGAATTGAAAACCAAATAATCTTGACCACCTTTGGCCCGAACCAAAACCGCTTGTCTTGAGGCATATTGACGTGAGGAGATTAATCATTTGAGGATGCCTTGATTTATGATGACTTTGTCTGACCTGAAAATATTATTAAAAAGGAGATAGAGAAGTGCATTGGTTGTAATCCGACACCAGCTGTGGGCTGCGAGTTGGAGTCGGGAGACGTGTTCATGGTGATGTTGAGGGACAGGAGGTTGATAAGCCGATAAGCCTGTTCTATTGTGACAGGATGTAATGCCTGCAAACCACAAGCACGGAATGATGGCTTGTAGAGGTATGAGAGAAGGATGGATGTGGCTAACATTCTGTTTGTGGAATAGGGTTAGCCACATCGATGTGCCTCTGAGTGCTGTCGGGAGCGCAGTTCTGTGCTTTTGGATGCCGCCGAGGGGCGGCGTGGGGTCAGAGGGTGATCTTGTCCAATTCCGAGATCCAGAGGTGCACCTGGGCGTCGGAAGGCATGCGCCAGTCGCTGCGGGGGGAGAAGCTCACGAGGCTGATCTTCGGGCCGTCGGGCATGCAGGAGCGCTTGAACTGCTGGCTGAAGAAACGCCAGTAGAACTTTTTCAGCCACTTGAGGATCGTGGCCTTGTCGAAGGTCACGTCCGGGTGCTTCACGACGTTCTTCCCGGAGCTTATGTCGGTTCCGTTCTCGGCCTCGCCGAAGGCGCGGCAGGCCAGATGGAAGATTTTCACCGGGGAATAGCCGTACCTCATGAAGTTGTAGATGAAGAAATCGTGCAGCTCGTACGGACCGATAAGGTCTTCTGTCTTCTGCTTGATCTGTCCCTTTGAGTCGGCAGGCGTAAGTTCCGGACTGATAGGAGTGTCGGCGATGTCAAGCAGGATATCGCCGGCGCTTCTGCCACCATCCGTGGCCGCGTCCGTGAACACATTCCTCGCTGCCCATCGCACCAGGTACTTGATCAAGGTCTTCGGCACCGAGGCGTTGACGGCGTACATCGACATGTGGTCACCGTTGTAGGTGCACCAGCCGAGGGCCAGTTCGGACAGGTCTCCGGTGCCGATCACAATGCCGTTCTCCTGATTGGCGATGTCCATGAGAATCTGGGTCCTCTCACGCGCCTGGGCGTTCTCGTAGGTGGAATCCATCACTTTCGGGTCGTGGCCGATGTCCTTGAAATGCTGTTCCACGGCGGCCACTACCGAAATCTCACGAGTGGTCACACCGAGAACCTCCATCAGATCCACGGCGTTGGATTTGGTGCGATGTGTCGTGCCAAGACCTGGCATGGTGATGCCGATGACATTCTCTCTCGGGAGTCCAAGCTTGTCGAAGGCCATGACCGTCACCAGAAGAGCCAGCGTGCTGTCGAGGCCGCCGGATATTCCCAGAACAGCCTTCTTGCAGCCTGTGTGCTCCAGACGGGCGATGAGTCCGGTAGTCTGAATCTGCAGGATCTCCTTTGAGCGTTCGGCGATTTCGGCGGGATCCCCCTCAGGAAGGAACGGATGCGGCTCCACATAGCGGTAGAACTTCCTGTCAAAATCTGTCGGCGCGGCCGGACCAAGGTCGTAGCATGAATATAATCCCGAATATTCACATGCCGAGGTCCCGTCGGGCGTCATTCCCCTGAAAGAATTCTTCTTCTGCCTCAGAACATTGAGCTTCTCGATGTCAAGATCAGCGAATATCATCGTGTCGTGAAGCTGGAACCTTTCATTCTCTGAAAGTACCCGCCCGTTTTCGCAGATGATTGACGAGCCTCCGTAGACAGTGTCCATCGAGGACTCTCCGTAGCCGGCGGAACAGTAGATGTAACCGGAAACCGTACGTCCGGACTGGTTGGAGATCAGTTCCTTACGTTGTTGGTGCTTGGTCATCACCTCGTTGGAGGCCGAGATGTTCACGATCACCTGCGCTCCGGAAGGGGCAAGGAATGATGACGGCGGGATCGGAGTCCAGAAATCCTCGCAGATCTCGATTCCGAATGTGGCGTTCCCGACTGTGAACAGCAGGTTAGGGGAGATGTTGCACCGGTGGCCGCAGTACTTGATGATCGAGTCGAAACCGTCACGGTAATAGTTCTTGCCATCGTCCACGAAACGTCCGGTGGCCGAATTGTCAGATCCGAGGAAGTCCGATCCCGAGGCGAACCAACGGCCTTCGTCGAACTCCGCGTAGGTCGGGAGGTAGATCTTCGGCACGATGCCTTTGATGCCTCCGTTGCGCAGTACGATGGCGCAGTTGTAGAGACGCCCCCTGAAACGTACGGGTGCTCCGACCACCACCGTGATGTGTTTGCCTCTTGTGAAGTCCATGATCCTGCCTACCGCCTCCTCAGACTTGGTCAGCAGGAGATTCTGGCCGAAGAGGTCAAGGCAGGTGTAGCCTGTTATCGAAAGTTCCGGAAACACGACGAGCGATGCCCCTTCTTCCTCGGCCTTGCCGGTAAGGTTGCAGATTGACTCGGCGTTATATTCTACATCCGCCACTTTCACCCTTGGCACCGCGGCGGCAACTCTGAACAGTCCTAAATCCATATTATAAATATTGTTGGTTTGATACTTTGGTCGCTTCGACAGGCCCCTTCGGTCACTTCGACAGGCTCAGCGACCGCTTTGGCATGTCCTTTGGTCGCTTCGACAGGCTCAGCGACCGCTTTGGCATGTCCTTTGGTCGCTTCGACAGGCTCAGCGACCGCTTTGGCATGTCCTTTGGTCGCTTCGACAGGCTCAGCGACCGCTTCGGCATGTCCTTTGGTCGCTTCGACAGGCTCAGTGACCATTTCGACAAGCTCAGTGACCACTGAGTGTCGGTCGCTGAGCCTGTCGAAGCGACTGATAAATGAACCAAAATCAAGCGTTGGCCGGGTCATTACCGTTATCGATCTCTTCCCGTTCGCGTCTGCGCTTCTGGTTGACACATGTGGCGATCCCGCGATACAGGAAATAAACCCCGATCAGCAGAATGCAGACGGTTTTCCACGAAAACGGTATGCCGTTGATCAAAAGCGCGGAGCCGAATCCGATGATGAACACGGCGAACACAAAATACAGAATGTAAATGTATTTCATTGTCAATGAATATTACAACGATTCTATCATCCTTGTGAACAGCGCGCACATCCTGTCCGCGGCCGCATCGGCGGCCTTTACGACATCATCCCCGTCGTTCACATAGTCAGGGGCATAGTCATCGTGCGCTTCGTTGGTGATCACGGAGACCCCGAACACAGGTATGCCCGAGTGCCTTGCCACGATGACCTCAGGGATGGTTGACATTCCGGTGGCGTCTCCGCCGATCGTGCGGATGTACTTGTACTCGGCCGGAGTCTCGTAAGTAGGGCCGGTCCCGCCGAAATAGACGCCCTTGTGAAGTTTGATTCCCATCTCTCCGGCGATTTTTTCGGCCTTCGCGATCAATCCAAGGTCGTAAGGCCTTGTCATGTCAGGGAACCGTGGCCCGAAATCGTCCAGATTCGGACCTATCAGAGGATTCGGCAACTGGTTGATGTGGTCCGTGATGATCATAAGGTCGCCGACCTTGAAGTTGTAGTTGACTCCTCCGGCGGCGTTTGACACGAACAGGTACTTGATTCCGATGACTTTCATCACCCGGATAGGAAGGGTGACCAGATCCATCGTGTATCCCTCATAGTAGTGGATTCGGCCCTGCATGGCGATGACCGTCTTGCCACCCAGCCTACCCACGATGAAATTGCCCTTGTGGCCTATCGCCGTGGAGACCGGGAATCCCGGGATTGTCTTGTAAGGTATTGTCAGCGGATCGCTTATGCTGTCCGCAAGTTTTCCAAGGCCGCTGCCCAGCACGATGCCGACCTCGGGCTTGAGGTCGCCAAGTTGCTGTTTGAGATATTCAGCGGCTCCGTAGATTCTTTCTGCTCTTGGATCCATATTAATTATATTCATTAATTACCGTTTCGTGCGTAGCGCGTCAGGACATTGTTTGTATTCGATTTCGTTCAGGACAGTGCGCGCCCCCTTGAGGATCATTTTCTCTCCGAACACATTGCGGTCGCGCATCACGAACTTTCCCCCGGCGATGAGCGAGGAAACGCAGTCGCTGTGAGCCGAGTAGATGAAGTTGGCAAGAAACGGGCCGGGGGAGAGGAAAAAGGTGTTGTCTGTGTCGACGATTTGGATGTCAGCCTCATAGCCCTCCTCGATTTTTCCGGTCTTAAGGCCGAACGCTTTTGCCCCGTTGATGGTCGCCATGTCCATCAGCGTCTGAAGAGGCAGGGCTGAAGGGTCCTTTCTCCATGCCTTTTGGAACAGGGCCGTGGTCTTCATCGCCTCCAGCATGTCCAGATTGTTGGATGACGCGCATCCGTCGGTGCCAAGGCAGACATTCGCTCCGGCGTCAGTGAGTTCCCTCCACTTGAATTTGTAGCCGGAGGCCAGTTTGGTGTTGGAGTTTATGTTGTGCACGCAGTTCACGTGGTATTTTCCCAACAGCTCGATGTCATGGTCGGAAAGCCATAGCGTGTGAGCGGCGATGACATCCGGCCCCAGAACACCGAGTGCCTCGAGATACTCGACAGGGGATAGCCCGCCGTGTGCGGCCTTGCAGTCCAGATCCTCGCGCTCTGACTCGGCCAGATGGATGTGAATCTTCAGATTATGCTTGCGGGCATATTCAGTGGCCCAAAGTATCAGTCCCTCACTGACCGAATAGATGGAATGGATGCCGATTGTAAAGATTGACCGGGAGTTCCATCCCGGCACGGTCTCGTGCATCTCGATGCACTGCTCCTTTTCCCTCTCGGCCTCCTCCGGATCGTTATGGTTAAGGAACAGGTAGGAGACGGCGGCTCTTAAATCCATTTCCGATGCCGCTATCCTCGCTGTAGGTGAGAACCAGTAATGATCGTTGAATGTGGTGGTTCCCGTCTTTATCATCTCAAGCGCGGCAGCCTTGGTGCCCCAGTAGATGAACGGAGCGTCCAGTTTGGATTCGATGGCCCAGATGTGTCCGAGCCAGTCCTGAAGCAACATGTCTTCGCCGACACCTCTCATAAGGGACATGGCGGCATGAGTGTGCATGTTTATGAATCCTGGTACAGCGACCTTTCCGGTGCAGTCCACGGCTTCGACTCCCGAGGCCGCCTCCCGGTACACTTCCGAATGCGGGGCGATTCTCTCTATGAGTCCGTCGGCGATGGTGATGTCCACCTGACGCCCCTGCGAAGTGATATTTCTAAGTAGAATCTTGTCCATAATTGAATATGTCTAAGAAACCTTCAAATACAATTAACGATTTGTCTAAATTTTTCAAATATAATAAAAATATGCTAATATGAGCCACGGCTTATTCAAAATTCTCAGCCGCTTCTTCTCATTATTCAACAAAAAAAGAACGGCCGGAAACAAATTACGGCCGTCCGATCTAATGCTTACGGAAGTATTACTCTGAATAAGTCGCTTTAACGAAGTCTGAGTTGAGAAGGTAGTCTGCGCACATCTTCATGCTTTCCTTCCAGTCTCCGTTGGTAAACGCTTCAAGCTCAACCACAAAATCTTTCATGCCCGCAATGCCGGCATTCTTGAATATGGCATCGAAGCCAACCATGCCGCTCTCGCCGAGCTCACGGTGATCCTTGATGTGGAGAAGAGTGAAACGTCCTGGGTATTTCCTGAAGAGCTCGACAGGATATGCCTGGCCCATAACCGCCCAGTAGACATCCATCTCAAAGAACACATACTCAGGATTGGTGTTCTCGAGCAGATATTCATAGATGACAGTGTCCTCGATCTTCTTGAATTCGTGGGAGTGGTTGTGGTAGCCGAACAGCATGCCGTTCTCCTTGCACTTCGCTCCGATGGCGTTGAAGTAGTCGCAGTAGGTCTTGAGTCCGGCCAAAGTTTCCGGGACATTGAACCAAGGCATGACGATGTACTTGCAACCGGCAGCCTTGTGTGCGGCGATCGCCTGATCCCACCACTTCATTGATTCGGTGAAGTCGCCTGACGCAAGCTCCTCATC
Organism: uncultured Bacteroidales bacterium; assembly: GCA_934667175.1. Lineage (GTDB taxonomy): Bacteria > Bacteroidota > Bacteroidia > Bacteroidales > UBA932 > Cryptobacteroides. Next base: position 3,546 of record CAKULN010000044.1, on the reverse strand, counting down.
GCTAAGGTTGTGACCTATGTGAGTGGAAAGGGATTTCAGTCCGGCGGCCTCAAGATCGGCCTTGTACTGCTCCGGAGATACTCCATAGAGTTTTCCGTCGAAGTAACAAGCCGCCTCGACGGAAGTATAACCCATTTCAGCGAGAGTCTTGAAAGCCTCCTCGTGGTTCTGGGCGTAAAGTTCTGGATTACCGATAACGTTCCTGATGCTGTAGAGCTGGACGCTGATCTCTTTCTTGACAGGACTCTCGGCCTTCTTCTGGGCACACGATGAGGCGCCAAGAAGAAGAGCCGAGGCCATGAGTATAAGACTTGCCTTTCTCATTAGTCGAGGACTTTGACGCGGATGTTGCGGTACCAAACATCGTCACCGTGGTCCTGAAGACCGATGTAACCTTCGTGCTTGTCACCGCCGCAGTTGTTCAGAAGCTCGAACGCGAGAGGCCACTTCTCCTGAGAGAACTTGGAAGCCTGAAGCATGTCAGTCCACTGTGGGGTCCACAGATGGTACTCAACCACATTCGCTCCGTTCTGGCCGTGTACGACTGTTCCTTTGTAAACCATGATCTTAGCCGTGTTCCACTCTCCGTAAGGGTTCTGGTTCTGTGGCTTGGCAGGAATCATGTCGTAGAGGGAGGCAGACTGGCGGTTGCCGTCGATCCCCAACATCGCGTCAGGATGATTGGCGTTGTCCAGGACCTGATACTCAGGAGATGAGATGTAGATCGGAGACCATTTTGTGGTGCCGTCCGCGTTGTACTCCTTTATTTCCTGGGCAAGGTAGAGGATTCCGGAGTTGCCGCCCTTGGAGATCCTCCATTCGAGCTCAAGCACGAAGTTCTGGAACTTGTGGGCGAAAATGAGGTCTCCGCCTTCCAGCGTCTGTCCCTCACCTGTGCCTGTGCCTGTGAACTTGATGCAGCCGTCTTCCACTGTCCAGCGTGAAGGCACATTGTCTTTGCCGTAACCACGCCATCCGTTGAGAGTCTCGCCGTCAAAAATCACATAGTAGCCATCCTTGTCCTGAGGTACGGAAGCGAGGTCTACCTGAGGCTTCTCCACGCTGACGTAGGCAGGAGCTCCCTCTTTCTCAATTTTGGTCTCTACAGTCTCGGTTCCGGTCCACTGGAGTTCGGCGGGAGCCGCGGCTTTCTTTTTGCCGTTGCCGCAGGAAACCACGGCCAACATCATCGCGGCAGCTGCTGCCGCATAAACAATCTTCTTCATGTCGTTTGTTATTTTAAAAGTTTATTATTCAGGCATTTCCGGAAGCTCGTAGCCAGCGCGGTACTGACGCTTAATGAGGCTGGCGGCGAACTGGCGGGCGTTCATCGGATCGGTGTACTTGTTCTTGAACGTAGGGTGGCCGTCCTTGATTGAGAATCCGTCCTTTTCAAGAATCTTGATTGTGGCGTCGGCAGGGATGTTGGTGAACTCCATCTTCTGGCCGTCCCATTCAAGGATCTGGTTAAGGGCCTGAAGCCTTACGGCAGCCACGCCGAGATCCACCATCTCGACGAACGGACCAGCCTCGCTGAAGTCTGACGCGGCAGGTATTCTTGAATCAGGATCCTCCTTGCAGGCGCGGATCCAGTCCTGCTGGTGGGAGAGTGTCACCTCGCGGAGAACGTGAGGCACCTCAGGCTTTCTTCCTGAGACGAGGATAGGATCCTGTCCGTAGGTTCCGGCGATCATGATGTCCTTTGTCCCGTAGAAGATGCTGCATCCTCCGCTGATGTTGAGGTTGAAACCGGCAGGAAGTCCTTCCGGTCTCTCAGGCTTGAATCCGCCGTCATACCAGCGGATGTCAACCTCAGGCATGGCTAGTTTGGCCATGTTCTCCCTTGCAGGGAATGTGAGGTGGATCATCTCTGCGCTCGGGCAGCAGTCGGTGAGCACATTGGTCGAGCTGGCCTCTACTTTTGTAGGATAGCCGAGCTTCAGGCCTTTGAAAGGAACATGCATGATGTGGCACGCCATGTCTCCCATGGCACCGGTGCCGAAATCCCACCAGCCGCGGAAGTTCCACGGAGTGTAGATGGAGTTGTACTCACGCATCGGGGCCGGTCCTATGAAGGCGTCCCAGTTGAGGGTTGAAGGAATAGGCTCAACCGTGGTCGGCTTCTCAAGCCCCTGAGGCCAGATAGGACGGTCTGTGAAGCAGTCAACTCTCCTGACTTCTCCGATCTCTCCGTTCCAAAGCCATTCGATGGCCTTTCTGGTGCCGGCACTGGAGGCTCCCTGGTTACCCATCTGGGTGGCCACGCGGTACTTTGCCGCAAGTTTGGTAAGAAGTCTTGCCTCGTAGACTGTCAGAGTAAGAGGCTTTTCGACATAGACGTGCTTTCCCGCCGCCATGGCCTGCGCGGCGATGATGGCGTGGGTATGGTCGGCGGTGGCGATCATCACGGCGTCAGCCTGATCGAGCATCTCGTCGAACATCACGCGGTAGTCGTTGTACTTCTTGGCCTGAGGATATTTCTTGAACACATGATCGGCGTACTTCCAGTCGACATCACAGAGTCCGATGATGTTCTCTGTCTCCATCTCGGCGAGGTCGGCGGCACCACGTCCTCCGATACCGACTCCGAGGATGTTAAGCTTGTCGCTCGGAGCTGTTTTCTTTTTCTTCTCTTTCTTAGGGGTCTTCTCTCCCGCGATGATGATGTTCGGGGCTACAGCGAGTCCTGCGGCCACGGCTGTTCCTGTCTTCAGGAAAGAGCGTCTTGATATTTCCTTGCTCATTTTAGTGTTGTGTTTTTATGAGTTAAACTATTAAGTCCGTGTTTTGTTCAAAACAACCCTCTAATATAGGCATTATTGTGAAAATAAACAAAAAATCCTCCCCGTGTCCGGAGAGGATTAGAACTTTCTTGAATATAATGAAGCGCTACAGCTCCTCGAAGTTCACATCGCTGAACTGGCTGTCGGACGACCCGCCGCCCTTGTCCGGGCGAGGCTCGTAGGTGTGTTCCGGCACGTCAGGGAGAAGGTTCTCTTTCATGTAGGCCAAAACCTCTGAAAGCCCCTCCTGAAACTTCTCGAAGTCTTCCTTGTAGAGGAATATCTTGTGCTTGTCGAATGAGAAACTGCCGTCGGCTTCCTGTCTGCGCTTGCTTTCAGTGATGGTCAGGTAGTAGTCATTGTTGCCCTTTGTGGTCTTCACGTCGAAGAAATAGGTCCTCTTTCCGGCCCTTACAGGCTTTGAGTAAACGTCCTCTGTGTTGCGGTCAGCGTAGTTCGGCCGCTCGTAGTCATCTTTGTACATCTTGCGCTGAATGTTTTGTTATCCGCACAAATTTAAGAAAAATCTGAAATTGTGTGTTATCTTTGCATAAAATTTTGATTGGAATTATGCTCAACAGACGAATTCTGCGGATAAAGGCTTTCAAGGTACTCTACAGCTATGCGGAGAATCCATCCATGACACTCCCGGAGGCTGAGTCGCTTCTGGAGGCGTCCTGCGAGGCCCGGAAGTTTGACACTTCCATGAACTGAAAATCCACGTATGAATCCCGTAAATAATTGATAGAGTTCCGCCCGGAAC
>CAKULN010000043.1 GCA_934667175.1 uncultured Bacteroidales bacterium | reverse complement strand
TTACTAAACTGAATGATTAGCAAAAAACTATCTAAATAATTTCACAATGAGAAGATTACTTGTAATGTTCGCGATCCCGCTGCTTGTGATTTCAGGCTGCGGCGAGGAGACGAAAGAGGAGATCGCCGATGTCCTCCTCATCTCTCAGGACGAAGTGGCGTTCCCGATGGAGGGAGGCACCGCCACAATTTCCGTGGCGTGTCCGTCACAGTGGCACTCCACCGTGTCAGACCAATCCTGGATCACATCGACGGACGGTGAAGGGAAAGTGACGATCACCGTTTCGGCCAACGCCACCGGAGATTCCAGAAGAGCTGTCGTCACTTTGGAATCAGGGACCATGAAAAAGGAGATTCATGTGTCACAGTCATGGTCCGGGGCAGTACTGTCACTGAATGTCAACGGTCCGGAAAGCATTGAACTTGACTCCGAGGGAGACAGTTTCATGTTCTCCGTGGAGACAGGCGCTGAATGGAAAGTTGAGTCAAGCGCATCTTGGCTGGCAGCCAGTTCAAACGGGTCGATTGTCAACGTGACGGCCACGGCTAACAACGAAGGCCACCGCGAAGCTACAATCACTGTCATAGCGACTGCGAGCGGCAAGTCGGAGAGCAAGGAAATCAAGATTTCCCAGATCTCGCGCGATGAGAATCCTTACTTCCAGATGCTGGGAAGCTTCGGACTTTATGCTGAACGTTGGTACATCGGAGGCAACGCCATCAACGTGCCTGGCATTGGCTCATACTGCACGATCGAACAGAAAGAGTACGGCAAGACATTCACCATAAAGGATCTGTTTGTAGATGGTACTGAATATGAGGCCTCCTACGACAAAGACACAAAGAAAATGGTGCTGACACTTGGCTCCCTGTGTCTGACCAAGACATTCGAGCAATCGGACACCTACTATTATTATATGGTTCAGCCGAACATCACGGAGAGGAAATTCGAGACCGGAATCCTCTACGGAACTGTCGGAACCGCCACTGATGGAAAGAGTGACAACTGCCAGGCTATTCTGCTGGATGGCTTCGACGAGGCATACGGTTCTCTCGGGCTCATCGTCAGGATAGGTGCAACCACGGATTTGGCCATGCTCAGCGACGTGTACTACGCTGACGGGAAGATGTATCTGGTAAGAGCCAGCAAAGACGTTCAGGATTAATCACTTCAAGACTATAGAACATGAAAAGGATAATATATTCAGCATTGTTGGCCGTTTCTTTGTGCGCCTGCACCAAGGAGACCATCAACTACCAGAATCCCGTCCCGGGAGAAAACGAGACTGGAAAGAACGCCACCTTGGCTGTGGCATCCCGCAACACACTGTTCACATCTGAGGACGATGTCAATGCAAGCATAGCTTTCAAAAGCCTTGGCGGTAAGGTCATTCTTGACGTGAACACCAACACTGACTGGACCTACGAGATTTCAGGAGAATCCTTCATCAAAGGAGAAAAAGACGAGGAAGCCAACCAGCTCACACTATCATGCGACCAGAATAAGGTCGAAAAGGTCCTCTCGGCCACAGTGACAATCAAGGCCGGAAACAAGACTGCCACCGTCACAGCCACACAGAACGCCTACGGAACTGTGGAGATCGTCGCGTCCGAGAATAATTTTCACCTTGCCGCCAAAGGAGAACTCACAACATCCTTCGAGGTGACTTCCACCGACCCGGACTGGACATTCGAGACGTCAGGATGCGAATGGATGCTCGTCTCCAAGGACGGCAACACCATCAACATCAGCGCCTACCCTAACGAGGAATATACCGACAGGGACGTGAAGTTCATACTCAAGGCAGGAGCCGGAGACAAGGCTATCATTGAGACAATCGACGTGCTGCAGGACAGAGCTGCTCTCATCGAGCCATCCGTCTCGACAGTTCCTGTCACGCCATTCTCAAACGAGGCTAAGGAGGTGGAGGTAAAGGCGAACTTTGACTGGGAATATTCCATCTCGGGCAATGAAAGCGGCTGGCTGGCAGTCGAAAAAACCGATAACGGCCTGAAATTCGTTCCGACCGTCAACTCCGGAGCCGAGACCAGAACAGTAAAAATCACAATCAAGACAGGTGACGGCAAAGAAAACACGGACTCCAAAGTGATTACAGTCTCACAACCCGGAATTGACAAGGACGCATTCATCATCGGCCTTCACGTCCAGAAGGCAAAAGGCGATATAGTCGCATCGATGCTGCCTGTTGAAGGCGTGGCCGACATCACGGTCGACTGGGGAGACGGCAGCGACGCCAAACAATTCACAACAGACAATCCGATTCACGAATATGCGGACACAGGTTACTTCGTTGTTTCGGTGAAGGGACAGGCAAGCGGATTGAGCGTCGGTTCACTGTCGTATGACCAGAAAGACCAAATTGAACAGGTATATAACTGGGGACGGTTGGGACTCACATCAATGGAGTCGGCGTTCAGCGGATGCGGATTTCTTTCAAGCATTCCTTCGGACGACACGGGAGCCTTCTCAAAAGTCACGACCTTTGAATCCGCCTTCTACCAGTGCAGCACACTTAAAGTCATCCCCGAGGGGTTGCTTGCCAGCGCCGCAGAAACAGAAAGCGTGAACAACATGTTTTACTCTTGCAAGGCCATAGAGACTATCCCTCGCCAGTTATTCTTCAACTGCCCGAAACTATCAGACGCAGGATCTGCTTTCTTCTATTGTGAGTCGGTAGAACAAATTGACAAAGATCTCTTTTCAAAGAATCCGGAACTGACGGACTGCAGTTCCACATTCTCAGGCATGACCAAACTGACTTCAGTTGACAAGGACTTGTTCGCAAACAATCCGAAAATCACCACTTTTAACGCGGTGTTCTCCTACGATGAGGCCCTCACTGCGATTCCGGCCGGAATCTTCAGAAACCAGACTGAATGCGAGAGTTTCAGAATGGCTTTCTCAAGCACCGGACTTTCCGAGCTACCGGTCGGACTGTTCGCGAACAACACAAAATGCGAGACTTTCGAGCAGACCTTCTCAAAAACCAAGATCAAAAGTATCCCGGCGGATGTCTTCAAAGGCTGTTCTTCCGTGAACTCGTTCATGTCATGCTTCAACGGATGTTCAGAACTTGAGAGCATCCCGGCTGATCTTTTCAAGAACTCTGGAGCTCAAGGTGTCGTCTATGGCAAAAGAGGCGCCGGAATGAATATGATTTTCCAAGGCTGCTCATCGCTGAAGGAGATTCCGGCCGGGCTCCTGGACGGATTCACAAAAATCACCGCACTCAACAGCATATTCAAAGACTGCTCATCCCTTGAGAGCATTCCTTCGGATCTGTTCAAGGATGCCGTGGCGGTCACTTCGTTCTCAAGCGCTTTCAGTGGATGCACCGCCCTTAAGTCAGTCCCGGCAGGTGTGTTCAAAGGCTTGGCCAAGGTGACATCATTCACCGGAGTTTTCCAAGGCTGCACAGGCATAAAAGAAATTGGAGATAATCTCTTTGAAGGTTGTGACGCCAACAACAACATTTCTAATCTGTTCAAAGGCTGTATCAATCTGGCCAAAGTATCCGAAAACGCTTTCAAAGGTTGTGGAAAGGTGACGAACATCTCCGGTCTGTTCAGCGGCTGCACAAACCTCAAGGAGGTTCCGGATGGGCTCTTCACTGAACTGACAGGAACGACAAACGCAAAGGAAGTTTTTGCCACATCAGGAATAGAGTCTGTTCCTGCCGGATTGTTCTCGTCTATCGTAAAAGTCACATCATTCGAAAGCGCGTTCAACGGATGCGCGTCACTTACAAGTCTTCCTGAAGGTCTGTTCGCTAACAACAGCAAGGTTTCAACCTATACGAACGCGTTCAATGGCTGTACATCACTTTCTTCAGTCGGCAAGATTTTCGGGACCAACTCCACCAGCAAACTCAAGCTTGAATCAGCGTTCGAGGGCTGCACATCATTGAAGGCTCTTCCTGCCGGTTTTTTCGACGGGCTCACTGGAGCGGATTCATTCAAAAAGACGTTCTATGGATGCACCGCCCTCACCACGATCCCGGAGAAGCTGTTTGTCAAGAACACCAACGCGACAACAACGGAAAGTTGTTTCCAGAACTGCACCACACTCCAGGGCGTGCCTGCCGGGCTGTTCGGCACGACCACCAAGACAAAGACCTTGACCTCGATGTTCGCGGACTGCTCATCGCTGGCCACGATTGCACCTGACGCATTCAGCGGGATCAACACTTCTGCAGGAACCGTGATGAAGATCTTCCAAAACTGCACGAGCCTGAAGGAGGTTCCGTCCGGACTGTTCAAGAACAATGAGAAAATCAGCAACTACACATACGCCTTCAACGGATGCACAGGCCTTGAGAAAATTGGTTCGGAGGTTGTCAACTGCAAATACGGCAACACATCCATAAGCAACATTTTCTCAGGATGCACGTCACTTAAGGAAATAGGAGAAAACGTCTTCCTCAACCCGGAAAAAGTCAAGACTGTCACCTATGTGTTCCAGGGCTGTTCGGCTCTTGAGACAGTGCCTGTCGGGACATTCGACAATTTCAAGGCCGCCACGAGCATCAACTCACTGTTCGATGGCTGTGTCTCCCTGAAAGGAGAGTCTCCTTACACGGTTGTGAATGGAGTGAAATATCACCTCTACGACAGAACTGCGGAAAACGCGTCAGCCTCCGGATTCGCTGAGATAAAATTCATGAAAGCTGCATTCCAGGGATGCACAAAACTTTCTGACTATGCGCAGATTCCGGATCCGGCCAAGGCAAATTAATCTGAAATAAATTGACAAACGATATGAAACTCAGATATATCATAACATCGATTCTTGTTGCCGGCATTACGGTTGCCGGTTGTACGGAGACCTCAAAAGTGGATCCGGACGCCTATCAAGCTCCCCTTTTCCTCCAATCATCGGACTCAAAGATTGTCTTTGACAAGGAAGGCGGCAAGGCCGTCGTCACGATAGCATCCAACGCCTCGTCTTGGAGTATCACCTCTCAGTCAGGAGACTGGTTCAACGTCAGCGTGGACGCTGACAGTTGTCTCGTTGTCGAAGCCCCTGTCAACAATGGCGGTTCTGTGAAAACTGATGAGATAAAGGTCGCAGCATCTAAAGGAGAGGAGTCCAAAGAGGTTTCACTCAAGATCTCACAGAGGGCAGACGGTTCTGTCAATTTGAGTTCTGATGGCACCGCCAACTGCTACATTGCCAGAACAAACGGATCCTACAAGTTCCGTGCGGACATCAAAGGCAATGGTGGAAAAGACGGAAAGAGCAAATACATAGAGACCGAAGGTATTGAGGTAAAGGATGTCGCCTACGCCGAACTTCTTTGGGAGGCCAGGAACGACGGAGACCGTACGATGTCTTATGAAATCATAGACGGAACTCCTTCCTACAACGGAGGCTACATTTCTTTCTCTACAGGAAGAAGCGAGGGTAACGCACTCATTGCTGTCAAGAACGCCAAGGGGAAGGTACTTTGGAGCTGGCACATCTGGGTGACCGACAACGAGGTCACAGCGCATGACCACATCGGCCCGGAAGGCAACGTCATAGCACAGATCATGGACCGCAATCTGGGTGCGCTCAACAACACACCGATGGACATAAACAACAGAGGAATGATCTACCAGATGGGCAGGAAGGATCCGTTCATTCCGTCTCGTTCACCTTATGCCGATTATAGTGGTATCACAGACTATGACAACGCAGTAGGCATTTATTGCGCCAACAAGCCGGAATGGAACAAGCCAAACACTGAGATAGGTGACGGCACCGGAGAGTGGGAAATAGACTCAAAGTTCAAGGCAAAGGCCTCTTTCGCGGCGCCGGGCAACATCCCGTTCGCGTCTGAACACCCGATGAGATTTCTTGTAGGTTACTTCTCGACAAGTTATTCATGGTACATAGATTCCAGCGACGAGGACAGTGTGCAGCCGGGGCTTTGGGGCGAGGAGAAAACCATTTTCGACCCATGTCCTCCAGGCTACAAAGTGCCTGGCAAGAACATGTGGGGCAAGGCTGTAGGGGATGAGAGCATCAAGACTGGTGGCAAGCATGGAGACTATGATGAGACCGGGGTCAGCAAAGAGTTCCTGTGGAATAGGGAGAAAGAATGCGGACGAGTCTGGAGACAGACAGGCGATTTCTACCCAATGGCAGGAAACATCTATCCGACATCATATTCACCGGCCGGGACAACTCCTTACAACTACGCAAGCGGTCAGGTTTTCTACCTGACAAGTCAGGAAAAGACTTATGATTCTGAAAAGGAAAAACAGAGCTGCGAGTACTATGTGGCTGCATTCAATGGCTACTGGGCGTTGTACGAGACAAGAGCGCAAGTCTATACCGGCCAAGTAAGATGCGTGAAGGAATAAACTTTTAACAATCAATAATGAAAAACAGATTCTTGACAATCACTCCGCTGCTTGTGATGCTGGCGGGGTGCAACGGAATCGGTGGAAATGAGAACAATGGGCCTGAGTCGGAAGACAGCGGGCCTATCGTTGTCTTTTCACCGGATGCGGCCATCCAAGGCGAGATTATCGTGAAGATGAAGGCCGGGGCCGTGGATGAGACCATCACAAGAGCCGGAGGAGCGACCTCCGGCAACACCCAGATCGACAGGGTTCTGATGAATGTCGGCTCTGTCAGCTTCGAACGCCTGTTCCCTGCGTGCGGACGGTTCGAGGCACGAACAAAAAAGGAAGGATTGGACAGATGGTTCATAGCCAAGTACGATGAGACTATCCCTGCAAAGGAAGTCGCGGAAATGCTCTCCGGATGCGACGGGGTGGAGGTGGTTGAGTATTCCATCCCGACGGCCACGGCGTCATATTCAAAGGCCACGACAGCTGAAAATGCTGAGCCGGTCGCGACGAGGGCATATTCATCGGCAAGGAACATTCCGTTCCCGTTCAATGAGAGTGTCCGCTCGCAGAGGATGCAGTGGCACTACAACAACCCGGGCAACGTTTACGCCAACTCGACTGTCGTGGGGGCTGACGCTGATGTCTATGCAGCATGGCAGCTTTGCACCGGCAATCAGGATGTGATCGTGGCAGTGGTGGACCAAGGTGTGAAATACGACCATGAGGATCTCGCGGCGAACATGTGGGTCAACAAGGGCGAGATTCCGGACAACGGCATCGATGACGACGGCAACGGCTACATCGACGATGTCTACGGATTCAACTTCACCGACAACAATGGCAAATTGACTTTCTCCTCAGAGAATATGCACGGGACGCACGTCGCCGGCACCATCGCCGCTGTCAACAACAACGGAATCGGAGTCAACGGGATCGCCGGCGGCTCAGGGAATGGTGACGGAGTCAGAATCATGTCCTGCGAGACTCTCGGAGCGTCCGAATCCGGCAACTCAGGCGGAGGACTCGGAGCACAGGTGCGCGCGATCAAGTACGCGGCGGATAACGGAGCCGTTATCTGCCAGAACAGCTGGGGATACACGGCCGGCGCTCTGTCCAAGAATGATTGGACCAGAGGCAATTACTCAGCCCTCGCCGATGCCATCCACTATTTCATCAAGTATGCGGGACTGGACGAGAACGGAGAGCAGGAAGGCCCTATGGCCGGTGGAATCGTGATCTTCGCGGCGGGCAACGACGCATCCGACGAGCTCTGCTACCCTGCCTCGGATGAGTCTGTGGTCAGCGTGGCCGCAACCTCTTGGCTCGGGACACCATCCTATTTCACGAACTACGGAAAATGGGTCAGCCTTTCCGCCCCGGGCGGAGACCTCTCCCTCAACTCGACCTACGGCGGAGTCTACAGCACCAGCGTAGCCGAGGACGGAGGCTCAGCCTACGAGGGAATAAACGGAACCTCAATGGCTTGCCCGCACGTCTCCGGAGCCTGCGCACTCGCTGTCAGCTGGTACTACGGAGCGGAGAAGAAAAAAGGCCTTACCAACGAGATGCTGAAGGAAGCCCTGCTTTCCAGCGTCACTCCTGTCGATCCGTTCTGCGAGGCGCCATATTTCGGAAATATGGGAGCCGGCTCACTGGACACCTACCAGCTTCTGCTGGCCGTGAAGAAAGTCGCCATGATCCCTGACATCACCGTCAGCCGGGGCGGCGAGGCAAGTGTCAATCTCTCTGAATATTTCTACAAGACAGATGTGCTGACATATTCAGTGGCGGCGCAGGGAATAGTGGAAGTAAGTCTCAAGGATAGCGTCCTGACAATCAAGGGTGTGTCCAAAGGCAAGACTGTAATCAGGATCACCGACGGCAACCAGTCCGTCAGGACCATAAACGTGACTGTGGAATGATGAATACTTCAAAAATGATAAAGTCAGCCTTCACTATGGCTGCGTCGTCGGTTCTCTTCCTGCTCGTCGGATGCGGTTCGGACACAAAGGAAGAGACTTTGAGCGAGACATTGAAAACTCCGGAGGCCAAGGTCAGCGAAGTGACAATCTCCAGTTTCCGCGTGGATTGGGACAAAGTTTACGGAGCGGAGAGCTACACCTACTCCCTCGACGGAGCCGAGGCGGATTCGACGAAGTCTCTGTTCGTGACATTCAACGGGTTGGAGGCTTCTAAGGAATATGTCGTCAGGCTACAGGCCGAGCCGGCGGAAGGTGGTTCGAAGACATCCTCCGAGCCCGTCTATATTCACGTCCGCACATCTGATGTAAGCCAGCTTGAAAAGCCTGAGATCACAGTCGGCAGCACCTACGCATCAAAGACAATAATAAGCTGGAGCGTCATCCCAGGCGCCGGAAGTTATGAATATACCGTCGGCGAAATCAGCGGAACGACGACTGAGAACCGCGTCACACTCTCGAATCTCGCCAAGGGCTCCGACTACATATTCACTGTCAAGGCCATCCCTGCGGGAAACGGCAGCACAGCGTCCGAATCCGCCCAGACCAGTTTCACAACCTCATCCGAGGATGTGCCGACCCTGCTGATCGTTCCTGAGAACGTTCTTGCGGACGCGGTCGTTTTCGATGTCTATGCTACTCCAGACGCCACCTTCTACTACGATGTGGTCTCATCCTCAACCTTGATGCAGTTTGACGAGGCGACTGTCATAGAAAGATACAGATCCGCGATCATCGAATATGCGAAAAGCAAGGGCATCAGCCTCCAGCTCGCGATGGCTTCCGTCCTCAAGGTCGGCACGAACACCATCGGCGTGTCCAGCCTCGCCTCCGAGATGAGCTACGACATCATAGCGTTCGGAATGGACTACAACGGCAATGTCACTACAGGCCTCTACACAAAAAGGATCACGACCACTGCCACGGGCTGGTCTTCAGGGCCTAACTACGGAGGAACTGACTGGTTCAGCCAGAACTTCTACCTCACCAACGCATATCTCGGGCTTACCGGCTACGGATGGACGAACTCCGTGTGGACCACTTGGAAAGGGCAGGATGTCCAAAGCATCCGCTACCGACTCCTTCCGACCTCGACTTTCAACAATGTCTTCAGTGATCCATACGACAAGGAGGCCGTCAAGGCTTTCCTCAGGGACACGTCCTACAGTTACGCTGTCAGGTCTGACTATCTTGCGCTCGTGAACTCCTCTAACGGTTACAACTCTGTGACCCCTTGCAACTCGGGTGTCTCCTACACAATGTCAGCGCTGGCGACATCCGCCTCGGGTGAAGAGGAACTGACCGTCAACTCGATCACGACAAAGACCACAAGCGAGGCCTATACCTGGTTCTCGATCGCCGCTCTGGTCAACGAGAAATACGGTCCCACCTCCAGCAAGATGGCCTGCGTTCTGAAAGGAGTCGGAATAGAGTCCGGAAAGCTGGTAATCATCAAGACGGCCGCCCTTGCTAACATACCAGAGTCCTCCTACCCTGCCATCATCGCCGACAAAGGCACTGAATTGAAGGAATCATACCTTGAGTACATCAACGGAAACGGCCTCGCTCTGGTTGTCGACGTTGAACCGCAGACATCCTACACAGTCATGGCGACTGTAGTGAACAAGGCGGGAGACAAACTCACTAAACATGCGTCCGTGACCACTACGGCAGCCGAGACAAAGGCCGCAAGGACAAGGGCGGCGACGGCCTTCGAGAACCTTGCCGCTAACGCCGAGGCCTCCCCTGTAGGGCTGAGACTTGACGGCGTGGAAGCCATTCCGGTCTTCGAAGTTCCGGAATCGGCTGAAGACCTGTGGACAATCATCCATAATATGAACATATTCGGAACAAATTATGAAAAATAGCATAAAGAGAACAATCACCGCCACTCTGCTGGCCTTTCTCTGCGTCCTGGCCGCAAAGGCTCAGAACGTCAATGTGAAAGGAACGGTCAAAGACAGCGGCAACCTCCCGCTGATCGGAGTCGGAGTCTTCATCGAAGGCACCACTACAGGAACGGTCACGGCGGAGGACGGAACATGGTTCATGTCTGGAATCCCGTCCGACGCTGTCCTGACATTCTCCAGCATCGGCTATGTCACCCAGAAGATAAGCGTGGCAGGGAAAACTGTCATCGACGTGGTCCTTCAGGAGGACGCGATTGATGACGAGATCGGAGAAGTCATGGTTGTCGCCTACGGAACAGCCAAGAAAAGCAGCTTCACCGGCTCTGCCTCCGTCGTGAAAGGCGATGAACTCCAGAAAAGAGTGACCGGCAACATCACCAAATCCATCGAAGGCACCGTGGCCGGACTTCAGGTCACCTCCGGAGGCGGGCAGCCTGGCGAGGGAGCCTCGATCATGATCCGAGGAATCGGCTCCATCAACGCTGTCTCCACTCCTCTGTACGTTGTGGACGGCATCCCTTACGACGGATCGCTCAGCGCCATCAACCCTGCGGACATCGAGTCCCTGACCGTACTCAAGGACGCTTCGGCAGGAGCGCTGTACGGAGCCAGAGGAGCCAACGGAGTCATTGTCATCACCACCAAGAAAGGCAGCGGAGAACGCTCGGTCGTCAGCTACAAGGGCAGCGCCGGTGTCGCATCTCGTTCCTTGAAGCGTTACGACCTCGTGGGCATGGAAGACTTCGTCGAGCTGACCTACGAGTCCCTCAGGAACAGCGCGCAGTACAGCACAGGAATGGATTTCGAGGGCGCAAGCGCCTACGCTGCGGCCAACCTCGGCCAGACAATCGGAGGTCTGAAGAATCCTGAATATTACAACCCGTACAAGAACTACACTTGGTCAACCCTCATCGACCCGACCACCGGCAAGGTCAGGGAGGACGCGACCGCCGCTTGGAACGAGAACTGGATGGACGAGATCAGCGACAACGCCGCCATGCGCACAGAGCACATCTTCTCGGTGAACGGTGCGACCGAAAAGGTAAACTACCTCATCTCGATGGGGTATTACAAGGAGAACGGTATCCTCCAGAACACGGATTTCAACCGCTACACCGGAAGAGTCAACGTGGACTCCCAGGCAAACTCTTGGATGAAGGTCGGGATGAGCGCGAACTACTCGCACACGAAGGCCGACTACCAGAACTTCTCCGGGTCCACGACATCCAACGTCTGGTACACCGCACAGTTCATGGCGCCTGTCTACCCGGTCTATCTCAAGGACATGGAAGGCAACAACGTTCTCGACGAGGCAGGAAACCTTCAGTATGAATATGGTGACGAGGATGACAACGGCTATGCGAACCGTCCTACCGCACAGGGATTCAACTCAAGGGCCGAGCTCTACAACAACAAGGCGTATTATTACCGCAACACATTGTCGGCAAGGTCTTATATCACCTTAGGGACCACCAAGAAAGAGGCCCTTCTCTACGGCCTGCGGCTGACAGCGAACCTGGGAACCGATTTCAACGACTACCAGCGTACCATCACCAACGACAAGTACCACGGCAACGCCGCTGATCAGGGCGGACGTCTGGGCAAGACCAACACCCGCACCCTCAGCTACACCTTCAACCAGATCCTGAACTACGACCGCACATTCTCAGACCATGATGTCAAGGTCCTGCTCGGTCATGAATATTACCGCTACAGGTTCAACTACGCGATGGGAGAGAAAACCGGAATCATGGACGGCATCGACGAGCTCGATCCGGCTGTCACGACTTCCGGAAACTCCAGCTATTCGAACAACTACGCCATAGAGTCATGGTTCACAAGGCTGAACTACGGATTCAGGAACCGCTACTATTTCGATGCGAGCTGGCGTACCGACGGCTCCTCCAGATTCTACAAGACTGACAGATGGGGTAACTTCTGGTCTGTCGGAGCGTCCTGGAGGCTGTCGCAGGAAAAGTTCATGGAGCGGTTCTCCTCGTGGCTGAGCAACCTGACGGTCAAGGCCTCCTATGGAGTGCAGGGCAACGACAACCTCGGAACCTACTACGCATGGCAAGGCCTGTACGACTACACCTGGGCCAACGGAAGCGAGGCCGGCGCATTCGCCTCCAAGCTTGAGAACAAGGCGATCACGTGGGAGAAGAACGGCAACCTCAACGCCGGAATCGAGGCATCTCTCTTCGGCGGGAAGGTGACTTTCACCGCTGAATATTACAACCGTCATACCCGTGACATGCTCCTTGAGAGCCCTCTCGCGATCTCGACCGGATTCACCGGCTACGACGCGAATGTGGGTTCGATGAGAAACCAGGGCTTTGAGTTCTCCGGAAGGGTGAACATCATCGACAGGCCGAACTTCAGATGGGACGCCAACGCCATGGCCTCGCTGAACCGCAACAAGGTCACAAGCCTCACCTCGTCACAGGACTTCATCAGCTCCGGTGCCTCGGTCATCGAGGTCGGAAAGCCAATCTACACATTCTACCTCTCCAAGACGGCGGGAGTCGATCCAGCGACCGGAAAGCGGCTCTACTACGCCTACTGGAAGAGGGGCGTGGACGAGACCGGAGCCGTCAGCAATGTCAGGTGTGATGAATATGTGACCGACAACGTCTCGCTGGCTTCCCTTAGCAAATACTACATGGGCAGCCGCGAGCCGGCCGTGTCCGGAAGCCTTGGATCGAGCTTCGTGATATTCAAGAACATCGACCTCTCATTCCTTACAACATGGTCAATCGGAGGCAAGGTCTATGACGGACTGTATTCCAGTACGATGAACGTCCAGTACGCGGGCAACAACTGGCACAGGAACGTCCTGCGCAGGTGGCAGAAGCCTGGCGACGTGACGGATGTGCCTATGGTGGAGATCGGAGGATCAGCTCCGGCTAACGACTCATCCCTCATCAACGCTTCGTATTTCGCCATCAAGAACATCACGCTTGGCTACACATTTCCTAAAAACTGGCTCTCGAAGATTGATGTCAGCGCTCTGAGGCTCTTCGTCACAGCTGACAACATCGCCATGTTCAACCACCTTGACGGCATGGATCCACAATACAACTTCACGGGAAGCGTGTCGTATTCGTACACCCCTTCAAGAGCCATCGTGGCAGGCATCGACATTCAATTCTAGGAGGATATTCAATGAGAAAGAAACTATATATTCTTGCGGCTCTCGCCGCGGCGACTGTTTCCTGCGACAGCGACATGCTTGAGTTCAATCCGACGGATTCCGGCTCCGGAGAGGAACTGATGAAGGAGGCTTCCACAGCCATCACCTCGATCAACGGAATCTACCGTTCGATGTGGACCGCCGGATGGTCGACCTCGGGCAACACCCACCAGTGCTTCGGCATCGCCGCCTACAACCTCGCCCAGGAAATGATGGGAGATGACCTCATCATGCAGTCCCAGGGTAACGGATGGTTCTGGTACGATCATGTTTACAATGTCAAGAACCAGTACACATCCTCGGCGTTCCGGTCATACGACGTCTGGTACGCCAACTACAAGTGGATCGCCAACGCCAACAGCGTGATCGCGGCCAAGGAGACTATGGGAGGAAGCTCCGCCGACGTGTCCTACGTCGTGGGACAGGCTTACGCCATCAGGGCACTCTCCTACCTCAACCTTGCGACCTGGTTCGCCAGAGCACCTTACAATCCGATGACAGACAAGTACCGTTGGAGCGATCCGGGTGTGCCTGTCTACACCGAGCCGACATCCATCAACACGGAAGGCAAGCCGAGGGAGAATCTTGAGGTCGTCTACAAACAGATCGACTCCGACATTGACTCCGCCATCGTGCGGCTCTCAAAAGGAAAGTCCTCAACACTGAACAAAGGCAACAAGTCCCACATCAATGAATATGTCGCCTTGGGAATCAAGTCCCGCGCCTGTCTGGCCGAAGGAAACTGGGAGGAAGCCTACAAGGCGGCCTTTCAGGTCATCAACGAAGGTTCTTACCAGATCGGAGGTGAGAACGAATTGATGGGCGGAATGAACTCCATCAGCGCAGGCAACGTGATGTGGGGAGCCGGGATCGAGACTTCCGAGCAATCGGGGGCCTACGCCGGATTCTTCACCCACATGGACAACATTGACGGCGCCTATGCCAAATCCGCCCCGAAGCTGATCAACAAACAGCTCTACAACCACATCGGTTCAGGCGACATCCGCCTCAAGTGGTGGGATCCGACTGACAAGGAGTCTCCTTACGTCTCGAAGAAGTTTGCGTTCTCCAACGTCCAGTCATGGCTCGGAGACTACATCTACATGAGGGTCGAGGAGATGTACTTCACAGCCGCCGAGGCCGCCCTTAGGCTCGGGAACCAAGACGAGGCCCGAGAACTGATGAACAAGGTGATGGCCAAGAGAAACCCGAAGTACAACGCCTACAACTACTCCGGAACCCACCTTGGTTCCACCACGACCACTTGGACGGGATCCCTCCTTGAGAACATCCTGATCCAGAGGCGTGTCGAGCTGTGGGGTGAATATGGCCGCGTCTTCGACGTGCGCCGCACCGGACAGGGCATCGACCGGAGAACCGAAGACGGTTTTTCCGAGGAATGCATCGCCGCCATGAAGCGGAACGGCATCGACCTCACAAACGCCGACACCTACGATTGGGTGCTGACGATTCCTAAGGACGAGCTCGACGCCAACCCTGACATCAACGAAGAAGATCAGAATCCTTGATAGACTTTAGACACAATGAAATATTCAAAATCAACATCATGCCTTCTTGTGGCATCACTTTTCCTTCTCGCCGTCGGATGCGACAAGGAGCAGAACGGGACCGTCTACAGCCCGAATTCTGACGATGCGAAGGAGATCCACTTCATCCAGTCATCCCTGAGCAAGGAGTTTCCTCAAGGGACAGAGACAGGAACGATCGAGATTGAGCTGGCCCGCCCGAGCGACAAGGGAGAACTCTCTGTCGGCCTCCAGAAGAAAGGCGAGAACGGCGACTCATTCACCGTACCGGAGACAGCCACGATTCCTGACGGAAGTTATTCAGTGAAAATTCCTGTCGAGGTCAATCTTGGAAGACTCCTGGCAGGATCAAGCCTGAACGCCACCATCCTCATCTCCGACCGCCAGGAGGAAACAGGGAATGGAGCCTACGTCACGCAGTTCTCCGACAAGATCAACCTAAGTGTTTCCTACGCCCTTGAATGGGAGACCTACTATAGGACCGACGAGAGCGGAGCCAAGGTCCCGCAAACCGCAACCTACCACTACAACGCATTCTACACCGGACGCGACTCCGGCCTTGAGGTAGAGAAAGCAGTAGGAGCCAACATATTCAAAGTCAATGATTGGGCAAGCGGCGTGTCTTTCAAGTTCATCCTCAACGATGACAACTCCTGCACGGTGCCCGCACAGTCGATCGGCTACTACAACTCCAATTACAATGAATATGTAAAAGTCGCGGACATGGCGGAGTACACGGGCAACAAGGCGGCCTATAGCTCCTACCCATGCACCTATGACGGCAAGGGGACATTCTCGTTCTACCTGATCTACTACGTCTCCGCCGGCTATTTCGCCCAAGGCACCGAGACGCTCACATTCGACGGCAACGAGGACAAGACTCCTGAGGTAGAGATCACCTTCGACGGAATCGAGACCACCGAAACCGGTTTCAAGGCTCCGAGACTCTCTTTCTACAAGAATGAGTACACCAAATTCTACAAAGCCACCGTCATCAGCGGCGACATCACCGGTGACACAGCTCGTCAGGAAGAGGTCAAGAAGATGCTCTCTGAGGACAAGACTCCGGGAAGCGCTCCTGTACTGACATTGTACGACGACAGCTCCGAACTTTGGAACGTAGGCTCAGGGAACTGCACTGCGGTGGCACTCGCCTACGACTCCACCTCGACAGCCACGGTACTTTATATGCAGAGGTTCACTTGCGACCCGAACGGCCAGTTCACCCCGAAGGTCAACAAGTTCGACTGGAGAAGGGATGAGTCCAACCAACTCTACTCCCCTTACACGACCCTGTTCTGGGACATGCAGGCCGACAACGCCGTGTCTCTCAAGTATCTCTGCATGAGGACGGACTACCTTGAGTACATGGAGAGGAACCTTGGTCAGAGCGCCGCCCAGATCGCTTGGGAAAGAGGCAACGAAGTCAACGAGGAGTTCGTTCAGAAGCTTGGCACCGATGAAGGCTTCGCCACAGTCTTCAACACCCTCAAGCAAGGCACGACCTACACCCTTTGCGTCTGCGTTGTCAATGAATATGGCGACACCGCATTTGTCAAGAAGACCGCCTCCACGAAGGGCTACACGTCAACGGATTTCGACCAGAGCAAGACAGTGGATGATTTCATCGGTGCGTTCAAGGCCTCCGCGACTGTTGACGGAGCGTCCTCGTCCTCCGAGGAATCATTCCGTGTGGACATCTACAGCCTCGGCGGCAACGATGTCACGATCAGCGGTCTGTCCAACACCAGTGATTTCACTCCGGACGTGAAAGCGTATTTCGATCAGGAAAGCCATTCGGTCATCATCGAGCCACAGCAGCTCGGCCGTTACAAGGGCAACTACGTCACCCTTGGTTTCTCCGACGGTTTGTCAATCTACTGGGGAGCCAACAGCATAGCCCTAGGCTTCATCGACGGAGTGATCCACATGACCCCGAGCCCTTACGCCAGCGAGGCCGTCAACAGCTACCAGTTCCTCCTGTTCGGCAGCGACAAGCCAACCTCCTCATCCTACCTGAGGCAGAGCGTAGGCTCCAAGACCTACAGTGCCCTCACCCTTGAGCCGTTCGGAGTCTCAACCAAGGCTTCAACCAACTCTCCTATGGACACTTTCCTCGGAGAGAAAGCCATTATGATACAATAGCGATCACCAATGAATATTCTGAAAGAGGGCGACCGAAAAGTCACCCTCTTTTCGTATATTCCTTGGTTAACCTTATAACTTCTCCATACCCAAATACCCCAAACCGTAGTATATCCAAAGGATGTTATTGAAATAAAAAGACAACATCATTCCGAGTGGGGAATAGTGATTCATCTCTCTGGATTATCTCGGTTGTGTCGTGGTCACTGAGCTTGTCGAAGTGACTAAGCGGCTTTTCTGCCTGTGGACACTTATGCAAGAGTTTTTTCAAACATTTATTCCTCTGAACTGCAATTTTTTATATGGGATTATTTGACTTGGCACTTGCTGGGACGGTCACTTCGACAGGCTCAGTGACCGAAGGAAAAAGCTCAGTGACCGAAGGAAAAAGCTCAGCGACCGATACAAAAGGACAGTGACCGAAAAAAAAGATCAGTGACCGAGAAAAAAGGGCTGGCTCAGCGACCGATGGATTGGGCAAAAGGCCAAGGCTTTATCACTACCAATTCAGATCCAAGAGATTCGCGAAATCATCAATGATGTAGTCCGCACCGGAGCCTTGAAGTTCCTCACGGGAGGAGTTGCCGTAGGTGACACCGCAGGTCTTGGTGCCAGCGCCACGGCCCATCAGGATATCGAAAGGCATGTCACCGACAACAAGAGTTCTTGACGCGCTGAATCCCAACCTTTTCAAGGTAAGAAGAACAGGTTCTGGATCCGGCTTTGCCTTCGACACATCATCCGCACCGAGTACGAGCGAGATTTCCTTGTCAAAACCGAAAGTCCTGACAAAATCCAGCAGCGAATGATTGGAGCGGGACGAGGCGATCGTCAACACGAATCCCCTATCGCGAAGAGCCCTCAAAGTCTCCGGTACATCAGGGAAAACCTTCGGCGCAAGCAGCTTCTTGTTTTCTTCGAATATGTCCCTATAGGCCTCCGCGCACTCCTGAGACTGCGTCTCGGTCAGAGACGGAAACAAAACCCGGAAACTTTCGGCTAAAGGCAGACCGATTGTGGCCGCGCAGGCATATTCATCAGCCACAGGAAGACAGAGTATTTCCATCGTCATCTGAAGGGTCCTGACGATGGTTTTTCTGGTATCGCAAAGGGTACCATCAAAGTCCAAAATTATAAGTCCGTTGTTCATATCAAAACAGCTTCTAGACTAATTGACTACCAATAGTTTGAAACTTAAACGGTAGGAAAGTCTGATTTTACTCTTTATTCTTCGCTGAACTTTTGCAAAGATAATGCGTTATTTCGGTACAAGAAAACAAATGAAAAGACTTTGATAAAAAAGGTGGTTTTGGGTGCAAATTTGCCATCCATGCTATGAGGTTTTCGGAAGATGATGTGCATTTTTCCATGTGTAATACATCATTAAATAAATAAAAAGTATTACTTTTGCATATTATATGATAGGTTGATTATGGCAAAGTCATCAATCATAGTTGCTTTGCACCTTAAATTGATGTAGTAATGGCAAAGAATACAATGGGAACTAAGCTTCCCCGAAAATTGGAGCAGAAGATGCAAATTGTAGGTGAGCAGATTAAGTTAGCTCGCTTGCGTCGGAATCTGAGTGTGGCTCAGGTGGCAGAACGGGCTACCTGTTCACCGCTTACTGTGTCCCGAATAGAAAAAGGGATTCCTACTGTTGCAATAGGGATCTATCTACGTGTTTTGTATGCATTGCAACTTGACGATGATATTTTATTGCTTGCCAAAGAAGATAAAATGGGAAAAGCTTTGCAAGATTTGAGTTTGAAAACAAGAGAACGTGCATCCAAGAAAGAATAATCTATGAAAAAGTTGTATGTATATGCCGATTTCGATTGGCTCAAAGAAGTGGAACTCATAGGCGAATTGGGCTATGAGTCTCTTCGTGGTGCGGACAGCTATAGTTTTACGTTCAATAATGAATGGTTAAGGCAGCACAGCGATCTGTTTTTGAGCGACGACCTAAATAATTACCCGGGACAACAATATACACAACCGGACAAGGATATATTCGGATGTTTTTCCGATGCTTTGCCGGATCGTTGGGGACGTACTTTGTTGTTGCGTCGTGAGCAAATTACAGCTGCGGAAGAAAAACGACCGGTACGGAGATTATCATCTTTCGATTTCTTAACTGGTATCGATGATTTCTCCCGAATGGGTGGATTCCGTTTTAAGGAAGATCCCGATGGTGAATTTATCAATGTGAGTGAATCGTTGAATATTCCTCCTCTGACAGATATTCGGGAGTTGATTTCAGCCAGTGCTGAGATTGAGAAAAGCGAAGAAAACAATATGCTCCCCGATAAGAAATGGATTGCACAACTTGTGCAACCTGGGACATCATTAGGAGGTGCACGTCCTAAAGCCAATGTTGTAGATACGGATAAAACTCTTTACGTGGCAAAGTTCCCGTCTCGCAAGGATGACTATAATGTAGGACTTTGGGAGCATTTCAGTCACTTGCTTGCTACAAAAGCAGGAGTAAACGTAGCAAAAACCAAAGTGCTGGCAACTGGAGAAAAATATCATACATTGCTGTCACAACGTTTCGATAGAACAAACGATAGCAAACGTATTCATTTTGCATCTGCTATGACCTTGTTGGGATTAAGTGATGGAGATAATGCAACTACCGGGCATGGTTATCTGGATATAGTCGACTTTATTATTCAGAGCTGTACCGATGTAGAGCGAAACCTGCAGGAACTATACCGTCGTGTGGCTTTCAATATTTGTATCGGCAATACTGATGACCATTTCCGCAATCACGGTTTTCTTTTGACTGCAAAAGGATGGACATTGTCGCCGGCATACGATATGAATCCAACGCTGAATGAATATCAAAGTCTGCTCATCTCATCAACTTCCAACAAGGCGGATTTAAGTATCTTGCTTGATGCCTGCGAGGATTATATGCTTAATCGAAACACTGCGGAGAAAATTATTTCAGAGGTGATTGAAGCGATAAAAGGATGGCGCGAATTGGCGACACGATCAGGAATTTCCAAGAGAGAAATGGATATGTTTTCAGGAGTGTTTGATAAACGACAACATGTTTTTCTTTAGAGGTATTGTCCTCAATGTTACAGTTTTACATTCGTGCATAATGATATGTTTTTATAATTGGTGATTAATTTGTTGCAAACCAATACACAGTCAGATTTGACTGAAAACCATATAAAAAGAAAAGCCGCTGGCTATCAGTGACTTTCTTCTAATTGGCTATGGTTGCTTATGGCAGTTTCTAAGCCATCACTTATCGCAGCAAAATTAACTCAATAGAATAACACGCGACAATAATTTGGGACTGGCATCAACGTTTCTGGTAGGTAGAATACTCTCCATCGAGTACTGCTTTGACCGCCTTAATGTAGGAGAAACCGTACTTATGATCGGGTAGGAGATAGCCACTCTCAACCCATTCGTTCCATGCGAAGATGGTAATCACCTTAGGCTGGGCAGGATGCGCGTCGACATATTCCTTGCACTTCTGCAAGTAGGTGGCAAAGGATTCAGGAGTGTTGTTGAAATGAATGACATCCTCGCGACCCACTTTAGGAAAACGAGGTGTGTTGTCCCAACCTACAGCCACATTCGGGAAGAACGGAACCGGAGAATCGCACCATGTCTGCAAACGCTTCATCCCGGTAGCCCCCCAGTCAAGGTAATCCTCTCGATGGGGGCCGCCCCAGTTGTAGGAAGTAACGCTGTCAACGCCAAGACATTCAAGAAGTTTCTGAATCTCGGGAGTGGAAGGGCCTCCGTGGACGAATTGCAGGTGAAGGTCGGGAAAACCGGCCTTGCGGACTTGCGAGCGGAAATATTCAAGCCCCTTCCGGGTCTTCTCCAGACTGCCACCGAAAGTTGCGATGAGATTGTCGGCCTTATAAATGGAAAACACAGGGCATCCATTTATCTTCAAGTAGTTAGGGCGAGTAAAGTATTGCTTTATCACCCTGTCGACTATGATTCTGAAATTCTTCTCGTCCGTCGCCCCTCTCCAAAGAATGGATTCATCGTCCGGGCAGCGGTGGACGTTCCAGTAATTTCTTTTCACATCATGATTCGCCCACATGAGGTAAAAATTCATTTTCGTGTTGTTCGGAGCTTTGAGGAAGCCATCGTTGACACACCCCTCAAGGAAGGGCTCACCGTCAAACCAATACCAATCGAATATGAATGTGTTCACTCCGTGATCAGTGGCCAGCTCGATCCACCGCTCCATCACTTTCGGGTCATTGTCCATCTCGTAGCCCCACAACGGTTGTTTAGGCTGATAATGTCCTGGAAAACGAGGAGTTCCTTTCCTTATGACCTCCCACTCCCCTATTCCTTCAGGCCATAGGGTTTCTTGTCCGCGTGGATCATTGTGGCATGATGGCCAGACATAAGCCGCCACATAGTAGGAATCATCTGGTGTCTGGGCATTGGCTGAAAGAGCAAATACGCCAAGAAAGGTTATTAAAAGGAATATCTTTTTCATTTCTGCAATTGTTTTGGGACAAAGATAACCATTTTTCACCTCTCTCCTTTCCCGAACCACGTCATTTCACTAAATTTGTAGTATTCTGAAAACTCATGATGCAAATGAACATTAAAAGAATATTATCACTCGCGGCGCTCGCGCTTGGAACCGCCGCAATGGTTCCGGCGCAGATCTACCCACAGGAGGAACTGCATTTCAAGGCGCCGGCGGTGCCTCGGCAGATTGTGTTCGCGGGAGACACCGTGCGGTTCGACAGGAGTGACCTTTACGAAAGGATGGACAGGGAGCTCATCTCGTTCACATACATGCACTCGAACTCGATCCTTATGCTGAAGAAATCCGACCGCTATTTCAGGATAGTCGAACCGATACTCCGGCTGAACGGAATCCCGGACGACCTGAAGTACCTCATGGCGATCGAGAGCAACCTCAACCCGAAGGCATATTCCTCGGCGGGCGCGGCAGGGCTCTGGCAGTTCACCAAGACCACTGGCAAGGAATATGGCCTCGTCATCGACGGCGAGGTGGACGAGCGCTACAACATCGAGAAAGAGACGGTGGCGGCCTGCAAATATCTTCGCCGGGCGTACGAGAAGTACGGGGACTGGATGACGGTTGCGGCAAGCTACAACGCCGGACAGGGAGGAATATCCCGCCGGCTTTCCGACCAGAGGCAGAAGTCTGCGATGGATCTTTGGCTGGTCGAGGAGACTTCCCGGTACATGTTCAGGGTCCTTTCAGCAAAAATGTTCTTCGAGAATCCTTCCGCTTTCGGATTCAATGTGAAGGATTTCGAGAAGTACCCTTGCTATTCTCCGAAAGAAGTTGTGACGGTCAGTGGTTCAATTGCCAATCTGGTGGACTTCGCAGAGGAGCACGGTATAAGCTATTACCAACTGAAAGAGGCCAATCTTTGGCTCCGGGACAACAAACTGCTCAACAAGGCCGGCCACACCTACAAGATTATCATTCCGAGTGGGAAATAGACATTGAATCATTTACTGTCGGTCACTTCGACAAGCTCAGTGACCGGAAGTTCAATGATCGAAAAGTAAAATCCCTTACCGGAAAAAGGCTGACTC
>CAKULN010000042.1 GCA_934667175.1 uncultured Bacteroidales bacterium | reverse complement strand
TGAAGCGCTGAGGTTTTTTCTTTCATTCCGCTAGAATATGTCCGTAAATTTAAGTAAATTTGAGTTCAGTTCAAAAACAAGTATATCAGACATCAGATGGAACCATTTTCCAAGAAGAATTATCAAAGGAAGGTCGAGGCGATTTTTACCAGATTTCCATCGGTCCAGAAAGTGCCGTTCAAAGACGCCTACAAGCCGGGGTTGGAGAATATGCTTCGGTTTGAGGAAGTCCTTGGCAATCCGCACGATAGCCTAAGAACGATACACGTCGCCGGCACGAACGGCAAAGGTTCGGTGGCGAACATGCTTGCGTCGGCTCTGGCCGCCTGCGGTCTCAAGGTAGGTCTCTACACCTCTCCACACATCGTGGATTTCCGCGAGCGCATGAGGAGTGCCGGCCCTGATGTCGCACCTGCCAATCCGGTCGCCGAGCCTGCCAATCCGGTCGCTGAGCCTGCCAATCCGGTCGCCGAGCATGCCAATCCGGTCGCTGAGCTTGTCGAAGCGCACCGGCCAACCAAGGTCGCTTCGGCAGGCTCAGTCGCTTCGACAGGCTCAGCGACCGATGATTGCGCGGAACTTGTGCCGGAGGAATATGTCTACGATTTCCTCTGTCGGTACGAAGCCGATATGGATGCCCTGAGCCTGTCCTTTTTCGAGATCACGACGGGCATGGCCTTCAAATGGTTCGCCGATCAGAAGGTCGATGTGGCCGTGATTGAGGTCGGTCTCGGTGGCCGCCTTGACAGCACGAATGTCATAACGCCCGACCTCTCGATAGTCACAAGCATCGCCCTCGACCATTGCGCCCTGCTTGGGAACACGTTGGCGGAGATCGCCGGCGAGAAGGCGGGGATATTCAAAAAAGGTGTGCCGGCATTGGTCGGGGAATATCTTCCCGAGACGCGCCCTGTCTTCGAGGCCAAGGCAGCCGAGGTCGGATGCCCGCTGACGTTCGCCGAGGATGTGGAGCCTTCGCTGTGGTACAGATGCGATGAGATTCTCAGGAATATGGACCTTCGCGGAAAGTATCAGAGGAAGAATCTTCGCACAGTCCTATCAGCCATCGACATATTGAAGAATATGCCTGAATATGCCGGTCTGTCAAGCACCAAGGCTGTCGTCACCGCCATAGTCCGCACGGCCTCCAGGATGGGATTCCACGGCCGTTGGGAACGGCTTTCGCTCCAGCCTTTCATCATCGCGGACATCGGCCACAACCCGGCGGCCCTGAAGGAGAACTTCGCCCAGCTGGAGTCGATGGTGGAGGAAGGGGAGTGCTCCTCGCTGATTCTGGTCTACGCCATCATGGCCGACAAGGATCTGGATGGAATCATGCCTTTGATTCCCGCTGACGCCACGTGCATATTCACGAATCCAGAGATACACCGCGCTCTTCCTGAAAAGGAACTGACCGCGCGCTACCGTGCCTTTTGCTCCGCCAACGGCCGCTCCACGAACAGGATCTACGACGCTCCGGATGTGCGTCAGGCCCTTTCCATGGCGATCAATCTGGCCCGTGAGACATCCAGGAAACCGGACAGCTCCCGGTTCTGCTTTCCGCTGATCTATGTCGGCGGCAGCACCTATCTTGTGAGCGAGGCCGTGCAGATCCTCAAGTCGCTTACGCTGTAGGTTTTGTGATTGTGGTATGGTCACTTCGATGCTTCGACAAGCTCAGCAACCACAGGCTCAGTGACAATGGTGACCGGTCGCTGAGCTTGTCGAAGCGCCGGTGGTTCGACAGGCTCACCAACCATGGTTCGGCAGGCTCACCAACCATGGTTCGACAGGCTCACCAACCGTGGTTCGGCAGGCTCACCAACCGTCGAAGCGACATTATGGAAAGTCTCCATGCAAGATTTTTGTGAAAAGGGATTTGATTACACATGACAGATAACATTTTTAACGATGAAAACCAATATGTTGATAACCTCCGCCTTGGTGGCGATTCTTTGTTTTGCTGCGATAACTACAGCCGCGTTTGTCAGGAAAGATAAAGGTGGGAATCAAACAAAGGACGGTCTTGTCCTCACAGATCTTTGGAAGGAATATTCCTCTGCCCGGAAAGCTGACAGACCCGAAGAGATGATATCTGTCCTGGACAGGATCATCTCGAAAGCCAAGGCCGAGCGCCTGAACTATGATTTCTACACCGCCGCCAACAAGAAGGTTGAGGTTATGGGCAGCCTCGATTGGAAGCGGCACGAAGAGTACACGGCGTGGCTTGACAAGGAGGTTGATGAATATGCCGAGCCGATAGTGACCTTTCATCATAAGTTGTCGAAAGAAAGCCCGGCTACGTTGACGGATTATGTGCTTGTCAACAAGGCACGTCTTCAGGCCGCCAGAAACGGTGCTTTCTACGATGACGGGCTGGATGACCTCTGGACGGGGATGGTAAAGGATGATTATGAATATACCCTCTGGTCCCTGGCCGTCATCAAGCGCTCTGAAAAAGCGATGTCGCTTCTGAATGAATATGTCGGCGATTCCTACCCGAAGGCCGCTTATCTGGAGTACCGCCGGATAGTCGGCAAAGATTATAGGATGGATGAAAAGGAACGCGCCGAGAGGATGGCTGCCGCCCGCTCGTTCGCGGATAAGTATGCAGGAAGGGCTATGTCCCTGTACGGCAAGGCCATTGTGCTCAGAGGCCAGTTTGACAGCCTGTCCAGAATCAGTGAGTCGTCCGCCGCCCTTCGGCAAGCTCAGGGACCGGCGGTTCCGGTGGCTGAGCCTGTCGAAGCCACCTATAAAATCCTTTACCGAGACTGCAAGTCAGCCGAGAAGGAACGTCTCTCATATTCCAAAGGCATAGACAAGAAAATCGCCGGCAAGGTGAATGATTTCAAACAGTTGATGGAATCCCTTGACAGAAAAGAGATTGTGATATCATTCGAGAAAGATGCCGCGGTTCTGACGCTCCGTAATCTGTCCAAGGCCGACGTGGAGTTTGTAATGGATGCCAAAAATGCCAAGCCTTTGATCCGCAAGACGGTAAACAATCCGAAGAATAGTTTTTATGTTCAGGACACGGTGAAGGTCGAACTCCCGAGATGTGATGACGGAGACTACATATTCACAGCAAGGAACGGAAAGGTGACATCAAAGGCGAAATGGACAAAGAACACTCTTTCCGTCGCCGTGCGTAATGATAGTGAGAGACTTCGTTTCTTTGTCGCAGACTACATGACCGGCGAACCGGTTGAAAAGGTTGACCTTGAGCTTCATCGTTCCGGGAAGACCGTCGCGCAGGCAAAGTATGTGGCTCTTTGCAGGGACGGATTCACTCCTCTGCCTGATGCCATAGTGGACAGCCTGAAAGACGGTGCGGCAAGCTATCTGACAGCGTCATACCGTGACAAAGGCGGATTCCTCCATAAGACGGACGAGCACTATATCTACGGGTGTTCTGTCTATTCGTCTGATTATGACGGAGATCCGGGAATGTTCTGCGAGATGTTCACGGACAAGTCGGCCTACAATCCCGGGGAGAAGGTGGAGTTCAAGGCCGTCCTCTACAAGGGTGACATGAGCAGGAGCCTGCACACCTTCGAGGCGGGCGCGAAAGTGAAGGCCGAACTGGTCGATGCCGAAGGCAATGCGGTCGGAAGCCAGGATTTGACAACCAATGAATATGGTTCTGTGGCCGGTTCGTTTGACATCCCGTCCGGCGGCAGGAACGGCGATTTCCAGGTGAGGATCATCGGGAATGGCGTGAACTCTTCGAAAGGAATTGTCGTGGACGAGTTCATTCTCCCTACCTACGACCTTGCCTTCGACAAGACCGACAGTCTCTTCATCGCCGGCGACACCGTCGAGGTGACCGGCAAGGTGTCCGGCTTCAGCGGGCATACGCTGTCCGCCGCGTCGGTGTCATATTCAGTTAAGAGACATGGAAAGACTTACACCTCGGGAAAGTTGCATTTGGATGCGGACGGCTCGTTCAAGATACGCTTCGGAACTGTTGGAGATGATGACCTCGGCTTCTTTGGTGTGACTGTCAAGGTCACAGATGCGACGGGGGAGACAAAGGAATTCTCCAGAGTGGTTTCGGCCCTGAAACATTTCAGCCTTGCGGTTGATGTGGCAAACGCGTCAAAGGGAGACATCAATCCTTCGGATGGCTCATGGAATGGCATTCCTTTCATGATTTCGGGAGAGAAGGCTGTCGTGTCGTTCGGCGTCAAGGATTTGAGAGGCAATGTGGTTAAATCTCCGGTTGAGGTAAAATATTCATTGTCGGATGATTCCGGAAAGAGACTGGCTTCCGGCAAGACGGTTTCCGGCAAGACGGAGGAACTCACGCTTCCGGCTGCCGGAATGTACATTCTTAAAGTCAATGCGGAAATAGTCAGGGAGGACGGCCGCAAGGTGATGGCCAAGACAAAGTTGATGTTGCTCCGCATTGATGATTCGGCAACTGTGCTCGACGCCAAGGTCAAGAACATATTCAAACTGGTGGGAGGCTGCTCTGACGGCATCTTGAACACCGGTGAGGACATCAAGGTTCAGTTCGGTGTCGGCGAAGGCCCTGTCTGGGCTGTCGTGGAACTGTTCGGCGACAAACGCCAGTTGCTTGAGCATAAGATGATTCATCTTGACGGCAATGCGGGGGAGCCTGGCTCTTTGACAGAAATCGTATATAATTATAAGGAAGAGTATCCTGATGCGGTCCGGCTGGTGGTTTTCTATTTCCGGGACGGGCGAAGATGTCTGTTCAATCAGGGGTTCAGGCGTGAGCGCAAGACTCTTGATCTGCCGTTGGCGTTCACTTCGTTCACAGACAAGGCCTTGCCGGGTACGGAATATTCATTGACGCTGAAGACCATCCCTTGCGTCGAGGCTGTCGCGACCGTGTTCGACAAGAGTTCCGAAGTGATCTCGGCCAACGATTGGGCCAATGTCCGTCTGGCTTGGGCCGGAGCGGAGGATGTCTTCATCTCCTGCTCCACTGGAGGAGTGCGCGGCCGGATGTCTTATGATGACGAGATGCTCGTCGGAGCGTCGCGTCGGAATGTCCGGATCCGCGGATTGGGCAGGAGTAATGCTGCCGCGAGAGTGAATTCCCTGGCGGACAGTGCGGAAGGTTTCGTCCTTGAGGAGGATGCGGTTCCGTCGATGATGATGGCGAAAAGAGAGTCTGTGGATGATGTGGACGTCCTGGATGTGCCGGTACGGTCTGATTTTTCATCGACTTTGGCCTTCGAGCCGTTCCTGAGGTCCGATGCCGACGGGAATATATTCATGAAATTCAGAACTTCCGACAAACTTTCGACTTTTGCCGTGCAGGTCTGGGCACACACGCAGGAGATGCTCAACGCTTGTGTCCGAAAAGAAATGGTTGTGACGGTACCTGTCAAGGTTTCGGTGGCGGAGCCGAAGTATCTTTATAAAGGTGACAGGTTCGTGCTCCACGCCACAGTGTCGAACGGCTCCGATAAGGATGTCTCGGGAGTGGCAGCTCTGCAGGCATATTCGTCAAAAGATTATGAAGGGGAGAAACCGTTCGCTTCGTCATCGAAGAAAGTGACGGTTCCGGCTGGAGGAACAGTGGAAGTTGCGTTCGATGTCAATCCTAAGGAATATGATGAGCTTGGGTTGAAGGTAGTTTTTGCCGATAATGCCAAGACGTTCTCTGACGGTGTATTTGTCAGTTTGCCGGTCTACGAGGCCAAGCAGACTTTGACTGAGTCCCATTCGGCCGTCCTTCTTGCCGGGGCTGACAAGGCGGCGCTGATCAAACGACTGGAGTCTGAGTTTACGGGCACGACTTCCAAAGGTGCTGAGGTTAAGGAAATTGACATTCGTCAGATGATTTTGGATGCGGTTCCGTCCAAGGTCGAGCCTGATGGCAAGGATGTCCTGTCACTCACCGAGGCGTTGTACGTCCGCAAGGTCGCCGCCTCTCTTGGCTCTGAAGTTAAGACTGAGATGCCGGAAGAGGTTCTTGTGGAGAAGATCAAGGCCTGCCTGAACGCTGGCGGTGGCTTCGGATGGTTTGAGGGAATGCGCCCGTCTCCGGTTGTGACGGCGGTTGTGCTGGAAAGACTTGCTAAGATGCGGGGTGTCGGTCTTGATTATGGCGAACTGGATTTGACGGAGTCCGTCAAGTGGTTGGATCATAATCAGTTCTTGCGTGGTGCCGCGACTCCTCGCTGGTGCGGTTGGCTGTCGATGGAGCAATATGCCTACATCCGTTCGCTGTACTCGTCCGTGCCGTTCGATGTCTCTTTGCAGACGAAGAATGACAAGTCTGAATATGCCCGTAATTTCAAGGAGTTCAAGAAGTCAGTGAAGGAGTATCTTGTTCCTTCCGCCAAGGATGGCCGTGGACTGAACGGACAGATTCTTGCCAAGGCGCGCAGGATTAAGACATTGGCTAATCTTGTCGCCTGTGATGACGGTTTGGCTTTGGCTTCCGCTTGGGGGTTGAGGTTCTCCGCCGGGCCAAGGATGGACCAGTCAATCGCCGCGGATGTCCGGTCTCTTCTTGAATATGCCGTGAAGCATCCTGACGGAGGTTGGTACTATCCTAACGCCGTGATGCCGTTCAGAGGACTTCTTGAGAGCGAGGCTTATGCCCACGCAATGCTTTGCGACCTGCTGTCTAGTGAATATGTCGGTTCTGCCGCCCTTCGACGGGCTCAGGGACCGGCGGGCTCTTCTTCGGTCACTGAGCCTGTCGAAGCGACCTCCACAACTGAGGAGACCTCCGCAACCAAAGTGACCGCAAAACAAATCGCCGACGGCATCCGTCTCTGGCTCATGCTCCAGAAAGAAACTCAGAAGTGGGACGAGGATCCCGCATTCGTGGATGCCCTCCAGTCTGTTCTGACCGGTCCGTCCGACATTCTTGCCACAAAGGTCGTGAGCCTCACTAAGACATATTCGACACCTTTCTCCAAAGTCAAGGCGGCGGGCAACGGCTTCTCCATCGAACGACATTTCTATAAAGAGGTAAGAGGAGAGGACGGAAAGGCTGGCCGTTTGGAGATATTCCCTGGAATGAAGGTCAGCGTCGGCGACAAGATCACCGCCGAGTATCAGATCTGGAGTCAGGAGAACCGCAGTTTCGTGAAACTGACCGCACCTCGCGAGGCCGCCTTCCGTCCTGTCAACCAACTTTCAGGGGCCTATGGTTGGTGGCTCCGTCCTCTTGCCGTGAACGGAATCTGGTCAGTGACCCCTCAAGGCTACAGGGATGTCAAGTCGGACCGCACTGAGTACTGGTTTGATGTCTATCCTGAGGACAAGACAACGGTGTCCGAAGAATTCTATGTCACTCAGGAAGGCATATTCACCGTTCCTGTCTTGACGATAGAATCTCTTTACGCACCTCATTACAGGGCTAACGGCGCGTTTCCCGGTGAGTTAAAGACTGTGGAATAATTGTTGACGGGAGATAGCACTCCATAATGTTTGAATGAAATGAAAGTTCATAAGAAGAAATCTTTGTTATTGTTTGGTTGCATGGTCCTTTTGGCCATTGGCTGTTCGGAAAGGGCTGCTTCCACTCCGGAATTGCTCCCTCTCCCACAAGAAGTGGTGTGGTCAAAGGGCTCATTCCATAAATCTGAGGTGAGTTTGTCGGGGAACTCTTCCGTGGTCGGAATTGTGCGGGAGTGGCTTGACGCAACCGAAATCATGTGCTCTGACAGAGCTTCCGGAAAGGTGGACGTGCTTTTGGTTGACCGTGTGGACCGAGCTGTCGTCAATCAGGATGAGGCATACACCATAGCCGTTTCTCCTGATGCCATCCGTATAGAGGCTGTCACTGACAAAGGCGTGTACTGGGCGGTTCAGACATTGCGACAATTGGCGGATGTCTCAGGACATGGCGTAAGGGTCCCTTGCTGTGAGATCACAGATTGGCCGGCCTTCAGAATCCGAGGCTTTATGCACGACACTGGACGCTCGTACATAAGTCTGGAGGAAATCAAGCGCGAGATTGATATGCTCACACGCTATAAGATCAATACTTTTCATTGGCATCTGACCGAAAATCAGGCTTGGAGGCTTGAAAGCAAGATTTATCCGCAGCTCAACTCACCGGAGAATATGACACGCTACCCGGGAGGTTGCTACACTCAGGAACAAGTCCGTGACTTTCTGGATTTCTGCCACCGTCATAATGTTCTCGTGATTCCGGAAATAGACATGCCAGGGCACAGCGCGGCGTTTACCCGAACTTTCGGATGCGATATGCAAAGCCGGAAAGGAAAAGGAATCCTCAAGGAACTGCTTGCCGAGGCGTGTGATCTGTTCGCTGATGAGCCCTACTTCCATATAGGCACTGATGAGGTACATTTCACGGACCCCGATTTCGTCCCGGAGATGGTCGCTTTGGTGCGCTCGAAGGGTAAGAAAGCCGTCTCTTGGAGTCCTGGCTGTGAATATGCGCCCGGAGAGATCGATGTGGCTCAGCTTTGGAGTTACATGGGCAAGGCCAAGCCAGGGATTCCGTCCATAGACAGCAAGTTCCGCTATGCGAATCATTTTGACCTGTTCGGAGACATCGTGGCTGTCTATAACAGCCGGATCTGCAATGTTGAATATGGCAGCGAGGATGCCTTGGGCACCATCATGGCCGTGTGGAATGACCATAAACTGCCAGATGAGCATAATGTGCTGTTACAGAACGCTTTCTATCCGTACATGCTGGCCATCGCCGAACGTTCGTGGTCAGGCGGTGGCAGTGAGTACTTTGACGGTGACGGAGTCATCCTTCCTGATGAATCAAACCCTGTCTTTAAGCGATTCGCTGATTTCGAACGCCGTATGCTTTGGCATAAGGACAACGTCCTTACGGGTGAACCTTTCCCTTATGTGAGGCAGACAAACGTTCATTGGGCGGTAACAGACGCATTTCCTAATGATGGAGATCTTTCCCGTTCGTTCCCGCCGGAGGAAGAGATAGCTGAGAAATATACTTTCGGAGGCAAGGATTATTTCACGCATCGTGTCACAGGGGCGGGAATATACCTGCGTCACTTTTGGAGCTTATGGTATCCGTTCCCGGCTTTGTTCAAGGATCCTGTCGAGAACAGTACGGCTTACGCTTACACGTGGGTGTATTCACCAAAGGCTCAGGATGTTGGTATGTTGGTAGAGTTCCAGAACTATAGTCGTTCTGTAAACGATGTCCCACCACCAGAAGGACATTGGGACTATCGTGGGAGCCGGATCTGGCTGAATGATCATGAATTGTTTCCGCCGGTATGGACGAACTCACCGGATGTGAGAAGCCCTGAGACTGACCAAGGCAATGAGAATTGTACCGCCCGCCCGCCGCTTCCTGTCCATCTGGACAAAGGTTGGAACAAGGTGTTCATGAAATTGCCTGTCGGTAAGTTCACGACCCCGGAGGTCTGGTTGGTCAAGTGGGCGTTCACGGCGGTGTTTGTCACTCCGGACGGAAGCCGTGCGGTGGACGGTCTGGTGTATTCCCCTGATAAGGCAAAGTGACATTTGTCTTACGATGAAGAGAGTCTTGTGGCCCACTGTGAGGTTCGAGGATATGATCAAGTGAGGCTTAAAATCATTAAAAACGATAAAATTTAAAAATAATGTTAAAAAAGTTTGTGGTAATCAAAAAAAGTAGTACCTTTGCATCACCCGAACGATGAACAACGGGACGACGATTCGGGAGCTTAGCTCAGTTGGTTCAGAGCGTCTGCCTTACAAGCAGAGGGTCGGGGGTTCGACTCCCTCAGCTCCCACTAAAAAAGAGGACAACAAAGTGTTGCCCTCTTTTTTAGTACTATACATGATGCATTAGCGTAATAGTGGACGCTTCGATGGTTGGTGAGCCCGTCGAACCAACGGAGTCCAAAACGTCAGCAGAGGTTGCAAAGAAAAGATATTTTCATTCAACCGCCATACGGAAAGAGATTGGAATGGTTCCGCGAAATGGTTATATTTGCATATTCATAAAATTCTATTGTCATGCGTAAGATTTTAATCCTGTTTGCGGCCGCTATGCTTTGTGTCTCTTGCTCAGAACAGTTCAATGCCGCCTATCTCCTTTCCGGTGGTGCGAAGGTGGCTCAGGCCGCTGCTTTGTCTGACGCTCAGATCCAGTCTTATGTTGGGCAATATGTACAGAAGCTGGATTCGGAGAACACCGTCCTTCCTGAGACTAGCCCGTACGTGAAGAGGGTACGCAAGATGACCTCCGGGATCACGTCCGTGAATGGGATCCCGCTTAATTTCAAGGTCTATAAGACTAACGAGGTCAATGCGTTCGCTTGTGCGGACGGTAGTGTCCGGATATATTCAGGTCTTCTGGACGCGATGACGGATGAGGAGGCTTTGGGTGTGGTTGGCCATGAGATTGGACATGTCGCCCTGAAGCATTCCAAAAAACAATTTCAGCAGGCTCTCCTTACTTCCGCTGTAAGAGACGCGGTGGTTTCCACCGGTGGAACTGTCGCGGTACTGACCGCATCCCAGCTTGGCGACATCGGAGAGGCCTTGATGAGCGCCGGCTTCTCAAGAAAGCAGGAATCCGCGGCGGATGACTATGGCTATGATTTTCTCAAAAGCGCGGGAAAGAATCCATGGGCCATGGCTATGGCTTTTGAGGAATTGCAAAGATTGTCAAGCGGTAACACGGCTTCCGGGACTCAGGCCGCGACTGGCTCATCGGTCGGGCAGTTATTCTCTACGCATCCGGCCACAGCCGACAGAATCTCAAGGATGGCGGAAAGGGCCACAAAAGATGGATTCAAGAGACCTTCCAAGTAGCGGATCTACCTGCCGTCGCAGACTGTGAATCCGACGGAGATTGTGTTCCCGGACTCATCGACAACGGTGACATTGTGTCTGCCGAGTGCCGGGTTCAGTGTCATCTGATGGATGATTCTGGTCTGCCCCGCATATTCATTGTCAATATGCCAGAAGACCGTTTTCATAGGGTCCCTGTGTGCCAGATTGAATGTGATTCCTTGTATGGAACCGTCCAATTGGCGCGGAATGTAAATCATCGCTCCGTTTTCAGGGTAGATGAATTCCATCTGCGAGTCGCTTTTCTTTTTCGGAAGCGAATATGAATATTCAGGGTGATGTTGGCGATAGTACCATTCCATGGAAGGCGGCAGGACAAAATATCGCTCGCCGTCTATTACCTTATGATAGGGGCAAGGCTCACTCCTTACAGATTTGCGTGGAAGAGCGAGAGTGTCTACGCGCTCGCAGAAAATGTTCTTCAGGTGACCGGATTCCTTGCAGACTTCGGCAAGGACGTAATCTCCGTAGGCAGGCTCCTTGAACCACCCATTCCTTGAATATTCACGGTCATATTCATTTGTGGGAAGCAGGTTGAACACGTCAAACATCACCGGCCCGGCCGTTCTGGCTCCGGTCAGCCCCGGCACACCCTGCCCCTGGGCGTTGCCTGCCCAGACCCCTACCGCATAGTCGGGGGTGACCCCTACCGCCCATGCATCCCTGAAACCGTAGCTTGTGCCTGTCTTCCATGCCACTTTCTTCACGGAGGTGACTAATCTCCAGTCAATCTCATCAGGACGGTTCACTTCTTTCAGAGCTTCGAACGTCCACCAAAGGGCACTCTTGTCGGTCAATGGAAATCCGTGAAGCCTGTCGCTTTTGCCGGTCTGCGAGTTGTCTGTGTCCTGGTAGGACTCAGATAGTCGGGCGTACATGGCCGTCACGTCCCCGAGGGTCCCTTCCGCTCCGCCAAGAATCAGTGAGAGTCCATAGTGTGAGGCGCTTTTTTGCAGAGTTGTCATGCCGCATTTTCGGAGCAGGTCAAGGAATTTCGGAACCCCGAAACGTCTCAACATGTGGACGGAAGGTACGTTCAGTGACCGTGCCAAGGCCTCGGACGCGGGAACCGCACCGTTGAACTGCCGGTTGAAGTTCTGTGGTGAGAATCCATTGATGTTGATCGGGACATCCGGAAGCAAGGTGTTAGGCAGGATGTCTCCTTCCTGCAAAAGCGCGCAGTAAAGCAGAGGCTTCAGGATGCTTCCTGTGCTTCTTGGCGAGCGTATGATGTCGACCTCGCTTCCAGGACGTTTACGCCCAGGGCTCGCATTGCCGACATAGGCGAGTGTCTCTTCTGTCCGTACGTCTTTCACCACTACAGCGAGATCATTCACTCCTATGGATGTCAGCTCATCATTCCATTGATCGGCTATGGACTGGACACGTCTTTGGAGATTTATGTCGATTGAGGTACGGATCCGTCTGCCAGGAGAGGTTTTCCAGTAGTATTCCGTAAGGTGATGGGCTTCCTGTGGCAATGAGACGGGCTTGAGAGGAAGCGGCTCGTCACAGGCCAGCTCAAAATCGAGAGAGTCAATGTGTCCGCGCTCGTGGAGAGTCTTCAGAAGCCGGTTTCTCTTCGCAAGAAGTCTGTCCCTGTTTTTCCCGGGGTGGATTTCCGCCGGGGCGTTAGGGAGAACCGCCAGCGTGGCCGCCTCACCCCAGGTGAGTTCTTCCGGCGGACGTCCGAAATAGCGCCAGGATGCGGCTTCCAGACCTACGACATTGCCTCCGAACGGGGCGTGAGAGGCATACATGGCCAGAATTTCCTTTTTGTCGCATCTCCACTCCAGCCGTGTCGCAAGGATGGATTCGATAAGTTTCTGTCCGATGGTCCTGTCCTTTCCTCTGGACATTCTGATGACCTGCATCGTTATGGTGCTTCCGCCGCTTGTCACCCTGCCGGCTCGGATGTTTCCTAACATGGCTCTGGTCATGGCCATCGGGTTGACTCCATGGTGAAACGCGAACCATCTGTCCTCGAATTCGATAAGGGCTGTCTGGAACTTTTGTGGCACTGTGTCTGACGGGGGAAACCTCCACTGCCCGTCACTTGCGATCCTGGCGCCGAGAAGCTCTCCGTTACGGTCTGTCACGACAGTGGAATATGCGGTGTCCTTGAATAAGTCACCGGGTAGGCACAGGCAGTATGCGATCAAAAGGGCGGCTATGATGCCGCCCGTTATCCTTGAAAGCGTTCTTTTTCGCATAGCCTTATTCGGAGACCTTCGCTTTGCCTGACGCGGTGTTGGCCGCTATGTGAGGATCATACATGGCCTCGCACTTCACGGCCGGAAGGATGAACTCACCTTGATAAGATGCGTGCATCTTGATTCTGAAGGTCTTGCTTGAGCCCTTTGCCAGGTCGAAGAACCATGACACCCGATCGTCCCTGATGTCACGATAACTGTATGCCGCGGTGGGAATCTCTCCTCCGAACAATCGGTCATTGACAATTTCCCACCCGGACGGAATCATCTCGGTCAATGCCAGATTCGTGTAGTCCTTTGAGCCACTCGTGTTTCCCACACTGACACTTACCGTGAAGTCGGTACCTTGAGGAATATCGTGTGGGTTTAGAATCCTGCCGCTTTCCGTTGAGTAGACGACCTTGAGACTGAGACCACTGGACTTGGCCTCGACCCTGTCTCCGACTTCCGGCCTTACCGAGGTTATGAGTGTGGCATAGATGGTGCCGTCGGTCGTATTGGTGACCTCAATGTCGCCATCCCGTGTGTCGACAGACATGCTATGGATAGACTTCGCTGTTTTGACCGTGGTGGTGTTTCCGCCTTGCCTGACTTCCGCTGAAAGCGATCCTGAGCCGACTTTCATTGCCAGCCTTCTCATCGCGGTTGTGGTGAACGCCAGTTCTTGTGTCATGTACCAGCCTCCGGATATGGCCTCAGCCAGTTCCTGGGCAAGGTCCATCGCATCGGGAAGCTCATCCACGAGCACCATCGCCTCAAGTGCGATGGCCTTGTCTCTGACAGGTGAACCGAATGTTCCGCTGGCCTCATGATGATTCTGGAAATCCGTCCTGAGTTTTGAGATGATCTCTTTCGCCACGGTCTTCTTCCCTGTCAATGAATATGTTGACGCAAGCATCCATCCGGCCTGACCGGACAGGGACTCGCTTTCCTTGAGCCTGTTCATCGCACCGTTCTCAGCCTCTCCATTCAAGGCCAGAGTGTAGAGCCTGTAAGCCTGGTTGAGGTCTCCTTGGTCGACATTGTCGGAATTACGATAGTCCTGAACACTGCTCTTTTGGAATCTTGACCAGCTTGCAAGGACTCCCTTGCTGACATTGAACCCGTTTTGCGCTGCGCTGATCATGAACTCTCCGGCCAGCGAGCTGACCCATCCGTTGGCGTCGGCGGAACCTGGCCAATAGACAAAACCTCCGTTGCCCAACTGTCGTTGGTAAAGCTGCCGGAGCAGATCTGGAATCATGGAGTCAATCTCTTTTTGCTTGTCTTTCGGGAGCATGTTTCTGATCGCCAACAAGGTGATTCCCTTTGATGAGATCTGCTCGGTGCAATTGTAACTGTAGTCAGAGAGGAACGAGAATATTCCTCCACAGTCCACGGACGGGAATCCGGTCAACTCCAAAGTGCCCCACTGGTTCTCGTCGGAGGTGAAAGGAGTGAAATTCAAATGCTTGTCCGCACCTTTCCCGATAGTGGCCCTTCTGACGGTAATCACCGTTGGATTCGAAGTCCGGACCTGAAGGGTGATTCTGTCTTTGGCCTTGTGCCCGTCCCCGGCGGCTGTAACATAGATGACAGCCGTACCAGTTCCGGTGGCCTCGAGATTGAAATTGACTATCTTGTCCCCCGGCTTTGCGAACTTGACGATGGCTTTGGGTTCTCCGACAAGTTTCAAAGGTCCGTCGATTTTCACGCTGACCTCGGCTTCCTTCACTCCGTCCTCAAGGGCGAACACATTGACCGGCATCGAGACTTTCTCACCCGTGCCGATCACCCTCGGCAGGGAAGGCAGCACCATGAGCGGAGATCTTACCGGTACGGTCTTCTCGGCATTGCCGTATGTCCCGTCTTTTGCAGCCACAAGCATGACCCTCACACTGCCCACGTACATAGGCAGTCTCATCTTGTGAGTGGCTGAACCATTCTGGAGGGTGAACGGTCCGATAAACTTGACAATCGGGTTGAACCTGTTGTCCTTTTTGGCGCCGACGATCACATTCTCGTCGCCACCAATGCTGAACATCGGGGAGAACCTTCCGCTGTAGGCTCCGATGACATCATCGTAGAGATCCCATGTGCTGACGCCGAGCGCCTCTCTTGCGTACATCACGCTCCAAGGGTCTGGAGTCTTGAACGCGGTGAGATCAAGAAGCCCCTCGTCCACGACTGCGAGCGTGTAGGTCATCGGCCGGCCGTTTCTCTCCTTGACCTTGATTGTGAAGTTCTCGTCAGGACGCAGCACATCAGGCATTGTGATGACAGGCTCAAGATGCGAGCCCTTATCGTTGACCATGATCGGGCGCACGCCATAGAGCCTGATAGGCAAATCGTTGCCGGATTTCTCATGGGGCTGGACGAGAGTCACGTGTATGTAGAAATTTGGCGCCATGTCAGCGCTCACCTTGAATGAATATATGGCGTCATCCTCCGTGGAAGTCTTTACCCAGACCCGGGACAGAACTTTTCTGGAATTCTCCAGAGAGATGAGTGCCTGCCCCTTGGTCGCCGCCGGTATGTACACCGTCACGGTCTCACCCACGTCGTAGGAATCCTTGTCCGTCGAGAAAGATAGCATCGTGAGTGCGTCAGGATCGGTTTTGGATGACCTTCCTCTGTAAGAAGGCCAATCTACATAGATGATGTCTCCAGAGACGTGCCCGCTTTCAGTGTCGGTCACTATCACGAGATAGCGCCCCCAGTCCGGATATTCCACCTTGAACGGGATGGAAATGTCTTCACTGCCAGACTTCACCGATCCTGTGGACACCACATTGGCTGAAGGGCCGTTGACGTAGGAATCAAGACTCTCGGAGCGGCTTTCCCACCACCAACTCCATTTCATTTTGTAGATTGAATATCTCAGGTTGTGCCCGGTTACCCTCTTCCCGTTTTTGTCGACCACCGCAACCTTGATCTTGTAGTCCTTGTCTGTCTCGAGATACCTGCTGTCGCCATCTTTCGGAACCTTCACTCCGACGTAGGAAGAATATGGTGAATATGGAACCGACATTGAGTTGAAGCTGACATCCCCGCCTTGCTCCTCGACCGATGTCAGGATGTCCGCCCTAAGCATTCCAGGAGCGTCGGCCGCCTCTGGCATCTCGACATCCTGTCTCGTGTGTCCGTTCTGGTCGAGCCGTGTGTCGATCAAGGCATGCTCGCTGGAAGAGAATTCGGACAGCGGACTTGTGAAGGTGTAGCCCTCGAATCCCTTGAATGTCGAGGACCCTTTCTGAA
The DNA here is from genome assembly GCA_934667175.1 of uncultured Bacteroidales bacterium. Lineage (GTDB taxonomy): Bacteria > Bacteroidota > Bacteroidia > Bacteroidales > UBA932 > Cryptobacteroides. Next base: position 6,890 of record CAKULN010000042.1, on the reverse strand, counting down.
GAATCATGCTGACCTTGGCCCTCAAGCCGGTGGCTGGCGGGCCTGTAAGCCAGCTGGAGGCAATGTCCACAGGAATCGTCCGTCCACCGTCGATCACCTCTTTGCCGAAATTCAGGTTTATTTTCAATCTGTTAGGCTTGATGCTCTCAATTCTCAGGGCTTTGTGGAAAGAGGCCCCGCCAATTTTGAAATAGGCATGCCATGTCCCCGTAGGATCCTCGGCCTTGGTCGGAATGTTGAAGACGTAGAATCCGTTTTTCCCATTGCTGTTGATCTGCTTCGTGTAGAACTGTCCTTCCGGTGTGTAAACCTCCAGGACTGTCGGATGGCTGTCTGGAATATTATTCTCTTTGTCCTCCAGAATCATGGTGACATGGAGCGTGTCTCCAGGTCTCCATACCCCTCTTTCTCCGTAGATGAAAGCCTTCAGCCCCTTTTCCAAGGTCTTTCCGCCGACATCGAACCGGCTCAGGGATTTCTGCTCACCTTCGGTCACTTTCAGGTAGCTGGTGGCTCCGCCTCTTTTCGCCACCACGACGAACGGCTTGCCGGAAAGGGCGATCTCTGCCATTCCGTCAGTGCCTGTCTTGGCGTAGCCGATTTCTTTCAGCTGGTAGCTGTAGACATATAGCTCAGCGTTGAAGACGGGATCTGTCGAAAGGATGTCGCTCACGCTGACCCAGATTCTGTCACCGCCGGAGAATTTGGCGATGACTCCAAGATTTGATGTAAGAAGATTGATCGACGGAAATCTGTCGTCCTCCATGTAGTAGGAAGGTTTGAGAGGGTTGTCCCTGTCCTTCCAAGAGTAACTGCTCCAGTCGTAGAAACTGTCGTAATAGTCTGGGTAAGGCTTGTCCCATTCCTCATCATCCTTTTCCGTGATGCCCTCGGACGAGATGATGACCATCTTGTCGGTAGGGGCGCCGCTCTTGAAGGAGTCATTTTTCCCATAGAGTGAATATTCCTGTTTGAATGACAGCCTTATGCGATAGATGGCGCCTGGCTCCTGCTTGAACAGCCCCGAGAGATCAATCGAATAATCCTGCCATTTGTGCAGATTCTTCGACGGATCGGAGTCCAGACGTACACACCTTTTGTAGACCAGCCTTCCGCATCGGCGCAGAGAGTTGGATCCGGAAAGGTCATTGTCCTGAAGGAATGTCAGCACATTCTCTTCGTAGATTTGGATTACTCTGATGTCCACAGCGTTGAGGTTCACCGCCTTGAAGGGCAGGATGAGCTCTTTGGAATCTGGGAGTATCGTTCCGGAGACAGGAATCTCAACAGCAGGCTTTTCTTCGGTCGCCGAGAATTTTTGTGAATATTCCCGGCCGAGCCTGGTCCCGTCATGGCTTTTGACCGCATCCGAAACCCTCAGTGTGACCGGGCCGTCCGCCGGATTTTCGTAGAACACCTTCACATGAGCGTTTTCTGACTGGATGTAGCTGCGTCCGACCCCCTCAAGGGTGAATAGACCTGAATTGTCATCGATGTCGGCCAGGGCTTCGGTGAAGTAGATGTCTATGTAAGGATCGTCAGCCTCCACCCTTTCCGCGCTCAGCACCTTGAAATCATTCATCGCCGGGATTTTGATCTCCAGTCTGGAATCGGTGACGAAACCGGTGTCGCCGGCCTTCAGGCTGATCTTCAGGGTCCTGTCCTTTGTGTCTCTTGGAAGGGAGATGATCTCGAAATGAAAGTTAAGCGGATTTGTTCCGGCTGTCACATTGACTTCCGCACTTTTGGACGGGTAGTCATATTCAAGCATCTTCTGGACTTTCTCGAGAGGAAGTTCTTCTGTAAGGGAGATCGTGCCTTCAACGCTGGCCTTGTCCGGCGATGTCGCGGTGATTGTGATCTCGCTCATTGAAAGTACGGCTTCCTTTATGGCGACCAGAAACTTGAATGAGAACTTCTTGAATTTCCTGTTCCCGACTTTCTGGAGTTTGTCCAACCGTAGTTTTCCGGTGTATGCCTGTCCCGGTTTCAACGCTCCGTTTTGGGGAATGAACTCGATCGTGTTGGTTGAGAGCCATCTGGCCGTTCCTTTCACCGATGGGGTGAACGTGAGTATCCCGTCTTTCAAGTCGGCCCCGGGGGTGGCTTCGGCGATGTCGGATGCCAGTTCCACACGTATGGTTGACTTGTCCGAGATTATTCCGCCTGTGTAGGCTTTGATGAATGTGGCGAATTCGATGCTCTGTCCCTTGCTTTTGCCAAAACGGCTGCATGAAGAGTATGTCGCGGCCAGCAGCAACGCTGACAGGATGACGATGAGATTTCTTGCCGATGATTTCATTTTATACCTTAATATATATATGAGTTCTTGCAATCCTCAAATTTAGGAATTCTTTTCCGTATAATCAAAGGGGTGTTGTGAATATGCCTGTGGTGACAAAATGTCAGTATTCCGCCGCTGGCACATCCTTTGATTTTGTCTGCTTGTCTCCGGAGTGAGCCGGAGCGTAGATTTAAAAACATTTAAAAACTTTATATCATGATCAAACCATTGGCAGACAGAGTCTTGGTTGAGCCTAAAGAGGCTGAGACAAAGACAGCTTCAGGTCTTTATATTCCTGACACAGCAAAAGAGAAACCTCAGGAAGGCAAGGTGATCGCCGCAGGTCCTGGCAAAAAGGACGAACCTATGGAGGTCAAGGTAGGTGATGAGGTCATCTATGGCAAGTACGCCGGAACGGAGGTTACTGTCGAAGGTAAGAAATATCTTATCGTAAAACAGTCAGACATCCTGGCTATTCTGTAATTTTATTAATAGGAGGAAATTATTATGGCAAAAGAGATAAAATTTGATGTTGATGTCCGCTCAAAGATGAAGGAAGGAGCTGACGCTCTTGCGGACGCTGTAAAGGTCACTCTTGGTCCTAAGGGACGTAATGTTGTGATCGATAAGAAATTCGGTGCGCCACAGGTCACAAAGGACGGTGTCACTGTCGCAAAGGAGGTTGAACTCGCTGACAGGTATGCCAACATGGGCGCCCAGATGGTCAAGGAAGTCGCTTCCAAGACCAATGAGCAGGCTGGTGACGGCACAACCACCGCGACCGTTCTCGCCCAGGCCATCATCAATGTTGGACTGAAGAACGTCACCGCCGGCGCGAACCCTATGGATTTGAAGAGAGGTATCGACAAGGCGGTCGCCGCAGTTGTCGACGAACTCAAGAAGAACAGCAAGAAGGTGGGCACAGACTACTCTAAGGTAGAGCAGGTCGGCACTATCTCCGCCAACAATGACGCCGCCATCGGCAAGCTCATCGCTGACGCCATGTCAAAGGTAAAGGGCGACGGCGTGATCACAGTCGAGGAGGCCAAAGGCACCGAGACCGAGGTGAAGGTTGTCGAGGGCATGCAGTTTGACAGAGGCTACATCTCTCCTTACTTCATGACTAATTCAGACAAGATGGAGGCTGTTCTGGATGACGCTTCTATCCTCATCACCGACAAGAAGATCTCCTCAATGAAGGACTTTATGCCTATTCTTGAGCCGATCGCCCGTGACGGCAGGGCTCTGCTGATCATCGCGGAGGATGTTGACGGCGAGGCTTTGACAACATTGGTTGTCAACAAGCTCCGTGGCACGCTCAAGGTGGCTGCCGTGAAGGCTCCAGGTTTCGGAGACCGTCGTAAGGAGATGCTTCAGGACATCGCCACCCTTACCGGTGCCATCGTTGTGTCAGAGGAAAGAGGGTTCACACTTGAGAACACGACTCCAGACATGCTCGGTAAGGCCGAGAAGGTCACCATCACCAAGGACAACACCACTATTGTAGGTGGAGCCGGTGACAAGGATGCCATCGCCGACAGAGTCGCCCAGATCCGCAAGCAGATTGAGAGCACGACATCTGACTACGACAAGGAGAAACTTCAGGAAAGACTTGGCAAGCTGGCCGGTGGAGTCGCTGTGCTCTATGTCGGCGCTGGTTCCGAGATCGAGATGAAGGAGAAGAAGGACAGGGTTGAAGACGCTCTCAACGCCACTCGTGCGGCGGTTGAGGAAGGTTACCTTCCTGGCGGTGGAGTATCCTACATCCGTGCCGCCGAGGCTTTGAAGAAGCTGAAGGGTGAGAATGAGGACGAGACCACTGGCATCCACATCATCGCCCGCGCCATAGAGGAGCCTCTCCGTCAGATCGCTCAGAACGCCGGTGTTGACGGCAGTGTCATCATCCAGAAGATCCGCGAGAAGAAGGGAGACTTCGGCTACAACGCCCGTACTGATGAGTATGTGAATATGCTTGAGGCCGGTGTCATCGACCCGACCAAGGTCGCCCGTGTGGCCCTTGAGAACGCCGCGTCAGTCGCCGGAATGTTCCTTACCACTGAGTGTGGTATAGTTGACATCCCTGAGAAGGAGCCTGCCGCTCCTGCGATGCCTGCGGGCGGAATGATGTAATCGTGGCTTTACTTTCAGTTAAGTCATATATGAATGCGGGAATCATCCTTATATGGTGGTTCCCGCATTTTTTTTGTCCTTTTATATAAGGATTGTGACGTTTTTTATCTATCTTTGACTTTTGATATAGTTTTGCGCTAACGTTTTAGCACTGGATTTATAACCGTAAAGTAACTAATTAATCAAAGAAATGAAGAAAATACTGATTTTGGGGAGCAGCAACACGGACATGACTGTCAAGACCCCGACATTACCGGCTCCTGGCGAAACTGTTTTAGGAGGTGTGTTTACCATGAGTGCCGGAGGAAAAGGTGCCAATCAAGCAGTCGCTGCTAAGAGGGTAGGTGGTGACGTTTCCTTTATCTGCAAAGTCGGGAATGATGTTTTCGGAGACAATTCCATTAAACATTATCAAGAAGAGGGGATTGACGTAAGTGGAATCATCCGTTCGGACAAGCCTTCCGGAGTGGCGTTGATCACTGTTGACAAAGACGCTGAAAACTGCATTGTCGTGGCTTCCGGCGCTAATCTGGATTTTACGGACGGGGACATCACCGCCTCCGAGGCGGCGCTCAAGTCCTGTGACATCCTGCTGATGCAGTTGGAGATCCCTGTGCCGACAGTCCTCAAGGCCGCGAAGATCGCCCATGATGCCGGCGCTTTTGTGGTTCTGAATCCGGCTCCATACGCCGAACTCCCCGAGGAGATATTCAAATACATCTCATTGTTCATTCCTAACGAGACGGAACTTGCCTCATTCTCCGGGATGCCGGTGACCGACAAGGAAACCGCGGCCGCGGCCGCCAAGGTCCTGTTTGGCAAGGGTGTCGGGAATATGATTGTGACGATGGGTAGCAAGGGATCCCTTATTCTCGACGGTGGTGAGCCTCAGTTTGTCCAGGCCCGCAAGGTTAAGGCTGTGGACACGACTGGAGCCGGTGACACCTATTGCGGATCTATCTGCGTGGCTTTGTCAGAAGGCAAGACCCTCAAGGAGGCCGCGGAGTTCGCCTCCGCCGTGTCTGCGCTTTCAGTGACAAAGATGGGGGCTCAGACCGCCATACCTACAAGAGCGGAGGCGGAAGCTTTCATCGCTCGGTAATCATGAATATTCAATCTTAAATAACACTAATATTATGTTTATCGTAAACAGTTATGGTCTGGCAGTGTTCTTCTGCTTCATCATCATGCTTTGCTGGGGCTCATGGGGCAACACCCAGAAACTCGCCGCCAAAAGTTGGAGGTACGAACTCTTCTATTGGGACTATGTGATCGGAATGGTCATATTCTCCCTGCTTCTTGCTCTTACTCTCGGAACATTCGGTCCGGAAGGTCGTCCTTTCTTCCAGGACATCGCGCAGGCTGACTCCTCCGCCATCCTGAGCATCATTATCGGAGGAGTGATCTTCAATCTCTCGAACATCTGCCTGAGCGCGTCCACTTCGATCGCCGGCATGTCGGTGGCTTTCCCTGTGGGATGCGGTCTCGCGCTTGTGCTCGGTGTCATCAACAACCTCCGTGTAGAGATGTCCCAGGGAGCGCTCAAGAGTAATCTTACGCTTTTGGGAATCGGTGTGGCTCTTGTGGTTGTGGCCGTGATCCTAAATGGTATCGCGTCCGGTAAAAAGGCCGGCAACGCCGAAATCACCAAGGCGGACCAGCGCAAGGGAATCATTCTCGCCGTTGTCGCCGGTGTTGTGATGTCCTTCTTCTCATCATTCGTGATGAAGGCTATGGACCTCAAGGATTTCGCGAATATGGAACCTGGCAAGGTCGGTCCATATACGGCTATCGTAGTGTTCAGCCTTGCTGTTCTTGCCAGTCACTTTGTGTTCGGCCCGATATTCATGAAATGGCCTTTCCAGGGTGCGCCTGTCAAGATGAGTGAATATTTCAAAGGCAATTCCAAGACCCACCTCGTGGGAATGCTTGGTGGCTGTATCTGGTGCCTGGGAACCGCTCTCAGCTACATTGCGGCCGGCAAGGCTGGCGCTTCCGTATCCTATGCCCTTGGTCAGGGCGCGCCGATGGTCGCCGCCATTTGGGGCGTTTTTGTGTGGAAGGAATTCAAAGGATCCAACAAGACTGTCTACAGCCTTCTTGGAGCGATGTTCTGTTTCTTCCTTGTTGGTCTGGGAATGATCGTTGCCGCGGGAATGTAGGTCTTTGATCCTGCATCATAAATAATCCGGCTCCTGGCACGTCCAGGAGCCATTTTTTTTGCTTTTTGCCTAACCCTCCATGTATCGGAGATTTACATCGGTTTAGAGTAGGTTTTAACAGACGGTTGTTGAAAACTATTGTCGAAAAAATATCAAAAAAAGTTTGGAGGGAAAGAAAAAAGTACTACCTTTGCACCCGCTTTCAGGAACGGAACGAAAGTTCAGCCTGAGAACAACAAACAAGTTCATTGAAAAGACTGAAGGAAGTACAACAAGTACCGAGAACGAAAATGAAGAGCGTTGATTCTTTTAAA
>CAKULN010000041.1 GCA_934667175.1 uncultured Bacteroidales bacterium | reverse complement strand
GCTGGACAGGAAAACACCCGCTATAAAATAACAACATTTTTAGACTGGCAACGAAATCTTAAATGAAAGAGCCGTGACTTTTACGTGATTTTTCATGCTAAAAAAGTTTGTATTATCAATGATTATTCGTAACTTTGCTGCGTCAGTTCCCACCAAGCCTCTCAACGATGCTCAAATGCGTGGGGCTTTTTTTTGTATATATACGTTTACTCTCAAAATACGCTAATGGAAAGATTGCCGCACTTCACGAAACATTACATGGCAGAGACAGACTTGGTGGCTCTGTTGGAAAGTCGTGGACTTGTCATTTCAGACGAAGCCAAAGCAATGCGGTATCTGGAGAGCATTGGGTACTATCGTCTTTCTGCCTATATGTACCCTTTCTTGAAAGTTCCAAAGGAATCTCATCAGTATAAAGAAGGCACAACTTTTCGGCAAGTGTTGAATCTGTATCGCTTCGACAAGAAGTTGCGCATGCTCCTTCTCAATGAGATAGAGAAAGTTGAGATAGCCATTCGTCGTGCCATAATGAATATTCCTGTACAGATGACTGGAGACATTTATTGGCCGACAAATTCTGTTCACTTTGCAAACCAAAGAACTTTTCAAGAGACAAAGAACACCATTGACAGGGAATATACGAAATCAACAGAAGAGTTCATCAAGCATTTCAAGAACAGTTATTGCGACCCATTTCCTCCTTCTTGGATTTTAGGCGAGTTGCTGACGATGGGAAACGTGAACATGGTTTACCGTAATCTGAAAGCAGACAAGATACGTAAGCGTATCTCACATTACTTCGGCTTGCAGCCAATCGTCCTGGAATCTTGGATAACATCTTTGACATTGTTGAGAAATGCCTGTTGCCACCATTCAAGAGTGTGGAACAAGGTAAGTTCCATCATGCCTGTTTCGCCAAGAAGGATTGCCCATTCTTGGATTACCCTGCCAATAAATCCTCAAAGAGTATATTTCACAATCTGCATCATCAAGTATTTCCTTGACATCATATCGCCTAACAATGATATGTTGGGGAAGATGCACGCGCTATTTTCCAATTATCCAGAGATAGATCTGGCAGCTCTTGGATTTCTGAATGGATGGGAGAGCGAACCGTTATGGACACAACGGATGTAAGTGCTCTTACCCAAAGAATTCAAGAATTGGAAAAGGAAAATGCCAGACTTAAAGCAATTCTTGACAAGAATGGGATAGAATATGGTAGTTTTGAGTCAAAGGCGTGCGAAACTAATCACATCGAAGCTGCATCCGTTTCTACTTACCAATTCACGTTACAGGAAAAGGTTGCCATATTCCAAAGTGTGTTTCAAGGTCGTAACGATGTGTTTGCTAGGCGTTGGTACAGTAGCACGACTCAAAAGTCTGGCTACCAACCAGTATGCAACAGAGAATGGAATCGTGAGTTTTGCGACAAACGAAAATACAAGTGTGCGGATTGTCCCAACAGACAATTTGCCCCTTTGACATACAACGATTTTTTCAATCATCTTGCAGGAAAGGATCAATTTGGGCGTGACGTCATTGGACTTTATCCTATACGGAAAGACAACACTTGCAGTTTCCTTTGCACAGACTTTGATGACAAGAGCTGTGAGCATGGTTACAAGAATGATGTGATTGCCTTTGTAAATATTTGCAAGACTTGGAATGTTCCCTGCTACATCGAACGCTCACGTTCTGGCAATGGTGCTCACGTATGGATATTCTTTGACACACCTGTAACCGCTTTCAAGGCACGTAAGTTAGGAAATGCCATCCTAACAGAGGCGATGAATAGTGATGTTCATCTGTCTTTCAAGTCATACGACCGTTTCTTTCCAAACCAAGATACCCTGCCAGAAGGAGGGCTTGGAAACCTTGTAGCCTTGCCATTACAAGGTATGGCTCGTCGCAAAGGAAACAGCGTATTTGTTGATGAAGATTTCAATGTGTATGCCGACCAATGGGAAATGTTGTCGCAAATCCATAAGTTATCTGAGACAGAACTTGATTCGCTGCTACGACTGCATACTGTTCCTACATTGGGCGAACTTTCAAAGACCAGCGAAGCAAAACCTTGGGAAACGCCTCAGATGGATATGGTACGAACAGACAGCTATCCCAAGCAAATTGTTCTGATAAGAGCTAGCATGCTTTATATTCCTTTAGATTGCCTATCTGTCAAATGTGTGAATGTTTTCAGGCGCATAGCTGCTTTCCGTAACCCTGAATTTTATGAGAAGCAAGGAATGCGTCTCTCTACTTATAATATTCCTCGCATCATTTCATGCTCGGAAATGACTGATGATTATCTCGCTCTTCCTCGTGGTTGCGAGGATGCTGTTTCTGATATTCTAACCCAACATGGTGTTAAGGTAATGATTTCAGACAAAACAAATCATGGGCATAATATCAATGTTACATTCAGAGGAGAACTTCGAGAAGAACAGCAAAAGGCAATAGAAGCATTTGCTCAGCATAATATAGGTACCTTGTCTGCTACAACTGCATTTGGAAAAACGGTGTTTGCTATCGGAATGATAGCAAAGAGAAAAGTCAACACCCTTATTCTTGTTCACAACAAAGCATTGCTTGAACAATGGAAAGAGCGGTTGGAAACATTCCTCAAAACAGATGAAACAATAGAAGAAACAAAACGAGGCAAGAAAAAGAAATCTTCCGTCATTGGCAGCTTACACGCAGGCAAGAACTCATTGCATGGCGTAATTGATATTGCTTTAATACAATCCTGCTTGAGTGATGGCGAAGCAAAGCCTTTTGTCAAAAATTACGGCATGGTGATAGTTGATGAATGTCATCATGTCTCATCTGTAAGTTTTGAACAAGTGCTTCGACAAGTGACGGCTACATACGTATATGGTTTGACAGCAACTCCTATCAGAAAGGATGGTCATCAACCTATCATCTTCATGCAATGCGGAAAGATAAGGTTCACCTCTGATGCCAAGAGTCAAATGGAAAATCAAACATTTAAACGTTTGTTGATTCCAAGGTTTACCTCGTTCCGTAGTATTACATCAGACAGCAAGACTTACGTTCAAGTTACACAAGACTTGTCCGAAGATAAGATTAGAAATGAGTTCATCGTAGAAGATGTGAGAATTGCCATTCAAGAAGGTCATACCCCATTGGTATTAACCACTCGCACTGCTCATGTCAAAGCGCTGGCACAAATGCTAATGTCATTTGCCGATCATGTCATTCAACTCATTGGAGCAGATTCTACTAAAGAAAAACGTATTGCATTACAAAATCTACAGTCAATACCAATATCAGAATCGCTTGTGATTGTGGCTACGGGAAAGTATGTAGGTGAAGGTTTCGATTATCCTCGCCTTGATACGCTGTTCCTTACTATGCCTATAGCCTGGAAAGGAAATGTAGAGCAATATGCCGGGCGTTTACATAGAGAATATGATGGAAAGACCGAGGTGCGCATTTATGATTATGTGGATATTCATGTTCCACTTTGCGACTCTATGTATCGTAAACGTTTGAAAGGGTATTCAAAAGCAGGATACGGAAAGAATGTGGCATCATCCACACCTGACAAAAATCCACAAGAACTGATATATGAACGAAACAATTACGAAGCGGCATTCCGAAACGATTTGTCAAAAGCCCAGCACTCTGTTGTAATCGCTGTTCCAAAAGTAAAGTTCAAATACAAGCCGTCTATTATGTCAATACTTGCCCATCTTCTTCATGATGGTGTTGCGGTAGCTGTACATATCAAAGAGGAAGGGGCTAACGAGATAGAACTTAAAAATGCAGGAATGGATGTAATATGCAGCAAAGAGCAAACACTGCAATGCGCCATCATAGACAAATCCATTGTTTGGTATGGGAACATAAACTTCTTTGGCTACAACTCTGATACAAACAATGTCATGCGAATCGCTGACCACAAAATAGCCAACGAAATGATAGAAATACTATACTCGGACTCGGAAAATGATGTAAATGTAGGTTAAATACGTTAAATATTACCTCCTTCGTATCTAAACAGAATCCATACAATCACTTTTCTACCGCTTAGAGTGTATAATACCGATTATCAACTAATAATAGATACTACAATTGAACCAACATTCGGACAAATGACTGACACTGAACTTAAAAATCTGAAAGATAATCTTTGGCATTCCGCTGACATGCTGTCGCTGAATGGCGAGTTCCAGCATCTGAATGCAGAGACTGTGGACTTGTAGAAAGAGATCGAGAAGAATATGAAGGATTTGTTTGGGGAGGAATAGGAGATGGAAAAGGTGTTATGTCAGAATAGTGGCAGTCTCTTGAAAGATGCCCGAAGCATCATCGAACAGGCACGGCAAGAAGCCTATCGTTCGGTGAATATAGCGATGATTCAGCGCAACTGGTTGCCGGGCAAGCGCATCAGCGAGGAGATCTAGTTGGGAGAGAACCGTGCGGAGTATGGCGGAGGGGTGATAAAGAATCTTTCCAAGGATCTTACCGGCATTTATGGTAAGGGATTCACCAAGAGTTATTTGTACAACTTTATGAGGTTTTATAAAATCTTCCCGGACATTTTCCAATCACCGATTGGAAAATCTGAACTACTCACTTAGACGCATTATTATCTGCTCTTGGAACAGCGGGAAAGGAAGAAATTGAAGAGCCTCTGATCAGTTCAGACATCGAACCTCCATGCCGGGCAACCTTCTTCAGGTTGTCCGGCATGGCTTACATTATCAATATTAAACTTATGGGGTTCAGTCGATTACTGCGAAGGTCATCAGGGAGGAGACGGAGAGGGCCACGAGGATCATCAGCCAGATGACGAAGAGGATGAGGCCGGGGTGCCATTTCGGGGATTTCAGACCGAAGATAAGCATAACACCGCCGTAGAGCATTATGAACAGCGGAATGGCGACAACGAGGATGGCGGCGACCATCACAATCGGAACGGAGATGAAAGACAGGACCTCGGGGGCCTCGATGGCGATGTGTTCAATAAACTTGTTGTAGAAGAAGCTGTTGCCAAGAATTTCACCGCCCCACCAGAATGAGCACAGGAACGCTATGCCGGCTACTCCGGCCAGAAGGAGGAAGACTCCGAATATTACAGAGAATATCCGGCTGACATTATTCCATGTTTGCGTGTCACGGGGTCTTGGCTCCTCACGGGAAGTGTTGCGCACACGCTCGCTGATGTCTTCGACGGTGCCGCCCTCGCCTCTGAGTTCATCCCGCTGGCGGACTGTCTTCACCGCAGGCATGCAGATCCAGAGGATGATGTAAACGAGCGGAATGGAAATATGAATCCACGGCTCAAGAGGCCAGAACCGGAAGTCAAGACCACCAAGCAGGGTCAAGACAACAAATGCTATCCTGAATATGGCGGGGTCCACATTTAGATAAGTCGCGAGGCCGCTGCATACTCCGGCCAGTTTTCCGTTGGCGGGGTCGCGGTAGAGTCTCCGGCGGGGTTTCGCATCATTTCTGGAGGTGTTCTTTGACGAACGTCTGGACGCTTCGGCAGGCTCAGCGTCCGAAGATGCCGCGGTCCGACCTGATGTACCGTCGATGGCTTCGGCGGGCTCAGCGTCCGAAGATGTCGTGGACGCTGAGCCTGTCGAAGCGCCATGGACATCAGTAGTCTCCTCCTCTATCGTCTCAGGGCGACCAAGCACAGAGATGACTTCATTAACCATCGCAAGTGTCACAACACCACCCTTACCGCTTTTCTCCAAAAGCAGTTCGGCCATCCGTTCCTCTATTCCTTCCATCACCTCTGCGCCGCTCTCTTTTCTGGAATAGAAAGAATTGAGTTGGTCAAGATATTCCTTGGCGGCGAGGCTGGCATTGTCCTCCAAAGAGAACACATAGCCACCTATGCTGACATATTCAACTTGTTTCATTGTCTTTCAATATATTAGAAGCAGATGCTTCATATTCATTGTTTTATAGTCTTTATGGTCTCCACAATCTCCTGCCACGCCTGATCCATCTCGCGGAGCTGCTGACGGCCTTTCTCGGTGATGCAGTAATATTTCCGCGGAGGCCCCTGAGTCGACTCCTCCCAACGGTATGACAGAAGCCCCTGATTCTTCTGACGGATCAGAAGAGGATAGAGCGTGCCCTCGACCACGATCATGTTCGCTGATTTCAAGTCATCCAGAATCGAGGAAGCGTAGGCCTCCTTGCGTGCCAGGATGCTCAGGATGCAATATTCAAGGACCCCCTTGCGCATCTGGGAACGTACATTTTCAGCGCTATTTTCCATAACCATTCCTCCTTTGGCTGAATCTCGCCATGTTTTCCGCGGTCGGCTCAAATCCTCTCATCTCGCACTTTTCCGCCGGAGTCCTCGCCGGAGGCACGACTATCCACAACACGAGGTAGACAAGCAGTCCGGTTCCCCAAAGCAGCAAGGCCAACAAGGCGAGGATTCTTACCAAGGTTATGTCAATGTTTAAGAACGCAGCCAACCCTGAGCAAACACCCCCGATCGTCTTAGTGTCCATGTCCCGGAAAAGCCTCCGGCGAACTGTCCCCTGCGCGCCATTATAGGAAAAATCCGGTCCACTTCCTGGATTCGGAGCAGAATATTCATTGTCCTCCCCGAATTTAGAATCCCCTTCCGAAGCCTTGTTTTCTGAATATGCCGAATAAGGTTCCTTCGAACCGTCCGGCATGCCAAGTTGCTCCACGACCTTAATGACAAGAGCCAGATTCACAACCCGATAGGACGCACCTCCGGTTCCCTGATCAAACAGTTCCGCGATCCGGTTCTCCAGATCTGACATCACCTCCTCCTTCGCGGACTGAGTGTCTCGGTCCAGACGAGCCCTAAAGTGATCAAAATAAGCGGTAAGTCTCGCATAAGCATCCTCATCCAGAGAGAAACTTCTGCCACCCACACTGACGTTCACAACTTTTTTCATTTCAGTAATATATTATTTATCAATATTTTCGCACCACAATAATCACTGATTGGCATCTTGCGACCTTGCTTTGCAATTAATTTTACAATGCAAAGATATAAATATTTTTAAATACCTTGCAAGACAAAGTACTAAAATTTCACAATTTCCATAAAGCTGCCTAAACAGCTTCTAACTTAACTTTTCCGAAAGAATGCTTTCAAACGAGGTGGAATAGTCCTCGCCGTAATCCTTCTTATACTTGGTGATGAAAGCCTGATAGAGACGGCCTGCCTTCTCCTCGTCCCCCAAAGCGGCCAAGGAGCGGACAGAGTACATCAAGGCATCGTCATCAAGAGGATCCAGACTGAACAGGATGTCCGCGCACAGAATAGTGTTCTCGTACTGTCTTATAGAGAAACGCCGGGAAAGTTCCACTGTCACAACGGATTTGACCCGACGCTCTGTCTCAGCTTTCATCTTGTCGAACATTGGGTCGGACTCGTTCTTGAGAAACTTTCCTCTCGCCACTATCGCAAGAATGGCATCCATGTCCGGGTTCTCAGAATCAAGGAGCCGGAGGAACTCAAGATAATCGCAACCAAAGACAGGAGACAGCTCAAAATTGAATTTTCCGTCCTCATAGACCAATTTAATCCCATCAAGGCCACCGAGGAACTTCCTTAGGTTGTTAGCGGTCACTCCCCTGAGATTCTTTGCCTTATCCTCCTCTTTGTCAGGCCAAAGAAGGCCACTGATCTTCTTGGACGAAGCACCCCCGTCATCCAAACTGTTCGTGACTATCAAGAACATCTGGCGCAGCTTGGTTGTAAAGTGAGTGGAGATGTCCTTACCGTCCCGGTCAACGACAGTCAAATCTCCGAAAAGGTAAATGGAATTCGGTTTATCTTCATTGGACCTGATGAACGGAGGAATCTTGACGGAACCTGAACGTCTTCTTCTTGCGGAGGTTGCAAGATACAGTTTGGTTAAAACAAACGTCAGTACAAAAACAACGACAAGAATGATCAAGAAAACCCTCTGGCGCATTCTGGAGACGACTGTCGAAACTTTTTGGCTTCCGGGAGGATAAGAAATGCGGTAAGCGGTGATGGAAGAAGATCTGTCATCGGGAGATTCCTCAACCAAGGCTACCATCACTCCCATATCACGGTCAAGATAAAGATTAGCGTTGGTCGTGATCTTGTCGGAGTTGATAGGAATCTGGTCACCAAGGATTTCATATTCACCGGTTTCCAAAGAAAAACGGTAAAGATTCAATTCCGAGAGCGTCTCATATTCAGGATAACAAAGCGTGTAGAAATAATCCCCATCCAGAATCATACCTCTGACAGCGACACAATTGTCCCCTTTCCAATCCGCCGTCCATACCTTGCGGGAGCTCCTGTCACGAGGATTGACCTCGAAAAGGTCGTATGAATATTCCCGACCGACAATCTGGTCGCCACTCTCGTTCCCCATCCCACCAAAAATCAAGATACTGCCGTTCCGCGCGTTATAGCCCATGGAACAGAAAAAGCGGGGGAATATCACATCGCCTTCCTCAACATCCCACTTTGACCATGAATAATCGGAGAGATCAAAATCATAGAAAGATCCGTTATAGCGGCGATTGCCATAGCCACCGAATATCGTAAATCGATGCCGGTCTTCATCAAACCACTGGGAATGATGGTGCATCTGCATGTCAAGGGATTCGTCAGAAAGGGGCTCCCACTGATGTGTGACAGGATCCAATCTTGCCACAGTCGGGGCACCTTTGTTGTCATAGTCATCATAATAAACCTGATAGGCATAGATGGCTCCATCCACAGGATCAATGAATGAAGTGGCGCAGGCGTTGATGACAGGGCAGGGATTGACGGTTCTACGGGCAGTCACACTCTCGTTGATTAGGTCAAGGAATATCAAAGAGTCGCGGTTGAACATATATATTCCATGACGCACCCGGTCAAAACCAGCGCACAACATCTGAGAGGACTTACGAGTTGAGACTTTACGGAAATGATAGGAATCATTCAGAAGCCAGATCGGATTGACGGTCTTGCCACGAATGTACCATCTGGAACTTCGGGCGACATCACCGGAGTCCTCGCTCAACGGAAAATAAACCGTGTCCCCGTCAAACGAGATAGCAAGATTACTGATAGCGAAAGAGGGCACGTCAATCAAATACTCACTTTTGCCGAACCAGATTCTCGGCCTGATGGTGCCAGGCAGATCCACTTCGCCGGAAGCCTCCCAAATGTCTCCGACACGCAACGTCGCCGAATCATTGGCGGAATCAAAGAGAAGCGAGATATCCACCCAATCCTTGGAGATGGAGACCTGGGATTTAGGAATCTCAAGCTGGACAATGAACCGCTTACCCTCCAAAATCAACTTGAAAAGGTAAGAGTCATGCGTCTGTTCATAAAAGAAATTCAGAATGGGAGAATCATCTCTACGGCCAGACTTCATTCTGAATATGTAGCCGTCAGAGGCCCCTGGCAAAGCCTTGAAATCAAAGGAAAGGCTCAAAGTCCTGCGACAGCTGCCGAACCATCGGGGATTGATCTGAAATGAGGTCCTCCTGTCTATCTGACAGTCGTGTCCATAGAATCCAAGGCCTTGCGTAAAGCCAGGGACCGACAGTAAAAACAAGAGCAGCGAAACGACAAAACGGCGGACCATGTTGAAGATTTTCTGTAAAATTATTAAAAATCGGCCGAATTAACCTAAAATTATTTCTCTTTTAATCTTAATTTAACCCGATTCTTAACCAAGGCCAACTTATTTTGCAAAACGTTACAAAGAACGCATGACAAATTAGTAATACTCAAACAAGCATGAAGACACTAAAAACTTTCGCCGCTATGGCGCTGGCGGCCGTCCTGATGGGAACGGCGTTCACATCCTGCAAGAAGGATGACAACAAGGAACCTGAATTAGAGACAGGAACAGTCTCCGGTACAGTAAAAAGTGACGTGGGCTCTCCGATCGCTGATGTGACCGTGGAGATCGCGGACATCAACAAGACAGCGACAACCGACGCTTTCGGATCCTACAAGATCGATGGAGTGACAATCACCAAACACTCCGTGACCTTCAAGAAAGACGGATTCGCTGACGCGTCTGTGTCAATCACGGAAAAGTCTTTCGTGGACAAGGTCGCAAAAAATGTGGACGCGATCATGGCTGTGGCGTGTGCGTCAATCAAAGGTACGACAGTCGACGCCAAGAACGGAAACGCTCCGCTCGCCGGGGTCACCATTTCACTCAACGGGGCGAAAAACCTCGAGACTGGCGCTGACGGAACGTTCAACTTCGACAACCTGACAATCGACGACTACACCCTGACCTTCACGAAGGCCGGTTGCGTCACCGTCGAGAAGAAAGTCGAGAAGGCTTCCTTCACAGGAGACTTCGTCGTTGATCTCGGCGAGGTTCTGATGGGAAGCAAGGAACTTCTCAGAGGCCTTACTCTCGAGCAAATCGCGGCCACAGCGAACACTTTCTACTATAATGAATATAGGGGAGGAAAAGATGGTAGTCCAGACTACCCTCACTTCGACTGGTCAACCGACTTCCTATACACAATCACAAGCCATCAAGGATGGATCCAAGAGCAGAATGAAGGCACTACAATCCAGATAAGGAATAGCGAGGAGGACGGTGATAGGAACAATCCGGCTGACCTTGACGTATTCGATTCCTATATCTACGGGAAGAAGGCAATCTCCGCCGACAACTGCAAAATGTACTTGAAAGTTCGCACCCACGGGACCGACGAGCACGGCCCTGCCAACTTTGGAGTGATGGTGATCGATCCTGCGGCTGTTGATCCGGAGGCTGTCAGAATCGGCGAAATCCGTCAGTATAGCGGTGGAAGTTACACAACCGGAAATGGAGGAGAACATCCTGATTTTGAATTCGATCTCACACCATATATCGGAAAGGAAATCTATTTTGCGATTGGAAACTACAGGGTCAAGACTGGAGATTACTATCCACAACTTGTTATCCGCCGCATCGTGTTCGCCAAGGAGTGCCCATCAGACTGGGGCTGGTGTCCTGGCGAGGAGGTGCAGGGACTCGGAACCAACTGGAAGATGACCAAGGAAATGGTTCGCTCAACAATGCCTGTAACGGAGATCGACACTTTCGAAGGCATTTCAAATGTCGGCCCACAGGACATCGACGGTCCTGAGAAATACCGTGACGCCTACCATACCTGGAGAGAGCAGAATCATTTCGCCGCCTACTGGGCCTGCATGCCGATCCACAAGGACAACGAGCCGTTCGCAGGTGAGGGATTCGTGATCAAGACCAACGGAGGCGGCACCCCTGTGACACTTGACGAGCCGCAGTCATATTTCTACGCAAAACTTCCGGTCAACGCGAAGAAGACCCTCTTCATCAAGGCACGCAACTTCAACACGGAACATCCGACCTACTTCAAGGTGGCCGCCATCACCGAAGACTGCGCTGTCTCATTCCTTGAGCCGAAGGTCCACACAGTCGGCAACGGTCACGAGGCCAATTTCGCGGAGTCAGCCGGCAACGGAGCATGGAAGTTCATCAACGAGGGAGGCGGCAAGGATGAGCCGGAGCTCTACGCCAACTTTGAATATGACCTTTCAGCCTACAGCGGAAAGAACGTCATCATCGCTCTCGCAGTCTTCAAGGGAGACGACAACGGTGACGAGAACAAGATGGCCATCCACTCTATCGGTCTGAAATAATGAGAAAAACTTTGATGGTTGTGCTGCTGGTCCTTGCGATCGGCGGCACAGCCTGTTCACATAACACGAAAGATCCTGAACCTGTTCCGGAGCCACCGGTTCAGGAAACGAACCTTGACAAGGCTGAGGAAAACCTCAAACGCTCGCTGACGCTGACGCAGGCAGCCTTGGAGCATTGCTTCAAAGGCAACTCGATGCTGATGATGCGCTACTACTACCCGTTCGCCGGAGTGACTTCACTCGAAAAGGCCAGCGTGTGGATGTACACATCGTCATTCGAGGCTGTCAACGCCCTCCTTTCCGGAATGGAGGAACTGAAAGAGGCCGGAAGACCGGATCTCTACAACGCCAACAGCGAGGAACTCAAGAGCACTCTCGGAAAACTTTTCGAGGGTCTGGATTGGTACAAAGGCACTTACACCCTCACGTCATACACCCAGACAAAGGAGTGGTCGGTCTATGGAGTCAACAGGGGCAACAGTCCCGGCACAGCAAAGGTCGAGGGCGTGGAGAATGTCTATGACGATCAGGAATGGCTTGTCAGGGAACTGCTCAACGCCTACCGTCTCACCGGGGAGTCCCGTTATCTCGAAAAGGCCGAGTACCTTGCTGAATATGTCCTCGACGGATGGGACTGCACGCTTAAAAGCGACGGAACCGAGCACGGAGGAATAACCTGGGGTCCTGGCTACTACACAAAGCATTCGTGCAGCAACGGGCCGTTTGTCAGCCCGCTTGTCTGGCTGAGCGAGATATATTCCGGCAAGAACGCCAAGATCACGCACCGGTACATCGGAGCGATGAAACAGCGCCTGACCGAGGAGATGGACAAGAGCGAGTACTATCTGATGTTCGCGAAGAAGGTCTATGCTTTCCAGAGGAACAACCTGTTCAGGAAAGCCGTCGGAGTGTATTACGACATGCTCGGGGCGAAAGGATCGTCCCTGAGCGAATCCGGGATAGCCTACGAGACCGTCGGAGGAGTGCGCTACAGGGCCAACAACCAGGAAGAGGGACCGACCGGAACGGCATATTCATACAACTCTGGCACAATGCTTTCCGGAGCGGCTGACCTTTACAGGGTTACCGGTGACAAGGAATATCTCAACGACATGACGAGCCTGTCCAATTCCGCGCTGGTCTATTTCGCGAAGAAATCCGCCACCGTGGAAGACTGCTATGACTACGATGTCACCGGGTTCAACAACTGGTTCAACGGAGTCCTCCTGAGGGGATGGGTGGATGTCTCGGCACATTATTCCAACGTCTCCCTGAACATCACCACGTTCCAGAACAATCTGGACTACGGCTACTCGAACTACCTTCACAACGGATTCCTGCCTCCAAGCCTTCTGTACGGTTGGAACACGGACAACACCAAGAACAAAGTCGAGGGGATGTTCGCCTTCGCGTTCGCGGCGGAATACGCCGAGATCGCAAGATGGCTTATCAGCACAAAATAAACACTAACAATAGATTATGGCAAAAAGAACATATCTTGCTCTCCTGCTGCTGTTCGTGGTCTCGTTCTGTCTGGACGCGCAGAACCCGATCACGGTCACGGGAACAGTTCGCGACGCACAGGGACAACCTGTCATCGGAGCCAATGTGATGATCAAAGGCTCCACGACCGGAGCGGCCACGGATCTGGACGGGAAATATTCACTCTCCGTTCCGGACAACGCGCAGATTGAATATTCCTGCATCGGCTACACGACCGTGGTCGAGAAAGTCGGAGGCAGGAAAGAGATCAACATCGTCCTGAAAGACGACAACACCTACCTTGAGAGCGTGGTCATCGTGGGTTACGGAACCCAGAAGAAAGGCTCGATCACCGGCTCCATCTCGGGAGTCAGCGGCGAGAACATGCTCCACACCAAGTCCGAGAACCCGCAGAACATGCTTACCGGAAGGGTCGCAGGTGTGCGTGTCTGGCAGAAGAGCGCCGAGCCGGGAACTTACAGCAACAGTTTCGATGTCAGAGGTTTGGGAACGCCCCTCGTCGTGATTGACGACGTGCCTCGCTCCATCGAGGACTTCCAGAGACTCAACCCGAACGACATCGAGAACGTGTCCGTCCTCAAGGAC
The DNA here is from genome assembly GCA_934667175.1 of uncultured Bacteroidales bacterium. Lineage (GTDB taxonomy): Bacteria > Bacteroidota > Bacteroidia > Bacteroidales > UBA932 > Cryptobacteroides. The sequence goes on along the minus strand of CAKULN010000041.1, from coordinate 9,557 downwards.
GCCTCGGCGGCGATCTACGGAGTCAGGGGAGGCAACGGAGTCGTGCTCGTGACCACAAAGTCAGGCTCCAAAGGTAAGGCGAAGGTCAACTACAATGGTTCTTACACATTCCAGTTCCCTTCCACAATGCCTAAGCTGGCCGGAGCGGTGGACGCCATGACCCTCTACAACGAGATGACGATGAACAAGGCTGACGGAAGCGGCTCCAGAGTCTATCTGGACGCTGACATGGAGCCTTACATCAACGGCACGAAAAAGGCCGCTGACTGGAACTCGCTCGTGTTCTCCGACTGGTCTCCGCAGACCCAGCACGATGTCAGCATATCCGGAGGCAGCGACAAGTACCAGTACTATGTGAGCATGGGTTACCTGTTCCAGGAAGGGTTCTTCCGCAGCCGGGACCTCAACTATTCAAAGTACAACCTTCGCTCGAACATCAATGCCGAGATCGCCAAGGGGTTGAACATGAACTTCAGCGTCAGCGCCTTGGCGGATGACCGCCGCACACCGGACTCCGACGCTGTCACGTTGATCAGGAACCTCTGGAAGCAGGGCGTCCTGTTCCCGGCCTACGTCGATGAGGAGCAGACGATGTTGAACTACGACGGACTTGACCTTGAGCAGAACACCGTCGCGATGATGACGGCCGACATCTCCGGCTACAAGAAATACCGCCAGAAGCAATTCCAGACCTCCGCGTCTCTTGAATATGACTTCGGCACCCTCACGGACATCCTGCAAGGCTTGACCCTCAAGGGTTTGGCCAGCTACGACTACCGCTTCGACGACAACGAGATGTTCCGCAAGTCATATTCCCTCTACGCAAAGAACAGCCTGACCGGGGAATATGTCTCCAAGGAGTTTGCCGACCATTCCGACAGACTCACCCGCGAGCATTATTCCAAGCAGCAGGTTCTCGGCCAGATTCTCCTGAACTACAACAGGAAGTTCGCCGACCGCCACTCCGTCGGAGCGACATTCGGAGCCGAGGCGCAGCGCAGGAAAGGAGACAACTACTATCTCTATGGCGACCTGGCGTTCAGCACACCGTACTTCACCGCCTTGAAAGACAACACGGAATCGACATTCGTGGGCATCAACACCGGTCTGGACGCATTCCACGACATCGAGTACAGGGCTCTCATCGGAAGGGTCAACTACTCATTCGACGATCGTTATCTATTTGAGGGACAGTTCCGTTACGACGGATCGTCGAAATTTGCCCCTGGACACCAGTGGGGATTCTTCCCTTCGTTCTCGGCCGGCTGGAGGGTTTCCCAGGAACCTTGGTTCAAGAATATTTCCCTCTTGTCCTTCATCAATCAGTTCAAGATCAGAGGCAGCTACGGCTCGCTCGGAGACGACAGCGGAATCAATTACGAATGGGTGTCCGGCTACACATACCCTGCGACATCGGGTGACGCGGAGAAAGGATATTACAGCAACTATGCCCCTGGCTATCTGATCGACGGCTCGTTCATCTACGGCGTGGGCACATACCCGCTGCCTAACAAGAACATCACGTGGCTAAGGTCGAAGACTTTCAACATCGGTGTGGATTTCGAGGCATGGAACGGCCTGCTGGGCATCACGGTGGACTATTTCGAGAGAAGAAGAAGCGGAATCTTCGCACAGAACTCCTCGTCACTGCCTACGGTTGTGGGTGCCTCCGCACCGATCGAGAACATCAACTCGGACATGAACATGGGCCTTGAGCTGGAGCTCAGCCACCGGAACAAGATCGGGGACTTCTCCTATAATGTTAAAGGAATAGTGACCGTCACCCGTCAGAAGTACCTCGACGCCCTCAACCAAGGACCTTACGGCAACTCTTACGATAGATGGCGCAACGACAACCTCACCCACCGCTACCAAGGAATCCAGTTTGGCTACGAGAGTGCCGGGCGGTTCACCAGCTGGGAGGACATCTGGAACTACGACATCTACAAGGAGGGCAGCACGCTTCCCGGAGACTACAAATACCTTGACTGGAACGGAGACGGCGAGATCAACGGGCTGGACATGCACCCTTACGCTTTCGACCAGACCCCGTGGATGAACTACTCCCTGTCATTTGACGCACAATGGAAGAACTGGGATCTAAGCATCCTGTTCCAGGGCTCGGCCATGGGTTCCTACATGTACTCCGAACCACTTTACTCAATCTGGGGCAGCAACGGAGGCGGAACCCTCGACCTGTTCCTCGACAGATGGCATCCTGAAGACCCGACAGCCGATCCTTACGATCAGAGCATCAAATGGATAAGCGGTGAGCACGCCTACACCGGCCACACACCGGACCAGAACTCCGAGTTCAACCGTGTCAGCACGGCATATTTGAGACTAAAGAGTGTGGAACTCGGCTGGACTCTTCCGACTAAAGGCAAGACGAAGAACGCGCTGCGAATCTTCGCCAACGCCTACAACATATTCACACTCACTGGTATCAAATATGTTGACCCGGAGCATCCGGATTCCGACTACGGCCGCATGTACCCGCTCAACAAGACCGTGACCATCGGACTTGACCTGAATTTCTAAATCTTGAAAGAATATGAACAGAATATTCAAATACTTATCGGTCATCGCATTGCTGGCATTTTCCGCTTGCGGTGACATGAACATCCCGCCAAAGAACACGGTCACGGACGATGACCTGTTGACCTCTTCCAAGGGAATGCAGATCTATCTGGCAAGGCTCTACAGCCAGATGCCGTGGGAAGACTTCAAGTATATGGCCCAGTGGGGCTTCGAGTTCAACGGCTGGCTCGGCACCCTCGGAATCGACGGGTGCGGAGAGGCTATGAACAGGGATGATGTATTCGAGACTTTCAGAAGCGAGAGAACCCCGTTCTGGAATCAGGCTTTCGTCCTGCTTCACGACGCCAACCACCTGATCGAGGCTCTTCCTGAATATGGCGGCGACTTCTCGTCGGTTGAGATGAATTACTATCTCGGCCAGGCCTATTTCGTCAGAGCCTACACATTCTACCAGATGGCGCGTCGTTTCGGCGGAATCCCGCTCGTGACTCACACGATCGCCTATCCGGCGGATGCTGACAAGCTCGAGGTCGCAAGATCCTCAGAGGAAGAGACTTGGGATCAGATCTGCAAGGATTTCGACACGGCGACCGAACTGCTTCCTGAAACCTCTTTGATGCAGGGCCTGCCGAACAAGTACGCGGCTCTGGCTTTCAAGGCGGAGGCCATGCTCTACGCCGGCTCTGTAGCCAAGTACAACGACACTGTCACCGGCCGTCTCACCGGAGTCGGCTCGAAGACCGGCGTGAGGGTGATCGGATTCGACAGCGACAAGGCGGCCGCCGCCTCGCAGAGATATTTCTCAGAGGCCTACAAGGCCGCTCGCGAGGTGATGAAGAGCGGAAAATATTCGCTTTACAAGAAAAAGTGGAGCGCAACCGACCGCGAGGCGCAGTACCAGAACATGGTGGACATGTTCAGTGATGTCAGCAGCCCGGAGAACATCCTCGTGAAGGAATATTCATACCCGTCACTCACCCACGGTCTGGACGCCTACAGCTCGCCTTTCATATTCAGAGATCCGCTTTGCTCGGGTTCATGCCCTTCACTTGATTTCGTGGAATTGTTTGACGGGTTCGACCGCTATGCCGACGGCACCATCCGTGTGACCGACGGCGCGTCCAACACTCAGGGACATTATCTGATGTACGACACCACGATGGATTTCTTCAAGAACGCCGAACCACGCCTGAGAGCCTACGTGATCCTGCCGGGAGATACTTTCCGCAACGTCGAGATCGAGATCCGCGCGGGGATCTACACCGGAGAGACTCCGGTCTCCCCTCTTTGGTCGGACTATTCCTACAGCAGGGCAACCCAGAACTACTATCAGCTCCTTCCGCAGTTCGGCAAGACACTCTTCATGAGCGCCAACGCCCTCGCGACACAGCCGGTCATGGAAGTTGACGGAGTGAAGATGACACCTGCCGGGGCCAACGGGCCGTTCTACAACACACAGGACAACGAGGCTAACCTTTCCGGATTCTACCTAAGGAAATATCTCAACCCGGATCCTGCCTACATACGTGGGGAGGGCAAGTCGGCGCAACCGTTCATCCTGATGCGTTATGCAGACGTGCTCCTCGCTGCGGCGGAGTCAGCCGTCGAGCTGTCCATCGCCGGAGTTTCTTGTCCTGTCGAAGGTGACAACATGCTTTCTGTCGCCTCACAGGCCATCAGGGACATCCGTGAAAGAGCCGGAGCCGATGCCTTGACTAGTGATCTGAGCGGTGACATCGAGAGCCGGAACATCGTCCGCAGGGAAAGAAGGAAGGAACTCGCCCTTGAACACAAGACCAAATGGGACATAAGACGCTGGAGGGTACAGCATTATGATGCCCGCGACGATTTCTGGGGAGAGCACAGGGAAGGCTACGCCTCAAGAACCGGTGCTGACGGAGAGTATCGCCTCAGAGGCCTTTATCCGTTCTACAGCTCCAGGGAGCACAAGTATTTCTTCGACGCCAACTTCCAGATGGCCAGAGAGATGCGCCTGCTTTACAGCGCAACGGACTACTACTTTGAGATTCCAAGCGGCGAAGTCGCCAAGAGTCCAGTCATCGACCAGCAACCAAACAGATAGAAAAGAATGAAAAAAATAATCTACTCAATGATGGCCGCAATGGCTCTCACATCCTGCTCTCTGTTTGAGCTGGACAACTACGACGCTCCTTCCGAGACGATCTTCGGAAGCGTCACGGATGTGAACACAGGAGCGCCGGTGCTTACGGATCAAGGTTCGGAAGGAATCAGGGTCCGCTTGATAGAGACCAGCTGGGAAGGCAATGTCACCCCACAGGATTTCAACTGCATGGCTGACGGAACGTTCCGGAACACCAAACTGTTCGAGGCGGACTACAATGTACGTGTTGACGGTCCATTCATTCCTATCATGCTGGAGACCGAAGACGGGACCGTCATTTCAAACGGAACCCAAGATGTGCATATAAAAGGCAAGACAGAGGTCAACTTCGAAGTTCAGCCGTTCCTCAACGTTGAGTTCGTCGGCTCGCCGATGGTCAGCGGAGGAAAGATCACGGCGAGGGTAAAGGTCACAAGAGCCACCACTCGTGACGAAATACGCAAAGCGATGGAGCCGACAGGTTTCTGGAAGGAAAGCATGGCCAACGTCACGGACATCCAACTATTTGTAAGCCAGTCATCCAGCGTCGGCTACAGAGCCAGAGACAACCGCTGGTCAAGCGAGCTGACATATTCAGGACAAGCTTTCGAGAAACTTCTCGGGACGGACGTGACCATCAAGTCGAACGGGACATTGCCTTCCGGCAGGAAGGTGTTTGTGCGCGCGGCGGCAAGAATCAACTTCGACACACCTGTCGGAAGCGGAACGAGACGTTGGAACTACTCTGAACCGATGGAAATTGATGTACCTTAGAGGAAATATTCAGAATAGATGAAAATCAAATCAATATATTTGGCCGTGGTGTTGACAGCCGTGGCGTGCGGTTCTCCGGAGAAGTCTCTCATGGGGGAGCCGGTGGATTATGTGAATCCGCTTATGGGCACAGCATCAACCTACGAGCTTTCGACAGGTAACACCTATCCAGCGATAGCTTTGCCGTGGGGAATGAATTTCTGGACTCCACAGACGGGAGCGAACGGAGATGGATGGACTTACACATATTCCTCCACAAAGATCAGAGGATTGAAACAGACACACCAGCCAAGCCCGTGGATCAACGACTACGGCTCGTTCTCGATCATGCCGGTGACCACTGGGCCGGTCTACGACGAGGAAGGCCGCCAGAGCTGGTTCTCGCACAAGGCCGAGACCGCGAAGCCTTACTATTATCAGGTCTATCTCGCCGAACACGATGTGGTCGCCGAGCTCGCTCCGACCGAAAGGGCGGCCGTGTTCAGACTCACCTACCCTGAAAAGGAGATGTCATACCTTGTGGTGGACGCCTACAACGGAGGCCATGCGGAAGTCCTGCCAGACAGGAATATGATCGCGGGGTACTCCACGGCGAATCACGGCGGCGTGACGGAGAATTTCCGAAACTGGTTCGTGGTCGTGTCCGACACCCCGTTCGAGACCCAGACCATTGACGGGCACATCGCCATGGTCGGGTTCAAAACGTCCAAAGGACAGAAAGTTCACCTCAAGGTCGCATCCTCGTTCATCAGCCAAGAACAGGCCGAATTGAATCTCAACGAATTGTCCGGCAAGTCATTCGAAGAGATAGCCGAGGCCGGACGAAACAGATGGAACGAAGTCCTTGGCAGGATTGCCGTCGAGGATGACAACATTGACAACCTGCGCACATTCTACTCCTGCCTCTACCGTTCTGTACTGTTCCCGCGCGACCTGTCCGAGATCAACGCCGACGGCGAAAGGGTTCACTACAGCCCCTACGACGGAGCTGTACACAAGGGGTATCTTTTCGGAGACACCGGTTTCTGGGACACTTTCAGATGCCTCTTTCCTCTGCTGAATCTCGTCTATCCTGACGAGAATGTGAAGATGCAGGAAGGTCTGGTCAACGCCTGGAAGGAAAGCGGATTCCTGCCGGAATGGTCAAGTCCGGGTCACAGGGGATGCATGGTCGGAAACAACTCCGCATCAGTGGTGGCCGACGCATGGATCAAAGGCCTTCGTGGCTATGATGCGGAAGAACTCTGGAAAGCAGTCACTCACGGGGCGCATGCCGTTCATCCGGAAGTCGATGCCACCGGACGTCTCGGATGGGAGTATTACGACAGCCTCGGCTATGTCCCTTGCGACGTCGGCATCAACGAGAACGCCGCAAGGACACTTGAATATTCCTACGACGACTGGTGCATCTACCAGTTCGGGAAGGCTCTGGGCCGTAGTGAGGAAGAGCTCGCGCCATACGCCAAGGCCGCATTCAACTACAAGAACCTCTATGACCCTGAGTACAAATTGATGGTCGGAAAGAACGCCGACGGCTCGTTCGAGAGGCCGTTCAGTCCCCTCAAATGGGGCGGAAACTTCACGGAAGGCAACAGTCTGCACTACACGTGGTCAGTGTTCCACGACCCTCAGGGCCTGATCGACCTGATGGGAGGAGACGAAGTCTTCGCAGGGCAGCTCGACAGCATATTCACAATTCCTCCGGTCTTCGACGACAGTTACTACGGCTTCCCTATCCACGAAATCAGAGAAATGCAGGTGATGAATATGGGAAATTACGCCCACGGCAACCAGCCGATCCAGCACATGCTCTACCTCTACGACTGGTGCGGCCAGCCTTGGAAGGCGCAGAGGCGGATCCGCGAGGTGATGGACAGGTTCTATAACTCCAACTTCGACGGCTACTGCGGAGACGAAGACAACGGCCAGACTTCCGCATGGTACGTGTTCTCGGCCCTCGGATTCTATCCTGTCTGCCCAGGGTCCAATGAATATGCCATCGGAACTCCGCTGTTCAAGAAGGCGGTCATCAAACGTACTGACGGATCTGTCATTCTGTTGGAAGCTCCAGACAATTCCAAAGACAACTTCTACATCAAAGGTGTGAGGCTCAACGGGAAGGACTGGAACCGGAATTATTTCCGCCATGAAGACCTTGCCGGTGGAGCGAATATTACGTATCTTGTAGGGTCCGAACCTGACACGGTGCGAGGGACCGCAAAGGAGGACAGACCATATTCATACACTAATGAAGAATAACACAATGAAACGCACATTACTTCTGGCTTCGGCCATCTTTCTGCTCAGCGACGCTTTGGTGCAGGCCAAGGCCCCGCTTGCTGTGGTTCGACAGGCTCACCAACCGGTCGCTGAGCTTGTCGAAGCGACTCCCACCAAAAGCACAAAGACCTACGAGTCACAGCGTCCAGCCCCCGAAAAAAGGCTTTTCCGCTCCGAGGCCGTCGAGAACAAAATCACCCAGATGCAAGGCATCCTGAAGAACCCACGCCTCGCATGGATGTTCGCCAACTGCTACCCGAACACCCTTGACACCACCGTCCACTTCGGCAAGGACGAGAACGGCAACTTCCGGACATTCGTCTATACCGGCGACATCCACGCCATGTGGCTCAGGGATTCCGGAGCCCAGGTCTGGCCTTACGTCCAACTCGCCAACGAGGACGAACACCTTAAGAATATGCTCGCTGGAGTGATCAACTGCCAGTTCTCGCTGATCTGCCTGGATCCTTATGCAAACGCCTTCAACGATGGCCCTACCGGCAGCGAATGGGAATCCGACATGACTGACATGAATCCTTACGACCACGAGCGCAAATGGGAGATTGACTCTCACTGCTACCCTATCCGTCTCGCCTATCAGTACTGGAAGGTGACCGGTGACGACTCAGTCTTCGGTGAGACATGGCTTAACTCCATCCAGGCCACTCTCAAGACATTCAAGGAGCAGCAGCGCAAGGATGGTCCGGGACCTTACAGGTTCGCAAGAAAAACCGACCGCCAGTTCGACACCAAGTCCAATGACGGCCGCGGAAACCCCGTGAAGCCTGTCGGCCTGATAGCCTCCGCTTTCCGTCCGTCCGACGATGCCACGATGTTCGAGTTTCTGGTTCCTTCCAACTTCTTTGCCGTCACCTCATTGCGCAAGGCAGCCGAGATCCTCACGGATGTCAACCACAACAAGAAACTTGCGAAGGAGTGCCAAGACCTCGCAGCCGAAGTCGAGAAGGCTCTCTATGAATATGCCGTCGTGAACCATCCGAAATACGGCAAGATCTTCGCCTTCGAGGTTGACGGTTTCGGCAACCAACTGATGATGGACGACGCAAACGTTCCGAGCCTCCTTGCGATGGCTTACCTCGGTGACATTGACGTCAACGACCCGATCTACCAGAACACCCGCAGGTTCGTCTGGAGCGAGGACAACCCTTACTTCTTCAAGGGCAAGGCCGGAGAAGGAATCGGCGGCCCGCACATCGGCTACGACTACATCTGGCCAATGAGCATCATGATGAAAGCCTTCACATCCCAGGACGACAAGGAGATCAAATGGTGCGTCGAGACCCTGATGAAGACCGACGCCGGCACAGGTTTCATGCACGAGTCCTTCCACAAGGACGACGCCAGCAAGTTCACCCGCGCCTGGTTCGCCTGGCAGAACACCCTCTTCGGCGAGCTGATCCTCCACCTCACCGACACCGGCAAGCTCGGCCTCCTCAACTCCATCAAGGTCAAGTAGCATTATTCCTCAATTTTGTTGCCCGAGAGTGCCAACAGACACCCTCGGGCAACATTTTAAACCATAATTGGGGTCAAGTCCAAAACCCTGTGTTAAAGAAAGGGCTCTGAGTTGTTAGAAGCTGTTTTGATTTGTTTGTTTGAAGTTTTGAGAGTGAAAAATTTCAGTTTTGACCGCTTTTTCCAAGGAGGATAGCGGTGCTATCTGACTGAAGAAGCGGGAAGAAAATGAAGATTTTTTCACCTCAAAGAACATTTCAAATAAATCAAAACAGCTTCTTAACTGTATTTTGTTATTTCGCGCCAACGTCAAAGTCAACACTGCCGGCCAAAGAGGTTGTTTGCTGACGGCTTGCCACCGGTT
>CAKULN010000040.1 GCA_934667175.1 uncultured Bacteroidales bacterium | reverse complement strand
CCGAAGAAGCGAAAGAACAACATTCGCCGGCTTTCAGCTGGTTTGTTCTTTCGCTCCTTATCGGATGCTCCTGACAGAATATTCCTAATACTTCCGTAGGATGTCCGCTACCCGCTTTTGGTAGTTGGGATCCTCCGTCTTGCGGAAGTGGCCTTCGCGCCGGGACCACCAGCCTTTCTCAAATCCGCTGACTTTCTCCGAGAATCCTTCCCGGTCAAAGTCCTTGCCTTTCCTGACGGAATCCTCACAGTAATCGAAGAACATATTCCATCTGGCCATGTAGAAAGAAGACATGAGTCCCGACCACTCGCGGCTTGCATAGTCTCCCAGACTGCTGCCACGATCGCCCCAAGTGGTGATAAGGCAGCGCGCGTTGCTTTCATAGTAATTTCTCTCCTTCTTGTCCACACCCCAACTCCGTGCGTCAGAGAGCCACCTGCCCAACAGGAAAGAGGGCTCGCATGCCAACAGCGCATCCATGTCCTTGAATATCCCATCGATTTTTCCACGAAGAGCCCTCATCCGTGCAAGATTCCCGTCATCAAAGGCTTTCGAATATTCCAACGCATCATCCTGAAAGACATTGGCAAGATACTGTCTTGCCAGATTCACAAGATCAAACCGTTTGGCGGGGCTGCCCGAAAGAAGTTCCAGGGCTTTCTTAAGGTCTGCATTTGGGTATCCGCATCTTTCTTCCGAGGTATGGCGACATCGGTCAAGATCCGGGCGGAGGGTCATCGGAGAGCGGTGACCCTGACCGTTATATATCTTCCGCGCGAGTATATTCCATGCCTCTTCAGCCGCCTCACTTCCATCAGATCTTCGTTCTGCGAGAGCTGAGGCATATTTTTCCGGTGTCAGATTCCCGCCATAACTCCATGCCTTCTCAAAGACATAATCAAACATATACGGATTGCAGTCGAATCCCTCAAGAGTGCCACCAAGTCCACGTATTCCCGGGCCTGCGTTCGTCAAGGCATTCTCAATCTTCTCATGGGTGTCGGCAAAACTGCCTTTGAGCATGGAGTTGCCTCCAAAATTACCGAGATAGCACCAGATGAAAGGAACGCCATGAAAGCTGTCGGTCATCCTCCACACCTCCTGATAGTCACAGTAATAATCCAGCAATATCGACCGATCGGAAGGATAGGATGTGATGTAGGACTTTATCCTCTCTCCGGTCCAGTCTTTCCTTTGGTAGTAGAAAAGCCATGTCATCTGGAGCCATACTGCATCCTTGTCAGCCTTCACCAATGATTCGCAGACTTGGGCACCGACCCTGGCAAGGTAGTCCGGCTCCCATGACGGAGGCGTAACCTCGTTGAACAAGTCAATCCCATAGATGTGGTCAGTGCCATACATCTCTTTCTGGATCTCCAGAAATCTTTTCTGGATTCTTGAATATAATGGATCCATCGGATCAAGGAACCAGCAGGTGTATGGTTCCTTGAACCCGGCCCATTCGCCTAACGAACGGATGTCGGCATCAGGAAACACGCGTTTGATTGCCTGCGGAACATGACCCGCGAAAGCCGGCAGGACAGTTCTCATGCCAAGTTCCCGTTCACGGAGGACTATCTTCTTCTGCAATTCTTCCTGGCCCTCAAGCCAAGAGACAGGAAGCGGTCCCTGCCATTTGTCAATGTTCTGCATCCGGTGCCACGGGAGATGGGCCGGGCCTGTGAAATAGCCTCTGATCTCATCATCGGTCAGGCCAAGTTCCGACCAGAGCTTGTACCAGACGCTTTCCTGCCCTGTGATTGCAAGTGGGAGGTTTATTCCGTTCAACGCCATCCAGTCAATGAAATGTTCCCATTCATTCCAGCCCCACCACGGAAGAGTGTAGCCGAAAGTACAGTAGTTCAAGAAGAAACGATCGGTCACCCTCGCCTCTGATGTGAATGGTTCTCCTACCACAGGCAAAGATGAGGGCAAATGAACAGGATCATGACTGTACCATGAGACATCCACCTTGCAGCGATACCTTAGGTACCAGTTCAGGCCCATCGTCATCGCTGATGTGCTCGTTCCGCTGACAAGGATTCCCCCGTCGGAGTCACTCACGGTAAAATATTCAGGCTCAGTGCCCTCTCGGTCTACATTCCGAAACTCAATCCTGTCAGAGTACTCACCAAGGATTCTTTTGGCCAAAGCGGCGGCGGCCTCCGTCGAACCGGAAGCGAAAACATGATCGGCTCCGATCACCGTCAGAACGGCAATCAGCACGAGACGAAGTTTCATCAAACTTTGAGGAAGCATTTCTTGCGATAAAGGAAATAAAGGAATAACCAACAGACAGCGAAATAACCGATGTTCATCACGAGTCCCGAACAGCTTTCAGGGACGACACCGGACAATCCTTTGAAAAAGAAGCCGGTCACAGGCCAGAAACCAATGATTTTCTGCGCCATGTAGATTGTGATGGAGTTCATGCCTACAACCTGGAAAAACACTGTGCCTTTCCGCCAGCCTTTGACATCGATCAGATAGTAAAAGACAGCGAACAACCCTATCGACCATGCCCCGCAGGCAAGGACGAAAGTGCTTGTCCATAACTTTTTGATGACCGGGAACCAGTTCGCCCAAACGGCTGCGGCAATAGCCATGACAATGGCCGCGGCAAGCATATTCAAAGCCTTTCTTTCACCGGAGGCTTGAGATTCCTTGACGTAGCGCCCGGTGAACATTCCAAGCATGGCCGTGACGACGGCGGGAATTGTGCTGAGGATTCCTTCCGGGTCATACACTCCCGGCTTGTAGATGTTGTGAGGAAGCAAAAGCCTGTCAATATAGAAGGCGATATTCCCCTCTTTTGACAATGGATCCGCACCTGCCGGAGCGTCCGGGGCGACAACAAGTTTGAGGAGAAGGAAATACCCTATAAGTATACCGGCGGCTATTCCCCACTGTGTCTTTCTCCCGGTGTGGCAGTATAGGATGGCCGCCAGCATCCAGGCCAGACCGATTCTGCCAAGCACACTTGGAATCCGGAGAGACTCAAAGTTGAACTGGAAGAAGCCCTCATAGACCAGTCCGAGGAAGAACAGCGTCAGTCCACGACGGATGACTTCCAATGTTATCGACCTGTCCGACAGTCCCTTTGAGCGTTTTTTCTCCAGAGAGAACGGGAATGTCATGCCGGAGATGAACAAGAACAATGCGAAGATCGTGTCGTGGTGATGCAGCCCGATCCAGTTCACATGGGTCATCTGTCGGGCAAGCCAGCAATCCTTACCTCCGAGGAAGATTCCGCAAGCCTCCGCGATGACAGCGCCCAGCCCCATGATGAACATCATGTCAAAGCCTCGGAGCACATCCAAAGACAGGAGCCGCCCGTTTGAGTTCGCCATGGTTGGGAAGTTAATGATTCAACACTGTAAGTTTCCAGTTTCCGGTAGGGCCCCAAAGGTAGCCGGTGTATAATGTTCCTTTACGGATCTTTATACCCTCGGCCTCGAAATAGCCACTCTTGGAACCTAACTTCACAATCCCGGCCTTGTCGTCAATGAACGCAAGACTTTGCTGGGAAAGTTCGACACTTCCGTTAAAGCTGACTACAGAGACTTTGGCGGTCCGCTTGCTCCCGTCACCGGTGAACCAATAAAGGCGTTTCCCGTAGATGCAGAACCCCTGCATCGGCGCTCCGGCGTTCAATTCCGTGCTGTTTATGAAAAATGAATATTTCGGTTTGACGGTTCTGAGATCATGCACCGCCACATCCGGACTGATGGTCTCCGTTTCCGCGACCGGACCGTTGTCTCCGCCACGGACCACAGTTCCGATGTTCACGGTAGACACTGGAGCTTTCTTCGCCTGCCTCAAAGACCAAACCACGACTTTCGTGTCTTTGCCCGGAGTCTCGTCACTGGAGTAGAGGATGCAGAGGTTATCGTTCTCCGTGTCGGTGCAGACCAAAAGATTCTGATAAGGTCCGACATAGTAGTTGTCCTTGCAATCCTCCGGCATGAGTGTCATGCCCGGCTGGTATTTGACCCGGGAGACAATCTTCTCGGCATAGTAGTCTCCTTCGCCGCCTAACCGGCTGGAATAGTTGGATGTCCAGATGTAGGCATCATTGCCATCCTCCTCTACCGACATGTTCGTCCCATGGGCGGCGTACCAGATCTTCATCTCCTTCTGGTACTGTCCCGAAGAGGTCATCCGTTGAAAGTACAGCGCCGAATGACGTGTGCCGCAGGCCAGGATGTCACCATTTTTGAGAATATCGAAACCTTGCATCCCCACATCACCGTCCGCTATGGCCAATGCATTGGCATACACGATATTGTCAGACAGTGTTTTTTCGTAACGGTCGGACGAGATGTCCGGTTTGTCGGTCTTGATGATAGTGTTTTTCCCGCCGTCGCCATAGGAAGATGCATGGGTGCAGGCACACTGTGTGAACAGCATGCCCGCAACCAGCGAAAAAGTAAGAATAAACTTGTTGCTCATTATGGTTGTCAAAGATAATTCTTCTGATTATTTTACCCAAGTCTCCGGTAGAGTGTCTGTCCACTTTTCCGGCAGGATGATGGTGACCTTGGCTGATGCGGAAGCCTTTACAGTGGCCTCATCGACTGTGCTGCCGTCAGTGCCACCACTGTTAATTTGGACACTGGTGAAGACATTCGACGCATAACCGTCTCCCCTTACCATGGCATACACATTTCCGGTGTTGGCAGATTCCTTGATCTGGATGGTCGGATAGAATCCGCACACAAGTCCGGCCGCATAAGGCTTGTCCGCCTTGACGCTGGCGTGCGATCCGACATAGACATTGGCGGAGTTCGTGCACTTCGAGATCACAACGTTATCCGCACCACGGCCGATCAGACCGGCGCCACCTTGTGTGGTGTAGCCCATCACCTTGCCTTTGTTGTGGCAGTCGGTCATCTCCAGGAAGTTGTACACAGTTCCCATCAATCCGCCGAATGATGCTGAATATGCGACCTCGCTGCGGCAGTCAACAGTGCCTTCGTTGCGGCAGCCAGTGAGTTTCATGGTGCCTTCGCCTCCGTCACGGATAAGTCCGATGAATCCTCCCACCGCGTCACCTATCGCTTTGACTGTTCCCTTGTTGTAGCAGTTCTTGGCGACAAGCATCTTTCCTTTGGCGGCTTTCACAGCTCCTGCCAAACCTCCGATGTTGCCGTTTCCTTTCTTGTCCGCACTGTTTGTGAATATTATGTCACCGGTGTTGTAGCAGTCCTCGTAGTAGCCGCACGCATATCCAGCTATGCCACCCAAACCTGCGAAATTGGTTTTGCCTCCGCCGAAGTCAGCCTTGAAGTTTCCGGTGTTGTAGGTCCTGTACATCTTCACGCCGGCACCGTCAGACTTTCCGAGGATGCCTCCGAACCAAGCATTTCCAAGGCCTATCTTATTGGTGTTGATCGCAATGACAGATTCGTTGGAGCAATCATAGATCTCAAGTCCGTCATTGTCCCAAACGTCCGCGATGAGACCACCGAAGAACTGAACCGCCACAAGGGAGAAATCTCCGCGCACATGACAGTTCCGGTAGGTGCCTCCGGCTGTCTCATCGCCGACCAGTCCGCCGACCATTGTTCCTTGACGGGTGTTCCCGATCTGTGTCTGGGTGTATTTCACGGTGGAGATTATGTTCTCGAACGTGGCGCCGTTGCTGTAGGCCGCGATTCCGCCGGTCCTGTCATTGCCGTCTGTGACATTGAATGTTCCGGCTATCCTGAGATTCTTGATTGTTCCGTCGCCTTTGACGGTCTGGAATATGCCGGCGTCACCGGAATTGGATTCAATCTTGTAGGTGATCGTGTGATTGGCACCGTTGAACACTCCGGAGAATCCAGCGTTGACATAGAGCGACTTAGGTGTACCCGTAAGGTCAATGTCAGAGTTGACTATGACCTCGCCTCCGTCCTTCCAAAGAGAGCAGTCCCCACCTTTCACGTAAGCTTCGGCAAAAGCGAGGAAGTCATCGGCATCATTGATTCCGAGCATGGACACAGGCAACTCCAGCTCACCGGTCTCCCCGGTGTCCGAAGTCAGGTCGAAGCGCACAGTCCCGGATCCGGTGAAGCCCTCAGCTGTGGCGGCCGGAGCGGTCACCGTCAACGTGGCTTCGCTGCCGTTCTTCTGCAAATCGAAATTCCATCCGGCAGGGACATTGGAGATCGACACTTTGTCTATGTTGGCATATTCAACGGACTTCATCGTGCTTGTGGAGCCGTGGGCGACTCTTTCCAGTCTGTCCGCCTCGAATTTGAGGACGGGAGCCGACGCCAGAACCTGTACATTGAATGAAACCGGACTTCCCAATGTCCCTCTCTTGCTGGCAGGGGTGACCGTGATTGTACCCTCATGCTCGGCTGTCTCGTCTTTCAGGGCCGGAGCGGTGATGTCCACCTTGCAACCTTCCCTGTCAAAAACCACCGTCCAACCTTTCGGAGCCGAGCTTTCGACACTCCAGACATTCGAGAATGAGGCTGGAATATTCATTGTCTGGGCATATTTCATATTCAAACCTTCCGCCACTCCGTCAAGGGTGAACTCAACGGAAGCGTCAGTCACGGAGACATTGATGGAACGGGTCAATGTCCTTCTGTCGTAGGAGGTTATGTCTATCTTGATCACGCCGTTCTCCGCCGCCGAGGCATCGTCTCCGGCAGGAGCTGAGACGTGTATTTTCTTCTCGGCCGCCGCAAGATAGGCGTCCCATCCGTCAGGGGTAGTGAACACCACCTTTGAGACACCTTCCGAGCTGACAGAGAAGGTCTTGGACTCATCGTAGAAAAAAGTCTGGGTTCCGCCAAGCTCTGAGCCGGCATCTCCGCTGATTTCGAAAGAGAAAGCCTCCTCGGCCTCCTTGTCACATCCAACCGCCATGGCCAAAGCCAGAGAGACAGCCGTAAATAATTTCAGATAACTCATTTTCAATGTTATTAATATCCTGGGTTCTGTACTAGATTCTTATTCTTGTTAAGCTCGCTCTGAGGTATGGCAAGCCAATAGTTCTTTTTGTCGAACTGCCTCTTGGCCTGTTGTTCCGCCTCCACGACCCTATAGAAATCATCCTGTGTCTTTCCGCTGACATTCCAAGCCTTAGGTTGCTTGTTCAGCAGGGTCTCGGCTTCCTTCCATCTGCGGATGTCATGGTAACGCCTTCCCTCGAACATAAATTCGATGGAGCGTTCCTGATGAAGGACCTTGCGAAGATCATCTCCGGTAGGGATTCCTCCGACGATAGCCCATGAGTCCTCGAACTTAGGCAGTCCGCACCGTGTCCTGACCTTGTTCAGATAGAGAAGGCTTGTGGAACTGAGGCTTCCGTTATATTCAAAGTCAGCTTCGGCGTAGTTCAGGTAGAGCTCCGCAAGACGAAAGTACGGGAATGAGTATGAAATGGCGTTCTTGGTCTTTTTCTCGTAGTCGTAATAGCTGCTTTTGCGCACCCACTTCTGGCAGAAATAACCGGTACAGCTCTGGTACTCGGTCGTCGGTGAGATCCATCCATGGAGCTCGCCGCCTCTCGCATGAAGGGTTATCTCCTTGCTCTCGATCTGGAACTGTCCCCTGTCGTAACCGACCGACGCATAGAAGCGTGGATCCCTGTCTCTGTGGAGAAGAACCGTGCTGTCGCCGGGAGCCACGCTGTACAGATCCCTGTCCTTGGTAAGAGGGTCCACATCCATCGGCAGACCGTTCTTGGAGTAGTACATCTCAACTGCCTCCATGGTCGGCACGAGTGTGGCCTGCCAGCTCATCTGGTCATTCTGCACGGCTCGTGGAGTGGAGCAGAGCTGAAGGTACCATATCTCCGTCTTGTCGCCTTTGGCCATAAGATATTCCTGACCGTTCCAGTCCTTCTCCGTGAATGTGTTGTAGTAATTCTCTTTTCCTTGCGTCTGGACATCTGCCCCAGGCTTCTGGTTCGTGGTGTATAGGGAGTAATTCTTTTCCGCTTCGGTGATGGCTTCCTGACTGGCGTCCATGGCACGTTTCCACTTATCCCTGTCGCTGACCGTGCTGACAAGCTGAGTCCCGTCCGGGTTCTTGAAATCAGCCATGTCAGGGTTGCCGTTCACAAGCGGAGACGCGGCCCAAAGGAACAGTCTGGCCTTGTAGGCTAGTGCGGTGGCCTTGGACGGAGTTCCCCATTCCTGTTCTATCACAGACTCCGGAAGCAGTGCCGCCGCCTTGTCATAGCATTCAGCGATGAAGTCAACACACTCATCGACAGGTCTCCTGCTTGGGTAGATCTCGTCCTGGTCATCGGTGTCGAAAGGTATGTACCTCTTGACCAACACCGTCGGTCCGTAGTAGTCGAGCAATGTCTGATGGTAGTAGCCGATCATGAACCACGCCTCGCCCTCATACCTTGAGGCTGCGGCCGCATCCAAACCTTTGACATTATGAATATTGTCGATAAAGTAATATGCGTAACGGATGCCTCTGAAAAGGTCGTAGTTGGTTCCGTTTGCCCTTGCGACAGGAGCCCAGTAGCCGAAATATGTCTGACTTGGATTCTCCTCATTGTAATGCAGGCTTTTTCCGGGAAACCAGTAGGACGTGCTTCGCGGACCTGACATGAAATCGTCTCCTGCGAACTGGTCCGGGGATTTCGTATAAGAGAAGAGTACCGGCATGTACTGCATCATGTTGAAACGAAATTTCTTCGCTTCGGCCGGTGTCTTCCAGATGTCGTTTTCGGTAGCCTTGCTCTTAGGGACAACATCCAGATAGTCACAGGAAGTGTAGCCCAAGGTCAGCGCGGCGAATAGTATCAATGTAATCTTTCTCATGATGTCGAATGTTAGTAGTTGAACTGGATGCCGATGTTGAAAGTCCTCTGAAGAGGATAGGTAAGGCCGTTACCGGAACCTTTCTCCGGATCCCAGTATTTGAACTTGGAGAAAGTGAGAAGGTTGGTGCCGGAAAGGTAAACCCTCATCATTTTCCATGAATATCCCACCTCGGCGGTCTTGAGTCTGAGGAACGCCGCATTACGCAGGTACAAGGTGCTGTTCACCGTGTTGTTCACGTTCCACCTGTCGGAAAGTCTTGGATAAGAAGCATTCGGATCAGGATTGCTCTCTGACCAATGGTCTTCCGCATGGTACATCATCAGGCCATTGCCCGGATCGGTGGCCGTTGAGAACGGGTGGTTGTCGTACATGAGCAAGGACCGCCTTCCAAGTCCCTGGAAGAATGCTGACACATCAAAGGACTTGTACTGAAGCGAGAATCCGAATCCGTACGAGAGCTCAGGGGTTGTGGTCTTGTCTATCCACATCTGGTCATCGTCATCGATCTTGCCGTCATTGTTCAGGTCCTTGTACTTCGCGTCGCCGGCCATCAGAGGATAAAGGGTGGCGAGAGAGGACTGGTCCGGGGAGTTCCTGATGTCCTCGTCGCTCTCGAAGTACCGGTCGAAGACGTACATCTTCATGCTGTTGATGGAATGCCCCTTCTTGTATTGGTAATCATATTCATAAGAAGGCTCGTCCATGAATTTTATCTCATTGTGGGCATAGGTCAGCGAACCTCTCAGCGAAAGAACAAGTCCGTTGGAGAACGCCTTGTTGTAGTCCAGTGATGCGTCGATTCCGCTGTTGTCAACCTTTCCGATGTTGCCCCAAGGTGTGATGCCGGAAAGGCCGAATGAAGACGGCAGCGACTGCCTTTGCATGAATATTCCGCTACGCTTCTCGTAGAAGTAATCCACTATGAGGTTGAGTTGCCTGAAGAGTCCGAGCTCCACACCGATGTCCAGTTTTCTGGATGTCTCCCAGGTAGCCGTGGCATTGCCGTAGGTCGAAATCTTTGGACCGCTCTGCCCGTTGAGGCTTGGACCAAGGGCTATTCCGTAGCTTGAGTTCATGTTGACTGTCGAAAGATAAGGGAATCTGTCGCTTGTGCTGGAAGAAATCACGTCATTGCCGACAAGTCCGTAGGAAGCCCTGAATTTGAGCAGGTTGACTTTGTCCTTGAAGGCTCGCCAATATGGTTCGTTGGAAATCACCCAGCCCGCCGCGATGGACGGGAAGAAGCCGAAGCGGTTCCCTTTCGCGAAGTTCTCCGACCCGTTGTAGCCGAAGTTGCCCTCGATCATGTAACGCTTGTCAAAATCGTATGTGATCCTGCCGGCAAGACCTTGCTCACGGTATGGCAGGGAAGCATATTCATTGGCGGCCGCTATGTTCATGACCCTTTCCTTCTGATGATAAAGGAAGGTCGCTCCGACGGTGTGCCTGAGGAATGTCCTGTTGTAGTCGATCTTGGCTTGGAATGAAAGCTCTCGGAGTCCGTCATTCGCTCTTTGGGTGTCAAGATAAGTGTTGCCCTGCTCTGTCTGGATCATGTCCAGGACATAGTTGCCATCCTCGTCCACGGTAAAGTCATGCACCCTGTAGAGGAACGGCTTCATGGAATGGCTCACAGCTGAATATACCCTGTTGTAGAATGTCGCCAGCCCATAGGCACGGAGTCCCTTTGTGATGAAGCTGAGATCCTGATCCACCGAAAGAGCGGAGGTGAAATGCCCTCGATATTGGTCTGAGTACCCTTTGCAAAGTTCCGCGTACGGGTTTGTGCTGTAGCCGGTGGTCCAACGAGGAGCGGTACCGAAGCGGACGAAGGTGTCATCCTCCTCGGAAGGCAGGACCGGAGCGAACTCGCACGGCATCGCCTTCAGACTGTAGTTGAACAGCGTCTCCGTGCTTGTGACAGGGGTGTGCTGGAAATGAAGCTGTGTGTTCATCCTCAGCGACACTTTTGTGGTAGATGTCAGGAAGGCGTTGATGTTGGCCTGGAAGATGTACTTCTGTGAATTGATGTTCGTGTTGAAATCTGAGAAATCCGGCTTCTGAAGGATTCCGTTCTCATTGTGTGCGGCCACGTTCATGAAATAATCAACTTTCTTTCCTCCGCCCGTCATGTTGATGTTGAAATTCTGGTTGAACGTCCTGTCCTTGAACAGGAGATTGTACCAATCCACATCCGGGTAAGCATAGGGATTCACATGATTCTTCGTGTTCGTTATCTTCTCCTCGGAGTAATAGGCATCTTTCCCTCTGGTCTGAAGGGCTTCGTTGAATGTGTTCATGAATGTGACAGCGTCGGCGGCCTTTGGAATCTTGGTCGCCTCGGACGTGCCGGTCTCGACCCTGACATTGATGGACATCCTTTCGGCGTTGCGTCCACTCTTTGTCGTGATGATCATGACTCCGTTCGCACCTCTTGAACCATAGAGCGAGGTAGCCGTGGCATCCTTCAGGATTGAGAACGACTCGATGGTCTCAGGAGCTATATTGTTGAGCATCTGCGCTGTAACTTCTACACCGTCAACGATGTACAGTGGAGACTGCCCGCTTCCGAAAGTGGAGATTCCCCGAATCCAAAAGGTAGCGCCGTCAGCGACACCCGGCTCTCCGGTTGACTGTACGGAGATCACACCGGCTATCCTTCCCGCGAAAGATGTGGAAAGGTTGGATGTGGACGCTCGCAGTTCGCTCGGTTTCACAGCCTGCACCGCTCCCACAAGGCTTTCCTTCTTCTGCGTGCCGAAACCTACGACAACCACATCGTCAAGAGTGTTGGCGACCTCGGACAGTGTTATGATCCGGATTTTGGACAACGCCTCAACTGTCAGTTCCTTCCTGTCGTAGCCGATGCACTCGAAAGTCACCGCCGTGGCTCCGGCCGGAAGCTTGAGTTCGAAATTTCCGTCCACATCCGTCACCGTTCCGGTTGTCGTCCCGGCCACATAGACTCCCACACCGACTATCGGTTGGTTGTCCGAAGATGAAATGACCGTGCCTTTGACGGCCCTCACATTTTCTTTCCGGACAACGGAATTCTGAATCTTAGAGATGGTAACGTACTTCCCGTTGATGGAATAATGCATCGTCGGCCCAAGAATCTTGTCCAAAACAGAGGTGATTGAAGCGTCCTTGAATGATGCCGTCACCGGAATGGTCGTGTTGATCTCGTTGCTGTCGAAGATGAAATGATAACCCGTGCGGGCTTCCACCTCATCCAGGACCGCTCCTAATGTTGTTGAGGAAAAGTTCCCCGTGACATTCTGCGCGCTCATCGCCGTAGGCAGCAAGAGACATAGCATCAGAATGACAATAATAGGTTTGTGTCTCATGAATGGTTATTGTTTTTGATTTATGTAATAGACTTTATTACCCTTGCGGATGCTTATAGGAAGGATGTCTGACAGAACCTTAAGGATTGTCTCCACAGAATCATTCTTGCTGAAAGACACACGGATAGTCCTGTCTCCCAAGGATTTATCCTCAAGTATCAAGTGGGTGTCATACTCCCTTTCGAGCCGTTTCAGAAGTGATGAGAAAGGAATATTGTTGTACTTGATTATTCCTGTGGTCCAGCCGCAGTAGTCACGTACATCCACAACTTCCTTTACTAGACCTTTGTCTCCCATTGTGACCAATTCTCCAGGTGACACAAGAGTCTCCTCATCTCCTGCCTTGAACAGGACGGAACCATCGATCAGCGCCGTGAACGTTTCGTCATCCTGCTCGTAGGCGGAGATGTCGAACTTCGTTCCCAAAACCGTGACCACGCATTTGCTCGTGTTCACATTGAATGGCTTTTCCTTGTCATGCGCGACCTCGAAATAACCTTCCCCGGAAAGAAACACATCCCTTGTCGTTTTGTTGAACTCCGATGTGTAGCTCAGCCTTGACCCGGCATTGAGCATCACCTTGGTTCCATCAGGCAACGCAATGTCCGTTCTTCCACCAGCGGGGACATTGACAACATATTCCTGAATTACCGCCTCGGGGGCCAACGGATCAGAAGTCTTCGTATGGACTCTGAACATCACCACGCCAACTATGACGGCGGCAGCCGCCGCGGCTGACACGAAACGCCACGCCCGGCGTCTCTTATAGGACTTGATTGTGGCCTTTACACCAGCCAATGACGCCAGAACATCCTCACTAGGCTTGTGGACCTGCTCCCAGAACCTCTCATATTCACGAAACTCTTTTAATTTCTCGGGAGTCGCGGTTATCCTATCATATATCTCATTAATTTCCTCCTCTGTCGCCTTGCCCTCAAGGAAGCGGTCATATAAATTCTTAGTGCTTGTTTCCATTCTGTGGAATCTGACTTGTTACATAATATTAACACAGAATACAAGATTTACCTAACCACACCGACTCAATTATTTCACAGGCATAAAGGCTTAATGAATGAATATATAGACACAAAAATACTCCTATCCATTACAGACAGGAGTATTATTTATAACACTAATAATCAATGATTTAACCCCACAAAGTCATTTCTGAACCTCCTTCCAGCCTTGGGCAAGAATAGGGTGTTCCAAACCGTCCGGGGAGACAAGGACGGAACCGACCTCAGGCTGGGCCAGATGGCCGATGATGTCGAAGGTCTGGAAGTCGCGGCGGAATTTTTCAGCTGAAAGGATAGGAATCGTGAACAGAAGACGGAAGTCATCTCCTCCGTTCATCGCGGCGGAGATCGGATCGATGTCCAGTTCCTTGCCGGAAGCGAAACTGTTCCCCTCGAAAGGGATTTTGTCAGCGTAGATCTTCACCCCGAGGCCAGTGTCACGTGAGAGCCTCTTCACAGCGTCCGAAAGACCGTGGGCTACAAGGTAACCGTTTGACGGATAGACCTGAACCTCTTCAAGGCGGCTCACTGTCGAAGCGCTCAACTCCGGTTTGAGATAGCTGCCAACCAACATCTTGTACTTCTCAAGATCCGGCTGCGCGGAATCATCCTTAGCCTTCTCGAAAGCCTTTTTGCCACGTTCCAGAATCTGCTGGCCAAGGAACGCCGCACCAAGGCTTCCCGACACACAGACAAGATCCATGCTTCTTGCCTTTGCCGTGCGCCCTTTTGTCAATTTGAATTCTTCTCCGACTGCCGAAACGCTGATGGTCAAGCCATTCGGAGATGGAACGAGGTCCAGGTCCACAGACTTGAAGCTATGTTCTCTGGCGGCCGTGGCTATCCCTTGCCACAGTTCCTTGACGTGGCCGAAGTCCAGTTTGGCGGAAACGCCCAACCTCACGTTAAGAAGTCTCGGATGAGCCATCCCGGCATAAATCTCCCCAGCCACCGCGACAACAGACTTATAACCAAGATGTTTGAGAGGAAAATATGTCAGGTCAAAGTCCATCCCCTCCACGAAAAGCCGCGAGACAGAAACCAGCGTGTTCCCGGTTCCGGACTCAAAACCAATTCTTTCCGTGCGAGGAAACCCGCTTCCTTCAAAAAGCAGATCAATAGCCCGCTCTTTGCCATATTCATTGAATGTCTCTTCAGCCATAAGTGCAATACTATTTGAATCGAGAATGACACGACGGCCTCTCCGTTGAATATCACCAACCAAATATCATTCACAAGGCAAAAATAGCACAATTTATTATAATTAAGCCTAACCGCAGCCTTGAATTATCACTATGATCGCTAAAGAATGGTTGCCCTGTGTTTATCCCTGCCTGATGGACTCAATCTTTTCCAACGACAAGCCCGTGGCAACTCCAACAGGTAGAACGACATCCGGTCGCCGAACGGCTCGGCCGTCTCGATCTCCTGAAGACGATAATGATACAGGATATTGCTCCCGGGGGAGTTCGGATGGTCATCCTCGTGGCCTCTTTGTCAATATCCCCCTGTGCAAGTGGTCTTTTGGTTAATGGTTGTCCGGTCATCAAGGCTTTTACCGGACAGTTGTCGATGGGTTTCCGGAATGTAACCTTGATGTAAATGAATAAATACGCAGAATATTAAGCGGTGATATTCAAAGCATTAAGCGAGCATCTTTAGGTTGATTAAACCAAAGACGAGTTACCTTATGGTTGATATTCAAGGAATTAAGCTCCACCGCCGATCAATGAGAGGATAGAAGTGGTAGGCTAAATGTCAGGTAAGCGTATCGGCAATTATTTTTCAAACGATGGTAAGGCAAAATTAGCACAATTTGTTAAATTTGTAGTCCACAAATTATTTATGAATTAATAGCTAAAGAGATATTATCATGAAAAAAGTTTTTTTGATTCTTATGGCGGTTATGATGTCACTGCCGTTCAATGTGTCAGCCAAGAAACACAAGGCCGCCGACATCAACGTGATCTCCTACAACATCCGCATGGGAACGGCGGATGACGGCACCAACTCATGGCAATACCGCTACCCGGCGTCAGCGATGATGATTCTGGACCAGAAGCCGGACATATTCGGGATCCAGGAAGCCTTGGACTTCCAGTTCAAGTATCTTCAGGAATATTGCACCGGCTACAAGGGAATCGGCGTGGGACGTGAGGACGGGAAGCACAAGGGCGAGCACATGGCCATCTTCTACAACAAAAAAGCCATCAAGCTGATCAAATGGGGTACGTTCTGGCTTTCTGAAACCCCGGAGGAGCCGTCAAAAGGCTGGGACGCCGCCTGCTTCCGCTCCGCGACATGGGCGCTGATGAAGGACAAGGCCAGCGGCAGGAAGTTCTACTATGTCAACACCCATCTTGATCATGTCGGTTGGGAAGCCCGCAAGAATGGTCTCAAACTGATTGTGGACAGAATCGCCGAAATCAACCCGGAGAATTACCCGATGATACTCACCGGCGACTTCAACATGAGGATCGACCGTCCTGAGTTCGACGATCTGAAGAATATCATGCAGAATGCCCGCGAGGTCGCCGTCAAGACCGACCACCACAACACCTTCAACGGCTGGGGCAAGGCACCGGCGGAAGAGATCATCGACTACATCTGGTTCAAGGGATTCAGCAGCTGCACTGAATATGAGACCATCACAAAGCCGTACATGGAAAGAGCGTTCGTCTCCGACCACTACCCGATCAAGGCGACGTTGATTTTCTAAGCCTGATGTCGATGACAAACACGAGCATATTCATGATGAGAAGGATGGCCACATTCGTCGTGGCCGCTTCTCTGGCGGTTACGGCCTTTGCGCAGGGTGCGCTCAGAATTGATTCTCCGAAACGGCACGGGATGAATCCAGAGAAACTGACGCAGGTGGACAGGGTCATCGAAGATGCCATCTCTGCCAAGGAGGTTCCCGGTGCCGTGCTTTCGGTTGTGAGGGGAGACGACATCGTGTACCTTAAGGCCTACGGCAACAAGTCCGTTTTACCGACCGTGGAGCCGATGACGACGGAAACGCTGTTCGACCTCGCCTCCGTAAGCAAATGCGTGGGCACGACTCTAGCCTTCATGCAGTTGATAGAGAACGGGTACGTACGCCTCAACGACAACGTGAACAGGTATATTCCCGACTTCAAGCCATGGACCGACCCTGAAAGCGGTGAGACTGTGGACATCACAGTAAGGGACCTTCTGTCACACTCTTCCGGGCTGACCCCTTACATCAACGCTGACACATTCGTCAAGGAATATGGCGGAAACAATCCCGAGAAGATGGAATGGTATATCGCCACCAAGGTCAAAAGAAACTTCCGTCCCGGTACCGATTTCATGTACAGCTGCCTGAACTTCGTCACCCTGCAACGGATCTTGGAAAGAGTGACCGGAGAAAAGCTTTATGAATATGCCCAAAAGCATGTCTTCGATGTCCTCGGGCTGAAGCACACCTGCTATTTCCCTCTGATCTACGACCCTGCCGTCAGCAACTCCGCCGAATTGGCCAGGCTCTGCGCTCCGACCGAGGTGCAATCTGACGGCAAACCGCTGGTGGCGCAGGTTCACGACCCGATGGCGCGTATGATAATGGGCGGCAATTCGGGCAACGCCGGAGTGTTCTCCAACGCCGAGGACCTGTCCGTGATCTGCGCCGCGATCATGAATGGTGGCGCGCTTAAAGACAGAAACGGTCACACACTTGAATCTACCAGAATCCTTAGTCCGATGACAGTCAGGCTGATGGCGACAATCCCGCCACAGAACGACCCTTCAGTAGGACGGGCTCTCGGCTGGGACAAGAAGAGCTCGCACAGCGGACCGCGAGGAGACCTTTTCAATCCGGAGACCACAATCATGCACACTGGCTACACAGGAACATCTGTCGTGATCGACATGGAAAGCAAAACTGCAATCGTGCTGTTGACACACAGGGTTCACCCAGAGGACAAGGGCGGAGTGGGACGCTTGCGTGCCCTTGTGGCCAACATCGTGGCTGGTTCGATCATTCAGAGTAACTGAATATGCTCGCTCACCGCCTCATAGAATTTCCGCTTGCCGCCACCTGTATGCTTTTGGTGACGGCAAGTGTTACCTACGCCCAGACCCAGAAAGAACTTCTAGACGAACTGGACAAGACAATCGAAGAGGCGGGTTACTATGTCTCGGCAAAAGAAGTTCGCATCAAGACCATTGAGAACACCCTCCATTCTCGTGGAGTCTCACCAGAAAGACAGTACAAGATTTACGGGGAACTTTTCGATGAATACCAGCCTTTCAACTACGGCAAGGCCGTCGAAACTCTCGAGAAACAAAAAGAAATCGCCTTGCTGCTTGGCGACAAGGACAAACTGAATGATGTCCGCCTCAAGGAAGCGATGCTGAACACAGCGGCAGGAGAGTTCCTTGAAGCCCGGAATGATCTGGCCCAGGTGGACACGACCATATTCACAAAAGAGCAGGAGATCGCCTGGTGCGACGTCCAGCAAAGGTTCTGGTTCGACTATGACGAAAACCAGAAAGACGCGGACAAGTCCATGCTAAGGAAGGTGGTATACTACCGTGAACGGTTACTGGCATTGGCGGATCCTTCAAGCGGACTGAGCCGTTACATGACGGTGCGCAAGTGCATTGATGAAAAGAACTTCGCCCAGGCGGATTTCATCAACAGGCACTCACTCTCAAAGATGGATCCAGCAAGCCACGACTACGCCAATCTGGCCTATTTCCAGGCAAGGATCTGCGAGCAGCTCAACCGCCGGGAGGAGATGAAGAACTGGTTCATCCGCTCCGCGATGGCCGACATAAAGACCGCCACCAAGGACAACGCCTCGCTGTTCAGCCTTGCAATCACTTTGCTAGAGGATGGGGACTACGCGCGAGCGTTCAGATACTCCAGTTTCTCACTTGAAGACGCATTGGCGTTTGACTCAAAGCTCCGCCAATGGCAGATCGCCGCGATCCTGCCGGCTGTCCAAAAAAGCTACACGAACATCCAACAGACCCACCAGAGAAAGACAAGGGATATGCTTGTGGTGATGTCCGCATTGGCATTTTTGCTTCTTGGCGGCTCATTCGCCTTGTTCAGGCTCTACCGCCGTCAGATAGGGTACAGCAGGAGAATCGCCGAGATGAACAAGGAAATCAAGCGGAGTTCCGACACGCTTGCGGACTTCAACAGGCGGCTCAAGAAGATGAACCGCGAGCTCAAGGAGGCGAATGCGGCGAAAGAGGAATATATCGGGTTGTTCCTGAGCATGTGCTCGAAGTACATTGACAAGATGAAGGCCTATCAAAGCAGCGTGCGGAAACTGGCCTTGGCAGGGAATGTGGACAGGCTGATCGCCGAGACCTCGTCACCCAACAATGTCGAGAAGGAACTGAAGGAGTTTTACAATATGTTCGATGAGGCGTTCCTCAAGCTGTACCCGAAGTTCGTGGAGGAGTTCAACGGGCTTCTCCGTGAGGACGCCAGAATAGAGCCTAAAAAAGGTAAGCTGCTCAACACCGAACTGCGGATCTTCGCCCTGATCAGGCTCGGAATCACCCAGTCATCGGACATCGCATCGATGCTCCGCTACTCCGTCAACACCATCTACAACTACAGGGCTCAGATCAAGAACTCGGCCCTTGGGGACAGGGATTATTTCGAGGAGAAAATCAAGGAAATCGGGAATTAAGTGGACATAAAACAAGGGAAATTTTCCCTGATTTGATTATTCCATCCACTATTATTTAGCCTTAAGACCAAGACCAAATCATTGATATTCAGCGGCTAATATAGTCAAAGCCATTCATTGTCTTCCACTTAAAATAATTTAAAACGTTTAATAATTTCCAGAGAATCCACTATTTTCTGCCTCTACACATAGCTCAAGCAATTAACTTTTAAGTAGTTAATCTTTCAAAAGAAACTATTTTCCCCCTATTTTCGCCAAAGGTTTTTAAATTCAGGAACTCATTGATATTTTTGTGGAGAAATAACCGCATAACACGCGTTATAACCAATTATTATCAATACAAACCCACAGAAACAATGAACATCAAAAATCTAAAACAGATTGTTTTGACAGTCATCTGTCTTCTCGGGATAGGATCAGCGACCGCATGGTCACAATCCATCCATGTCAAAGGTACTGTCCTTGACGAGAACGGTGCAGGTTTCATTGGCGCCGGGGTCGTTCAGAAAGGAACAACCAACGGTACCATGACCGACGCCAAAGGCAACTTCGAGATCACCGTCCCGCAAGGCGCCATCCTCCAGTTTACCTTCATAAGTTATGTTCCGCAGGAGCTTCCCGCCACACAGAACATGAAAGTGACCCTCTTACCTGACACACAGACTATCGAGGAGACGGTCGTGATCGGCTACGGAGTCCAGAAAAAGAGCGTCGTGACCGCCGCGATCTCCAGCATCACCTCCGAAGACCTCAAGATCCAGTCACAGACCAGAGTTGACAACATGCTCCAGGGTATGTCCTCAGGAGTGCTCGTCACTCAGGGTTCAGGCTCTCCGGACTCTGGATCACAGGTCAGAGTCAGAGGTGTCGGAACGATTCATAATTCTGACCCATTATATATTGTAGATGGAATGCCGGCCGGCAGCATCGACTTCATCAATCCTAACGACATCGAGCGTATCGAGGTTCTGAAGGATGCTGCATCCGGAGCCGTCTACGGAGCCAGGGCAGCTAATGGAGTCATCCTCGTCACCACAAAGAAAGGCAAGGAAGGAAAGACGCACGTCAGCTATGACTTCTCCTACGGTCTCCAGAATCCTTGGAGGAAGCCGGCCGTCCTGAACGCCACTGAATATGCGATCATGATGAATGAAGGCATGCTTAACGATGGCAAGGCCCCGATTTATGAGGATCCATATTCATTGGGAGAAGGAACTGACTGGGTTGACGCCATATTCGACAAGAATTCGCCTATCATCAAACACGATGTGAACGTGTCCGGAGGCAACGGCAAGGTGGACTACAGCATTTCAGGAGGCTACCTTTCAAACAAGGGTACGATCGGTGGAAGTTTTGATCGCTCTTATTATAACAGAGTAACCCTCAGGGAGAATGTAGGTGTGGTCCTGTTTGATAAGACTGAGGATCGTAACTGGTTGAACAAGCTTACGTTCCGCAACCAGATTTCCTATGCGCACATCAGGTCCGCATCCATTTCCACGAACTCCGAGTACGGTTCTCCTCTCGGCTCGGCACTAGGCATGTCCCCTTTGGATCCTATCTATGCTGACGCGCAGGCGGAAGAGAAATACAAGACCCTCTATCCGGAAGGATATCCTTACATCATCAGGAACTCTGACGGAGTGCCTTACTTCATCGCCGACGCCGGAGTCTACAACGAGCAGGCCAACCCTATCGCCATGCTCGACATGCCAGGCGGTCGCAGCAGCACCGACAAGATCGTTGCCGGACTTAACACTGAGCTGAACCTCTTCGACGGTCTCAAGTTCAGGAACTCCGTTTCCCTGGATCTCGCCTACGTCTACGGCAACAGCTACAGCAAGGAATATTTCCTCACGTCCAAGTCCTACAAGTACGACACGGTCACCGAAAAGGAGACCTACGACAAGGACGGAAACGTGAGCGTGACCGAGAAGATCAACTACGGCTCAAGCGCATCCCAAACCATGAACAGATACTACACCTGGCAGGTCGAGAACGTCCTCGCGTACGACAAGACTTTCGGAAGGCACACCGTCAACGCTGTGCTCGGACAGTCAGCCCTCCGCAGCACATCCGCCAGCCTCGGTGCGAGTGCCAATGGTCTGATGTACCCTTACGACACATGGAAGATCTCCGTGAACAACACTCTCGGCAAGCAGGAGAACGGAGACCGCAACGGATGGGGCAGCTGGAATTCAATCCCTTACAGTCTCATTTCATACTTCGGGCGTGTTTCCTACAACTTCGATGAGCGTTACATGGCTGAGGTGACAGTGAGACGTGACGCGTCCAGCCGATTCGGTCCAAGCAACAAGTGGGGTACATTCCCTTCATTCAGTTTGGGTTGGAACGCCAAGAACGAAAGCTTCCTCAAGAATATTCATTGGCTCTCGACCGCCAAGGTGCGTGGCTCATGGGGTATCAATGGTAACGACAACATCGGAGACTTCACCTATGCCGTCTATTCAAGTTCTGGAAACAACTATGTGTTCGGAGCTGGCGGAAACGGTACCGAGACTATCTCTACCGGTGTGAAACCTAGCGGACTCGCCAATCCTAACGTGAAGTGGGAGCAATCAATTCAGACCGACCTTGGTGTCGATCTCGGATTCTTCGGCAACAAGCTGACGGCCACAATCGACTACTACAACAAGAAGACCTCCGGAATGCTTCTGTCAATGCCGGTTCCAGCCTACGCAGGAGACTCTGCTCCGACAGGCAACCTTGGTGACATGGTCAACAGGGGTATCGAGATCGACCTGGGTTACAGGGGACACATCAGCGATTTCAACTACGGAATCAAACTGAACGCCTCCTACAACCACAACGAGCTGACCTACCTTGGCGATGACGCAACTTTCCTCAGTTGCTCAAGCCACAAGCTCGGAACCTTGACCAGAGGTGAGATCGGGGAACCGTTCCCATTCTTCTACGGCTGGAAGACCGACGGAGTGTTCCAGAACGCCGCTGAGGTCGCCGCCCACACCAACTCCGCCGGCGAGTTGCTTCAGCCGAACGCGCAGGCCGGAGATTTCCGCTTCGTGGATGTCAATGGAGACGGTGTCATCAACGATGACGACCGCACGAAGATCGGCAAGGGCATTCCTGACTGGACAGTGGGCCTTTCCCTCAACCTCGAATGGAAAGGCTTCGATTTCAGCATGTTGCTTCAGGGACAATTCGGAGTTCAGGCGTTCAACGTCTCACGCCGTACCGACCTCTACTACATCAACCTGCCGAAGAACATCCTCAACAGATGGACCGGAGAAGGTTCCACAAACAAATACCCTCGATTCGCTTTCAGTTCCGCCAACGAGAACTACAGGGCTTCCGACTACTGGGTTGAAGACGCTTCCTTCGTAAGGGCAAGGAACGTACAGTTCGGCTACACCCTTCCTGCCAAACTGACCAAGCACGTGGCAATCTCCAGGCTGAGGCTCTATGTTCAGGCCGAGAACCTGTTCACCCTCACAAAGTACACTGGATGTGACCCTGAGGTGACAGGAGGAAACTCCGGCTACGGCACGGAGGTGGGCATCGACCGTGGTGTCTACCCACAGAACAGAACATTCACATTCGGTGTCAATGTCAACTTCTAAAATGAGATTTGAGATGAAAAAGATATTTTACGCGCTTTGCGCCCTTTCAATCCTGACCATTTCTTCCTGCTCTGAAGACTTTGTCACGCCGGAGCACAACGGATCGGAGCCGATGAGTGAATATTTCAACACAGAGGCCCGTATGTTCCAAGGACTTACAGCAGCTTACGACCCACTTGAGTGGTACGACTACTTCTATCAGTACGATGCCCTGCACCTTGTCTACGACATCATGGGCGACGACATCAACGCCGGCGGCTCCAACGAGGGAGACCAGCCTGTTCTGGTGAAGACCCACTTCTACACGGCCACTTCGACCGATGTCTGCAACCAGATGTGGACGATTTCATATTCAGGAATCAACCGCTGCTGCGTGTTTCTGGAGAATGTGGACAACGTTTCGGGGATGAGCGATGAGACCAAGGCCCTCTACAAGGCCGAGGCTATTGTACTCAAGGCGTTCTATTACAACGTTCTGTGGAAGCTTTGGGGGAATGTCCCTTATTACGACGAGAATCTGACGTCTCCGTATGTCACCGAGCAGCTCGACCACGACGATGTCTATGAGAAGATCGTCACGAATCTTGAGGATGTGTTCGAGATGAACGTGCTTCCTATGAAAGCGTCAGCAGGTAACGAGGGCCGTGTGACCCTTGCGATGGCCTACATGCTTTACACCGAGGCCGTCATGTACCAGAATGATGAGTCAAGGTACCAGAAAGCCCTCGATTTCATGAAGGAGATCAAGACCTCCGGCAAATATAGCCTGGTGGACGACTTCGCCGGGATCTGGACTGAGGCGGGCGAATGGTGCTCCGAGTCCATCTGGGAGATAAACTACATCTCCGAAGGCGGAGTGCGCTCGTGGGACGCCCCTATCGCGACTGGTGGCAACATCTTCTCGGTACTGACCGGAATCCCTTCTCTCAAGAACAGTTCCGACTTCGTCGAAGGCTGGGGATTCGGCACGGTGCGCAAGGCGGCCTACGACATGTATGACGAGACTGACATCCGCCGCGACGGAGGAATCCTAAATTTCGCCAAGTACGCTGAGGAATCCGGAGCATCCTACACCGGACGTTGGGAGGACACAGGCTACTTCCTCCTTAAGTACATCGCCCGCGCCAACGGAAACCATGGCTACCTCGGAGACCCGAACATGAACCACGGCAACAACGAAAGGGTTTACCGCTATGCCGAGACTCTGCTTAACGCTGCGGAACTCTCTGTCCTCCTTGGTCAGGATCCGTCCGGCTATCTCAAGGAAATCCGTGACCGCGCAAAGTGCCAAGACACAGGATTAAGCCGCGAGGACATCATCCAGGAGCGTCACAAGGAATTTGTCGGAGAAGGCAAGCGCTACTGGGATCTCGTACGTTCCGGAATGGCAGCGTCCGTCCTCAAGGCTTCCAACCACGAGTACCGCCAGAACGACTGGTCTGAGTCCAAGAAATACTGGCCGATTCCTCAAACGGAGCTTGACAAGGATCCTACACTCGTACAAAACAACTACTAATCTTGAATGAATATGAATACAACTCTTAAATATATCGCATTGTCGATGTCCGCAGCCCTCTTGGCAGCCTGCTCGCCGGACTACATCACTCCGGATCAGGCAAAACTTCCGCAAGCCGCAGACTTTGACGTGAAGGTAGAGGTGAACCAGGAGACAAACTACGTCACCTTCAACATGAGCAACAGCGGTGTCGTGCCTGTCTGGATCATCGGAGCGGCCGATCCAATCGACAACACCAATGGTTCGAAAGTGACCGGCAAGAACTACGCCTACACCGGGAACGGACTCTCACTCCGTTTCCGTGACGAGGGCAAACATACTGTCGAGGTCAAGGCCTACAACGCCCACGGAATCTCCGTAGGCTCACAGATGGTTGAGTTCAGTCTGAACAACACCTATCGTGATCCGTTCGACCCGGATCCTTACATCAAGGCTCTCAGCGACGGTTCCACCAAGACATGGGAATGGAACCACACTGTGGCAGGCCACTTCGGATGCGGTCCGTTCGGCGGAAACGGAACTGAGTGGTGGAGCGCCGGGGCCGATGAGAAGAAGGACTGGAGCCTGTACGATGACAAGATCACATTCGGGGCTGACGGCTCGTACGTCTACGATCCGGGTGACGGGCAGATTTTTGTCAACGCCAATTCCGGAGTGAAGTCCGAACTTGCGACAGGAGAGGACTACCTTGTTCCTTGGGAGAAGACCACGGCAACATATTCAGTGGAAAGCAATTGGAACGACGCCGGTGTGGAGGAGATCTACATCACGCTTCC
>CAKULN010000039.1 GCA_934667175.1 uncultured Bacteroidales bacterium | reverse complement strand
TCTTTCCCGCTCACGTTCAGCGGCCTTCTTCTCCTCCATAAGCCTCTTGGAGCGTGTGGCGCCTATCCTCTCGTCCAGGATATCCCTCCGGATCTCAAACTTATCGCTCAGGAAATCAACATAGACAGAGCGTTTCACCGCATCAGGAATGTCGGCGATCGTGTCGGCGATGTCGTTTATCACCTCTGCCCGCTTCAGCGGATCCTTGGCGGTGTCCTTCATCAGCAGCGAAGACTTGAAATCCACAAAATCCATCTCAGCCCCGGCAAGGAACTCCTCAACCTCAGCCAAAGAATGTTTTCGGGAATATGAGTCCGGGTCATCCCCGTCAGGAATCAGCACGACCTTCACGTTCATCCCCTCACGCAGAAACATGTCGATCCCCCGCAGGGCGGCGTGAATCCCGGCGGAGTCTCCATCGTACATGATCGTGACGTTCTGGGTGAAACGCTTGATGAGGCCTATCTGCCCCTCTGTCAAGGCTGTGCCGCTGGATGCCACCACATTGGTGATCCCGAGCTGATGCATCGAAAGGACATCCAGATAACCTTCGACAAGGTAGCACTTGTCCTTACGGGCCATCTCGTTCTTGGCGAACCAGATTCCGTAAAGAGACTTGTTCTTGACATAGATGTCCGACTCCTTGGAATTGACATACTTGGCGTAAGGCTTTCCGGCCTCCTTGGACTTCAAGGTCCTTGCGCCGAAGGCAATAACCCTCCCGCTCACGGAATGGATCGGAAAGACCACCCGGTCGTAGAACCTGTCGCGCAGACTGCTGTCCGGATCGTAGGCGGCGCACAGTCCCGTCTCAAGAAGATATTCATCCTTGTACCCAGCCGCCTTTGCGGCGTCAGTCAAGGCATGACGGCTGGATGGGGCCCAGCCAAGGCCATATTTCTCGATGGTGGCGTCCTCCAACCCGCGGGAGTGGAAATATTCAAGCCCCACGGCCCGGCCTTCCTCCGTCTTAAGCTGCTCCTTGAAGAAATTGCCGGCATATTCAGAGACAAGCAGAAGGCTCTCGTTCCGCTGACGGTTCGCTATGTCCTCCGCGGTCTCCTCTTTTTCGACTATCTCGATGTTATACTTCCTGGCAAGGTACCGCAGAGCCTCCACGTAGGACAGGTGCTCGTAGTCCATTATGAACCCGACGGCGGAACCTCCCTTGTGGCAGCCGAAACAGTAATATTGCCCTTTGGAAGGGATCACATGGAACGACGGTGTCTTCTCTCCATGAAACGGACAGCAAGCCCAAAGGTCGGCTCCACGCTTTCTCAAAGTCACGAAGTCGCCCACCACCTCCTCGATCCGGGCGGTGTCAAGGATTTTCTGTACCGTTTCCTGAGGAATCATCCTATTCGTCCACCTTTGTGTAATTCACTTCCTTGGCATCGTCCAGGCCCGAAGTCTCGATCACGTCCTGATCCGACTGCGGTTCGTCAGGCGTGTTGAAACGGATCTCGTACGCCTCTTTTGCCTTGCGGATCCGCCATGATGAGATCAGCTCGGATACTCCGTACAGAAGCAGGAAACTTCCGGCGCAGATGCTCATTATCCTCTCTCCGAACGGATTGAAAAGCAGGAACGCTCCTCCTATCACAGCACAGATCGAAAGGATCAAGGTGGAGAAACCGGCCCCGAGCAGGGACAGGGTTCCGGCCAGGGCAAGCAACTGGATGCCGCCGAACAGAATCAGAACGATTCCTATCAGCGTCACGATGAAGCCGGCCACCCAAACCGGGTTCAGGAAAAGCAGCAGTCCCAAGATCAAATCCACCACAGAGTTCACCGCCATCAACGGAAGCACTCCTTCCCTTTTTCCGCGCATGAAGCCATAGAGCAGCGAGACAACCCCGGAGGCCAACAGGAAAGCCGCTATGACTTTCACAACCGTCACCGAAGCCTCGTTGTCAAAAATCATCACCAGGCCTATACCGATGGAAGCCAAGGCTCTGAGGATGCTGCTGAACGAAGTTTTGTAGCCAAATGTGAACATAATAATATTCGTTGTTAAATACAATCTACAAATTTAAGTAAAAAAATACTATATTCGTGCCTATGTTTTTTGATACACACAATCATAGCCAATTCTCCTTTGACGGAGAGGGTACAACTGTCGAAAAGAGTGCCGTCGCCGCGGCGGAAAAAGGACTCGGAGGAATATGTTTCACCGACCACTGTGACTTCTACGTTCCGAAGATGAAGGAGGAGTTCGAGCCTATTGTCAGCGAGGCATTCGACGTGGAGGCGCAGCAGGCCGAGATCGACAGGGTGAACGGACTTGTCACGGACGGGGCTTTCGGCAAGGCAGTTCCGAGGAAGTTCAGAATATTCAAAGGAATAGAACTGGGACTTGGAGAGAAGAACCACGATCAGACAAGGGAGCTTCTCAGCAGGCACAAGTTCGATCAGATCATCGCTTCAGTCCACTACCTTGAAGACACAGATCCGTATTTCGGGCCTTACTACAACGGCAAGAATTGGAAAGAGGCCTACGGGCGTTACCTTGAGACCATCCTTCGGGAGATGAGATGGCTCGGAGATTTCGACATCATGGGGCACTTCGACTATGTGGCCCGCTACGCTCCCTACCCTAAGGAAAGCGTGCTGTACAGGGACTTTCCGGGGCTGTTCGACGAGATATTCAAGTACCTGATAGAAAATGGCAAAGGACTTGAGATCAACACAAAAAGCTACAAGACATACGGACTTCGCACCCCACAACTCGACAGAGACATACTGCTTAGGTACATGGAGCTCGGCGGAGAGATCATCTGCATAGGTTCGGACTCACACACCCCTCAGCAGGTCGGAGACCGGTTCGACTACTTCGCCCAGTACATCAAGATGTTCGGATTCAGACGTCTCGGCCACTTCGAAGGCCGGAAACTCAAAATGGTGACCATTTAGGAAGCGATCTCGCAAAGGAACTTGATTCTGACAAGGCGGATCTCCATCTCCTCGTAGCCAGGCCCCAGAATCTTGACGGCCTCCTCCACGGAATCAGATGTCGCCTCACTTTTGAAATATTCATAAATATCCTCAACCACCTCATCGTCAATAGCTTGACCGATGTAGTAATTCAGATCCAATTTGGTTCCCGAAGACACGATTCCCTCAATCTCTCCCATCAGCTCATCCAACTCGAGCCCTTTCGCCTCAGCGATGTCATCAAGAGACATCCGCCTGTCTATGCTCTGGATTATGAATATCTTGTCTGTGCTCTTGGTCGGAGGCGACTTGACTACAAAATCCTCAGGCCTGACGATGTCGTTTTCCTCGACATACCGACGGATCAGGTCGATGAATTCCTTGCCGTATTTTCTGGCCTTCCCCTCGCCGACACCCTGACAGTTATGAAGCTCATCGTAGGTGATCGGGTAGAGGATCGACATGTCCTCCAGGGCCGGATCCCCGAAGATTATCCACGGCTGGAGATTAAGCCTTTTGGACATGTCCTTCCGGAGGCTCTTGAGCATGGACAGAAGAGCGGCGTCACCTCCTCCGCCCTTCATGGCTGGAGACGGCGCGTCATCATCGTCCTCATCATCGCATTCCTTTCCTTTGAACACCCTGTCCTCCACAAGGCGCACCTCATAAGGATTGCTGAAAAAGTCCTCGCCTTTTGAGGTCACATAGATCAGACCGTAGGTCTCGATTTCCTTTTCAAGAAGGTGCATGATAAGCCCCTGATGAATGACCGCGCACCAGAAATTCACACTGTGCCCGCTCCCGGAGCCGAACAAAGGGAATGTGTCATGACGGTATGACTTGATCAGAGCGTTGTCCTGACCTGCCAGCACCGAAGCCAGATGTTCGATCTTGAAATGTTCCGGAAGCGACTTTATTAGCCTTATCACCAGACACATCTCCTTACGACCGTCAAATGTGGCCTTCGGATTCACACAATTGTCGCAAAGGCCGCAGTTGTCCTTCGGATAGTCCTCCCCGAAATAGTTCATAAGCAGCCTCCTGCGGCAAATGCTCGACTCGGCGTAAGCCACGGTGTCCATCAGCAGCTGCCTGCCTATCTCCTGCTCGGAGACCGGCTTGCCCTGCATGAACTTCTCCAGCTTCCGGATGTCCTTGTAGCTGTAATAGGTTATGCACTCGGCGTTCTCACCGTCCCTGCCGGCACGTCCGGTCTCCTGATAGTAACCCTCGATGCTCTTCGGAATGTCGTAATGGATGACGAAACGCACGTCCGGCTTGTCAATCCCCATTCCGAAAGCTATCGTCGCCACAATCACATCCACATCCTCCATAAGGAACCGGTCCTGATTCTCGGCCCTGGTCTTCGCGTCAAGACCGGCATGGTACGGAAGCGCGCGGATTCCGTTTATGTCAAGAAGGTTGGCAATCTCCTCAACCTTTTTGCGGCTCAGGCAATAGATGATCCCGGACTCCCCAGGGTGCTGCTTGATGTAGCGTATGATGTCCTTGTCGGGGTTGACCTTGTCCCGTACCTCATAGAAAAGGTTCGGCCTGTTGAACGATGACTTGAAGACTGTCGCGTCCATGATCCCGAGATTCTTCTGGATGTCGTTCTGCACCTTGGGCGTGGCAGTGGCAGTGAGGGCGATGACCGGAGCGCGCCCTATGGTCTGGATCATGTCCCGGATCCGGCGGTATTCCGGCCTGAAGTCGTGTCCCCATTCGGAAATGCAATGAGCCTCGTCAACGGCGTAAAAAGAGATGTCCACCTCCCGGAGAAGCTCCACATTCTCCTCTTTGGTAAGGGATTCCGGAGCCACGTAAAGCAACTTGGTCACTCCCGAGAGCACGTCCGAACGTACCTCCTGGATCTGCGCCCGGTTCAACGAAGAGTTAAGGAAATGCGCGACCCCGTTCTGCTCCTCCACGAATCCCCTTATCACATCCACCTGATTCTTCATCAATGCGATCAGAGGGGAGATCACTATGGCCGTTCCCGGCATCACCAGAGCGGGCAGCTGGAAGCACAAAGACTTGCCTCCTCCCGTCGGCATCAGGACAAATGTGTCCTTACCCTCCAGAAGATTCCTTATGATTTTCTCCTGATCCCCTTTGAAGGAATCAAAACCGAAGAATTCTTTCAATTTGGAATTCAGCAATGACGAGTCAATTTCCATAGAATTTCCTAATTATTCCTAAAAATAGTGAATGTTTTCTGGATAAACAAGCATTTTGCTTCTTCATAAGGAATAAAGTCAATATTTTTTGCGATATTTGTGGAACTTTTGGCATGACGCGCCCGGAAGTAAAAGACAGACAACTATAAAAATTAATAGTAATATGAAGACAATCAAAATGCTTGCGGTGGCGGCGATGGTTATTTCATTCGCGGCCTGCAACTCGAACAAGGTGGACGGAAAGGCCGACGGAGCTGACAGCACGGCTGTGGCCGCCGTTCCACAGAAACCTCTCAACGCCAAGGATCTTCTTCCTTCAAAGGCTACAGTTGACTCTGTAAGTTACCTTCTTGGCATCCAGCTCGGATCCATGATCAAAAACTACAGCATGGGTGAGCTTAACTTCAACATGATCAAGAAGGGTGCGGCCGATTTCGTCGCGGCCAAAGGCAACCCTCGTGACGAAGAGTTCACAAAACAGTTCAAGGTCAACCCTGAGGAGATGAACAGGATCATGAACGATTTCGTCCAGAAGAGGTCTGAATATGTTGGCGCCATCAACAAGGAGAAAGAGCAGAAGTTCCTTGACGCCAACCGTAAGAAGTCCGGCGTTCAGGAGACCGAGTCCGGACTCCAGTACATCATCGCCGAGGCCGGAAGCGAGGTGAAGCCTGCCTCAGACAAGGACACTGTCTACGTTCACTATAAGCTCTCCCTCACCGACGGAACCGTCATCGAGGAGGTAAAGGAGGAGCAGGACGCCGTGATGCTTACCCTCAACAGGGTGATCCCTGCATGGACCGAGGGTCTTCAGCTCCTCGGAGAGGGCGGAAAGGCTACTCTCTACGTTCCTTCAAAGCTCGGCTACGGTGAGCGCGGCTCCAACGGCATCGACCCTAACACGACTCTCGTGTTCGACATCCAGCTCGACTCTGTCAAGTTCTTTGTCGAGCCGGTTGCGGAGGACAAGAAATAATCCCTGCCAAGGCAGCGGAGACAAAGCCTGCTTTGCGTTCATCGCCAAGCAGGCTTGATTTTTACAAAAAAGGAAAAAGAATATGGCAGCATTGGAAATAGAAGGAAGGATCCGGCAGAAGCTTGCGAAGCAAAACGGACAAAGCGCAAAAGGCGCATGGACAAAACAGGATTTTATTCTTGAATATCAAGACGGGAATTATCCGGCCGAGGTGTGTCTCACGGCATTCGGCAACGACAAGGTCGCGGATCTGGACAAGTACCAGGTCGGGGATGCCGTGAAAGTAGCGTTCAACATCAGGGCTCGGGAATACAACGGCCGCTGGTACAATGATGTGCGCGTGTGGAGAATCACCCAGGCGGGGCAATCGGCTCCGGCTCAGCAGCCGGCCTATCAGACTCCGCAGAACTACACTCAGGCGTCCCAGCCGAATTACGGAGCCCAGCCTCAGCAGCAGGCTCCGGCCCCGACCATCGACGACCTTCCTGCGGACGACCCTAGCAATGATTTGCCGTTCTAGGTTGAGTCTAGTCGATTCGATGCTTCGGCAAGCTCAGCAACCGAACCGACTTGGTCACTGAGCCTTTCGGTCACTTCGGCAAGCTCAGCGACCGAACCGACTTGGTCGCTGAGCCTGTCGAAGCGCCAAAGCGACCCGGCGGTTAACGGTCAGAAATGTCAATCCAACGAATGTCGGGATCACGGCGCCACCAGGTGAGTTGCTTCTTGGCGTAATGACGAGTGTTCCTCTGGACGAGACGAACAGCCTCCTCCAGAGGAACTTTTCCGTCAAGATATTCAAAAATCTCCTTGTACCCGACGGTCTGCAACGCCTGGCAATCCCGGTACGGCAGCAGCGAGCGGACCTCATCAACCAACCCACCGTCTATCATATTCAGAACCCTTTGATTGATTCGTGAATATAATTCCTCACGTGGCCGCGACAGCCCGATTTTCTCGATTTCGAACGAACGCCGCCGCCTCTGACCTGTCTTGAACGACGAGAATGGATGACCGGAAACGAGGCATACCTCAAGAGCACGGATGACCCTCTGGCTGTTGCGCGTGTCGATTTGTGAATATGTCAGCGGATCCTTCAGCCTGAGTTCGTCCGCGAGAGACTCAACCCCCTCTTTTCCAAGCCTTTCCCACAACTCGGAACGCAAGGACGGATCCCCGTCCGGAAGATTGTCCAGCCCGTTGCACACAGCGTCGATGTAAAACATTGAGCCACCCGTCATCACGAGGGTCTCGTGCCCCTCGTCAAACAGTCTCTCGATCAAGTCCACGGCCTCAAGCTCGTAATCCCCAGCCGTATAGGTCCGTGTGACAGGTATTGCCTGAATGAAATAATGCCTCACGGCGGAAAGCTGTGAAGCACTCGGGACAGCTGTACCGATCGACATGTCCCTATAAATCTGGCGCGAGTCGCAGGAAATCACAGGCGAGCCATATTCCAAAGCCTTGGAGACGCTGAAGTCAGTCTTGCCGACAGCGGTAGGTCCAAGGATTATGAGGAGCCGCCTGGACATATTCAAGATCAAGGAAATGATATATTCGCTTGAAGTTTTCTATATGTCCAAGTCCTCTGTTCCGTCGAAGACAATCTTTCCATCCTCGTCATCATCCTCCTCATCCTCGTCGTCATCGTCGCTGTCATCATCGAGGCTGGCAGGAGACGCTCCCCCCTCATCGTCGTCATCATCATCAGGTCCCCAGTCCGGCTT
Organism: uncultured Bacteroidales bacterium; assembly: GCA_934667175.1. Taxonomy (GTDB): domain Bacteria; phylum Bacteroidota; class Bacteroidia; order Bacteroidales; family UBA932; genus Cryptobacteroides. Next base: position 18,544 of record CAKULN010000039.1, on the reverse strand, counting down.
CTGTCCAGGCAGATGCCTCTGGGAGTCCGGCAGGTCCTCGAAAGCGACATAGCCGTTCTCGAATTCGATAGGATTAGGGCCCTTGACCTCGACGATTGTCGGAGAGCACCCGGGCTTATCTTCCGTACCCTCAAACGTGACGATCACGCTCTTGCGGTTAGGCACGTCATAGAAGTACAGGAATGAGGCCACCCCCGCCTTGACGGTCTGTGCGACCGAGACGTTGTCAACAGTGCCGCTTCCGAGATCGAACAGGCCATAGCGCGCGACGACTCCGCCGCCGGCGTCCATCGCCTTGAACATAATCAACTGATCCTGCGGAAATTCCATGTCCGCACGCATCTGTTTGTGGAATTCGTAAAGGGTCGTTTCACCCCTCATCTCGTAAACCCGGTAGAATCCTTTGATCCCGGCAAGAGTCACCCTGAATTTATAAACCATAAATATTTAGCTTCAAAACCATCTCAAAATTACAAAATTTCCCGTTCCGTTGCAAAATTATGTGAAAAACACTAATTTCGTGTCTGAGGAATGTCGCTTCGGCAAGCTCAGCGACCGACTGGTGAACCTGCCGAGCCACGGTTGGTGAGCCTGCGGTCCCTGAGCCTGTCGAAGGGCCAGACCACGGTTGGTGAGCCTGCGGTCCCTGAGCCTGTCGAAGGGCCAGACCACGGTTGGTGAGCCTGCGGTCCCTGAGCCTGTCGAAGGGCCAGACCACGGTTGGTGAACTTGCGGTCCCTGAGCTTGTCGAAGGGCCAGACCACGGTTGGTGAGCCTGCGGTCCCTGAGCTTGTCGAAGGGCCGCCCCCCCCGGCGACCGCCTTGTTTTGATTATGGAAGCATCAGAAAACATCATCCGAGACTCCTACAAGAGTGTTTCGGGACCGGCGGAAGGGCTGTTCAAGGACAATGGCAGCCGTTTCATCTCATTTGCGTTCCCCATCGAGACAGAAGAAGAGGTCAAGGACATTGTCAACGACATGAAAAAGAAGTATCACGACGCGCGCCATCATTGCTATGCCTACCGTCTGGGCTACCTCGGTGACAAGTTCAGGGCCAACGACGACGGAGAACCATCATCTTCCGCCGGGAGACCGATTCTCGGGCAGATTGACTCACGGGGGCTGAGCGACGTGTTGGTGGTGGTCGTGCGCTATTTCGGCGGGATCAAGCTGGGGATTCCTGGACTGATCAGAGCCTACAAGACATCCTCAGCGGAGGCTCTGGACAAGGCCGGAAGCATCGAGAAAATCGCCGGAAAATGGTTCGCCGTCCGCTTCGGCTATGATGCGATGAACAGTGTGATGAAGATTCTCAAAGACATGGAGCTCAAGCAGAGAGGACAGGATTTCGGAACCGAGTGCACACTCCAGACCTGGGTAAGGCTCTCCGCCGAGGATGACTTCCGGACCAGAATCGGGAAAATTGACAACTGCGAGATAAACGAACTTTAAATCATAAATGTCATGCCTAAAAGTCTAATTTCAATTCAGGATTTTTCAAAGGATGAAGTACTCCACATCCTTGAGGTAGCAAAGGAATTCGAAGCCAACAGGGAGCAGAACTTTCTTGCCGGAAAGGTTGTGGCCTGCCTCTTCTTCGAGCCCTCGACCAGAACCCGCCTTTCTTTCGAGGCGGCGGTCAACAGGCTGGGAGCCAGAGTGATCGGATTCCCGGACAACCGCAACACCAGCCAGACGAAAGGAGAGACCCTGGAGGACACCATAAAGATCGTGTCCAACTATGTGGACATGATTGTGATGAGGCATCCTCAGGCCGGAGCGGCCGACATCGCGGCGTCCGTTGCCTCGGTTCCTGTCATCAACGCCGGAGACGGAGCCAACCAGCACCCGACCCAGACCCTGCTTGACCTCTACGCCATCCAGAAGACACAAGGCAAGCTTGATGGCTTGACAGTGAATATGGTCGGAGACCTCAAGTACGGCCGCGCCGTCCACTCGCTCGTAGAGGCCCTGCGCTGGTTCGGCCCGCATTTCATATTCACCTCCCCGGAAGAGTTGAATATGCCGAAGAAATACCTTGAGCTGCTTGACCGCGAGGGCGTTGATTACAAACAGACCGGCAGGATAGAGGACGGTCTCGACATCTGCGACATCCTCTACATGACCAGAGTCCAGCAGGAAAGGTTCCCTGACATGGATGAATATAATAAGGTGAAGGATGTCTACAGGCTCACGGCCTCGATGCTCGGCTCGGTCAAGCCGAACATGAAGATCATGCATCCGCTCCCAAGGGTCAACGAGATCTCCACGGACATTGACGACACACCTTACGCCTATTACTTCCAGCAGGCCGGAGGCGGGATGTACGTCAGGATGGCGATCATCTCCTATCTGTTGGGCTACAGATAATTTATAATTTTGCGGTAAATGTTGGGCAAATCCTTTTAATTGCCTATATTTACCGCAAAATCAGTTTTGATTTTTACGCATAACGAATATATCGGTAAAACTTTGAAATTTTAACCGCATATTCCTTATGGGATTATAGAGATCGCATACATTAATAATACTTTGAAACTATAATAAAATGAAGAAAGTACACGTTTTCAACGCCGGCCCTTGCCTGCTTCCGCAGGTGGCCATCGACAACGCCATTGAGGCCCTCAAGGATTTCAAGGGCACAGGTGTTTCCGTCTTGAGCATTTCCCACCGCACAAAGGAATGGGACGCGACCATGGACGAGTGCCGCGCACTTTGGAGAGAACTTCTGAATATTCCTGACACCCATGAGGTTGTGTTCCTCGGTGGCGGAGCGTCTTTGCAGTTCCTTTATGTGGCCATGAACTACCTTGAGAAGAAGGCCGCCTATCTTGAGACAGGCGTCTGGGCGAAGAAAGCCCTCAAGGAGGCAAAGGGAATCGGAGAGGCTTACGCTCTCGCAAGCTCGGCCGACAAGAACTACTCTTATATTCCTAAAGGATTCGAGATTCCTACGGACATCGACTACTTCCACATCACGACGAACAACACCATCTATGGTACCGAGATCAAGGAAGACATCGACTGCCCGGTTCCGCTCATCGCAGACATGTCGTCCGACATCATGAGCCGTCCGGTTGACGTGAGCAAGTACGATCTCATCTATGGTGGAGCGCAGAAGAACGTCGGCCCTGCCGGTGTGATCTTCGCGATCATCAGGAAAGACTCACTCGGAAGGGTTTCAAGATACCTCCCTGCGATGCTTGACTATCGCAACCACATTGAGAAACTTTCCATGTACAACACTCCTCCTGTGTTCTCCATCTTCATGATGAACGAGACGTTGAAGTGGCTCAAGAGCATAGGTGGCGTGCCTGCCATTCAGAAGATCAATCAGCGGAAGGCTGACCTGCTATATTCAGAGATCGACCGCAACCCATTGTTCGTCGGCACCGCCGCGAAGGAGGACCGCTCGCTGATGAACGTCTGCTTCGTGATGGCACCGGGCTACGAAGCTCTTCAGGACGAGTTCCTTGCGTTCGCCAAAGAGCGCGGCATGATCGGCATCAAGGGACACCGCTCCGTCGGAGGCTTCAGGGCTTCTCTCTACAACGCCTGCACAGTCGAGGACGTTCAGGCTCTGGTTGACTGCATGAAGGAATTCGAGGAACTTAAGAAATAACTCATCATGAAGGTATTAGTAGCCACACAGAAGCCTTTCTCAGCAGCAGCCGTTGCTGGGATCAAAGAAATCGTAACAGGAGCCGGGCACGAGTTCGCCGCTCTTGAGAAGTACGCTGACGCTTCGGAGCTCATCGCGGCCATCGCTGACGTGGACGCCCTCATCATCCGTTCCGACAAAGTCACTGCGGAAGTGCTTGACGCTGCCAAGAACCTGAAGATCGTTGTCCGCGCTGGAGCCGGCTACGACAATGTGGATCTGGCCGCTGCCACAGCCCACAAGGTGGTCGTGATGAACACCCCCGGGCAGAACTCCAACGCTGTCGCCGAGCTCGCCATCGCCATGATGATCTACATGAGCCGCAATCAGTTCACCCCTGCCACTGGTACTGAGATCCAGGGGAAGAAGGTCGGTATCCAGGCTTTCGGAAACGTTGGCCGTCTGGTCGGAAAGAAGGCCGAGGCTCTGGGAATGAGCGTGATGGCCATTGATCCGTTCATCCCTGCGGAGAAGATCCGTGAGGCCGGAGCTGAGCCAGCCGACTCACTTGAGCACATGTATTCGGAGTGCGACTTCATCTCCGTGCATATTCCGGCAACCCCTCAGACCATCGGTTCGATCGGCTACGACCTGATCACCAAGATGCCTAAGGGAGCATGTCTGGTGAACACCGCCCGCAAGGAGGTCATCGATGAGGCCGGACTGGAGAAAGCCCTTGAGGAAAGGACAGACCTGAAGTACGTCACCGATGTGGCTCCGGACAACTACACCGCGTTGAAGGAGAAATTCGGCGTGCGCATATTCGCCACCCCTAAGAAGATGGGCGCCCAGACAGCCGAGGCCAACATGAACGCAGGTCTCGCAGCCGCGCGCCAGATCGTGGACTTCTTCGCCACCGGCAACACACGTTTCCAGGTCAATAAGTAATTTTATGAATATTCAGGTGGCACCTCTGCCTTTCGCACCGGTGCCGCCTTTTCAAAACCCTTTTACACTGCCAGAAGGTGTACCTTCAATACGGCATGGTCAAACAGGTTTAGACTGCCTGAAGGTGAACCGACAAGGTACGTGGGCATATTCATTCAACATTTTTTCAAAGAATATTATGGTAAGAGTAAAACCGTTCGCGGCGATCAGGCCGCCAAAAGATATTGTGACAGAGGTGGCCGCACCGCCTTATGACGTGCTTAACTCCGAAGAGGCCAAGGAGATGGCCGGAGAGAAATCGCTTCTCCACATCACCAAGCCGGAGATCGATTTCAACCCGATCCTTGAGGATCACGACCCCAAGGTCTATGACGAGGCCGTGAAGAATTTCAAGGAGTGGCAGGCCAAGGGCTGGCTCAGGCGCGACCCTAAGGAGTGCTACTACGTCTATGCCCAGACAATGGAAGGCCGTACCCAGTACGGACTCGTTCTCTGCGCCCACACTGATGACTACGCTTCCGGCAAGATCAAGAAGCACGAACTGACCCGCAAGGACAAGGAGGACGACAGAATGGTTCACGTCCGCATCCAGAACGCCAACATCGAGCCGGTGTTCTTCGCCTACAAGGACAACCACGTTCTGAACGAGATTGTCGCCCAGACCATCAAGAAGGCTCCGGAGTACGATTTTATCGACGAGAACAAGTTCGGTCACAAGTTCTGGGTGATTGACGATGACAAGACCATCGACCAGATCACGCGGCTGTTCAACAACGATGTAGATGCTTTCTATGTAGCTGACGGTCATCACCGTACAGCAGCGGCAGCCCGTGTCGGAGCCGAGAAGAGGGCACAGAATCCGAACCACACAGGCAACGAGGAGTACAACTTCTTCATGGCTGTGTGCTTCCCGGAGAGCCAGCTCAAGATTCTGGACTACAACCGTGTCGTGAAAGATCTCAACGGTCTTTCCAAGGAACAGTTCATCGCTGCTCTTGAGGAGAACTTTACCGTTCGCGAGATGGGTGAGGAGATCTACCATCCTGATCATCTGCATAACTTCTCGATGTACTTGGACGGGAAGTGGTACTCTCTGGAAGCTCTTCCTGGCAGGTACGATGACAAGGATCCGATCGGAGTTCTGGACGTTACGATCCTCTCGAACCTCGTACTTGACAAAATACTTGGAATAAAGGACTTGCGCACAGACAAGAGAATCGATTTCGTGGGCGGGATCAGAGGTCTCGGCGAGCTCAAGCGCAGGGTCGACAGCGGTGAGATGAAGGTTGCTTTCGCCCTTTACCCTGTCTCCATGCAGCAGCTCATCGACATCGCCGACACCGGCAACATCATGCCTCCGAAGACCACGTGGTTCGAGCCGAAGCTCCGTTCCGGCCTCGCCATCCACACCCTTGATTAGAAGCATCACGACCTTCCAGGCGCTCGGTCTTCGAGCCGGTGGTTCGACAAGCTCACCAACCACCGAAGTGGCAGCCTTAGGGGTTTACCAACGCCGGTCTCTAAGCCTGTGGTTGCACCCGGTCACTGAGCCTGCCTTGCACTCGGTCACTGAGTCTGCCTTGCACTCGGTCACTGAGCCTGCCGAAGTGACATAAGGAGTTTACCAACGCCTGGTCACCGAGCCTGTGGTTGCTGAGCTTGCCGAAGCACCGAAGTGACCTTGACAGAACCGGGATCACCTCGGTCTTCGAGCCGGTGGTTCGGCAAGTTCACCCGCAGCTAAGGGGGCCGCTGACAAAGCCAGCCGTCTCACATGAAAGTCAACTAATTATGAATATCAAACTATGCGTTATCCTTCCACCCTTCCCAGTGGAAGGATAATTGCTTTTAGCATAAGCCAGTGAGTGGGCAACCAGTGAGTGGGCAACCTTGGTGACACCTTACCTACCACCCGTTCCCTCAGTCAAGCACGTCAACGATAACGCATTCATATTCAAACAGAACGCCAATTCCCTTTGGCTGATTCTAGCCAAAGACACAACGTCATCTAATTCATTCTCAGCACATTAATCGCCACTAACTGATTATCAATGAGTGTCACGCAAAGTCTTGATTAGAGGCGATTTAATACTTCGTCTTTAGTGAATCAGCACTAAAGACAACCTCTTAAATCATTTGTTTCCAAAGTATTACACGCCACTCATTGACAATCAACCAGTGCGAGCTAAAGCCTTGAATGTCAAAGAACTAACGCTACGTCTTTGGTTCAAACACACCAAAGACAAGGTGCTTTATCAATGACAGTCATGGCGTTACATCCCACGCAGAAACGAGGTTCTCCCCATCCGAAATACACAGCTGATGCACCTACCCAGATGCAGCCACTTAGACAACACAGATACAACCTCTGATGCAAGCCAGATGCGGCCCCGGACACAAGGACACAACTGATGCGCCTACCCAGATGCAGCCACTTAGACAACACAGATACAACCTCTGACACAACCCAGATGCGGCCCCGGACACAACTGATGAAATTCTTTTGGAGTTCTGTGGATAAATGCCTATCTTGCCGAAAACTTATTGACCAACTTAAATTATTGAATTATGGCTCGTTTGAGGCGAATGATTTACCAGAGGGGTGCGGTCGGGCATATCTACCAAAGAGCACGATCCGGATTCGTGGTGTTCTACAGCGTGAAAGACTCGCTTGTGTTCTTCACAATTTTCTCATTTACAGCGACAAAGTACAAAATCCGAGTTCTGGGGCTCTGTTTGATGTACAATCATATTCACGTACTGATTGAAGCTGAGAATCATGAGATTGTGGCCAGATTCGTGCAGGAGTTCAGTTCCAAGTTCTCAAAGGCGTACAATGCCAGACATGCTCTGAAAGGAAGATTGTTCACAACATTCGGGCTTTCAAACAAACGCGGTGACAAACAGATCAGGACCTCTCTCGCCTACCTTTACAACAATCCGGTTGAAGACCGGATATGTAAGCGGGCGGAGGAATGGAATTGGAGTTTTCTGGCCTATGCGGATTCTGACCACCCATATTCAGAGAAACTTGTCTTGCGGGAAGCTTCGGTCGGGATGAGAAAAGCCGCAAGAACGGTCAGGACACTTCACGCCCATCAAAGGCCTCTGACTTATGAAGTGCTTGACAATCTATTCAAGCCATTGAATATTAACGAGAAGATGCAGCTTATCGATTTCATTGTCCGGGAATATTCAGTCATTGACTTCAAGAAAGCGATCAGCTACTACGGCAGCTATAGGAATATGCTGACCGCTTTCAGCAGCAACACGGGCAGTGAATATGACATCCGTGAACCGCACGACCCATATTCAGGAGCAGCCTACAGGAATATGTCACGCCATCTGGCAGCAGACAAACGGTTCTCCGGCATCGATGATGTACTGCACCTTCATGCAGATGAGCGGATAGCCTACCTTGACGAGATGATCGCCGCCTGTGGTGTCAGCCTGAATCACGCCCGAAAGTTTCTGCGGATCGAAGAGGCCGTGAAATGCAAACCACTGAAACACAATGCACAAAGCAATCGTCTTTAGTTTACATCTACCAAAGAGACTGTCGCATATTCCTGTCTTTCAATTTGTTGCACTGCACCTGCCGGTAACCAATTACCAACTGATTACCAACTGGGCAATGGCATCTTTTGAGTTAGAAGAATATCCCGAAGGGAAATAGTATTTGTAATTATATAGCAGTCGACTAAGATACCATTCAGATCATTAATAATCAAGCAATTGATAACGAAGTCACCTTCAATACATGTTACTTGAACCACAAAAAAGGCAAAGAGAGAGAGTTAGTCAACGCTTAAATAGTCCCCATAGTATTTTCCTAATTTTCAAGCTAATTTCTCCATAAAACATTTGCAATTATGTAAAGTATGCATTACTTTTGTAAAGTTTACTTTACATAATAATCGACAAAAGACCTAGAATGCTCCAAAGGAAGGATTAATAACGACTTAAGGAGAGGGTAACGTGAATTGAAGTGGGCGTGCAATCACCCTCGAGAGTAAGATAATGTTTTATACAACAAGTAATTACCTACTTGCGGAAGTTTAATTAATGCTTAATAATAAGAAAGGCATCCTTAATAACTCTGAAAGGCGCATAACATAACACTAACATAACACCATCATGAGACAAACCTCTTTACTTCTACCGCATCGGTTCCAGACGATTGGATGGAGCCTGCTGGCATTATTGTTCATCTACGAGACAGCTCATGCGTTCATCCCGCAGATTCACGGAATGGCCAACAGCCAAACAGCCAAGGACTTCATTGATTTGCTGCTTCTTATAGTCCTGGTATTCATCGGATTGTCCAAAGAAAAGGTGGAAGATGAGTTCATCTCCTCGATCAGAGGCAACACAGTTTCTGTCATTCTCTGGACCGCATTCGCACTGATGATTGTCAAGGACTTGGCAGAATGGCCATGGGGATGCCTTCCGGAGGACAAACGAGAGGCCAGTCTGGAAATCATCAAGCCAGTCTACGAATATGGACGTTACGTCAATCTGTTCAATGTCGGACTGCTCTACATCATTGTGTTCAGGCTTAGGATATTGATAAACAATCTGAAGAGCAAGAAGGATGAAAGCCAAGGGCAGCGACTTGATATTCAAACAGAAAAATAATGAAGAACAGCATCAAACTTGAGAGAGTCCTCCGGAAAGTCTCTCAACAGGAATTGGCTGAGGCAGTGGGGGTTTCCCGACAGACGATTTATGCGATAGAAAACGGGAAGTTCATCCCGTCCACCGAACTGGCGCTGAGGATATCGGCCTTCTTCGGCAAGACGGTGAATGAACTTTTCTCGCTGTGAATGCCGTCAACGAGGGGAATCTGGCGGATCACCTCTGAATACCGATTGGGCAAATGGTGACAGAAAGGCAGTTAAACTACCCAAAAGTTCGACACCAGACAGACACGTTAACAGCGATGGTGTGAGCCTGCATTCGGACGCTGAGCTTGTCGAAGCATTAGGACGGTCGCTTCGGCAGGCTCAGCGACCGTTGAAGCAGCCTAACGCTCAGTGATCGTATTGGCGCTTCGGCAAGCTCAGCGACCTCAATGCTGCTACAGACTCTCGATGTTCTTCTCGTTGAGCAGATTCTTGCCGTCGGATGGAATCAGCAGGGGCTTGAAACCAGTTTGGCGGTGTAGGTTATCAAGACTTTGCGTTGTCGGAGGAAATCAGCAGGGGCTTGAAACGGCCAACAACGTAAAGATGTTCAGAGTCACAGATATATCCCATGCCGCCGGTGTGCAGCCAACCGTCTCGCATGAAAGTCAACTAATTATGAATATCAAACTATGCGTTGTCCTTCCGCCATTTCCAGCGGAAGGATAATTGTTTACTCGCACAAGTCGAGATAGATTTCAACCGAAGGAAGAACCTGAACGCAGAAGAACACTGCCTCGATCTGATTGTAGCACAAGAGTATCGTCAGTCAACTACATCCTCCAGCACCGTCCAACCGGATGGCAACAGCCACCTTTTTGACTGGAAATTGAGGCCGGGCCTTATGTGGATTGTCCCTTGACTGGCAGCGCCATCCAACCAGTTAGAAAATGAAGAGCTGCCATCATAATTATCAACCTTGATTGTAACCTCAGCCAAGTTGGAGCAGTTTTGGAACATATAACCGTAGCAATATGATGCCACGGTCGCCTCAGGAAGCACAACTTTCGTAAGACCGGTACAGCCTTGGAACATATACATATAACAACTGTTCTCCAACGTTTTGGCAGGGAGCTCAGGAATCTCAGTCAAAGATACACAACCACCAAACATAATATTATAACAGTCCGGAGACAATGTTGTGGCCGGAAGCACTGGAGCAGCAGAAAGAGCTGTGCAATCTTTAAACATACTTTTATAGCAATTTGCCGCCAATGTTGTGGCAGGGAGGGCTGGAGGTGTGATCAAAGATGAGCATCCTGAAAACATTAGCAGATAGCAGTTTGCCGCCAATGTTGTTGCTGGGAGCTGCGGAGCCTCTGAAAGGGATGTACAGTCTGAGAACATATTCTGGAAACATCCCACTCCAAGTTCCGTGGCCATGATCTTCGGAGCCTTGGTGAGTTTCGAGCAATTTTTGAACATTGATTCGTAACTTTGTTCATTCACTTTAAGCGCCGGCAGCACATCCGGAGCTGACTCCATACCTTCGCAATATTGAAACATGCCCTGATACGATTGCTTGTCAATTGTTCCCGCAGGAAGCTGTGGCGCGTTTTTCAATTTCTTGCAGCCTGAAAACATCATCCTATAACACCCCTCGGTAACTTTTGTTGCCGGCAGGGCCGGAGCTTCCGTCAAGGCACATCTTGCGAACATGGATAAGCAGTTATTTTTGCCGGAAAAAGACTCCACCTTCAAATCCGTGACTATGGATAAGCTCGCGCAATCGGAAAACATTCCGTATAAGGCACTGTCTTCCGCAGAGACAGCGAAAATCTCAGGCATTTTCTCAAGTGCTGAACAGTTACTGAACATACTAAAATAAGCCGATTCGGGAACACGTTCAGCAGGAAGAGCCGGAACATTCGTGAGCGCTGTACATGTACTGAACATGCTTGAATAGCAATGGCCGGCAAGTTCGGTTGCAGGAAGCTCCGGCGCTGCTGTCAATGCCGTACATCCGCTAAACATAGACGCATAGCAGTTGTCGGCAAGTTCGGTTGCAGGAAGCTCCGGCGCCGCTGTCAAGGCCTTGCATCCGCTAAACATAAAAGCATAGCATTTGTCGGCAAGTTCGGTTGCAGGAAGCTTCGGTGCGGTAGCAAGAGACGTGCAGTTTAGGAACAGTTTAAAGAATCTTGCATCCTTGGTACTCGTCGTACCATAGTTCTCCCAGTCCACGAGAGTCCTTATGTCTCCTGTGCATTTGACAGGCACATTCCCGTCAGAGAACGAAATCTGACTGAATAAAATCTGAGTGGTACCTTCTTTATAGGCTGCCGTACCACACTGGCTTTTCCCGCGAAGACGAAGAGTTCCGAGCTCACCGCCGAATTTGACCTCAGCATCGGAGACAACACTCGCCCAATCAGCATCGCCTACTGAATATTCTATGCCGGATATTCCATCCGCCAATGTCATCTTGAACGTCTGCTCACCTGCCGCTGAGAAGGTGACGTAAGGATATTCATCAGCGGCTCCTTCAACGCTGCCGAGATTTGTGACGAGGTTGCGCTTGATCTCCAATGTTTTGGTGGTACTTTTATAGGAGTCTTTCCCCTCCGAATCCGTGAAGACCAACTTGAAGCCTTCGGACAGGCTCTCCGGGAATATCGCGATGTAATAAGTCTTGCCAGCCTCGATGTCGCCCGAGATGGAGACACAGTTTGAAGCATCCGCTGTGACAGCGACCTTTGGCTCACTGTCAGTCATGGTGACGTCCGCGAACCCTGCGAGTTTGTCATCAGTGTCATTGCTCACAAGGGTGATCTTTGAGCAGGAGACGGTCGGAGTCACTTTGACGAAGCCTACTATATTCTTGAAACTCAGGCTTCCGTCTTTGGATTCCGCCATCATCAATGCAGATTCAGGATCGAATGAATCGGCTACAGCCTTCTGCTCGCTTTTCAGAAACACACCTTTGAGAGTTTTCTCTGAGGCTGTCACGTCTTTCTGGTAGGGATAAAGCGCAGTGTAGCTGTCCGCTGTTTGGCTGACCTCTCCTTTGAACTTGCCACTGCTCTTGCCTTCACCTTCCGTCAGTGTGAACTCGACATTCTTGCCGGCTCCGTCAATCACAGTGATCGCATCGCCCTTTGTCCAGTTGATGACCTTGCTGTCATCAGAACTGATTGCGGCCTTGGTCTCAGCATTCTCCTGATTCGCTGTCAGAATCACGGTCGGGTTCTTATCCGGAGATTCAACGCTTTCCTTGGTACAGCCTGCGAATCCTGACAGGACAGCAAGCACTATGATTGTCCTTATGATTGTTTTCATGATCGCCAGATTATTACCAAGAAAAATCTTCTTCGTTCAAGTTTTCGGTGTCTGAGGCTCCGCTCATGCTATTGAGCAATCCCGACTCTGGTTCAAGGGCCAAAAACTCCACCTGTGGAGTCTGGTACGTTTTAAGTCGCTCTGTTTTCATTTTTAAGATAAGTAATTTGAAGTCACAAAGTTACCCCCCCCCATTGAATTATGCAATAGTTACAAGGATTTTTTTCTACTATTTACATAAGGCCAATCTAAACGAAGACGGTGTTAAACTTGATTTCAAGGGTTTACCATTAACATCTACAGATTATGAGGAATATTTATTAATTTTGCACTGCGTTCCATTGGCTAATGCGGGGATATTCAGAAAGTCTGAACCTGCAAGGGAGGCGCAAATAAAGACTGAACAAAACAGATCAAGGATATGCACATCGCGATAGCAGGCAACATAGGCAGTGGCAAGACCACGCTGACAAAGATGCTGGCGGCCCATTACGGATGGACGCCTAAGTTCGAATCGGTTGACTTCAACCCTTATCTTTCCGATTTCTATGCGGACATGGAACGCTGGTCCTTCAATCTCCAGATATATTTCTTGAACAAAAGGTTCAAGGATGTGGTGGACATCTCAAGATGCAGCGATGTCATCATTCAGGACAGGACGATCTACGAGGACGCCCGGATTTTCGCCCCGAACCTTCACGACATGGGGCTGATGAGCACAAGGGATTTCGAGAACTATTCGGATCTTTTTGACCTCATGATGTCTTTGGTCAGCAAGCCGGACCTGCTGATCTACCTGAAATCCTCGATTCCTAATCTCGTGGCGCAGATCCAGAAGAGGGGCAGGGAATATGAGAGCAGCATCCGCATCGACTACCTCACCGGCCTCAACAAACGCTATGACGATTGGATCTCCAAATATGACGGCCATCTTCTGGTCATAGATGTGGACAACATTAAGTTCGAGAACCGTCCGGAGGATTTCCAGACCGTGACCGACAAGATCGACGCTGAGCTCTTCGGCCTCTTCCCGGAGGTTAGGCAGATTGACGAATAACCAGCTTGGTAAGCGACGAAGACAGGTCACCGCGGATTTTCAAAGATTTTAACAATTAATAAATATGTCAGCTACAAGACCGACAATAATCGAATTCGTGGAGAAGTACACCCACGAGTTCTCTTCACATGTGTTCCTCCGCGAGAAGGTGGACGGTAAATGGACCGAGACATCATTCGAGCAGACCCGCAAGGAAGGCTACCGCATCGGAGCCGGCCTCATGTCCATGGGACTTCGCAAGGGAGACAAGGTCTCTCTTCTTTCAGAGGGCAGGAACATGTGGATTCTCGCTGAGTTGGGAATCCTTTATGCCGGAGGAGTCAGCGTACCGCTCTCCATCAAACTTGAAGAAAGCAATGACTTGACTTTCAGGATACAGCATTCTGAGTCAAGGTTTGTGATAGTGTCCGGGCAGCAGCTTCCGAAGATCCGCAGGATAATCTCGCAGCTGGACTGCGTGGAAAAGGTGATCGTGCTGGATGACATTCCTGCGGCAAACGCAAAGGAGGTCTCGATGGAATGGGTACAGGCTCTCGGTGACAGCTACCTTTTCGGTCACAAGGCCGAGTTCGAGGAGCGTTACAAATCTGTGCAGCCGGACGACTACGCCACGATCAGCTACACGTCCGGCACCACGGCCGACCCTAAGGGTGTTCTGCTGACCCACCGCAACTACACGGCCAACGTGGAACAGGCGCATTCCGTGATCGGTGTCAAGCCGGATTCCACGATGCTCATCATCCTGCCTTTGGACCACTGTTTCGCGCATGTGGCCGGATTCTACACGATGATGTCCTACTGTAGCAGCATCGCCACCGTTCCGGTCGGTGCGAATCCGCTCGCCACGCTCCGGAATATTCCTATAGCGATCAAGGAGGTTCGTCCGCACGTGATGCTGTCCGTCCCCGCGCTCGCCCGCAACTTCAAGAAAAACGTCGAGACCACGATTCACAAACAGGGTCCGAAGGTCGAGAAACTCTACAACTACGCCCTCAACCTCGCAATCTCTTACAATAAGGAATATTACAACCGTGGCGGCATCCTCCAGCTCTGGAAAAAGCCGTTGATGGCCTTGTTCGACAAGATCATATTCAAGAAAGTCCGTGAGGGATTCGGCGGCAGGATGGAGTTCTTTGTCGGTGGCGGCGCGCTTCTGGACATCGAGCTTCAGAAATATTTCTGCGCCATCGGCATTCCTATGTTCCAGGGTTACGGTGTGTCCGAGGCGACTCCGATCATTTCCGCCAACTCCGCCGGTCACGCTATGTTCGGCTCTTCCGGCCGTGTGGTGAAACCGCTTGACATCAAGATCTGCGATGACAACGGCAAGGAGGTTCCGCTCCGAACCAAGGGTGAGATCGTTGTGCGCGGTGAGAACGTGATGGCCGGCTACTGGAAGAACCCTCAGGGCACCGCAGAGGCTCTACGTGACGGCTGGCTGCACACCGGTGACATGGGATATATGTATGATTCTGAATATCTTTACGTGGTTGGTCGTTTCAAGTCCCTGCTGATTTCCTCCGATGGTGAGAAGTACAGTCCGGAAGGTTTCGAGGACTCGCTGACCGATGGTTCCAAGTACATCGAGCAGGTCATCCTGCACAACAACCAGGATCCTTACACGATTGTGCTGATCGTTCCTGCCAAGGACGCTCTCAAGGAATATGTTTCCTCGAAGGGCTTGGATCCGGCTTCGCGTGAGGGTAAGGAGGCGATGCTGAAAAAGATTCAGGAGGAGATCGATTCCTACAAGAAGGGTGGCTCGCACGAGGGCATGTTCCCGGAGAGGTGGCTGCCGGCTGCCGTGGCTGTGCTTCCGGAGCCGTTCACGGAACAGAACGGCTTGGTGAACAGCACGATGAAGATTGTGCGTGGCAAGGTCGAGAAGCACTACGCCGACCGCATCGAGTACGCCTACACTGCCGAGGGCAAGAACCTGCTCAACGATAAGAACATCGAGAGCATTTAATGGCCGCATGGTCACAGAGCCTGTCGAAGTGACGTTATACTAAATCATTCATAATGGAAAGAAATTTCATTAATTATGAAGCACTTTATCTTAGAAGCTGTTTTGATTTGTTTGAAATGTTCTTTGAGGTGAAAAAATCTTCAAACAAACAAATCAAAACAGCTTCTTAATTTTTTCAGCCTCTGACATAAAACCTCGGTCACTTCGACAGGCTTTGTGACCGAGGTTTTTTCACTTTTAGCCCAGCACCCGAACCGAGAGCAATCGAACTTGTACGGATTGCCGAGGCACGTAGCAGAGAAAGAGTTTGCTCTTAACCTTCAAACAAACAAATCAAAACAGATCCTAAAAAATCCACAAAAAAAATCGCATAACTATTGCAAAATCAAATGGGGGGGGGTATTTTTGTAAACTATTTTAAGAATATATTTACAAATGGAAACCAAATCACTTAAAGCTTACCAAGCACCCCGAATGGACATTTTGGACTTGGAATTGGAACAAGGAGTACTCAACAACATGAGCGGATTTTCAGACACTGAGGGATTGGACGAGGAAGACTTCACGTGGTAACAGTCAATGAATCATGAAGACTATCAGAAGAACAATCATGACGCTTGCGGCCCTGGCAGGACTTGCAGGTTGCGCAAAGGAAAACGTTGACACTCCGGAGAAGAATTCTGACGGAAACACACTCGTGACACTGACAGCGAGTCAGGAGAACGCTGAGTCCAAGGCTGAAATCAGTTCCGCGGACAGCAAGGTCATCAACTGGACTAAGGATGATGCGATCACTGTGATTGACGGGGCAGGCAAGAATGTCGGGTTCACGTTGACGGAAGGCGAAGGAACAAACAAGGGCAAGTTCAAGGGAGAGGTCAACCAAACATCCGGCAGCTACACCGCGCTCTACCCTTACCAGGAAGCAGTAAGTTACTCTGACGGAAGCCTCAGTGGAGTGGTGCTGAAAAGCGAGCAGGAAGCTGTGCCTGGTTCTTTCGACCCAGAAGCGGCGCTGATGATGGCTGTGACCGAAAGCAGAAGCACCGATCTGGGCTTTAAGAATATAGTAGGCTTTGTCAAGGTGACGCCAACCGTCGCCTGCGCAAGGATCACCCTCGTGAGCAACAATTCTGAGGACGTGCTAGCCGGAACCGCGGACATCACCATGACTGACGGTCTGCCAAAGGCTACAGTTACAGCCAATGCCTCAAGTTGTGTCTCCATCGTGGGTGACATCGTGGCCGACGAGACCTACTACATCGCCATCTTCCCGGCAGCTATGGCAAGCGGCTTCAGGCTGGTCTTCACGACATCTGACGGGCAGGACACCTACAAGAGCACCGTCAAACAGCTGGAGATCAAGCGCAACCTTGTCACCAATCTCGGCAATGTCGAAGGAACAGCCGATGATGAATATCCATACGTCACTTTCACCGCGGCGGCCGAACAGACGTTCAAGATGAAAATGGTATCTGTTGTCGTCGATAAACTTGAATATTCTATCGGTGGTGCTAAGTGGCAAAGTCTTGCGTCCAACACTGATATAACGTTCGGTGGGAGCAACGGAAGCCTAAGGCTTCGTGGAAAAAGTGACGTTGGTACCGCATATTACACAAACACCCTGAATTCAAGTAGAATCAGCTTCGGTAATACTGAAGTGAATGTAAGCTGCACAGGCGACATAAGGACTCTTATCGATTGGGTAAATTATGATAAGGCAAACACCGAAAACGCACGCTTCAGCCATCTGTTCAAGAATTGCGTAGTTCTGACTTCCGCACCAAAACTGCCAATGAAGAAACTACTAACCCAATATTGTTGCGAAGGAATGTTTGAAGGCTGCTCGAATCTTTCAATTGCTCCAGAACTGCCTGCCACGGAACTTGCTAAAAAATGTTATTACAGAATGTTCTTTGGCTGTAAGGGACTCACACAGGCTCCGAATCTGCCAGCACAAAACGTACCTAAAGAAGCATATAATCTGATGTTTAATGGATGCACATCACTGACTGAAATGCCTACCATATCAGCAACGTCAGTGGGAGATTTAGGAATGAATGGAATGTTCCACTCCTGTAGCAAATTGAAAACTGCCAAAGACCTTACAGTTTCATCTTTCAGTGGTACGAAAAATTGCAATCAAATGTTCATGAACTGCGAATCTCTTGTTGAAGCGCCAGCTCTTCCTGCTACAAATCTCACTGAGTCTTGCTATAATGCCATGTTCGCTAATTGTAAGAATTTATCTTCTGCCCCGGCGCTTCTGGCAACAGTAGTAAGTCCATACTGTTATCAGCAGATGTTCATGAACTGTACCTGTCTGAAAAATGCGCCAGCACTGCCGGCAACAGAAGTAGGACGATACTGCTACCAGCAGATGTTCGATGGCTGCACAGGAATGGAATCCGGTCCAGAAATCCTTCCGGCGAAAAAGCTCTCCGAACTTTGCTATCAGAATATGTTCAGTAGGTGTACATCTCTTACCAAAGCGCCAAAGTTGATGGCCGAGGAAATGGCTCAAGATTGTTGCGCCTATATGTTCAAAGAGTGCAGTAAACTGGATGAGGTGACTCTGTGTGTCAAAGACTTTGACACAGGCCTAAACTCCTTTACCGACTGGCTGGCCGGGACAGCTCAAACCGGGACCGTGCACATCAGAAGCGGATTGAGCGAAACGACAAAGGCAGCGATCTATCGTCCTAACGACAACTGGACATTCGCGGAGGATGTGACAGACTGATGGAGGGATATCTCTACAAACTATAAATGCGAGGGTGGCCGATGGTCATCCTTGTTGTTTTTTGATGGGGCAGGTCGCTTCGGCAAGCTCAGCGACCGAGGTGCAGGCCTCCGTCCGGGTGGTGAGCTTGTCGAACCATTAGGACGGGCGCTTCGGCAGGCTCTGCGACCGAGGAAAAGGCCTCCGTCCGGTTGGTGAGCTTGTCGAACCATTAGGACGGGCGCTTCGACAGGCTCTGCGACCGAGGGAAAGGCCTCCGT
>CAKULN010000038.1 GCA_934667175.1 uncultured Bacteroidales bacterium | reverse complement strand
TACATAACCTTCTGAGGTAGGATAAATGTTATTCTCTATATCTTTTTGAGCTAGGCCCAATACGGTACTATTTAAGATATATGCCTGAACACATACTTTTGGACTTGATCCCATATTCCTCAGCCTTGGCATTTGAACCGGGGTCAACGTGGAGTGTACTTTGTTACCGGGCACCATTGAACGGCAAAATGGCTCATATTTGCTTCCCAAGAATGGCGCGGAACACTTTATGGAAGCATATATGGGGCAAAGTGTCGCCCAAAGGTCAGTTCGCATTCGGTAAGACGCCACATAGCTCAAAAAAAAGTTTAGATTTTAGGGGATAAGCTGTCTAAATCCCATAAAAACTCACAGATTTAGACAACTTATCCTAATTTTTCGCCACAAAAACCGTCTAAATCGCTATCTTTGCAGAAAAGCAAAAAAACATGGGACAGATTATCGGCCGAGAAAAAGAAATCCAGGAATTAAGGAGAAGGTATGAATCCGAATCACCCGAATTCATTGTGGTATATGGAAGAAGAAGGGTTGGCAAGACTTTTCTGATAAGGCAGACTTTCAACAATCTGTTTGACTTCTACCTGACAGGCCTTTACAAGAAAAGCAGCCGACGTCAGTTAGAGAACTTCGCGAATGCGCTGATTGAATATTCAGGAGAGGATGTTGACTCTCCTAAAGATTGGTTCGAGGCTTTCAGATTGCTGAAAAGATATCTTCAAGGAATAACCCACCCTGGGAAAAAGGTGGTGTTCCTTGACGAGGTCCCATGGATGGAGACAAGAAAATCAGATTTTGTCAGCGCATTGGAAAATTTCTGGAATGGATGGGGATCGGGTGAGAATGATCTGATGCTGATTGTCTGCGGTTCAGCTACTTCATGGATAACCAAGAAAATATTCAGCAACAAAGGAGGACTTTTCAACCGCGACACTGAAAGAATATTCCTGGAGCCTTTCACATTAAAGGAAACCGAAGATTTCCTGAATCAAAAGCATGTGCTTCTTTCACGCAAGGACATTGCGGAATGCTATATGATCATGGGAGGAATTCCATATTATCTGGACAAGATGGAAAAAGGATTGAGTTTAAGTCAGAACATCGATAACATCTTTTTCAAAAAGAGAGCCAGGCTTTGGGACGAGTTCTCACGGCTTTATGAATCATTGTTCGAGAATCCGGAGCAACATTTGAAGATAGTCAAAGCCATTCATTCCAAGAGATATGGTCTTACACGGAAGGAAATATCAATGGCTACAGGATTACCGGAAAACGGGAAAATGACCAAAACTTTGCAGGAACTTGAGGATTGCGGTTTCATCAGTTCGTCAAAGGACTGGATGAAGAACAAGAAAGATTGCATCTACAGGTTATGCGATTTTTTCACTTTGTTCTACTACGATTTCATCAAAGACAATTACGGAGACGATGAGAATTTCTGGAGCAACAGAATTGACAATCCCTCGCACCGCTCCTGGGCCGGAATGTCATTCGAGCTACTTTGCATGAATCATGTTCAGCAGATCAAGAAGAAACTGGGAATTTCAGGAATTTCCGCAAGGCAATGTTCATGGAGAGGCACAGACGAAAAAGGCGGCAAAGCCCAGATAGACTTGATGATCGACAGGCGTGACGGCATCATAGACCTATGCGGGATAAAGTTCAGTGAGCATGAATATGTGATCACAAAATCCTACGAGACAGAACTGCTCAACAAAATCAATGTCTTCAAGGCAGAGACCAGTACCAAAAAAGCCATCCATCTTGTTATGATCACCACCTTCGGTGTACAAAAGAATGTCCACTATTCCATAGTCCAGAAAGAAGTGACTCTGGATGATCTGTTCGGGTGAGTATACAGTTCGCCGTGTCTTTAAAGGTGCCTGAAAGTTCCGCTGAAAATACCGCAGTCTCAGTGGCAAGGAGGGGCCTATGCCGGAGAGACTGCGGTGATGTTCTTTTCTTGCTATAAACCGCTACAGGAGGTCTGTTGTTGACAGGGATGGCGGGAGTTCTCCATCGGAAGCCCAGGAGGACGGTTTGGAGCCCATCACGAATTCCAGGGTTCCACCGCCGGTGATCTCGCTATGACGGAGCCAGCAGCGGGTCAGAGGTTTTCCGTTTAGTCTCGCGCTCTGGACATAGATGTTCCTGTCCGAGGTATTCTTTGCGACAATGGTGAGTTCCTTGCCATCTTCCATTCTTATCACGGTCTTCGGGAAGACCGGGCTGGAGATAAGATATACATCCTGTCCAGCGTTAGGGTAGAACCCAAGGCAGTGGAAGGCATACCAGGCTCCCATCGATCCGGAGTCATCGTTTCCCGGCACGCCATCCCTTGCGGATGTGTACTGGGTGTCGAGTATCCTACGGACAATCTCGGCTGTCTTGAACGGTTGGTTCACATACGCGTACATGGACGGGACGAGGAAGCACGGCTCGTTGGAAATCTGGCACAGGCCCACCAGTTTCGTGTAGAACAGGAGTTCGTCTCGCTTGCCCGGGAAGGACTCTCGGAAATAAGTGTCCAGCCTGTCAATGAATTTTTCTCTTCCCCCCATCTTGTCGATGAGCGCGCTGACATCGTGAGGCACATAGAAAGACAGTTCCCACGAGAATGTCTCATAGAACTGGTGGTCAAAGGAGCCGGAAGAAAAGACAGTGAATTCCGGATCGTCAAGCCACGTTCCGTCGCTGTTTCTCGGCCACGCAAAGCCAGAGAATCCGAAACTGCTTATTCCGGGATTCCAAAGATTCTTCCAACTTGACGCTTTCCTGACATATTCCTTGTAAACATCAGTTCTTCCAAGCCCCTTGGCCAGAACCGCTATGGCATAGTCATTGGCGGAATATTCAAAAGTCCTGCTGCATCCTCGCTCATAATCGGTGGAGACATATCCAAGCCTGTTGTAATCAGGCAGTCCTCCGCGTCCGTACTGTCTCTCGTCATCTCCGGGCGGCACGGTGGCATCCTTTATCATCGCGTCAAGAGCCTTCTCGTAATCGACATTCCGGATGCCTTTGACGAATGCGTCCGCGACAAGCATATCGCAATTCGATCCTCCCTGGGTTCTTCCGGTAGAGTGGCTTGACCGGGCGTCAGGCATGTACTTGTCATTCTCGTAAATGTCAACCAGAGACTGCACCATCTCCCCTCCAATGGTAGGCCGGATAAGGTTTATGAAAGGATGCGTCGCACGGAATGTGTCCCAAATGGCATGATAATCCCCATAATACGGCGAATCCGTCTTCCACACAGGGTTCTCTCCGTTGTAATCGGAAGGCTGGAGGAATATGCGGTACATCGAGGAGTAGAATATCTTCTTTCTGTCTTCGTCCCCGCTCTCGACATCCACTTGTGAAAGTATGTCATTCCAGGCGCTGACAGCCTGCGACTTGGTGTCTTCAATGTTCCAAGTCTTAAGTTCCATGGCATTCTCACGCGCCTTGTTGTACCCCATGTAAGAGATTCCGACTTTCACACGGATCTTGTCCCCCGCATTCGTCCGATAAGAGAACCATGCGCCGGATTTGGTGTTGTTGTCAGACTGGCAGCGCCTTCCAGGTTCCTTCCTGCCTTCCTTCCATGTTCCGAAAGAATCCGCCGCACGGTCGAAATCCGCATAGAAATAGACAGTGTAAGCCTTGGAATAGTTCCAACCGTTGCGCACACGGGTGTAACCTTGAATCTCATGGTCGGAAAGGATGGTCACCTCCGAGCCGACAAACTCCTGCATCTCAATGGAAGCAAGGAATTTACCAAGATCCACGAATATATTGGAATTGTCTGATTCCGGGAAAGTATATTCATGGAAACCGGCATGCGCTGACGCCGAGAGCCTTGCCGAGACATTCCAGCGGTCAAGGTTGACGGAGAACATCCCCACCTCGGCTTTTTCCGACGAATAAGGGGAAGAATAGTCATTGGGGTCCAGATCGCCAGTAGACGCCATGAAGAGAACGTTTCCATACTTGCAACCTCCACCCGAGCCATTAAGATGCGTGTGGCTGAAGCCCACGATGTCTGTGCCGGCCTGCCAACCAGCGTTCTCCGTGAGTTTGTTGCAGTCAGGCCCCAGTTTTACCATTCCGAACGGAACACAGGCTCCGCAGAAGACATATCCCCCGCCGTCCGCTCCGATGAAAGGGTCGACATATTTCGTGTAATCCTTTTCAGCCGCCACCATCACGACAGAGGCAAGGAGGGAAAGGGTTACGGACATCAATTTGAATCTCATAATCATGAATATTAAAATGAAAGCTTTAGAAATTGCCAGGTGTTGTCTGTGCCCAACGGTCGGTGCGGAACGGAACAGCAGGAAGCCCGGCTCCATTGTAAAGGTTGCTGTCCGGGTAATTCGCCCATCCGTAACGGACCGCCACAGGGTATTTCACATCCGGGCAGGTCACGACAACGGTCTCTCCCTCTATCCTGGCGTCGGCCTTGTGGAAGACACGGTCTCCTCCGGCTATCCAGAATCCACGCAGTGTCTCCGCGACCGAAGTGGCCGGAGAGCTGTTGGTGCCATCCATCGCGACCAACCCTCCATCCGCACAGTCGAAACGGACACGAATCTCCGAGCCTGAGGTCACATAATCCTTGAACACAGGCCCTGAGTAAGGAATATTCATTCCATAGGCTCCGTGAAGCGCATTGAGGGCAAGACGCCTTCCCACGTCATACTTATTCTTCGGATGTATGTCATACTCGTCCCCGACATCCGTCAGCACGGCAAGTCCGACATTCTCAAGATGAAGGGCATCAGCCTGGGACTCACGCAGATAGGCCCAGTCAAAATCCTCGGCGACTTTCTGCACAGGGAAAAGCGAAGCCAACTGGGCGACATAGAAAGGAAAGTCGTAGCCCCACTGCTTTCTCCAGTCACGGATAAGGAGTTGGAGAAGGTAGGAATATTGCTCGTGCATGGCGGTGTTCGACTCGCCTTGATACCATATCGCCCCTTTGATACGATAACCCAGAAGTGGGTTTATCATAGCATTGTAGAGCACACAAGGCATGAACGGATTCCCGTCAATCTTGTCCGGAAACTTCGGAATCTCGCTGTACTTTCTCGTACACTTGACCTGCCACTTGCCGGAAAGAGGAATGCTCTTCTTCCCACAGGAGAGTTTGATGCGGTCAGGACGCCCGTTGAATCCGGAGTAGCCCACGATGTCAACGATCCGCACACTGATGACGGCCTTGCCGGCCTTTACCAGATTTGCGGGAACGGTATAGTCACGCATCGAGGAGCAGCCTTCCGTGTGTCCGATCTCCACGCCGTTGAAGTAAGTGAAATCGTGGTCGTCAATGGTCTCAAGATCCATCTTCAAGGTCTTGCCGGCCCAACTGCGGGGGATGTCGACGGTCTTTCGCATCCAGATTATCCCGTCCTCATTAATACCCTGATATTCAAGATACCCCGGAACATCGACCTCGGACCAACCGTCCTCCGTAAGGTCAGAGATGCTGTTACCCTCACTGATGGCGCGGCACCAGTCCGAAACACGGGCATCATAGATCGCGTCCCTCTCCGGACGGGATTTCGGCAAAGCCTCCTGTTCCTCAAGAGCCTTGTCGAAATCAGGAAGCGTCGAGAGAGACTCCTTGCTCACCCAATTCTCGGCAAAGGTCGCTCCCCATGCGGACTCGATTAGTCCGACAGGCACATTAAGGCTATCCGCCAGATGCCGTCCGAAATAATAAGCCACGCAAGAGAAATCGAAGAGAGCGTCCTTGTCACAGACCTCCCATCCGCCGTATCTTACCGCCGCTTCAGCCTCCGGCTCAAAGGAAGTTCTGTTGTCGATGTGAAGGAAACGGATGTTTCCACGCCCCGCGGCGTCCTCCAAGGCCTTCTCATAACCATAAGGCTTGTCAGAGAAGCGGTACTCCATGTTCGACTGACCGGAGCAGAGCCACACCTCACCGACAAGGACATCATTCAGCGTCAGTTTCTTGCCATCGCTGATCGTAATGGTGTACGGGCCACCGGCGGAGGGTGTGGCAATCTCCGTCTTCCATTTCCCGGCGGCGTCAGACATCACGTCATAGACCTGTCCGTTCCATGATGTCGTCACGGAGACCTGCGTGGAGGGTTTCGCGGTTCCCCAAAGTCCGGTTTTGGAATTCCGCTGGATCACCATGTGGTCTCCGAATATCGCAGGTAACTCAACCTTGGCTTCAAGACTCGCGGACAGCAGGAGCGGCAGAAGCAAAAATAATCTTAGTGTTCTTTTCATTTCATCAAAGCTTTAATTCCTTCAACAGCCTTCGGGTTAGGGCTTGTCCCGTTGTTGTTCCCGATGACATTCGTGCAGACATTCACATAACGGCATCCGTCAATCATGAGTGCGCTGTTTATTCCGCTTGTCCAGTTGGCCGGAGCGGAATTCTCTCCGATGGCCCATTCCGAAACAGCCCAATAAGGAGCGTCCGACTTGTCGAGAAGTCCCATGGCATAGGAGAAATTCGACGCATCGGCGGCATCCGCAAGGTAGAAACTCCATGACGGACAACTCTTCGGATTCAAGGCGGCGTCAAGATCGTTGTCGCATCCGCCCGCATGCGTGAAAATCTTTTCACGAGGGAAGGAGAAGCCGTCGGTGAGCCCGCACAGCCAATCGGTGAACTTCGCCTCAAGTTTGGCGATGTCTTCCCCGGTAATCGTTCCTGAAGTCTTTATCCCTGAATATGTCAGGGCGGCGTAGCCGATTGTCTGCACTCCACGACTCGGCTTCAGATACATGTTGATGCCTCCCAGTGGGTCATCCTTTATGTCCTTGTCATAAAGATCGTTACCATTCGGGTAATACCAATTGTTGACCCCCACGGCCAATTCTCCGACAAGCTTAACGCCTACAAGCAAGTACTTTTTCTCTTCCGGGAGAGACTTGTACCAATCATCGATGATAGTCAGATAGCGTTTGAAACGCTTCTTCACGGCAGCCTGATATTTCGGCCCGTAAAGATTCGCCATGGGTGCGAGACGGCACTGCATTCCCCAGTTCAGCCATCCTATCTTCACGGCATGCTCGCTTCCCCAGTCGTACCACTCGACATTCTCCCTGTTCTCCGGATTGTAGTCTGGCTTAGACGGATCAAACCAATTCCAGATGTCTGTCGCCGTGTCCCAGAACGTGATCGGGTCGAAATTGAAAAGGACTGGGCAGTCGTACTGTTCAGCGTTGGCGATGTGCTGCCTGATTATGTCATCGAACTCCGCCTCGGCACGCTCGAACATGAACATGAGCACGCTCGCGCCGGCGCAGACATCCTTCCCGGTCGGAGTCCCGAAGGTGGCGGCAATCGAAGATTCGTTATATTTCCACGAATAATCATTGATCAGAACGTACTGCTTCGGTCCCGCCCACCAGTGGGCGACAAGGGTTATGTCCTTTGTAACCGGGGTGGATTTGAAATTGAATTTGAGCCCGCTTTCAGTGAACCAGCCGGAGAAAGTGAAGCCCTCCTTCGCGGGAATGACCTCGGGCTCATTGACAGTTTTCCCCTTCTCTACAGTTACCGGGTCCGGGACCGGCGCCCCTCCGTCAGTGTCGAACGTCACGGTGTACGAAACCGCCCCCGGATCCTCACTCTTGGAGCAGGACACGCACAGGAGACTGGCGGCAAATAAAACTAATACTACTTTTAATAATTTCATATTCATAATTTAAGAGTTATCGTCTGTTGTTGATGGCCTCGACAGCCCCTTCGTTCACGGTCAGCCTCCCTTCACTGTCCTTTCCGAAGATTGTCCCGTAATTGAAAAGCGTAAGGAACCTGCATCCAGGGATTGAATAACAATTCTCCAAGGCCTGAGTCCATTCCTCCTTCGACTTTCCGTCGCCTATGTTCCACTCCGAGCATCCCCAATATGGAGCGTCGGAGCGCTTGAGATATTCAGTCACCTGCGCACACTTGGATGGATCGGCAGCCTCTTCCCAATAGAATGACCATGTCGGGCAAGTGTTTTTTTGGATCGCTGCGGCAAGATCCTCACCTGCACCTCCAGAATGAGAGAACAACTTCTCACGCGGAATCCCGTATCCCTGCACGATGTCAGCGATGAACTCTGAATATTTCGACTCTATCGCATAGATGTCTTCCGGAGTGATCTCACCCTCTGTTTTCAGGCCCGAATAAGCAAGCGACGCATAACCGATCTGCCCGACACCCCTCGAAGGCATGTCTTTCATGTCTATTCCAGTCGTAGGATCATCCTCCTTCGGCAGATCATACAGATCATTGCCATTCGGATAGTACCAGTTGTTCACTCCAAAGCCAAGCTCGCCGGTGATCTTCACACCTCCCAAAAGATACTTTCTGTCACGAGGCAACGACTTGTACCACTCCGCCGTCCAAGTCATGAATTTGTCCATTCTCTCACGCACAGCGGCCTGGTATTTCGGGCTGAAGAGGTTAGCCATAGGCTTCAGACGAATCTGCGATCCCCAGTTAAGCCAACCGATCTTCACGGCATTCTCACTTCCCCACCCTGACCATTCGACATTCTCACGGTTTGACGGGTCATAACCAGGCATTGACGGATCCCACCAATTCCACAATTCAGGCACATCATCCCAGAATGTTATGGCGTCAAGTTCCACAAGCACCGGGATGTCGTATTTCTCCGACTCCTCGAAATGCTTCTTCAGAACGGTCTCGAACTCGTCCATCGGATGCGAGAAGATGTACATCAGCACAGCGTTGCCCACAGCGAGACGGTTGCCCTTTTGAGGCCCGAAATACTCGTGAAGCGTCTCATAGTCATAGTTCCAGTGATAGTCATTAAGAAAAAAATAATTTTCCGGCTCGTACGGCCTGCATGAGGCCAAAGCCAACAGCGATAGTGAGAGAAGCGATTTTTCGAATATATTCATTGTTGTCAAAACTTTTCAGGAAACTGTCCCGGCAGTTTCCTTATTAATACTTGTCTTTCTGCACCGTCTTTATGCCCTGGACCGCGGCATCATTCACGGTGGTTCCGTTGTTGTTCCCTATGACATTGGTGTAGACGGAGATGAAACGGCACCTGTCAATGGCGAAAGTGTTGCGCAAGGCTGTGGTCCAATCCTGCGCGCTTCCGCTCACAGCCCATTCCGCGGCACCCCAAGCCGGCGCGTCTGACTGTTTTATGAGTTTCATGCAATAGGGAGAGTTGGACTGCGGATTCATCGCTTCTGAGTGATACAGACTCCACGACGGACACACTTTCTCGTTCACACAGGCGGCAAGGTCACCATCGGCGCCACCGGCATGAGCGAAGACCTTGTCACGAGGGAAACCATATTCAAGAGCGATGTCGCTCACAAACAATGTGAAACGGCGGTCCACCTCCTCGATGTCCGCTCCGGTGAGCGTACCCTCCGTCTTGATCCCCGCGCTTTTCACACTCGCATATCCTATTGTGGACACAGCGCCAGGCTGTCCCGCCGCGACACGGCTACGGCTTGGCTTGTTCCACATGTTGAGTCCCGTGGTCGGATCATTTTCCTTTGGCTTGTCATAGAGGTCGTTCCCTCCTGTGTAATACCAATTGTTCAGCCCCATGCAAAGCTCACCGGTGATCTTCACTCCGCCGAAAAGATATTTCTTGTTTTCAGGCAATGTCTTATACCAATTGGAGAGAGTTCCAAGCAGAGCTGTCATGCGTTCACGCACGGCGGCCTGATATTTCTCGCTGAAAAGGTTCGCCATCGGTTTCAGACGGATCTGAGAGCCCCAGTTCAGCCATCCAAGCTTCACTGCGTCAGCACTCGACCAGGAAGTCCATTCCACGTTCTCACGGTTCGACTCATCGTAGCCGGATATTCCTTTGTCGAACCAGTTCCACAATTCCGGGACCCCGTCCCAGAAAGTGACAGGATCAAGCTGGATGAACACCGGCACCTCCTGCCGCTCTGCCTCAAGCAAATGCTTTTTAAGCGTCGTCAGATGTTTGTCAAGCGGACGCTCGAAAATGTAGAAAAGCACCGCCTGTCCGACAGCGACATCACTGCCGACAGAATTCCCGAAAGTGTTTCTTATAGTCCCTTCAAGATAGGACCAGTCATAGTCATTGATGAATATGTACTTCTTCGGTCCCGCCCAATACTTGGCGTAAAGGGTGATGTCCTTTGAAACCGGAGTGGATTTAAAGTTATATTTCAGCCCGTTGGAAGTGTACCAGCCGCTGAATGTCGTCCCGTCTTTCTCGGGGACAATCTCAGGTTCCACGACGAATCCGCCTTCCTTCACGACCTGCGGATAAGGAACCGGCTGTCCGCCATTAGTCTCGAATGTCACCGTGAAACCGTCAGGTTTGTCCGGAGCAGGGCTATCCTTGCCACAGGATGGCAAAAGAAAAACAGCCATCGCCGGGATGAGAGCAAGAAAAATGTTCCTCATATCTCAAATAATGTCTCCTATCATCAAGAACGGGTATCCCGGCCTTCCAGACAAGACCGGGATGCCCCATTCAAAAGAATTGTCAGTATTTTATTTCTGTTTCTCAGTGTACGAAAGGGTAAAGTTTCTGAATGACGCGACAGTGGCCTCCTTAGAGAACAGTCCGAAGTAGCCAGGGGTATCCCCCAACTGCGGATTGTCATTCCACCACCACATTCCTCCATGGAAAAGAAGGTCCTTTTTCTGGAGAACACCGTTCTCATCCTCCTCCAGCGACCAGATGGCCTTGAGGCCCCAGTCTCCTCCCACACCGTCTCCGGCCCGGTCTACATTGCTGACCTCGATGCGGATCCAGTCTGTGATGGCAGTCCCTTCCGGCTTGGTCCATGTGTCCATCGCATTAGGTGAAGCGCAGTTGAAGCAGAAATATCCGCCGCCTTCAGCTCCGGCCGTGGCGGAAGCGAATATGGTGTAGTTCTGCTTGCTCGCGAAGTCGTAGGTTCCGTCGGCCTTGTAGCCGAAAGCATTGAATGCGTTCACACCGCCCGCCGCTCCGTCCGCCTTGATGTCAACGGTGCAGATGAATTGGTTGCAATCCCCGGTCGTGCCTTGGAGTCTCTGCTGTACAGGAGTGTCCATTCGGTAGATCACATAAGTAGAGGCAGGGTCGTTATGGGTACCTGTTCCCACAAGTTTGAGGCATCCGTCCTCGAGTTTGGCGTCGGCCCTTGTCAGAGCGCCTTTCCAGTTCTCGTCCAGTTTGTCGCCGGAGAAACTGTCAAAGACAATCTTGGCTCCCTTGGCCGCCTGGGCGATGAGAATCTCGGCTGTGGCCGGCCCGGAGGCTGTGATGCCTTCAATGTGGATCTTGCCGTAGCGGACATCGTCAGCCTTGTCCGTCGCGGAAACCACGGCCGTGACTTTAGTTCCCTCCACCGAGACTTTCGTCCATGCCGGAGCGTTGATTGACGTTGTGGATTTGAATGCGTCCGACAGGGTCGTCGTCACTGTCTCACCGTCTCCGACAGCCGCAAGGTCGTAAGGTGTCGCGCTCAAGACAGGAACAGCGAACTCGACCTCCGAATCGACGGCTCCGAGGTCAAGGACGTCTGACGCCTTGACAGAGATGAAGTCAAGAGAGTTGACTGTGGCGACACGGCCATATTCATCAGTAAGAGTTATCGAAAGTCCGTCGACATAAGTCGCCGGGATGACCGACGCATAGTACACGCCTTTCTCCATGTCGCCCTCTGATGACACCACAACCTCCGGAGTCCCGCTTACGACTTTGATCTTGCCGTCCGTGGAGACAGTTACCTTTCCTGAAAGATTCTCGCTTCCTTTCGGGGCTATCCTCACCTGACGGATGTTGTAGTCTGAAATAAGCGAGAACTTGAGCAACCCTGTGGCGTTGACGAACTTCAGGTTCTCGTCCGTAGACGAGGCGACCGCAAGAACCGCCTCAGACGTAACCCCGTCCTTCACGGCTTTCTGCTGAGTAGGGACAGACGTGGCCACCGCATTGTCGGCGAAGGTCGCGTCTGACGAATATGGGGAGACAGCGACATACTGCGAAGCCGTGGCTATCTCGCCGCTGAAAGTAGCCGTCGAGCCACCGCTTTGGGTGGTGAACACAGAGTTCACGCCTTCAGAAAAAACACTGATCTTGTCGCCTTCGCTCCATGAGACTTTCGGTCCCGATGTGAAAGCGGTGGTTGAAGCCGAGAATTCATTGATCGATCCCGGTCCCTCATTCTTGTTGCAGGCACACACGGACATGATCGCCGCGAAAGCCACAAATGCTGAAATCTTCTTCATAATTTCTGGTTATTAAATGTTATTTTTGATATGACAGAACAAAATTCTTGAACTGTACCTCATTCGTGCGAGACCAAAGGGCGACTTTGCCCGGATCCGCGTCAACGAAGGTGAATTTTCTGGAATAATGCGCCTTGAGCACATTCGTCTCGCCATTGATCGTCCTAAGAGACTTGACAGCGATCACAGGCTCATCAGGAGATGTTTCCGTGGTATAGACCTCAAGTCTCCACCAATCATCCCTCTCGGCAGCGTCCGGAATCTCATAGACATCCTCCCATTTATTCGGACATTCACCGGAACCGATGGTCCCGTCATCCATCGCACACCATGTGTTACCGTTCTGCACCCAGATTCCGCCACGGTTACGGACCGAGTTGTAGTTGAGGTAGATCTTCACATCCTGGTTCGGATCATCATTGACGTAAAGTTTGACGCCGCCCTCACCTCCGTTCATCCTCATGTCAACAGAAAAATAGTACTTTGAATCCTTCGAAGAAAACTGCTGCGGACACGTGTAAAGGTAGCCTGGATGCCCGTCGGATGTAAAGGCAAGGTAACCGTTGCCGACGGCGAGGCGGGCAGGGTCATCCGCCTTCCAGCCCGACGGCAGGTTCTTTCCAGTAAACGAGGAAAAAGCGATGGATGAGCCCTCACCTGCCTGAAAGATCTTAAGGGACTGGCTTACAGTGTTATCGCCCGAAGCGCAAAGCATTTTCACTACACCACGGCGAACATTCTTCTCACTGGTGTTGGATTTCACCTTCACTTCGATGGAGCCAAGTTTATCATCAACCTTGGCATATTCGATCCAATCCGGAAGCTCTCCGATCTGGACAGTCTCGGCATTAGTGGAAATCTTGGAGGTAAGCACTCCTCCGTCAGAGTCGTAGGCAAGTTCCAAAGGTTCCACAATCAGAACCGGAGACGGTTTGTTCGGACCGATGGGATCGTATGCCTCATTGCAGGCGGCAATGGCCAAAACCGAGGCCGCCAATGCTATTTTATTCATAATATTCATATATTCAATCATTTAGCACCTTACATTTCAATCTTCACAACCTCGGAGAAATTGTAACGGCCTGACGTGTTCGAAGCAAGGGCCGCGACCCTGACATAATAGGTCACGCCAGGCTCGAGGCAATCGAGCACTGAATCCGTATAGGAAGACTTTGCTATCACCTCATCCTTCACTCCGCTGAGATCGCGTACGGCTTCCCAATCAAGATGATTCATCCCGACATTGGGGTTCCACTTTGAGACAAGCAGGCGTGCGGTTGTGATTTTCCCCGCCCCTGAAGCCTTGACGAGACGGTACTTGGCTATAACATCAGGACCGCTGGTGGTTATCACGGCATTGATTGTGATGTTAGGGACAACCTCGAAATTCAGTTCTGTCTCTCCGGAAATCTCCACCTCGACCGGATCAACCGCAAGAAAGGCACCCTCAACCGGTTGCACGACATAAGTCCCTTTGAATATCTTCGTGTTGCGGAAAGTGCCGTCCGGTTTTCCCCAGAAATACTGCGGAAAATTCGTAATCTTGCCGTTCACAACCTCATCGAGTCTGATTCTGAAACCATTAGGCTGTTCCGTAATGAACGGGGAACCATCGGCGCAAGTCACCTTTCCGGTGAGAGTCTCAGAGGGAAGGCTGTAGGTGTCGATCTTGCAGGATGTCGCGAGTGCGGCAAGAATGCATGATATAAATAAAATCCTTTTCATATTCATTTGTTATCTATTAATATCCAGGATTCTGGATGATAGCCTTATTGCTCTTGGCGATGACGCTCTTGGAGATTTCGCCATAGTAGGATTTGCTCTCGTAGGTGTACCTTATCTCACTGCGCTCGTGGATCTTGAAGATGTATTTTCCCTCATCCACAATGTAATAAGGGTACAAGGCAGAGAACGTCTTGTTCTGGATGACCTCCTCGTACATGTGCCATCTCTTGAGATCCCAGAATGTCCTGTTCTCAAAGGCAAGCTCACAACGACGCTCCCTTTTTACCAGATTCTCGTCAACACTGGTGATTTCTGTGGTTCCTGCCCTCTTACGAATAAGATTAATTGGTTCCACAGCATCCGCCATTGTGACAGTCTTCCCGTCAACGGTCTCTCCGATGATGTTCACAGCCGCTTCCGCCTTCGTGAGCAGAATTTCAGCATAGCGGAGCTCAATCCAATCCACTGAGCCGGCCCACCAGTTGGCGGTCGCGTCCGGATTGCACCATTTCCAGACAAGGCATCCGTTTCCGTTCGTCATGGAACTGCCGACACCGCACCACCCCTGGATGGTCATGCCGTTAGGATGTTTTTCCTCGAATGAGGCCGTCTCATAGAGCTTGCCGTCAGGATAACTGTCATATATGCCCTTGCGGACCTCAAAGATGGCATCCTGGTCACCATTCTTACGGCCTGGAATCTTGGCGCCCGGTACAAGTACCGAAGCCTTAAGACGCGGCTGCGCCTTCGCGAAAAGATCCAGAGTCTTGTCATACCTTACAGGATTATCCTCGGTGCCGACATTCAGTTCGAACGGCTTGCCATCGACATCATCGAATAGCTCAAGCCACTCCACAGGCGCGGAAAGCTCTCCGGAGTCGTTTATCATGGAATAATGGTAAGGCATCTGCTGCACAGTCCAGTTCTCAGGACGGTTGTTGGCGATGGACGCATTGTACTCCTTGATGAGCATACGCTCCTTGTTGGCCGAAGACTCGTCAATGAACAGGTTCCAGTAGTTCTTGATCATGCCATCCTCTGTTCCATCATTATAGACATTGTAAAGCTCGTACTTTCCTCCGTTGTCCATCGCCTTGCAGGCGGCGTCGTAGGCCAGTTTATAGTACCTGGTCGCTTCCGAAGACGGAATGCCGACAAGGCCGTCAAGCTGCACGGTACCGTATTTCGCCTCGGAAGCCGCGGTCAGCATCGCACGGGCAAGAATACCGGCGGCGATGTACTTGTTGGCACGTCCTCCATTCAGTTCCGAGTCCCCCATAAGCTCATAAGCCTTGTTCAAATCCTCGGCTATGAAATCATAACACTCCTCACAAGTGTTCCTCGGTTTGAAAAGAGCCTCCTCATCCTTTCCGACATAACTTTCCGGAGTCGTCACAATCGGTACTCCCCCGAAACTGCGGACCATCGCGAAATACATGAAGGCACGGCAGAAATAGGCTTCTCCAAGCCAGTGGTTATACAATTCCTCCCTGTCGGCGAAAGCCCCGGCATTGTCCTCAAGCCCACGTATGACAAGGTTGGCATAGCGGACTGAGGAATAATCCCACCAAGCCAGCATGTTTCCGTTGCAGGTTTTCTGGGTGAGGGCGACACGCAGAGGCGTGCACTGTGTCTCGCCTGTCACCATCCCCGGGTTGTTCCAGATAGAGAACGGAGAGCCGGAGTCCCCTTGGATTCCTCCCCAAAGGCTGGCGTTATGCGCCGCGATAGGGATCAATGAATATAATGAAGCAAGGGCGGCCGTGACCCCGACCTCATTGTCAAAGACCTGATCTTCACGCAGATTCTTGGTCGGGGCTATGTCAAGGCTCACGCAGGAGGAAAGCACCTGCATGCCCATAGCCACAGAAATAGCGATTAATATAATTTTTCTTTTCATTTCCATCAGAATTTAATGTTCGCGCCGAAGTTGACTGTACAGATGAGAGGATAGGTTGTTCCGTATCCTGATGACGGGTGCTCCGGGTCAAGATATTTCAATCCGGTGATCGTGAACAGGTTGTAGGCGTTCGCAAACACACGCAGATTCTTCACGCTGACCTTGCTCATCCATTTCTGAGGGAAAGTGTAACCGATTTCCAGAGACTTGAGACGAAGATAAGAGGCGTCGTGAAGGGAAGCCTTCGAGGTAGAAGTGTTCAGGGACATCGCCTCGCTTCCCTGGCTTGTCGTAGGAAGATATCCTGAAATCCATTCAGTACGAGGATCTTTCGGATCAGCGGACGGATCCGCCATGTGCCAGCGGTCATAGAAATACGAAGGGCCGTTCTTGTCATAGATGAAAGGTGTCGAAAGGTACCAGTCATACTTTACGTTATTGAACGCGCCACCCTGGAACACGGCGGTAAGGTCGATCCCCTTCCAAGACATGTCGATAGTGAATCCGTAGTACATCACAGGCGTGGACTGGGCTCCGAACGCTATCGGGTGCTTGTCACTGTCGTCAATCACACCGTCACCGTTCCAGTCCTCATAAGAGTAGTCACCTGGCTTGAGTTCGGAATTGCCACGATTGTCCATGATCGGAGATGACCATATCTGCTCAAGGCTACCGAACTGTCCGGCATAATCATAACCCCACCAGATGTCGTTATAACGGTTCTTGGACATATTCTTCCAGTTCAGGTACTGAGTGCCGTATTCCTCCTGCTCGACATAGACCCTCATGGTACGGGAAAATGCGATGTTGCCGGTCACTCCGTAACGGAAAGCGCCGAAATGATGCCTATGGCGCAACGTCAGGTCGAAGCCTCTGGTCCTGTCGCTGTTCAGGTTCTCCTGAGCCAGGTTCTGCCCAAGCCAATCAGGGATCGTCACGTTCCTCGTAGCCGGGATTCCGCTTCTGAAACGCTGGAAAAGGTCGAATTCAAACCCGAATTTTCCGTTCCAGAAATCAGCGTCGAGACCGATGTCCGCGGTTTTTGTCCTTATCCAGGTAAGATTCTCGTTCGGAGTGGCAAGCAACTTGATGATGTTCACGTCCTTGCCGTCCCAGATGAGAGGCCACCAGTCAAATGAGCCGGAACCATATTCATAACCCTCAATATACTGGAAGTTCGCGGTGCTGTCGTCTCCGGACTCACCATAGGATGCCCTGAGTTTAAGGTTGTCGATGAAAGACAAGGCCGCGGCACTCTTGAGGAAGGGCTCCTCGGAGATGCGCCAGCCCGCCGAGACAGACGG
Organism: uncultured Bacteroidales bacterium; assembly: GCA_934667175.1. Lineage (GTDB taxonomy): Bacteria > Bacteroidota > Bacteroidia > Bacteroidales > UBA932 > Cryptobacteroides. Next base: position 9,936 of record CAKULN010000038.1, on the reverse strand, counting down.
AAAGAAGCCCCACTGATGCCCTTTGTAGAACTTCGACGACCCGTCATAGCGGAACGCCGCCTCCACAAAATATCTTTCGGAATAGTCGTAATTGACCCTGCCGACAAGGGATTTGCTGGCTATCCGCCAGAGGCCGGACTGATCCGCGGTCCGCACTCCGCTGCTGTAATAACTGGAGTCCATGGAGCCGATCTGCCCTTCGCTGATACCATTGGACAGTTCGCCGAGGGAAGTCATCTCGATGTACCTCTGCGCATAGAAGTTGTCCATGTCCGTGGTCTGCTGCTCATAAAGCGCGAGAGCCGCGACATGATGCTTGCCGAATGTCCTGTCAAACTTCAAGGATCCTTGAAACAGTTGGTTCTGACTGAAGCGAATGCTCCTTTTTATGGAGTTCAACTCCGGCTGGTCATCCTTTCCTCCGTAGACAGACGGCACAAACTCATTGTTCTCAATGTTGTAGGTGTAGAGGGTATAGGATTTCTTAAGTTCCTTATTCTCCCAGTTTGTGTAGTCGTAGGAATATGAAGCCTTTGCCTGAAGTCCCTCCACCCATGGGAAATCATAAGTGAGGCTTCCGGTCAGCTGAGCCATCTTTTGGTTGCGACGCTTGTATCCGACGATGTCGGAATCAGTGATCGCAAGCGGATTATAGCCCTGCGAGATGTTCGCCATGTATGGCTTGGTGTAGTTGGCGTAGGCAGCATCCACCGGACGTTCAACCCATGCGGTTCTGTAGAACACTTCAGTGTCATAGTAAGGCGAGTTCTTCGTGTCCATCATCGCGTTTATGAGCAGAGATGCCTTCAGGTGGTCCGTGACCTTAGCGTCAATATTGCTCCTGACATTAAACCTATGATAATTCAAATCACCAGTGCTATAGACACCTGTCTGCTTCATGTAAGCCACATTCGTGAAATACTGGACTTTGTCCGTTCCACCTGAGATGGACAGCGTGTGGGAAGCCTGAGGGGAGTAATTGTTGTTGTTTATCCTCCACCATTCTGTCCCCACTTTTGTACCGTTCTTGTACTTCTCGATCTCTTCCAAGGAATATATGAACTTGCCAGGCGACATGGAACCTCTCATGATGTTGTTCTCGTTGGTGATCTCCATGAATTGCCAGGCATTGAGCCCGTCAGGAGTGTTGATCGGCATAGAGAAACCGGTATAGCCTTCATATTCAATGTTAGACGTCCCGCTTTGTCCACGCTTTGTGGTGATAAGTATGACTCCGTTAGAGGCACGCATTCCGTAGATCGCCGCGGAGGCGTCCTTCAATGTGGAGATGCTTTCAATCTCGTTGGCGTCAAGACGCTCCATGTTGTCACGGGGGACACCATCGATGACGACCAAAGGGCGCCCCATTCCACGGATGTTGATGGATGACGAGAAAGAGCCCGGCTCACCGGAAGTCTGAACGACCCGCACGCCGGCCATCTTGCCGGAGAGCATGTTCACGACATTCTCGTTCTTTGTCTCCTTGATCGCCTTGGATGAGACGGAGGAAATCGCACCGGTCAACGATGCCCTTTTCTGCGTGCCATAAGCGACGACGACAACATCCTCAAGGGTCGTCATGTCCTCCGAAAGGACCACGTTGACGACAGATTGAGAAACAGGCACATTGACCGTGACGGTCCTGTAGCCCAAACTTGAGACTTCAAGTGTGACGGATGAGGAATTTTTTAAGGAAAGATTCCATTTTCCGTCAAGATCAGTGGTTGTTCCGGTAGTTGTTCCAAGAACAAGCACTCCCGCTCCGACCACAGGGACACCGGATGGATCAGTGACCTTGCCGCTGACCGATCGCCCGCCCTGGGCGAGGCAGAGTTCCATAGGCAGAGTCATAAGCAGCGAAAAAATCGCCGCGATGACACCGACCCTACGGGCGCTGCATAAAACATTAACATTCATAATTTATAGGATTAGTATGTAATTAACTGTCAAACGTAAACCTATGTTTCCCGGAAGAGAGTCTCTCCTCACGGTCCCCGACGCAAAGTGTCGCCTCCGTGTTTGCCGGGACAGTGACCTCAAGCACAACCTTGTTTCCAGTCCTTTTCCACGATGAGCTGACAAGGCCGGAGGCAGTCATGCAACTTGCCGACACACTTTGAAGCCGGTCCACAAAATGTGGTCTGAACACAATGTGGCGGAAGCCAGGTCTCTCCGGGTCACAGTTTATTCCCGCGATGTCGTTGTACATCCATGCGTCAATGTCTCCGAGGAACACATGGTTCATCGACAGCCTGTCTCCTTTCCCTGCCACCCAATGTTCGGGCATGGTCGAGTAGCCGAGTTTTCTCCAGTACGCCCATGACGGTTCTGTCTCGGATGTGGCCAACTGGTAGGCAAGATCCGCATGACCATATTCAGTCAGCATACGAAGCAGCGTCTTGCTACCTATCATGCCGCAGTCGAGATGATCGCCGGCGGCGCGCACAGCCTCCACCAATCTGTCCGCGACCTTATTACAGAACCCATCAGGAACAATTCCAAGATAAAGGGCGAGAGACTGCGCTGTCTGGGATCCGTTTGAATATACGCCACTCTCTCTGTCAAACCATTTGGAATTAATCAATTCACGAATCTCCTGAGCCTTTGACCGCCAAGGCTCAGGACTGTTGCCGAGCAACCTTTCAAAGCGGGCCATAGTCTGGAGTTCGTACCAATAGAAACATGTGGAAGTGAAGTCATTAGGAGTTTCTGTCTTATAAGGGACCCAGTCTCCAAGCCCATATTCAATTGATCCGTCCGGAGCCTCTCTTGAAGCCAGGAATCCAAGATAATTCCTGCATGCTTGGGCAGCTCTCTGAATACCACGGATGTCACCGGTATAGTCATATAGTTTTTCAGGAATGACGAACAATACGGCATCCCATACCGGTCCTATTCCCAAACCCCATCCATGGCTTGGGACAATGGCACAAATTTCTCCGTTGGAATACTGATTATCAACGATATCGTCAATCCATTTTAAGTAAAGGTTAGCACTATCAAAATTAAGCAGTCCGATCTCGCATGACACCCATCCGTCTGCGGTCCATCCGTTTTTCTCCCGCTGAGGACAATCCGTAGGGATGCCCATGCTGTTCGAGAGATAGGATTGGATCACCATCTCATGAATGCCGTTCAGAACGGTATCCGAGGCCTCGAACCGTCCTATGCGTTCAAGATCGGTGTGGATGAATGACGCCTCGGCGGACTCGACTGAAAAAGGATGGTCAGACCGAATCTCCGCATAACGGAATCCATCATAGGAGAACCTGTCACCGAGTACATTTTCCCCATCATCCAAGATGAACACATCTGTTTGGAATCTGTGCCCTGGCCTTGGACGGAAATGTTCGTTCATGTGCCAAACATCAAGCCGGCCATCTTCGCCAAGACATTCGCCATGCTGGATTTCGACCACGGACCCAGCCTCACCTTTGACCGTAAAACCAGACAGACCGGACAGATTTACACCGAAATCACAGAGAGCCACCGTGTCTCCGGTCATCCGTATAGACTTCGCCTGTAATTTCCTTTCCACCACATTTTCGCCCATGTATTGCGCACGCAATACTGAAGACGGGGCGGGGACTGTGACAGCCGCTATCCAACTATTATCCGGCGTTTTAGCCGATTGCTCGCCGTGTGTGTGTGTGTGTGTGTGTGTGTGTGTGTGTGTGTACGCGCGTCTGCGTGACTTTGTTCCTGAAGGAGAGATGGGATACGACAGTCGTAAGTGTCCCCAGAGTAGATGTTGTTCATTCTGTACGGATTGTCCTTCGGTTCAGCAAGCGCCCTCCATGAAGAGTCCGTGCCTATAATATACTTTCTTCCGTCTGGATACTCCACATATAACTGCGCGATCATCTTCGCCCTGTCGCGCCATCCTGCCTTGTCGAAATCCCACACCGCGACATAGTCAACGACATTGTAGAATCCATTTCCAAGCACCGCGAACATTTCGTTTTCTCCTGGCTTCAGAAATGCGGTGACGTCCTTGGCGATATACAGGTTGCGTTTCCCATAATCAGTGTAGGCAGGGTTGAGCGGAGACGAGAACACTGGAGTTCCGTTAATATAAAAGTCCGAATATGCCGCCGCCGACATGTAAAGACGAGCCTTGCTGAAACCTTCCGCGGCGACAAACTCACGTTTCAGCACAGGTGCGGTTTCCTCGTCTTTCTGTCGACCGTCGCTTATCCAAGAAGCCATCCAGTCATCTTCCGAGAACAGGGCTGTCTCGAAACGCGCGACATCCGATTCAGCCTTTCTCCCGTCAGCACTCTTTGCGGTGACCGTCCAAAGATAGGAGGTCATTGGACGAAGTCCCATGTCAGAGTCTCCGATATAGTTCATTTCTCCGGACCTGACCGTGCCAGAAGTCCAAACCTGCCTTCCACCGTCTTCAAACACAGTGAGTTCAAAAGAATCCTGTGCGAATCGGTCGTTGTAGGTCCAGGAAAAACGTGGAGTCTGAGTATCGACACAAATCGGCGAATCACACCACTCCACCCTCATCCTTTCTATGACTGATGAGCTGTCACAAGATAACGCCGCCCACAGGAGGAGACTAAAAAGTAATATCCTTCGCATAATCACTATTCCATGAAAAAGAGTTGACGAAGCGACGTGGAAACCGGAGATTCATCCTCATTAACCTCCATAATGTCACTCATGTAGTGCCACCACTTCCTTACCACAGGGTCTGTGCCAAGATCCTGCGATGAACAATTCCCTGAGATTTCCTGATAGGCAAACAGTGTCCTTGTGTCCCGATCGTAAAAAATGGAATAATTACCGACTGTGGATTTTTTAAGAACATCCTTCATCTCCGGCCACAAAGCTGAATGTCTCTTCTGGTACTCATCTTCGCAACCAGGCTTTAATCTCATCTTGAAAGCCAGCCTTCTTTTTTCGTCCATCGTGTTAGTGTTATTACCAATTTATCATTGATCACACCGGTCTTGATGTGATTCCACAACGCTAAGTAACGAAAAAATATTATCAATAATCCGATGCTGACAAGCAGCAAATTATTATTGCCATAAATCAAAGAATCCATCACTTGTTGGACAAGAACGAACTTTGGCTCTTCTTGCGGTAGGCTATCGGTGTCATGCCGGTCTTCGATTTGAACACAACATAGAAATAGTCAATGTTATCAAAGCCTAAATTATACGCTATTTCATTGACTGTCATATATGTATTCGTCAACAAGTCCTTTGCCTTCATGATTCTTATCTCCAGTATATACTTGGCGGGAGGAAATCCCGTACACTCCTTGAATTTTTTTCTAAAAGTAGTGTATCCTAAATCCAACTTGGCGGCAAGGAACTCTGGAGAAACGGTTCTCAGGTTGTCAGAAATCAAAAGTTTGGCTTGATTAATCTTCTTTTCCATATACGTGGAGTACATTGATCCGTTCTTGTCGAAGAAGCAGGTGTAGCCAATTATAAGATTAACCAAACTGAAAAGAAGCTGCTGATAAAGGGGCTTTTGCTCTGACGCCACCGTCAGCGCGACATCATAAAGCCTGATGATTTCCTCACGCACGCCGGGATGGAGAATCGGCTTTGTCGGGGATATAAATCCGTTGCTCAAAAGATTTGAGGCCACCGCACCGATAAATCCGATGCCGTATTCTTTCCACCCTGTTTCCTTCTCAGGATAATAGGAGTGCCACTCCCCTGGGAAGAGTATCAGCATGTCTCCGGCACAGACATGGGTCAAGCATCCGCCCTGAAATGATTTCGATCTGAACCAGCCACTGCCTAAAGTGATATATACCAGTTGAAACTCATCCACAACCCGACCCGTCTCCGGTGAGAAAAAATAGCGTTTGGGATGGTCACCGGGAGGGTATGATTCCCCCGCACCGACGTCCTGCGTCTCGACAAAACTGACGACACCACCCCATGTCACATCCTCATCCGTGAAAGTCAAATAATTCAGTATATCCTTTTCCATAATGACTGCATTTAGAAGCTGTTTTGATTTGTTTGTTTGAAGTTTTGAGAGTGAAAAACTTCAGTTTTGACCGCTTCTTCCAAGGAGGATAGCGGTGCTATCTGACTGAAGAAGCGGGAAGAAAATGAAGATATTTTCACCTCAAAGAACATTTCAAATAAATCAAAACAGCTTCTTAAGGATGAATCACCCTATCGATTCAGCCGGCACAAGCCCCATCTCGGCAGCCTTGACGCGCATGAATGCGTCGGCCTCCTCGAAGTTGTTGCCGATCTGGCCGTCCAGGATGGCCTCTTTGACATATTCCTTGAGAACACCGATCTCGCGGCACGGGCTCAGGCCGTAAACCTCCATCACATATTCACCGGTGATCGGGTTCTTGAAGTTGCGGATGGCGTCCTTGGCCTCGACTTCGACTAACTTGCGCTTGACGAGCTCGAAATTCTGACGGATTCTGGCGACCTTGACGGGGTTCTTCGAGGTGATGTCAGCGTTGCACAGGAGCATCAAGTCGTCGATCTCGTTGCCGGCGTCGAACAGCAGACGGCGCACTGCCGAGTCCGTAACCTCCTCATCCACAAGGGCGATCGGACGGTGATGCAAGCCGACCAGCTTCTGGACATATTTCATCTTCTCGTTCAGAGGCATCTTGAGAGCCTTGAATATTCTTGGGACCATCTTCGCGCCGATGACCTCGTGGCCGTGGAACGTCCAGCCGACAGAAGGATCAAAACGCTTGCTTGCCGGTTTTCCGATGTCGTGCAGAAGGGCGGCCCAACGCAGCCAGACATTCGGTTGTGTGCGGACGGACTCCACGAAACTGTCCCCTCCCTCGTCCGGCGTGAAATCCTTCAGAGTTCCGGCGGCGATGCCATCAATCTCCGATGCCGCCACATTGTCCACAACTTGCAGAGTATGTGAGAATATTTCCTTATGTCCCTTTCTGTCAACTGACTCCACCCCTTTGAGTTTCAGAAGGTCCGGGAGGATATATTCAAGAAGCCCTGTCTCGTCCATCAGTTTGAAGCCCATAGAAGGGTGCGGCGTGATTAGGATTTTGTTGAGTTCCTCAACGATGCGCTCCTTGGAAAGGATGGTCATGCGGTCGCGCATATTCCTCATCGCCCTCAGGGATTCCGGGACGATGGTGAATTTTTGCTCCGGGGTGCTGAGTTTCGTGGCAAAACGGATCGCGCGGAGCATCCTCAAAGGGTCATCGCTGTAGGTCTGCTCAGGTTCCAGAGGGGTGCGTATTATGCCCGCTGCAAGGTCTCTGATGCCGCCGAACGGATCAACGAGAGCGCCATAGTCCTCTTTCTGAAGACTGAACGCCATCGCATTGATAGTGAAGTCCCTGCGCTCCTGATCCTCTTCAAGCGTTCCGTCCTCGACGATCGGTTTGCGGGAATCGTGACGGTAGGATTCCTTGCGGGCCCCGACAAACTCGATCTCCGCCCCGTGCCACTTCAGCATGGCGGTGCCGAAAGTCTTGAATATGGACACGTTGCAATGCCTGTGGTCCCTTTCCTCAATCTTCGCCGCAACTGCCTCGGCGAGCTGAATCCCACTCCCCTCCACTACTATGTCGATGTCGTCATTCGGCCTGCCGAGGAAGCAGTCACGAACGTAACCACCTATCACGAAAGCCCTTACGCCAAGTTCCTCAGCGGCGGACGAGATGATACCGAAGATCGGCCTGTCAAGATAACCCTGTGTTATTGTAGCACCCATATTATTTCTGCATGGTTTCCCAATCCGGGAAAGATTTCATTTGAGTGTATGATTCCCCGTCCCGCGCGAAGCCGAAAGTCTTCAACCCGTTGGTAATCACCACATATTTCACGTTCAGCACCAGATTGTACCGCAGCGCCTGCTCCAGCACCTCCCGGCTCATCTGCACATCCTCCCGCTTGCACTCCACAACCATCAGCGGAGCCGTGTCCCTGCCATAGACGAGGATGTCAGCGCGGAAATCCTTCCCCCCGAACTTCATTCCCACCTCACTCATCATCATATATTCAGGGACCTTCAACCGCTCCTTCAGCACACCGATGAACCACTGCCGCACCTTCTCCTCCGGCGTCAGCGCCACCGCCTTCTTCCTCAACGGGTCCCAAACCTTCTGCTGCTCCATTATTTATGAATATCTCAACCGCAATTTATGAATATACCGACTGAATTTTGAATATGACCGTCAAGCCTCCGGCATTTTTGATGTGGTTTGATCCTTCGATGCTTCAGCCGTATTAACCGGCGCCTCGGAAACATTTTCCGTCGCACACTCAGGCATATTCAAAACCTTTGGTTCAATATTGGTTTTCACCGCAGCCGAAGCCCTCAGCACTCGGTGGTAGATGTCATCGATCACCAGCCCGGAAAGTGTCATTCCGAATATGGCCGTGACGTGGACGGTCGTGCCGTTGATCTGAGCCTTGGACGAGCACCACTCGTGGTTCAGCAAGTCCGGATCCCCTGGCCCGTTCTGAGCCTTCGGGCACATGCACTTTTCCGTGCCGCAGCTCTGGCAATGCCCTCTGTTAGGCAACACCTCGTCATCATAGACGCACAGGAACTTCTTGGCAGGAAGCGTCTTGGCCCGTTTCATCTTCTTCCTTAAAGCCGCTCCCAACGGGCATCCCCTGACGTTCCAGAACTCCGCCACCTTGATCTTTAGCGGATCCACTTTCAGCGCCGCACCAAGCGAGCAGTAGAACTTCGCCTTGCTTGCCGTGGCCGTCAGGATCAGATGCACCTTATCCTTCAGAGAATCAACCGCATCGATGACGTAATCATATTCATCAAGATTGAATTGTCCCGCCGTCTCCTCGCAGTAGATTTGCTGGACCGCAGTGATCTCGGCCTTCGGGTTGATCTCAAGCAGATGAGCTTTCAGCGCATCCACCTTAACCTGCCCCACCGTCCTCGTGGTCGCCATCAGCTGCCGGTTCACATTCGTGATGCAGATCCTGTCCGAATCCACGACCGTCAGCTTCGTAACCCCGCTCCGTACAAGCCCTTCAGCGCACCAGCTGCCGACTCCCCCGACCCCGAAGATAATCACCCGAGTTCCGGCAAGCGCCTTCATCACATCATCTCCCAGAAGCAGCTCCGTGCGGTTGTATATCGCCTTTTCTATCGTATTCGTCGCCATAATCTGCAAAGTTAGCAATCATTAAGGAATATTCTTAAGGCTTTGCATATCATTTTTTAACAATAATTCCAATTTCGAATACCCGGATAGAGTACTGCCATTAAATAAGAAGCATGCCGTGAATTATAATAAATTACAACTCAGTTAACAAGCCATTTCCCTTTAGTTGTTTTCCGCCATAGACGAAAGTGGTCTTATTTGATTATGAGCTCATTACACGCCACTCATTCAGCATCAACCGGTGATAGTCAATCTATTGACTAACAAACTATTGACTAATAATCTTCGGTTAAATTCCACCAAAGGTCACTGCTTATTTCCCGCATTACCAAGGAGTTAGTCTCCACCTCAAATTTTCTCGATGATTTGAAACAAATTCGGAATATTCATCGTATCTTTATCACAAATCGCTTGGGGATGTTCTGGTTTTGACAGCAATGATTCTGAGCGGTAAGCACGTCGGGCTCCTGAAGGGCCGGCCCGCCAAACTGGTTCTCCAAAAATTTAGTTGCTGATAACAACTACGCACTCGCTGCCTAATCGACCAAGTCGCATTAGCTTAATCCGAGCCGCCTAGGATGCGGTTCCGACGAGTATCCCGCGGACTTTACGCCTTCTCTGTTCCGAGTTCGGGGTATCATTCAAGAAGGACGCACCGGAGGACTCCTTTAAATCCGGCCAAGCCCCAAAGGATAAGCCTCGGTTAGCCCGTCTTCCGGCAGACCGCAGCCGACAACCAAAGGACGACTAAGCGTGTAGAAAGCCTCTTGGCACGTTGTTTGGACGGCGGTTCGACTCCGCCCATCTCCACAATATTGATT
>CAKULN010000037.1 GCA_934667175.1 uncultured Bacteroidales bacterium | reverse complement strand
CGACAGTGATCTTGTGGGTTCCGGATTTCAACTGCTGATCAGGTTTGCCGGCTATCCGCACGGTGGCGGTTGTGTTCTCCGGGATTGATACTTCGAGGGTCACATTGGCGCTTTCCTTTTTCCATCCGACCTTGATCAGCCCCCTGACAGATTTGTAGGTGGCGTTTGCCCAGTCAAGCCCATCGACGAAATGTGGAGCGATGATGATGTGCCCGAAGCCAGGAGCAAGATCGTCTTTTCTGATTCCGACGATGTCGTTCACCAGCCATGCTGAGATGTCTCCAAAGAAAATGTGGTCAAGCGACGCGTCTCGGAATTGAGGCGACATTGTCCATGTCTCAGCAAGCGATGTGTAACCGTCATGAATCCAGGCCAGCCATGACGGATGGTCTTCCTTGGACGCCATCTGGTACGCGAGATCCGACAGACCATATTCCGTCAATGTCCTCAGAACCACCTTGGAACCCATAGAACCGAAATTCAGATGACCGTCGCTTGCCTTGACGAACTCTTCAAGTTTGGAGACGACTTTCGGGATTTCCGGTCCGGGAACCACTTTGACGAACAGCGCCGCAGCCTGTCCTGTCTGTGTGCCGGTGGCGTAGACTCCGGTCTCGGGGTTATAATATTTCCTGTTGATGGCCTCTCTCAGACGCTCCTCTTTTGCCATAAGGGAGGATGATTCCTTGTTGAGGATGAAAGAGAACTCTTTCATTATCCTGTAGTCATAGTAGTAGAACAGAGCCGAGGTGTACTCTGTCGGGGTCTTCGCGTCGTACGGCAGCCAGTCTCCGATTCCGTAGGACACAAGGCCGTCAGGATCCTCTCTTGTCTTCAGGTAGGCGAGATACTTTTCGCACATCGGCCAGACCTTCTCGATGACGGTCTTGTCTCCGTAGTACAGATAGAGGTTGTACGGGATGATGAACATGGCCGCGTCCCAGACAGGACCGATCCAGTCATCGTAGCCCCAGTCGCTTGTCGGAATGATTCCTGAGATCTGACCGTTCTCCAACTGATTGTCGATGAAGTCGTCGAGCCATTTCTCATAGAACAGTATTGAGTTATAGTTCAGGAGACCGATTTCCTGGGAAAGGTAGGCGTCGGCCGTCCATCCGTTCTTCTCTCTTTGAGGGCAGTCCGTCGGAATGGACATAAGGTTGTTGCAATAGGTCCTCCTTGTCATGTTCCAAAGCGTGTCCAGCAGCTTGTTCGAGCATTCGAAAGTTCCGACAGACTCCTGGTCTGTGTAGAAGTACAGGGCTGTCAGTGATTCCTTGTCCAGTTTCATCGGAACACTTGTCTTAACTTCCGCATAGCGGAATCCATGATAGGTGAATGATGGGGTCCATTCCTCTGTTCCGGTTCCTTTGAGGATGTACTTGTCGGTCTGGAACTCATAGCCGGGGAGGGGGTTGTAGTAGATGTTGATGTTCCCTGGCTCAAGGCTTCCGTCCTCTTTTACGAGTTCGGCATGGGCGATGGTGATTTCGGTGCCACGCTCGCCGCTTACCTTAAGCCTGCAGAGTCCAGAGATGTTCTTTCCGAAGTCAAAGACATACGAGGTGTCACCGAAGGAAGTGACGCTTACCGGTGCGATCTCCTCTGCCGGACGGATCTGAGGCATCTTCTGAGCCACCAACAACGGAGATGGATCAAGAACCTCCACGGCATTGTCCCATGATGTGTCATCAAAAGCCGGTGCATGGCATCCATCGATCTCTTTTCTGGCGTCGTAAGTGTCTCCGGAGTAGATGTTGTTGCTGATGTACGGCCCGTCCGATGTCGTCTTCCATGTCTTGTCGGTCTGGATCACCTCCATGGTTCCGTCAGCGTAGGTGACGTGCATCTCAAGGATGAACCTCGCCCTGTCACGCCATCTGGCGTTCTCGAAATTCCATGTCGCCACAGGTTTGATCTCATTGTAGAATCCGTTGCCGAGCACGGCTGTCAAGACGTTGTCACCGGATTTGACTTTTTCAGTGACATCCGTGACGGTGTATAGATTCCTTTTGTCATAATGTGTGTATCCAGGGTCAAGAAACGCGTCAGAGATCCTTTCTCCGTTCAGTCGTACCTCTGCATATGCGCAGGCACTCATGAATATCTTCGCTGAAGCGACATTTCTCCCTGCGCTGAATTCTTTCCGGAACATCGGAGCCGCCTCGAAATCCTTGTCATGTGAGTCAGTGATCCATACGGCTTTCCAGTCAGCGCGCTTCATCATCGCTGTCTGGAAACGTTCCGGTCTGGATGTGATGATCATTGATGAATCCGCATTCCATGCCTTGACCTGCCAGAAATAGGTCTTGTCACTCGCCAGCAGTCCCTTGTCCTCCATCTTCACGAAAGGGACTGATGAGATCACCTGCCCCGAGCTCCAAATGTCAGGTGAGGACAGCTTATCCTCCGAAGAGGCCACGTTGACAATGAAAGAATGCTGTGTGAAGCCGGCACCTCCTTCATAATTCCAGATGAACCGTGGTGTCTGAATATCCACGGTCATGGGAGACTCTTGATACTCGCATCTTAAATCCGTCGCTATGTCCTTCGGGGAAGAGCATGAAAGCACTGTCGCGGCAAGGCTTGCGCATGTGGTGAGTGAGAATGAAAATCGCATAACTTAATCGAATAAATAGGGTGTTTTCCTCGCAAATATAGCAAAATATTCATATATTTGTCCAGCACTAAAATATTTCATCATGAGTAGAGTTTCCCTTTTGAAAAAAATCTTCCCGGCGTTTATTATTTCATTCGCCATGGTGTCGTGTTCCAGCGCTTCAAATTCCTATGCTGTGAGAACTCCGCGGTCTTCGACCGGAGTGAGCCTGGTTGGCCTTGGAGTTGAGCTTGACCCTCATTTCCTTGCTCAGAATGTGACAAGGAATGATGGCGCCACGATGGATGATTGGCGGAATATTGTGGTACGCAGGGTGGAGATGATGAATATTCAAAGATTTCGCGTCATGCTGCAGCCGCATTGGTGGGAGCCTGTCAATGATAATTTTGACCCGCAGGTGGCTGATCAGAGCGCTTTTACGTTCGAATCACCGGAGATGAAATCCGTTTACGCTGTCCTTGATCTGGCTCAGCGGACGGGTGCGAGTGTCACTCTGGTTGTCTGGGGATGTCCTGCTTACTGTACGTTCGTTGATGAGAGCACTCCGTCCCAGGGACAGAGACATTTCCTTTGCAACAAGAACGGCACGAACTGGGTCACGGCTCCGGAGGACAATGAGGAATTCGCCGAGAATTTCTCCGCGGTGGTAAAGCATCTTATTGAGGACAAAGGCTATACCTGCGTCAAGGAGGTCACTCCTTTCAATGAGCCGGATGGAAATGTCTGTGAACCGGAGCAGTATATTCAGATCGTGAAGGCTATGGACAGACGTTTCCGCAAGGATGGCATCCGTGATGAGGTTCATTTCAATCTGTCTGACAACACGGACTGCCGCAGGTTTTTCCTGAAGGAATGTGCTGACAGTCTCGCTGACTATGCGGACATGTTCAACAGCCACACTTACATGTGTGGATATGAGTCTCCGAACAGCTATGCTCTTGGTTGGGAAAAGGACAACATTGAAGTTGTTAAAAAGACGGGCAAGCATCATTTTGTCGGAGAGTTCGGTTCCAATCTCTGTGTCGGAGCGTCAAGACAGAAGGACATCAATTGGTACAAGAGAGGAGTGCTGATCACCCGCAATTGCCTGAATTTTCTGAATGCGGGTGCCGTGGGAGCCAGTTACTGGTCGCTTATAGACCAGTATTACAATAGAAACGCTTCGTACAACGAAATGCAGCAGCTCGGGCTCTGGCGTTATAAAAAAAGTGTCTATCAGGGAGCGGATGCCGAAGGCTGTGTGGAGGATTACCAGCCTAGGCCTAACTATTATGCCTATTCGCTTCTGACAAGGTTCGTCAGAAAAGGAGACGAAGTCTTTCCTTTGGATCTTCATAATGAATATGCCGCCGGTTCCGCGTTCCGCTCGCAGGACGGGAAATGGACGTATGTCTTTGCCAATGGGTCTGATGAAGATGTCGAGTTCAGTCTGTTCAACGTCAATGACAAGTCTCTTGGCGAATGCGATGTCTACAGGTACATGGAACAGGACCTGCCGAAAGATGATGCGATGATCTCATCAAACGGTGTCCTCAAGGCTTCGGGAAAGAGATACAAGGTCACTCTCTCCGCTCAAAGTGTATTGCTTCTTGAACAAAAATAATCTTTATGATGAGAAAGATAATATTCCTGACCATCTTGTGTCTGTCGTCTTTGCCTCTGTCTTCACAGAATTTTGCTGTTGAGCATCCTTGGAAGGGGGCCACTGTCGCATTCTTCGGGGACTCGATAACAGATCCCGGCTATGTCCCTGACAATCATGATTGGACAGGACGTGATGACACCCATTATTGGGGCTATCTTCAAAAGTGGCTCGGAATCAAGCCTTTGGTCTATGGAGTGAGCGGACGCAAATGGGATGATGTCGGTAATCAGGCAGAACAGTTGGTCAAAGAGCATGGGGACAATTTCGACGCGATCACCATCTTCTTGGGCACCAACGATTTCATAGGAGATGTCCCCCTCGGGGAGTGGTACTCTCAGGAGATGAAGACCACAAAAGCGGCCATGGGCTATCCTGCCAAGGAATATACTTGGCTTTCCAAGACTCCTCTGATGGACATGGCGACACTCAGGGGAAGGATCAACATTGCTGTCAGCTCTTTGAAAAGGAAGTTCCCTGACAAGCAGATAGTCATTCTGACTCCGATCCACAGGGCCTATGCGACATTCGGCGCGGAGAACATCCAACCTGACGAGTCTTTCCCGAACAAGATTGGAATCTATTTCATTGAATATGTCAACGTCATCAAAGAGGCCGCCAATGTGTGGGGAATCCCTGTCATAGACCTGAATTCCTTATGCGGAATCAACCCTATGGTCGAGGAGCAGGTCCAGTATTTCAGCAACAGCGAGACCGACCGGCTCCATCCCAACGCCAAGGGCCACGAACGCCTTGCCAAGACACTGATGTACCAGTTGCTGACGTTGCCATGCGTGCTTTGAAAAGCCCTTGGGCAAACGTGGCAGCGAATGAGGCTGGCCATCACTGGCCAGCCTCTTCTGTGCTTCTGTGCTTTTGTGTTCGGTTTGTTTTTAGAATCTGTTTTGAATCAGCCTGTGGCGAAGGACCGGCCTATTCCGGTTTAATATTCCTGAACTGATCGTTGTACTTTCTCATGTATTTGAAAGCCATGTCACCATATTCAGTGCCGGCCTTGAAACTCCATTCAATCTCTCCCCTCAGGGCGTAGTTCCAGATCAGCGAGAGTTGCACTTTCTGAGACAGATAGGCAGTGTAATGCCTTTTCACTATCAGGGAGTCTCCGCTTGCCGTCTTCGGTCCTGTGAACTCACCCACATAATAGACTTTTCCCAAAGATTCAGCAGCCTCTTTTGCTCTTATTATCTGATAGGTTCGGTTGAGCGTTCCGAGATCCGAGAAGACTCTGCTTTCCTCGTAGAGGTGCTCGGACATGCCTTTCATAGGCTCCGGCGTCATTATTCCGGTGATCTCCACATACTGCTGGAAAGTGTCGTTTGCCCAGCTGCCGTTGTTGGCCAGATTCCATTGCGCGTTGCGCATCACGCTGTTTCCGCTGGATATAAGTCTACCGTGGTCATCAAGCGCTTTTATGGTCTCGGCAAACCCTTTATAGGCTGTTCCAACCGCTTTTGCCGGGATGTCAGGATAGCCTTGGTCTCCGATGTCCGCCGCGAGATTGAACTCGTTGCCGAATTCCCATGCCGCCACGCATTTGTGCCCTTTCAGCGTGTTGGCGATGTCTGTGGTGTATTTCACCATAAACTTGTAGGTCTCGCTGGAGGTGTCTCCCCATGCCGCGAGAGCTTCGCCGCAATATTCAGGAACACATGAGGTGTTCCAAAATATCGAAGGAATCAGAAGGATGTGCTTCTGGTCGCACAAATCGGCAAGCTTTCCGAGATTTGACAGAAACTGTTCCTTTTGGTCTGTGTAGAAGTGCATCTGGCTCGCATAGAACGGTCCGCAACTGAAACGCACGATTGGCACTTTTTCCTTTGCGAGCACATTGACAGTCTCCTCCATCTCTTTAGTCTGCATGTTGTCTGTTTCATGACATTGCACGAACAGATTGTAGCAATTGACCCCGGTGACGTACAGAGGTACGCCTCCAAGCATCATTCTTGGTTTTTCCGGACCGGACGATGTGGTGCCGAGTTGTATGCCGTATGCTCCGGAGTAATTGTCTGCCCAGTAAACATCAGTGGCGAACTCGTAAGAGTTCTCATCGGATCCGCTTTTGTTCTCTTTATCGCAGGCCTGCATTGACAGCGACAAGATCAGGAATGTAAGCAAGTAGAGAGTTTTTCTCATTGTTTAAATCATTTGGAACCGGACCGTTGGGTAAGCCGGTCCGGTTCCTGTTACAAAACCATTATTAAAACTATTTGGAGAATCTGACGCAACGAACAGGGTGGCCGGTCGCACGGTCATAGTTGTCGTAGGCGTCATCGGTTCCGCGAAGTCTGAACGCATTCTCGGTGTTGCCCCATGACGTCGAGCATGACCACAGTCCGCAGAAACCTTCCGGATTGTACCAACCGTAACCTCCGCTGTAGAGGAATCCGCTTGCAGGGATCTTCATCTGGCCGTTGAACAGGGTGATGTAGGAACCCTGATTGGACGCCCCGGCACTGAGACCCGCCGCGAGGGCATTGGCCGTGCTGACAGAATATCCTGCCGGACATGGGTCGTAGATTGTCTTGATTGTGGATTTAGCCACAAGACCGTCAGCCTCGAAGTTCACACCCCAAAGGTATCTCTGCGGAGCTTCGAGAAGCCAGTCGTTGTTGCGGCTTGATGCCCTGATGTAGGTATCAGGATGGGCTACTGAATATTCAATGGTGTTCTTTATGTTCTCGTCATCGCTCGGACCTCCGGCCACAGGATGGTACTTGCCTTCGCCCTTGCCGCTGTCGAAATCGATAATCGATGAGAATGGATCCTTTCTGCCCCATTGGAAGTAGAGTCCATGGTCGTCAACTGATTTGGCTCCAAGATTCCTGTCCATGAACGCCCAGTCTCCAAGTGTCAGGTCTGACGGTTCCGATGTGCTCCAGATGTTCCAGCTCCAGATCACGTTTCCGGCGGCGTCCGTAGCACCGATAAGCGCGTTTCCGTCTTTCCCGGAGCAAGCGAAGTAGATTTTGCCGTTTTCGTAGGAGACTCCGGAGACAAGTCCGCTGACTTCCTCCCAAAGCAGTTTCGCTCCGGCAGGGGACAGAGTGGTTGACTGATCCTTGAATGTGGAGTGAACACCGGCCTGCCCGTTGCCTTTGACGGTCGCGTCGAAGAAATAGCCGCCTCCGGAAGTGACCATGTAGCAGTTCGCTCTTTCGTCACTTGATGCATTGAGGTCTGAATAGACCACGAACTGTTGACGTGAGATGTTCAGGACTCTTGCCTTGGTGATTTTCTTCGGGCCGGCCACATCAATGAAGTTCAGAGCACCGTCCGCAGACTCTACTTTGATGGAGAACCCTTCGTTGTAGGTCCCGTAAGGAAGGAACACTACGAAATCCTTGGCGACTTGTGTGAGCTGTATGCCATCGCCGCAGTCGATCACTGTGGTTGATGATCCGCCGGTCATGCCGATCGAGCTGACACCTTCCTCATCCGCTGTGATTTCGAGGTCTCCGTTGATGATCTCTCCACCCTTGGCCGTGATCTCCACTTTGGTGATCTTCACCTCTCCGGTGAGTTTGACGGAGACTCCTCCCAGAGGAGCCACGAATGAAAGATCCTCTCCTTTCTTCTTGTTTGAGACAGCTATCAATGGACAGGCTCCCGCGTCATACACTCCAGCCTTGGAGAATGTGATGGTGGAAGGAACCACTGTCCGGATTGTCGCGACACCATCGCTGGTCGAGACCGTCGCGCCGCTGTTGTAAGGGGCCACGGCCACTCTGCCATCGACAGATGAACCTTTCCCTTCTCCACCATCGGACTTGAACTTGCCGTGCCTTGAGTTGGCTCCCGATGACAGATAGTACTTTTCGTTGGCGCTTGTCCCTTTGAACAGCCCGAATGTCGCACCCTCGCCCCAGTACAGGGCGTTGGATCCGTCCATATATTCCTCGGTTATGGTGGCTTTGACGGAACCATTCCCGAATATGCCGTCCTTGGTGCAGGACACTGTCGCGCACAAGGCTGCCGTTATGGCTATAGTTGGTAGTAACTTATTCATGATGTATATGTTTGCTTATTAATGCTCTATTAGTATCCAGGATTGTCCACGATATTCGGGTTGAGAGCGGTCGTGGCGTCTCCGATCGGCATGTAGTAGTTGTTTGACGGGAATTTCGGATCCTCGATCTTGTCATCGATCTTGTCCTTTACCTCAAGCCAGAACCTTGGCTCGCCGGCCTTGAAAGACTCCCAGTCAAGAAGATAGTTCAGACCTGTGTGAGGTCCGTTCAACTCTGCCTCAGCCTCCCTCCAGCGGCGAAGATCCCAATAGCGGTGATCCTCAAAGCAAAGCTCGATTCTTCTCTCATGATGGATCTTCTCACGGTCTATGCTTCCTAACGCGGCGACGCCCGCCCTGTCGCGGATATCGTTGATGGCGCTGAGGGCCTCGCCAGTGTTACCCAACTCAAATTGAGCCTCGGCATAGTTCAGCAGCACCTCTGCGTATCTGAATATCTCGTAGTCGGTTGTTGAATATATGAACCAGGTCATGTTGTCAGCGTTCGGGTCAAGGTACTTGCGCACTCCGAATCCGGTGTGAAGGTTACCCTGGTCGCGGAACTCGTTCATCTGGTCTCCGTAGCACATGACTCCCTCGTAGGCCGGCGTGGTGACATTGTGGAACACGCTGCCGTCAGCGAGACGGATGCCGTTGTACATGCTGATGGTGTTCTCTCCGAAGACATCGCCTCCGATGGCTCCCGGCCATTGAGAACCGTTCGTCCACACCCATGCCTCAAGTCTTGGATCTCTGTTGCCGATGAACTCATCCATGCTCCATGTGCGGGACTCCAAGTCAGACTGGCTGATTTTTCCCGATGTTCCGTCGGCGAACTCGAAATCCTCGATGAAATCGTAGTAAGGAAGAGCGTATTGCCCTACTGACCAAGCGTTAGGCTTCGGGCAGTTGCAGATGTCCCATGACCATCTGTATTGGGTTCCACCCTTGCCTTGGTGACGTTTCACCATGATAGCCTCGCAGTTGTCCTTCACGAGGAACACGTCACGCAGCACTTCAGCCTTCTTCTGACCGGCTGTTCCGTAGTAGAGGGAATAAGGGCATTCTGTCATCACTCGCTTTGCGGCGTCGGCCGAGATCTGATAGTAGTTGCGTGTCGTTCCCTGAGGAATTCCGTTCAGTCCGTCGTTCTCTACTTTCCCGAACTGCTGGATGCTTCCTGCATAGAGAGCCACACGGCTGAGGAGTGTCAGAGCGGCACCTTTGCCGGCTCGCCCGGCCACAGGAGTCTCTTCAAGCTTGTCTGCGATGTCTGTAAGTTCATCGATGATGAAGTCATAGCATTCCTGTTCGGTGGAACGTGCCGGGTAAATCTCCTTCTCGGACGCATCGAGGGCTGTTTCTTTTGTGATCAGCGGAACCCCACCGTAGCGCTTTACCATCGCGAAGTAGTTGAACGCGCGAAGGAAACGTGCCTCGGACTTACGCACGGTGGCGTTGCTTACCGGAGATCCTTCGATGTTTTCGATGAAATGGTTGAGCTGGCGGTTGAGATAGTAGCCGTTGTTCCACCAGCGGAGAACGGTACCGTTTGACTGGAAGCCATATTTCTTGACCCCAAGATAGTTGGCCTGGGCACCTCTGCCACTGTACTTGCATTCGTCACCGACCGTGATCGCGTGTACGGGTCCCTCACCTTCCGCTGAGACACCAAGGTTATAACCCCAGTTGGACGACTGTGAGAATTCCATGTTGACCGGCGAGTTTCCGTAGAGGGCCACAGCGTCGTTGATCATGAACGCGCTCATCGCGTAAAGATCAGCCAGATGGCTGTCAAGCAGGAATTCGTCCTGCCAGACTTGAGCGTCGGTGTATCTGTTTGTCGGTGTCTGCTCCAGATAGTCGGAACATCCGGCGGCCAAAATAGTGGCGGATAATATTAGACTGTATGTTACTTTTTTCATGATTTCACAAATTAATTAGAGAACAATATTCAATCCCGCGCTGATTGTGTACTGTTGAGGATAGGAATATCCCACCGTGGCGCCGGCTTCCGGATCGACACCGTATTTAGACACGGTGCTGAGCGTGAACAAGTTCATTCCGGCGATGTAGATCCTGCATTTCTCTATTCCCACTTTTTTCACAATGCTTGAAGGAAGGCTGTAGCCGAAAGACGCGTTTTTCAATCGCAGGTAGGCCACGTCACGGTACATGAAGTCTGATGCCCAGGAGTTTGTCGGAGCGCCGTTAGGGCGGGCTACGATCGCGTTGGCGTCAGCGTTGTGCAGAGGATCGTAATAAAGATCACAGTAGGTGGCGGTGTTGGAGTCGTAGGAAACGGCCAGCGTGTAGCCCCAAGCTCCTTGGAAGAGCATTGACAGGTCGAACCCTTTGTAGCTGAAGTTGAAATTCCATCCGGTCATCCAGTGCGGAGTGCTTCCCTTTCCGATCTCGACCTGATCCTTCCAGTTGATGACTCCATCGTTGTTTGTGTCCACAAGTTTGATGTCTCCCGGAGCGAATCTTGAGTTGTCATTGTTCAATTCGTCCACAGTGACTCCCCAGTTGTCGATTTCTTCCTGGCTTTCAAACAATCCGTCTGATTTGTAGCCGAGCTGCCTGTCTGTCCACTGTCCCTTGAGATAGTATAGCCTGTTTCTGTCCGGGTCGGTCTCCTCCGCCTGATCATATTTGGTCCATTTCGAGCGGTTCCATGAGATGTTCGCGTTGATGTCATAGGTGAAGTCACTCACGGACCCGGATGTCCCGAGTCTCAGCTCGAACCCGCGGCTTCTTATGGAATTGAGGTTCTCCTGCGGCAGCTTTGCCCCGAATGTGTTAGGCAAAGACGCTGATCTATAGCCCGGGATGCCGGTGCGGTCTCTTTGGAACACATCGAACTCTCCGTAGAGTTTCCTTCCGAAGAAAGAGAAATCCGCGCCTATGTTGTAGATGGTCATCTTCTCCCATGAGAGCAGCTCATTAGCCAGGCCAGTGGCGGCCAGTCCCATTGTCGTCTCATCTCCGAAGGTGTAAGGAGCGTCGTATGAATATCCCGTCAGGTAATTGAAGTCTGCGACCGCATCATAGCCGGAGGTGCCATAGCTCGCACGCAGTTTTAGATTGTCAATCGCGCTGACAGAGCTCAAAAACTCCTCTCTGGCCACATTCCAGCCGGCCGACACACTTGGGAACCAGCCCCACTGATGCCCTTTGGCGAAGCGTGACGAGGCGTCGCCTCTGACAGTCCCCTCGACCATGTATTTGTCACGGTAGTTGTAGTTCAGCCTTCCGATGACTGAGACACGTCCATAATTGCTGCTTCCCGAACCGTTTATTGCAGTCTCGGCGTCTCCTGCGACCATTTCCTCAATGATGGTTGTCTTGAAGTCCTGTACTTTGGTGTAGAAACTTTTATTGTGGTTGATCGTGGTCTCAAGCATCGCGAGTCCGCTGACGTGGTGCCCGTTGAAGTCACGATCGTAGTTCAAGGAATATTGCTGTACGAGATTCGTGCCCATGCCGTGGTCCTCACGAAGTGAGCTTGGCTCCACCGACTGTCCTGCGAATGAATAGAGGTCGGCTCCACTTTCGTAGGTGTAGAAAGACCCGCGTTTGTGCATCCATTTGAGGAATGAGCTGTTATAGACGTACATGATGTTCGCCTTTGCTTTCAGGCCCTCGACATATTTAGAGGAATATTCGGCGAAACCGGTGAATTTCATGTTGTTGTTCTGCAGGTCGTAGTATCCGGAATTGTCGATGTTGACAGCCCAGATAGGGGAGCCGTTCTGCATGTTGGCATAGGACAGGAGGCTCTTGTCCGGCAGCGAGAGCGGATAACGTGGGTCTGCCGCATATATGATGTCGCGCCAGAAGTTCACACCGTCCTGATAGAGATCGCCGCCGCTTGGGTAGTCCTTGTCGTCTTTCATGTACTGAAGGTTCATTCCGACGTTGATCCTTTCGTTGACTTTCGTGCTGAAGTTGACTTGGAAGTTGTACCTGTCGTAGTGGCCGCTGTTCGGCTTGAACTGCAATTCCTGGCGGTTGTAGCCGAAGTAGCCGTAGTATTTGGTCTTCTCAGTACCTCCTGAGACAGAGATGTTGTGATTTTGTTGAGGTGCGTATTTTCTTATAACCGCTCCGTACCAGTCCGCGTTCAGATATTCAGGATTCGTTCCTAATTTGAACAGGTCCAGTTCCTCTTCAAGGTATGGCTTGCGGCTCTCGATTCCGCCACCGTTCATGTAGATGTCATTCTGATAAAGTGCCCGTTGATACGAGTCTGCCGGTCTGGTCGTGACAGTGTTGCCCTGAATGGTGAATGAGGTGTTCACGCTGATGGTCGGGCTTTGGTTGGCTCCGGTTTTTGTGGTGACGAGGATCACACCGTTTCCGGCTCTCGCCCCGTAGATTGATCCGCTACCGTCCTTTAGGATCGAAACGCTTTCTATCTGGCCCGGGTCGAGTCTTGTGAGATCCCCTTCCACGCCGTCGATGATCACGAGCGGACTACCGAATCCTCGGATGTTGAGCGACGCGTTGTCCTGACCCGGAAGTCCGGAGACCTGCTTTGAGACAAGTCCCGGGAGTTGTCCGGCGAGAGTGTGTGATGTGTTGGTGACAGGAGCTGTCGTAAGTTTCTCAGAATTGATCTGTGACACGCTTCCTGTGATGGTGGCCACTCGCTGTGTTCCGTAGCCGACCACAACTGTCTCTTCAAGGAACAGATTATCCTGCGCGAGGACAATCCTCATTTGCTCTGTGGCCGGGATCACCTTGCTTGAGTAGCCGATGCATGTGACCTCAAGAGAGGCTCCTGATTTCACATTGATTGAAAACTGGCCGTTTGAGTCGGCCATCGCTCCGTTACCTGTGCCTTTCTCCACAATGTAGGCTCCAACGATTGGATTGTTGTCAGCGTCCACCACCACGCCCTTGACAGCTATGTCAAGTTGAGGTATTCCAACCGCGGCAACGTCCAATGCGGCTGACAGTTGCAAAACCGCCAACAGCAAAAGGCAAATACAGGATCTAAAGATTTTTTCCATACCTTTTATGTGTTTTTGTTGTATTATTATGTGCTTAATCGATTAATTATGTAGTGCCTTGTAATCTTTTAAACAACTTTGCTTATGTTTTACGGATTGTTGTTCTTGCAAAAGTATAAATTATATTAAATCGGTTAACTATGATTTATGCTAAAATACTTTGATTTTTGATATTTTTAATTTTCGGAGTTAACCGCTAAATTTCTCGGATAGATCCCTCAAATACTTTCTGAATCGTGTATGGGGTCCCCTTTATTCTGTTTATCAGGATGTTGACGACTTCTTTCCCGATGCTTTCTATTGGCTGTTCCACATAGAGAAGCGGAAAATCCACAAGAGCCAGCGCATCAGTCTTGTCGAAGCATGCGACCCTGACCTTTTGGTGCACGTCAATTCTCTTCTTGCGGAGGAATTTCATTCCGGTAAAGAATAGCTCGTGTGATTGGAAGATTACTGCATCTGCGGTGCCTTGCCCCATGAAAAGATCATTTACTGCTTGCTCAATATCTTCTTTTTCAGAGGAATAATTAATGTTCTTGACTAAATCTGGACGATAGGCTCCATGGTTTTCCAGTGCTTTTATGTACCCTTCAAGCCTGCCGTTCAGTGCGCTGGTCTTGTGCTTGAGCATCGCGATTCTCCTGTGTCCCGACTCATAGAGCCTTTCGGTAAGTTCGAATGAAGCCTTAAAGTTATCCAGAATCACATAACTGGCGTCCACTCCGGGAATGAACCGGTCAACCTGAACAAAAGGGATGTTCATTGAGACAATCTGCTTGGCGATGTTCTGGCTGTTGTTAGTCGGAACCATTATGATTCCGTCAACCTGGCGGTTAGCCAGAAGATAAATCCCATTCAACATCTCGTCAGGATCCTCGTTAGAGTTTGTCACTATTGTTGAATATCCTGATTCAATCGCTTGCTGCTGGATGTGGTACACGAGCTCTCCGAAAAACTCATTCGAGATGTCGGCGACAATCACGCCGATGGTCTTTGTCAATCCTGTCCTAAGGCCTCTGGCAAGCTCGTTAGGTGTGTAGTTCAGTTCTTTCGCCACCTGGATTATCTTGTTGCTCAAGGATTCGCTGATCCTCTTGTCTTTCGCCTTTCCGCTCAAAACCAAAGAGACCGCACATCTTGACACCCCGACTCTGTCGGCTATATCCTGCATAGAAGCCTTTTTCATCTAAATTCGATTAACTTAAGATTGTTTTAATCGTAAATCATTGTACCAAAGAACTATCCGTTTATAAAGTCCGATTCCTCGCTCTCACGGTCCTTTGGCGATTCAAACTTAATCATAAAAAAGATATTTTGCCTAATTTTTAAGCGAATTTTTGTGTTTTGAAAATTAATGCCTATATTTAACCGATTAACTTGAGTGTTTTTCAAGATTTACTCTTATTATATTTTATATGCAAAAGTCAAATTTCAAGTTCGCTGTCTTTCCCGTAATGTTCGGATTTTTCATTATGGGATTTGTGGACATCGTCGGAGTGGCGACGAGTTATGTCAAAGCTGATTTCGCCGGAATGGACGATACTGTAGCAGGGCTTATCTCGTTGTCGTGCTTCTTGTGGTTCTTGATTCTCTCAATTCCTACCGGGATGCTGATGAATAGGATAGGGCGCAAAAAGACTGTGGTGGTCAGTTTTGCCATTACGGCTTTGGCCATGCTCATTCCGGTTCTCAAATATGATTTCGTGTCTGTCCTTATCGCCTTCGCCATGCTGGGCATAGGCAACACCATGCTTCAGGTCGCTCTCAATCCTCTTGTGACCAATGTGGTGGCTCCGGAGAGACTGACGGGAACAATGACTTTGGGGCAATTCATCAAAGCGATAAGTTCGTTCCTCGGGCCTATTCTGGCAGCCATGTTCGCCGGCGGGGCTTTTGGCTGGAAAGCGATATTCCCGGTTTACGCCGCGGTCACGATGCTTGCTATGGTCTGGCTTTGGGTGTCTCCGATTCAGGAACAGCTGATTGAAAAATCAGAGATAACGTTCTCAAGGACGTTCTCTTTGCTGAAAGACAAGTATATCGTGCTGTTCTTTGCCGGTATTCTGGTCTTGGTCGGAGTGGATGTCGGAATGGGTGTGACATTCCCTAAACTATTGCAGGAAAGATGTGACTTGCCTCTGGAAAAGGCGGGGATGGGCAACAGTGTCTATTTTCTTGCCAGAACCGTAGGAGCTTTCCTTGGCGGAATAGTGCTCATGAAATACTCGGCGGGGAAATTCTTTGCTGCAAGTTCTTGTGTGGCTTTGTTCAGCCTTGTTGGATTGATTTTCTCCCGGAACCTGACACTGGTGCTGTTCTTTGTGGCCATGTTCGGACTTGGCTACGCGAACCTGTTCTCGATAATTTTCTCAATTTCGATGCAGAAGAAACCAGAGATGACGAATGAGGTGTCTGCCTTGCTTATTGTCGGAGTCTGCGGAGGCGCTGTCATCCCGCCGTTGCTTGGTGTAATCACAGACTTCTTCGGTACGCAGGGCGCGGCGCTTGTCACGCTTGCCCTTGTGTGGATCTACATGGTGATTCTCATTCCTTTTACCAAGGGAGTGAATCCCTCAGAATCGGGAAACATCTAATACCAATATCAAATGAAGCGTTGTTTGTCATTCTTGATCTTTTCCGCCGTCCTGTCCGTGGCGCATGTCATGCCGCTTTCGGCGGAGAGCATGTCCCTTAACGGCACTTGGACTTTGGATTACTGGGAGCAGAGGCGGAATCCCGTCATGTCTCCTGAAGATATGCGAGGAGTTGAATTTGAGACCATAAAGGCGGATGTGCCCGGAAATGTCGAACTTGATTTGTTGGCTGCCGGTCTTGTCGAGAATCCGGAGATAGGCAGCAATGTGTATCTCCTTAGGCCTTACGAAGGCTATCAGTGGAGGTATAGCAGGAGATTCGTGTCTCCGGAGCGTTCGGAAGAAGACTATGTCTTCCTGCATTTTGGTGGAATTGACTGCTATGCGGAAATATTCCTGAACGGAAAGCACATCGGGAGCGCGTCAAACATGCTGATCGACCATGAATATGACGTCACTGAAATATTGGCGGCTTCCGGCAAGGAGAACCTCTTGGAAGTCTACATCCGGTCTTCAGTCATCGAAGGAAGAAAGAATATTCCTCCGATTATCAGCTACAATTTCGCACAGGTGGAGTCTGTATATTCCAGAAGAGCCCCTCATACTTACGGTTGGGACATCATGCCCAGACTTGTGAGCGCGGGCCTGTGGAGGGATGTCACTCTGGAGGTGAGGCCTCCTGTTCATATTGTGGACGCGCATTGGTACACTTGTGACGTGAATGTGGAGCGGAAAACCGCCGCTGTTTATCTGGATTATACCATCACATTGCCTGTGAAGTATCAGGACGGAGCGATGACGGCTGAGTTCTCTATCAGCAAGGATGGTGTGGACAAGGTGAGATATTCCCGTAAGATCACGTCTCATGCGGCGAGGGAGATGATCGGACTGAACGATGTGGAATTCTGGTGGCCAAGAGGTTATGGCGAGCCGTCTCTGTACGATGCTACCGTGAGAATCTTGGACGGGAATGGAAAAGAGTTGGATGTGGAAAGGAAAAAGATAGGTGTACGCACAGTGAAGCTGGACATGACGGCCACGAATTCCAAGGACGCTCCCGGACGTTTCGCCTTCATTGTGAACGGTGAAAAGATCTACATCCACGGCAGCAACTGGACTCCGATGGACGCTTTCCACAGCCGTGACCCTCAGCATCTTGAGAAAGCGTTTGCGATCGCCGTGGATCTGAACTGCAACATGCTGAGGTGCTGGGGCGGCAATGTGTACGAGGACCACGCTTTCTTCGATCTGTGCGACAGGAACGGAATCCTTGTCTGGCAGGACTTCGCGATGGGTTGCACGCTTTATCCGCAGGATCCGGATTTCCAGAAGGCTATAGCCGAGGAGGTCCGCTCAGTGGCGGTCAAGCTCAGGTCGCATCCATCCTTGGCTTTGTGGGCTGGAAACAATGAGAATGACCAGACCTTGACGCTTGGAACCTTAAGGAATCTCAGGATGGATCCCAATGATGATGTCGTGTCCAGAGTGACGATTCCGACAGTCCTTTACGAGGTTGATCCCACTAGGCCTTACCTGCCGTCATCCCCGTACTGGAGCAAGGAACTTGTCGCCACATCCTATAGCACCGAGAATATTCCTGAGGATCATCTATGGGGACCGAGAGGCTACTACAAGGATCCGTTCTACACCGAGGCCAAATGCATTTTCGTGAGTGAGATCGGCTACCATGGCATGCCGAACCGCGAGAGTCTGGAGAAGATGTTCCCGGCGGAATCGGTTTATCCTTGGAGCGATGTCAAGACCAGAAGATGGAATGAGGACTGGCTGACAAAGTCTGTGAGAATATTCAAAGAGTGGGGGTACACTCCCGACAGGAACAATCTGATGATCAATCAGGTCAGGCTGCTCTTTGGCGATGTGCCGACAGATCTTGATGATTTTATATTCGCTTCCCAGAGTGTTCAGGCGGAAGCGATGAAGTATTTCATCGAGAAATTCCGTGGACATAAGTTCGAGCCGAACACCGGAATGCTTTGGTGGAACATCAGGGATGGATGGCCGTTGATCTCGGATGCCATCGTGGATTGGTACAACAACCCAAAGATGGCTTATTGGTTCATAAGAAATGCCCAGACCGATGTCTGTGTCCTGATGAATGACGCTGTAGACGGCTCCTATCCGTTGATTGTCGCCAACGACACACGTGAGAGCGCGGCCGGAAGTGTTACTGTCACGGATGTCAAGACGGGTTCTGTCGTGTTCAAAGGGGAATATGAGGTGGCTGCCAACGGAAGGAAGACTGTCACGCTCATTCCGGAAAGGCAAGGGCAGGGAATATTCAAGATCACCTACACCGGACGAGGCGGAGAGAAGCTGGAGAACCACTATCTCTACGGCAAGGCTCCTTATAATCTCAAGGAGTACCGTAAGTTGTTGAAGAGGATGAATATGTTTAACGTGAAATAATCGAAGTCAGATATGGACACAAAAACATTGCTTGGAGTTGACATCGGCGGGACTAAATGCGCGGTCACGCTTGGACTGTCTGTTGAAGGAGACATCTTGATTAAGGACAAGGTTGATTTTCCAACAACGGATGTCAGTGCGACAATCGAAAGGATCAAGACAGAAATCTATAATGTCTCTAAGAGAAACTCATTGAAAAACAACGAAATCTATGCTATCGGCATCAGTTGCGGCGGCCCTTTGGACAGCGCGGCGGGAGTGATCATGTCTCCTCCCAACCTGCCAGGCTGGGACAACATCCCGATTGTCAGGATTCTAGCCGATGAGTTCGGAGTGCCTGCCGCCGTGCACAATGACGCGAACGCATGCGCTCTTGCCGAGTGGAAGTTCGGAGCCGGAAAAGGAACGAAGAATATGGTCTTCATGACTTTCGGCACAGGCTTGGGAGCCGGGCTTATCCTTGACGGGAAACTTTACACCGGAACAAACGACAATGCCGGAGAGGTCGGACATGTTCGTCTTGAGGAATATGGTCCCGTAGGGTATGGCAAGATGGGATCCTTTGAGGGGTTCTGCAGCGGAGGTGGTATTTGTCAACTGGCCCAAACACTTGCGAAAGAGCATCTCCAGATGGGAGAGAATGTCTCGTGGTGTCCGGACGGGGACTTGACAAAGATATCCGCCAAAGTGGTCGCCCAGGCTGCGAGGGAAGGAGACCGTCTGGCATGTGAGGTCTATGAGATTTCCGCAAGACATCTTGGAGGAGGCCTTGCCGTAGTCATTGACATACTTAATCCGGAACTTATTGTGATAGGGAGCATATATTCCAGAAACGAGGACATGATGAAGCCTTTTGTGGATGAGGTCCTTTCAAAGGAGGCTCTTCATTTGTCTAACAAGGTATGCCGTGTCGTGCCTGCGGCGTTGGGTGAGTCTATCGGGGATTATGCCGCACTCTCTGTGGCCGCGAATATTCAAAGATAAAGAACTATGACAAAAGATATTATTGAGAATAGCCTGTCAGAGGCTATGGATGAGTTGACGCGTTTCCTTGCCGATCCCGCGACCGTACCTTCGATCGGACGCTGTGTGGACATTCTGGCTGAGTCACTGGAATCCGGCGGCAAGGTGATGAGTTGCGGCAACGGAGGTTCATTGTGTGACGCCACGCATTTTGCCGAGGAACTGACCGGGCGTTTCCGAGGAAGCCGGAAGCCTTTGCCGGCGATGGCCATCAACGACCCGGCGTATTTCACTTGCGTCGGCAACGACTTTTCTTTTGATGTGATCTTTCAAAGATGGGTCGAGGCTTTCGGCAAACCAGGAGATGTGCTTCTGGCGATAAGTACGAGCGGGACATCCGGCAACGTGCTTAAGGCTGTCGAGGCCGCGAGGAAGATCGGAATGAAGGTGATCGCGTTGACTTCGGTGAAAGGCAAGCCGCTGGCCGAGGTCTCCGATGTGGCTGTCCAAGCTCCGGACGCACCACATTCTGACAGAATTCAGGAAATCCATATCAAGGTGATCCACATCATGATCGAGGCTTTGGAACAGAGAATGGGATTGTAATATGAGGAAGAGTTTTGTTTTATTTCTGGTGGTTGTGTTGATGTCGCTGCCTGCGGCGACACCGTTATCCGCACGCTCTGTTGTGAGCATGTCAGGTGACAAAGTGAACGTGTCTGCCTGGATTGACGCCCGTTTCGCAAGAGGGAGCTCATTGCCGTTCTCGTTCAAGTTGGATGGAGTACCTTCATCGGAGTTCATAGGCGGCTGGAAAAGAACATGTGAGGACTTGACTCCGACAGATCCGTCTTCGGTGTCAAGGCGCTACATCTGGAGCGGTGCAAAGGCCGGGCTGTCAGTAATCTGTGATGTCACTGGCTATCCGGAAAGCAAGGTGGTCGAATGGGTCGTGCGTTTCAGGAATATATCCGGAAAGGACTCGGGGCAGCTTTCTGACGTGAAGGTCGCTGACATGAGGATGACATTTACATCATCCGGCCTGATTGATCTTCATTACGCCGAAGGCAACAAAATCTCAAGGGCGGACTATTCTCCAAGGACGAAGGTTTTGAGCGAAGACGCGAGCATTCATTTCGAGCCTTCCGGGGGACGATCCTCAAGCGAGGCGTTTCCGTTCTATAACATCGAGTCGAAGGCTTCCGGCCAGGGGGCGATGATGGCCATCGGCTGGACCGGGACTTGGTTTTCGGATTTCAGGTCTGCGGGAAGCAAGTCACTTGACGTCTCGGCCGGCTTGGTGAACTTTGATATGTACCTTAGGCCCGGTGAGGAGATCCGAGTCCCTTCCGTGGCGTTTCTTTTCTGGAGTGGAAAGCAGATGGACGGGCACAACAGATTCCGTAGTTTCCTGCTTGAGCATCGTTTTCGTAAGACACAAGGCAAACAAGTCCGGAACTACTTGAGCAGTGGTTTCAACTATCGTGATCCGCAACCTTTCGGAGAATATTCGTGCATAACATCGGAATGGGCGACCGCGATGATCCATCGTTATAAACAGTTTGGGTTGGTTCCGGACATTTTTTGGTTGGATGCCGGGTGGCACACAGGAGCGTCCGACTACCAGCATGGCCAGAATTGGGCTTCCACCACCGGCAACTGGACTGTGGACGCCAAGCGTTTCCCTCAAGGCATGAAGCCGGTTTCGGACGCCGCGCATTCCGTTGGTGCGAAGTTCATGCTTTGGTTTGAGCCGGAAAGAGTCGTCAAAGGCACACAGTGGTCATTGGAACATAAGGATTGGATGCTCGACTGCCCTCAGCCGGAAGGCTCGGAACAGTCCGGGTGGCTGCTGTTCGATCTTGGCAACGATGAGGCCTGCGACTGGCTTTGCAAGTATTACGGAGACTTGATGGAGGAAAACGGAGTCGATTGGTACAGACAGGATTGCAACATCCAACCCGCACCGTACTGGGCTTACAATGATGAGCCAGGGCGAAAGGGAATGAAGGAAATCCGGCACATCGAGAATCTGTACAGGTTCTGGGACTATCTTCTTGACAGGTTTCCTGAAATGGTCATAGACAACTGTGCTTCCGGAGGGAAGCGACTTGACTGGGAGACCATCAGCAGAAGCGTCCCTCTTTGGAGAAGCGACTACTATCACTATGATGACCCGGACGGGTACCAATGCCACACCTACGGGCTTAATTATTTTCTTCCTGTCCATGGCACGGGAATATTGCTGCCGGACAAATATTCATTCCGTTCGAGTCTCTCATCCACGCTCATCTACAACTGGAAGATCACGGAGAAGGGCGTGTCGGTCATCGAGATGCAGGAGCGGCTTGCGGAGTACCGAAGTATCCGCGACTATTATTTCGAGGATTACTATCCTTTGACAGGAGACGGCGATCTTACAGGACACGACGTCTGGTTGGCATACCAGATGCACAGACCGTCCGATGACTCTGGGATAGTCGTGGCGTTCAGAAGAGAGGAGTCCACTGTTGACCACTGCGTCGTTCATCTTGGGGGACTGTCACCAGACAAACATTATAGGTTGACGGATAGTGACACTGGCAATTATGTTGTCATGACAGGAAAAGAACTGTCGGACGGCCTGCGTCTTGAACTTTCCGGTCCTAAAAGTTCTCTTCTTATCAAATACACTGAACAATGAAAAGAATATTGACAGCGGTCACTCTTGCCATTCTTTGCTGCGGAGTGATCATGGCCAGGACATCCATGAATATGTCTTCTAAGGATCAATCCTGCGAGAAATGGATTGACAAACATTTTTCAAAAGGCGCGATTCCTCCGTTTTCCTTCTGCTATGACGGAGTGTCCTCTGATCTATTTTTGAAAAAGTGGGCATTCTCCAAGACGTCATTGACAATCTCCCCGGAAGGAGAGAGACAAAGGTCTTTCTATTGGACGGACAAAAAATCCGGACTCAGGGTCGAGTGCAGGGTCAAGACTTTCACCGACTTCAACGCGATGGAATGGACACTGTATTTCAAGAATATGTCTTCGGGAAATTCAGGACAGATTTCTGATGTGAAGGCTGCGGATATTGATTTGAAATCAGACAAGGAAGGAGACTGGACGCTTTTCCATGCTCGTGGCAGCGATGCGGGGAAACATGACTTTATGGCCCAGACAAAGGAATATTCAGTCGGAGATTCCTTGATCATGGTCCCTCATTTAGGGCGCTCGTCCTCGGTCGCCTTTCCGTATTTCAATGCCAAGACCCCTGCCGGTGGGATGGTCTTCGCGATCGGATGGACCGGTTCCTGGAAGGCTGAGATAATCCGTCCGGCGGAGGACCGCTTCAACGTCTCCGTCGGTCTTAAGAATCTGAACACATACTTACTTCCGGGCGAGGAGATCCGTACTCCTCTCACGGCCATGATTCCGTGGCAGGGAGAGGATCGCATGGACGGCCAGAACATCCTTCGGAGGTTCATAATGAAACATCACTACCCGAAAGCCGGAGGCCAGCCTGTCGAGCCGCCTATCTGCAGCAGCTTCAACTACGGTGACCCTTATCCTTGCAATGAATATACTTGCATGACATCCGACTATGCCAGGGCTCTTATCCACCGTTACGAGGAGTTCAATCTTCTGCCGGAGGTTTTCTGGCTTGACGCCGGATGGTACGAAAAGGCCGCGGATTGGCGTGACGGCTACAATTGGGCCAACGCTGTCGGCAACTGGAAAGTGGACACGAAAAGGTTTCCGGCCGGCCTTGGAGAAATCGCTGACGTGGCACATGAGGTCGGTTGCAAGTTCATGGTCTGGTTTGAGCCGGAGAGGGCGATCAAGGATTCCGACTGGGCTTATGAGCATTCTGAATATATGTTGCTCGCCGGTGGCGGAAAACCGGTGCCTCATGCCATTGACAGGAAGACCCAGGATTCTTTCTTGGTGAATCTTGGCGATGAGGACGCCAACAAGTGGCTCAGGGAGAATATCGCCAAATTGATTCGTGACAACAGGATTGACCATTATCGCCAGGACTACAACATCGATCCGGAATGGTTCTGGTACAGCAATGATGAACCTGGACGAAATGGAATCTGTGAGATCAAGTACATCACCGGGCTCTATAAGTTTTGGGATTATCTCCGTTCCGAGTTTCCGAACCTTTACATCGACAATTGTGCCGGAGGCGGAAGGCGGCTCGACCTGGAGGCGACTTCCAGAAGCATTCCTCTTTGGAGGACAGACTATAACTACGGTGAACCGATCGGCTATCAGTGTCATACTTATGGCCTTGGCCAATGGCTTCCTGTAAGTGGAACATGTCTTGCCAAGTCAGATGTGTTTTCCACACGTTCGAGCTACGGAGCCGCCATTACCTTCAACTGGAAGATCACATCCGCGGACTTCAACATCCTTGAGATGCAGAAACGTCTTGCGGAGTTCCACGACATCAGGCCTTATTTCCTTGAGGATTTCTATCCGCTCACTGGTTACGGCGACACCACTTCGGATGCGATCTGGCTGGCGTACCAGCTTGACCGAAAGTCTGACCGTTCAGGACGTATCGTGGCTTTCAGACGGTCGCAATGTCCTCAGGACAAGATTGTTGTCAAATTAAGAGGACTGGATCCATCTAAGGTCTATGTTCTTGAAGATCAGGATACGATGGATTGTGTCGAGAGGACTGGTGCGGAATTGGCCGCAGGATTTGAGTTGACGCTCAAGGGCGCTGGATCCTCCCTGTGCTTCAAGTATAAGGCAAAGTAGCATATTCCTTCATGCGGTTCAGGGTTGTTGCAGCGGTTCTGGTCTTGACAACGTATTCTCAGGCGTTCTCCCATGCTGATGTCCGTACGGACATTTCCCCCTGTGTGGGAGAGTGCCATGATTCCATCAGGCAGCTGACTTTCTTTCAGTTGAATATATGGGAGGGCCTTGTGAACATAGACGATGGCCAAAATGTCCTCAATGATCAGTTGTTGTCCCTCATGCCGGATGTCGCCTCGTTCTGTGAGTTTCCGTCCAAAGGCGATGATACGGTCAAGGAGGCTTCCGCCGAATATATTCTTAAACAGGCCATCGACTACATTTTCGAGAAGACTGGAGTCCGGTACTACAAGACCAGCATGACCGGCAGCGGCACGAGAGGGGTTTTGTCAAGGCACCGCATTGTCGAGGACGCCTCGCCTGTGGCATCGGCCGGGTCTTCTGGTGTCCAGCCTTGGTTCTACAGAACGGTTGTCGACTTCTATGGCAGGGAGGTGGCGGTGTATTCCTCACATTCTGTTCATTATTACTATGCGTGTTATCTCCCCAGAGGCTATGGAGATGGGGCCGAACCTTATGGTTGGCGTAAATTGAAGGACGGGCCAATCACGGGCTCAGAGATGATTGTCGAAAGGGATGTCCGTGGGAATAGGATTCAGATGGCGATTGATCTGGATAATGACGTGAGGGAACAGTCCGCCAAGGGCAGGCTTTGCATTTATGCCGGTGACATTAATCAGCCGTCGCATCTGGACTGGACAGAGGAGACCATGAATCTTTGGGGGCATAATGGCGCCGTCGTTCCTTGGAGTGTCTCTTCATTTTTGCTTGCCAACGGTTTCTGTGATGCCTATAGGGAAATCTATCCGGATCCATTGAGGAATCCAGGGTTCACTTGGCCGGTCTATAATAAGGACTCCAAGAAAGACACATTCTGGGCTCCGGAGGCTGATGAACGAGACAGGATAGATTTTGTGTATTTCCGCAAGGATGAGAGGCTCAGTGTTCTGAACGCTCAACTCGTAGGCCCGGAACTCACTGTGGAGTGTGGAAATCCTTCCAGGGACAAGATCTCCGAAGGCGAACTTATCACACCCGAAAGTGGCATTTGGTGCAGTGACCACCGAGGTCTTCTGATCACTTTTTGCATAGCCACCACCGGCCGCTGAGCTTGTCAAACCACCGGCCGCTGAGCTTGCCGAACCACCGGCCGCTGAGCTTGCCGAACCACCGGCCGCTGAGCTTGCCAAACCACCGGTCGCTGAACTTGTCGAACCACCGGCCGCTGAGCTTGCCAAACCACCGGTCGCTGAACTTGCCAAACCGCCGGTCGCTGAGCTTGTCGAAGCGCCGCCTACTGAGTTTGTCAAACCACTGGTCGCTGAGCTTGCCGAAGCGTCTGGCTGTCTGGCTGAGACAATATATTCATTCCCCAAGCATTGATAGCCCTCCCCCTGCCATACCAACAGGTAACTTGCATATTCTAAAATGATTCCGTACCTTAGCGGAACGTACTAAAGAATTTGGAATATTTAATGATAACCTATATGAGATTAACACAGAATCCTATCTTGGCGGTGGCCGCATTCGCTGCACTGATTCTTGCTTCCTGCGAAAAGAACATTGATTCCAACAACGAGAATTTTCCTGCGGACGGAGTCGTCAGGATTGATGCCTCTGTAAGCGGCCTGATGACCAAAGCCGATTTGCCTTCTAGCGAATATACCGGTAGCGATCTTGGGCTGTTTATTGATTACGGTGACGGAGATTACTATAGCAAGGACAATGTCCGCTGGGTTAACAATAGCGGCACATGGACTCCGGAGAGCCAAACCCTTTGGAAGAATGCGCAAAGTCGGGTCGGAATATACGCCTATGCTCCGCACATCAGCGGGGCGGATGACCACACGAGTGTCGAGTTCTCCATTCCTTCGAATCAAGTGAACGGCACATCCACAGCGGATTTCCTCTGGTACAGCAAGTCTGATTTTGTCCCGGCCGATGATCTGGTCAGCCAGAAACTGAACATAACGTTCAGCCATGTGTTGGTGAAGCTGAAAGTCAATCTTACTTTTGGAAATGATTTCGGTGACTCGCATTCGGTCAAGGATGTGATCTTGAACGGGACTTCGAGCAAGATTAAATGCGATCTTGCCAACAGGACAGTCGCTGATCTTGACCAGTCATCCTCCAATGACATATCAATGTGCAATACGTCTGATTATGTTTACGAGGCCATATTCTTCCCGGGTAAAGGACAGAAAAGCGGAGCGCGGATGCTTACGGTCGTGATGTCCGACAGCAAGGCGTACAATGTCACTCTTGACAGTAACTTGGAGCTATACGGTGGTTACGCTTATACCATGAATGTCAAGGTGGGAAAAGATCGGGTGCTTGCCGGAAATGTCAATGTCATTGAATGGCAGCCGGAGAAAGAGTTAGGTGAGAAGGATAGTTATATTGAGGAATATTCTGTCTGGGACGGAGAGTCTACTGAACCTATCACAAAAGGGTCCGGATCGGAGTCTGACCCGTACCTCATAGAGTCCGCCGCGCAATTGGCCGGTCTTGCATATGATATCAACAATGATAAGCTTGAAAATTATAAAGGCAAGTACTATAAATTGATGAAAGACATAGACCTTGCAAGTAAGCCGTGGACACCTATCGGTGACAAGACTCATTTCCCTCATCTGCGTCTGGACGGAAACGGAAAGAGTATCATCAATCTGAAGGTGGAAGAGAGCGATGGATATGCAGGTCTGTTCTATTGGCTTAGCGGTACAAGCTCCACGGAAAAATCGGTTGTAAGGAATCTTACCATAAGGAACGCTGATGTTAAAACCGGAGGCCGTGATGCCGGGGTCATTGTCGGCTTCACTTCCTTCTCCGACATTATGAATTGCAGGGTTGATGGGGCAGTGACAAGCGCATATTGTGCCGGAGGAATCGTAGGATCTGGTGACCCAAACATAATCAACTGTCGTGCTGATGTCAATGTGACAGTCAATGCTCCTGCATCAACTTCAACTTCGAGGCCTGTCTCAGTGGCAGCCGGAGGGCTGATAGGGGACATCTCTTTCAACAATGAGCAGGATAATACTATAACCAACTGTACCGTCAGAGGCACTGTTACAGTGAGCAATCAGGATCAGTCAGAGAGCAGGAACGATTTCCATGCCGGTGGCGTGGCTGGACTTGCGTTCGCAAATGTCATGGACTGTACGTCCTATGCCGAGATTAATTCCACGTATGAAAAAGAGGTACATGTCGGTGGCCTTGTGGGCACTGTCGGAGCCGGCGGCAGGATCACGAACTGCTCCGCCTATGGCACAGTCCACGGGAAGAAAAACAATTTTGTCGGTGGCGCATACGGCTATGCCGTCGGAAGTCACGAGAGAGTCCATTTCGGTGGCAAGATAGATAATATTTCAGAAGTCGGAGCAGGAGCTGTAGGTATCTTTATCGGCCATGCCCACGGAGTCTTCCAGACAAAGAATTGCACCTACAGCAAAGTCGAAGGCTCATTCCCTGTCATCGGCAAGGATGAAAGCACGAACGCCCAGGACATCAAGATGAAATAGCAAGTCTAAGTTTAATGCTTGCTCGTGACCATTTGCCACAGTGGATGATGCCCGTTGGCTTGCCGCTGCTGCAAAATGGCAGTTGGTGGTATTGCTTCTGCCGTGGAAGAATCACCAGAACCGTCTCCAAAACAGATTCTCGGACAATCCTTGACACTCCGGGAACTGAGAATCTTATCGGCTGTGGAGGATAATTCGCTATCTATGAATATCCTAACGCATTCCCTTGGGTCGTTTTGCGCTAAAGAGAACTCTTTAGATAATTGTTAATCAATGAATTACTGCTCACCGGCTGATACAGAGCGGGTGGGCGGCAAATGCCTGTCAATGAATATGTTAGCGCATTCCCTTTGGCTGAATCATCCTAAAGGCAAGGGGCTTAATGGTTGATACTCATAGAGTTGTCTTTCACCACCATCCGATATGTCTGTTGGCAGGGCGAACATACCGACTTCTGGGATGATATGACAAGTCACGGCCTTGGAGCACTACAGTATCTTCATCGCTATCACCGCGCAGGCCTCGGCATCGGCCAAGGCGTGATGGTGATTTGCCAGATCGTACCCGCAGGCGGCAGCGACTGTCTGGAGCTGATGGTTGGGCAGGGAACATCCGAAATGTCTCCGTGAGGCCGCAAGTGTGTCGAAAAACTCATAGTCAGGGTAATCCATCTGATAGACCTTGAAGACACTCTTCAGGCAACCCTCATCGAACCGGCTGTTGTGAGCCACAAGGGGCAGTCCCTCGATGAGCGGCTCGATCTTTTCCCAGACGAAAGGGAACACAGGAGCGTCGTCCGTGTCCTCCGGACCGAGACCGTGAACCTGCCGACAGAACCATTTGTAATATTCAGGTTCGGGGTGGATCAGGCTGTAGAAACTGTCCACGATCTCACCTCCGCGGACGACAACGACACCAACGGAACAGACGCTGCTCGGACACTCGTTGGCCGTCTCAAAATCAATAGCTGCAAAATCTGTCATTAATATTCAATTTCCTTTATTGTAAGGTTCATGAGCCAGTCGAAAGGCGCTTCGGCAAGCTCAGCGACCAGCTGGGACACAGGCTCAGCGACAGTACATATTCATAATTTCTCCTCGTCAATGAAGGGAACACGCCTTCATCTGGCAAGGAAGATCCCATAACGTGCGGCCATTCCGGCGACATCGTCTGAAATTCTTTTCCGTAATTCGGCTGGTTCCAGCACCTCCACGTCCGCTCCATGCGTCACTGATGTCCCGGAACGAGATCGGTCCCCTTCGGTTGATCAGATCGACCAGCCAGATGTATCTCTTGAAATAATTCTTTGCCATTATCCATGAATATTTTGACGCAAATATAACCCTATTTGCTGAAAAATAGTGGCAGTGGGGCATCGGGCTGTGATATTCAACAACATGGCTGTTTGTCTTCCTGACTTTGACAATGATTCACCCTTGCGTGCGCGCGTCATGCGCGAGGGTTTCAACCAATGGCCTGATGGCCTC
>CAKULN010000036.1 GCA_934667175.1 uncultured Bacteroidales bacterium | reverse complement strand
TCAGCAATGGAGAAGTAACAGTAGAAATAGCCACAAAGTAAGCAAAACAGCACACCCCCATATCGCCACTACAGCGGTCTGGGGGCTTATTCTCTCTAAAAGTAAGTGTCAAAAATGAGAAGTTATGCCTTTTTTCTTAATTCGCAAAACTTTTTTGAAAAAATCGATTATATTTGAATTGGAATATTCAAAACCTCTCATTCGTCGGGGTCGTGTCGGGTGTGATGTGGCTTTTGAAGTTCTTTTTTGCGAGTGTGTGAAACCAAAGTATATGATCATTCGGGCTAAAGGTATAGAAAAATCATTCGGGGACCTTAAGGTTCTTCGTGGGATTGATTTTCAAGTGGATAGATCTGAGGTCGTGTCCATTATGGGCGCGTCTGGGGCTGGAAAATCCACCCTTCTTCAGATCCTGGGAACTCTGTCGACTCCTGATTCGGGTTCTCTTGAGATAGACGGGACAGATGTGCTGCATTTGAGCGGCAGGGATCTGTCCGCTTTCCGGAACAAAAGCATCGGGTTTGTGTTTCAGTTCCATCACCTGCTTCCGGAGTTCAACGCTTTGGAGAACGTGATGATCCCGGCGTTCATTTCGGGCCGTTCCGACAAGGACGCCAAGGCTGCGGCAACACGCCTACTCAAGGATATGGGGCTCGCTGAGAGAATGGAGCACAAGCCTTCCGAACTTTCCGGTGGGGAACAGCAGCGGGTCGCGATCGCGAGAGCCTTGATCAATGAACCTGCTATCCTTTTTGCCGACGAACCATCGGGTAATCTGGACACTAAGACGAAGCTGGAGATTCATCAGTTGTTTTTTGACTTAAGACAACGCTATGGGCAGACTGTTGTCATTGTGACCCATGACCCGGATCTCGCAAGAATGTGCGACCGCTCCCTTTTCATGCGCGATGGACAGTTTGTTGAGGAATAGAGTGTCCTTGCGTATTCAATAATGAGCGTCTTTCATTTCAAACGGTTCGATGTGCGCAATGAGCGCTCGGCCATGAAAGTGAACACGGATGGCGTGTTGCTTGGGGCGGTGACGGAGGTCATCCATGAGGACAGGCATGTCCTTGACATCGGCACAGGAACAGGGACGGTGGCTTTAATGATCGCTCAGCGCCTCTCGGAAACTAAAAAAGATGGAGAGTGGAATATCCAAGGAATTGACATTGACGTGCCGTCGGCGGCGGAGGCGTCCGAAAATTTCAAACTGTCTCCTTGGAGTGAACATCTTGAGGCTGTGAATGTGGGCTTGGTGGCATTCCGTGAGGCTGTCCGGGATTTCCCGTATGATCTGATAGTCTCGAATCCGCCATATTACGACAACTCGCTTCAGGCTTCGGAGGCCAGGCGTAACTCTGCGCGCCACACAGGCGACCCTGAAAACCCTGAAGGACAGGAACCTCTTTCCTACAGGGAGGTTCTTGAATATGCGTCCGAATCTCTTGCGGAGAATGGCCGTGTCTCGATGATCCTGCCGGCCGATCAGGAAAAAGCCTTGCTGCGCCATGCAAGGATGTGCGGATTCGTCCCGTGGAAAATCCTGAA
Organism: uncultured Bacteroidales bacterium; assembly: GCA_934667175.1. Classification (GTDB taxonomy): domain Bacteria; phylum Bacteroidota; class Bacteroidia; order Bacteroidales; family UBA932; genus Cryptobacteroides. Next base: position 27,603 of record CAKULN010000036.1, on the reverse strand, counting down.
GATAAGATCGGTGGAGCGAAAGCCTGTGTCAAGGTTGGTGGTGCAGTTCAAGCGTAAGGGAGCATTTCTGGGCCTTCCCCATGAAGAGACTCTTACTCTTCTTGACGAAAGAGGGAAGCGTACTTCACAGCATGCTTCCCTCGTAACAGATTATTATCTGTAACCAAACTAACCATTAACCAATTGACCAAATAATCTAATAATCTGTTATCAGTCTCATTTATTGTCGTTTTTGTTCAGTCTGTGAATCTGCCTCCTGCGGAATGACTCCTCGGCAATGTATAACTTTGCCACTTTCTTTTCCGGGAGTATCTTACGGTACTCCAAAACATATTTACTATCAATATCCTTGCCAGAATTCTGAGCCTGGAGATATTTATTGAGTAAAATGTTGATCTCCTCGTCCTCCTTGCCGGCCTGAAGGGCTTCGTCAAGGGCCTTGTAGGCGTTTATCACAGCTTTGAACGAGTGTTTCTTCTCGCATTCACATTTGTTATAGACCGGCCAGAACTTTTCCGCCTCCGCGCTTGTCAACTCCATCGCATCGGTGAGGAATGCGATTTTTTCGGCCTTCCATCTGTCATTCCAGTCCTTTTTCTTGTCCTGCGCCTCCATGGCGGGAGCCGCAAGAATCAGAACCATGAGTATCAGCAGCAATCGTTTCATACAAATTATTTTTTAGCCATAAGTCCGGCATATTCAATCAGCTCCGTCGAGGTTCCTGAGTCAATGAGATAATTGACGACGTCCTCGTCGGAGATTGTGTCCTGCGTGTAGCTTTCAGTGCGAAGATACTCATCGGCTTGAAGAAGACTTACGTACGCGAGCTCATTGTAGACTTCGTTCTGAGAGCTGTCGACTGTCGTGCTTCTGAGGACGGCGTTTCCGACCAGCATGATCGCCGTGAAGCAGGCGGCCAACGCAAGGTACGGCTTCAGCCGCACCGCCGGACTGTTCGCCCGGTGCATGTCAGGGATGGTGTAAAGCCTTGCGCTAAGATTCTCGAAATAATTCTCGGGAACCATCCGGCCGGTGTTTTCCGTTCCAACGAATATTCTGCCTTTCTCTTGCATCACGTTTATTTTGACAGATTGTCAGCGTTAAGGTTTAATCTTGTTCTCAAGTTCCGCGCGTATTTTTTCCGAAGCGAAGTGGTAGGACGCTTTCAAGGCTCCTACCGATGTTCCGAGGACTTCGGAAATGTCCTCGTACGACATGTCGTCGAAATATCGCATGCAGAACACGGATTTTTGCTTCTTGGGCAGTTTGGCGATGGCTTTGAAAAGGAGTCTCTGTGCCTCGTCTCCGTTGAAGAAAGGGTCGTCGTCAATCTTGTCGGCAAGCGAGTCATCGAGGCTCTCGAATCTGAGAGCCGAGCGGATTTTCTGCTTGTGAAGCCAGTTCAACGTTTCGTTTGTTGCGATTCTGTAGACCCATGTGAAAAGCCGGGAGTCGCCTCTGAACGATGGAAGCGCTGACCAGATTTTAATGAAAATCTCCTGGAGAAGGTCGTCCGTGTCTTCGTGGGAGCAGACAAAACCACGCACGTGCCAATACAGCCGCTCGCTATAGGCGTCGACTATTTCCTTGAACGCGCGTTCTTTCTGTCCGCTTCGGTATAATCCGATGATCTCCTCGTCAGTCATCCTTGTCTGATTTCATTGAATCTTTCAAATGTACGACAAATTGATTATTTTTGCAATTCTACGAATATTTTGCCGGAGACGGCCCAAACAGAAACAGAACTATATGAAGCACATACGAAATTTCTGCATAATAGCCCACATCGACCACGGAAAGAGCACTCTTGCCGACAGGCTGATCGAGTTGACCAAGACCCTTTCATCCAGGGATATGGAGGCGCAGGTACTGGACGACATGGACCTTGAGAGGGAGAAGGGAATCACCATCAAGAGCCACGCCATCCAGATGGAGTATATTTATAAAGGTGAGAGATATGTCCTCAACCTGATCGACACTCCCGGCCATGTGGATTTTTCCTACGAGGTTTCCCGCTCGATCGCTTCCTGCGAGGGAGCATTGCTGGTGGTCGATGCGTCCCAGGGAATTCAGGCACAGACAATTTCCAATCTCTATCTGGCTGTGGATCATGGGCTTGAGATTATCCCTGTGATGAACAAGATAGACATGGATTCCGCGCAGCCCGAGATCGTGGCCGACCAGATCGTCGATCTTCTGGGCTGTGACCACGATGACATATTCAAAGTCTCCGCGCGCACGGGTGAGGGAATCCCGCCGCTTCTGGACGCCATTGTGGAAAGGATCCCGGCTCCGCACGGGGATCCCGACGCTCCGCTCCAGGCGTTGATCTTCGATTCCGTGTTCAACCCGTTTCGGGGGATCATCGCTTATTTCAAGGTGTTGAACGGTTCCATCGCGACTGGCGACAAGGTCAAATTCGTGGCGACAGGGCAGGAATATGACGCCGAGGAGGTCGGTGTGCTGAAGATGAAACTCCAGCCTACGGGCAAGGTCTCCACGGGAGACGTGGGTTACATCATTTCCGGAATCAAGAGGGCCGTCGAGGTCAAGGTCGGAGACACCATCACCCATTCGGCAAGGCCATGCGCGGCCGCCATCGCCGGATTCGAGGAAGTGAAGCCGATGGTGTTCGCCGGAATGTATCCTGTCCAGGCTGACAAGTTTGAGGAACTGAGGGCCACTTTGGAGAAATTCCAGCTCAACGACGCTTCCTTTGTCTATGAGCCGGAGTCATCGTTGGCATTGGGATTCGGTTTTCGCTGCGGCTTCCTTGGACTTCTGCATCTAGAGATTGTCCAGGAACGCCTTTTCAGGGAGTTCAACATGGATGTCATCACGACGGTCCCTAACGTCTCTTATAAGGTGTACACCACACAGGGCGAGGTCCTTGACGTGCATAATCCGTCCGGACTTCCGGCTCCGACGCTGATCGACCACATCGAGGAGCCGTTCATCAGGGCCCAGATCATCTCCAAGACTGATTTCTATGGAGCGATCATGAAACTGTGCATGGACAAGAGGGGAACGCTGATCGGGGAGCATTACATCACTTCCGACAGGGTGGAGCTTACCTATGACATGCCTCTTTCCGAGATTGTGTTTGATTTCTATGACAAATTGAAGTCTGTCTCAAAGGGTTACGCCTCTTTCGACTATCATGTGACGGATTTCCGTCCTGCAAGGCTTGTCAAGCTGGACATCCTTCTGAACGGCGATCCGGCCGATGCGCTGTCGACTCTTATCCACGAGGATCACGCCTACGATTTCGGGCGTAAGATCTGTCTGAAACTCAAAGAGTTGATTCCTCGTCAGCAGTTCGACATCGCCGTGCAGGCGGCCATAGGGGCGAAGATCATCGCCCGCGAGACTGTCCGTCAGGTGCGTAAGGACGTCACGGCCAAGTGCTATGGCGGAGATGTGACTCGTAAGAGAAAACTCCTTGAGAAACAGAAGGAGGGAAAGAAGAGGATGCGTCAGATAGGCACGGTCCAGGTGCCTCAGAGTGCTTTCATGGCTGTGCTCAAATTGGATTCTTAGGAATATGAATGTGGCTGTTCTCATAACCCTTACCGATGACGGAAAGGACGGCTCCGCCACTTGCCTTGAGGAATGCCAAAGGCAGACGGAAGCGCTGACGGCCACGGGGGGATATTCATTCACAACGTTCTTGAATGGCGGGGGGATCTCTGGCTATCAGAAGGTTTGGGAAAAGGCTTTGGGTGGAGGTTTCGACTTTTACCTTTGGATGGATTCCGACCTAAGGCTGGAGGAGGGGGCTCTTGCCTCATTTTTCGAGAACTCATTCTTTCTGCGCCATAAGGCTGTGATCGCAGGCACAGTCTCCGACCTGTCGGGCAACTTGCTTTCCGGAGGCCGGTCACGTCACGGACGACTTCTGGAACCGGATCCTGTCATCCCGATTCCTTGCCATCTTTATGACCTGACGCTCACGTTGGTGCCGGAGTATGCGGTCAGACATCTTGAGAATCCGTCCGACATATTCCGTCCAAGCCTTTTTGACTATGGCTATGGGGCGAAGGTCGCGAAGGCGGGAGTCGCCCGGGTCATAGCTCCAGGGATTCTGGCACGTACCGGCATGGAACCCGAACTTCCGGCCTGGAAGAATCCTGATAAACCGACTTCCGAGAGGATAATGTCCCTTTTTAGGGCATGCAACAGCGAGTTTGTCCGGGTCATGCATTCGATTTTCAGATAATATTTGTAAATTTACACTTGCGCATTCGATTGCGGACGCGCTTTGAACGACATTAACATTAAAACATCCAATATTATGAAGCATCCTAAGATAGGAATCCGTCCGACCATTGATGGCCGTCAAGGCGGTGTGCGTGAAAGTCTTGAGGAAAAGACAATGACACTTGCGGCAAACGTCGCCGCCCTTATCTCCTCCAATCTGAAATATACCGACGGGACTCCGGTTGAGTGCGTGATCGCCGACGGGACGATCGGCCGTGTGGCTGAGAGCGCCGCCTGCGCCGAGAAGTTCGAGCGTGAAGGGGTCGGAGGAACCATCACGGTGACATCCTGCTGGTGCTATGGCTCTGAGACGATGGACATGAACCCATACTGGCCGAAGGCTGTGTGGGGATTCAACGGAACCGAACGTCCCGGTGCTGTCTATCTTGCGGCCGTACTCGCCGCGCATGCCCAGAAGGGGCTCCCGGCTTTCGGTATCTATGGCCATGATGTCCAGGATCTTGAGGACAATTCAATCCCTGAGGATGTGGCCGAGAAGATTCTCCGTTTCGCCCGCGGCGCTGTCGCTGTCGCTGAGATGAGGGGTGAGTCTTACCTTTCGATCGGCAGCGTGACGATGGGCATCGCAGGCTCGATCGTGGACACCAATTTCTTCCAGAAGTATCTGGGAATGAGGAATGAAAGTGTCGACGAGGTGGAGATCCTCAGGCGAATGGATCTCGGGATATACGACCCTCAGGAGTTTGAGAAGGCTATGGCTTGGGTCAAGAAATACTGCATGCCTAACGAGGGCTGGGACAAGAATCCAGAGGGCAAACGGAAGACCCGTGAGCAGAAGGACAAGGACTGGGAGTTCGTGGTGAAGATGACCATCATCGTGATGGACCTCATGCACGGCAATCCGAAACTTCGTGAGATGGGGTTCAAGGAGGAGGCTCTCGGCCACAACGCCATCGCGGGAGGCTTCCAGGGACAGCGCCAATGGACCGACTGGATGCCGAACGGTGACTTCACGGAGACCCTTCTCAACACCAACTTCGACTGGAACGGACGCAGGGAGCCTTCGATTCTCGCCACCGAGAACGACTCTCTCAACGGAACCGCGATGCTTATGGCCCACTTGCTGACCAACCGCCCTCAGATCTTCTCAGACGTGAGGACCTACTGGAGTCCTGAGGCTGTCAAGAGGGTTACCGGCAAGGAACTGACCGGCAAGGCCGCTCCTGGAATCATCCATCTCATCAACTCCGGAGCCACCACGATGGACGGTTGCGGTCAGAGTTCGGACGCCGACGGTAATCCTGTGATGAAACCGTTCTGGGAGATGACCGACGAGGACGAGAAGCGTTGTCTTGAGCACTCGCAGTGGATGCCGGCCGACAGGGACTACTTCCGTGGCGGTGGATTCAGCATCCATTTCGTGTCAAGGGGTGATTTCCCTGCCACTATGGCCAGAATCAACATTGTGGACGGCCTTGGACCAGTGCTCCAGATCGCTGAGGGTTGGGTTGTGGACATCGACCCGGAGATCCACTCGGTTCTTGACAAGCGCACCGACCCTACATGGCCTACAACCTGGTTCACCCCTCGTCTTGACCCTAAGAAGGATGCCTTCAAGGATGTCTACAGCGTGATGAACAACTGGGGAGCCAACCACGGAGCGATCTCCTACGGCCACATAGGGGCCGACCTCATCACCTTGGCCTCCATGCTTCGCATTCCTGTCTGCATGCACAATGTGGATGACGCCGAGATCTTCCGCCCGGCTGCATGGAACGCGTTCGGAATGGACAAGGAGGGGGCTGATTTCCGCGCTTGCGCCAACTTCGGTCCGATCTACAAGTAATCCTTGGCCATGAAGGAGAAGGATTCAATCTTGAAGGCAGGTGGAGTAAGCTACGTCCTGCCTTTCATCCTCATAACGACCTGTTTCGCACTTTGGGGCTTCGCCAATGACATCACGAACCCGATGGTCAAGGCGTTCTCCAAGATATTCAGAATGAGTGTGACACAGGGGTCGTTGGTTCAGGTGGCGTTCTACGGAGGCTATTTCTGCATGGCGCTTCCGGCGGCGATGTTCATCCGCAAGTTCTCCTACAAGGCCGGCGTTCTGGTAGGGCTTGGGCTATATGCCCTCGGGGCTTTGCTGTTCCTGCCGGCCAAGTCTGTCGGGGTCTATGGCTTCTTTCTGATCGCCTATTTCATCATGACCTGCGGTCTGTCCTTCCTTGAGACCAGCTGCAATCCGTACATCCTGAGCATGGGCACGGAGGAGACTTCGACCCGTCGCCTGAATTTCGCCCAGTGCTTCAATCCGATCGGCTCGCTGATGGGAATGTACGTGGCGATGAACTTCATCCAGGCGAGGATGCACCCTGCCAGCACGGCGGAGAGGGCATTGTTGGACGAAGCGAGCTTCGAGGCGATGAAACAGGCTGACCTTGACGTGCTTACTGGACCTTACTGGGTCATCGGGCTCGTGATCATCGTGATGTTCGTCCTGATCCTTTTCGCAAAGATGCCTAAGAACGCGGACAAGGATCACGAGATGAACATCGGACCGGTGCTGAAGCGTCTGCTTCACAGGCCACGCTACTGGGAGGGCGTGATCGCGCAGTTCTTCTATGTCGGAGTTCAGATCATGTGCTGGACATTCATCATCCAGTACGGTACAAGAGTGTTTATGGCCGAGGGAATGGACGAACAGGCGGCCGAGGTGCTCTCGCAGAAGTACAACATCGCGGCGATGATCCTGTTTGTGACCTGCCGCTTCCTGTGCACGTGGCTGATGAAGTACCTGAAGCCGGCCAGATTGTTGACCATCTTTGCCATTGGTGGTATGATCGCCACCGCCGGAGTGATATTCCTGCAGAACAGATTGGGACTTTACTGCCTTGTGGCGGTGAGCGGATTCATGTCGCTGATGTTTCCGACGATCTACGGAATCGCCCTCGGAGGGCTCGGGGATGACGCCAAGTTTGGAGCCGCCGGCCTCATCATGGCCATTCTCGGAGGTTCTGTGCTTCCTCCGCTTCAGGCTTGGATCATCGACAAGGGGACGGTTGGTTTCCTGCCGGCCGTGAATGCGTCATTCATCCTTCCTTTCATCTGCTTCATTGTGGTCTGCTTCTATGGAATCAGAACCTCAAAGATTCATTTGGCGGGCGTTAAGAATTAAGGTGTATCAAGCCCGGAAATAACTCTCAGGCAGAACACTAAGGCCTGCACGGCGTGGTCGTTCAGGATCACCAGCGGCTCCGGGCATATTCCAAAGAAAGACAGCGCGATTGTGGCCACCGAAAGGGTCATGATCGCGCTTGTCAGTGGAAGTGCGATCAAGTTGGTCAGGATGAAGTACTTCGGGAAGGTGTGGAAGTAGTGCCAGGCGATCGGTCCGGTGAATATCTGACAGGATATTGAGAGCATGGCGGCGTTCCAGATTTTGCGGAAAGGGTTGAATCTTGACAGTTTTGTGCCGCTTGGCGCCGGGTAGATACGCTCCAGAGTGGGGTAGAGTAGGAATATTCCCGCCATCGCCATGTAGGATAGCTGGAAGCCTACGGAACTGATGACATCCGGCTTGAGCGCCAGCTGGATGGTGAGGGCGGCCAACAGGACCCTTACCGGTTCCCTTTTTCTTCCAAGAAGCTTTGCCGTCTCGTTGATGGTGATGAACAGGAAGGCGCGGATGATTGAGGGCGCCGCTCCCGTCATTGTGGAGTAGAAAAGCGCGGCCCCGATGATCAATGAATATCTCAACCCTCTGGCGCGGCGGCTGTTCCCAAGAGGGATTGTCAGCCTTGTCAGAATGAGGTAAAGCACGCCTAAGTGCAGTCCAGAGAGCGCAAGGATATGCGAGGCTCCACTGTCCCTGAATATTCCCGTGATCTCTTTCGGAAGGTCACTTTTGTCCCCGGTCAGCAGCGCCTTGGCAAGAGGGGCGGTTGTCTCGGACGGATAAGGGATTGAGTCAATGACGCGGCGCAGGTGCCTCACGGCTTTTTCGGCTGTCTGGCTGATAAGTCCGCTGTCATATTCGGGAATACCGCTTGCCATAGAAGAGTTCAGGGAGCAGAATATTCCGGCGACCATGAATATTCCCGCGAAGGTAATCCGCTCCTTGCTGAGTATGCCTTTTCGGTCGCTGAGCTTGTCGAAGCGCACCGCTATGGTTGTTATGCAGATGAGTGAAAGAAGAATTAAATCCGTGATGAGCGTCAGCCCTTCGGAAAGAAAAGGGCACAGAACCGCCCCAACCGCGACCCCCGCCACGAATGGAATACCAATCCCCACAAGCTCTCTCTCCTCAGCCATAGTTTCAGTCCATTATTATTTGCCAAAAATAGTGATTAATTTCGTATCTTTGTGACATAATTCAAATAATTTCAAACGGAATGATTATTCTTGTTATCAATTGCGGAAGCTCTTCGATCAAGTACCAGCTGCTTGACATGAAGAACGATGACGTTTACTCCCTTTTGGCCAAGGGTATAGTAGAGAAAATCGGCCTTGAGTGCGGAAGGCTCCAGCACACCCCTGCCGGCAAAGAGAAGGTTGTCAGGGATCTCCCGGTGCCTGATCACACAGTAGGAATGCAGATAGTGCTTGAGGCTCTTATCGACAAGGACCACGGCGTGCTGAAGTCATTCGATGACATCGAGGCGGTCGGCCACAGAATCGTGCAGGGCGCCGACTTCTTCTCCGGAAGTGCCATCGTGGACGAGGACGTCATCAAGAAGATCGACTTCTGCTGCGACTTCGCACCTCTCCACAACCCTGCCCATCTGCTTGGAATCAGGGCTTGTCAGGAAGTGCTGCCTTCAGTTCCTCAGGTCGTGACGTTCGACACAGCCTTCCATCAGACGATGCCTCCGTACGCCTACATGTACGGCCTTCCTTACGAATATTATGACAAGTACCACATCCGGCGTTACGGTGCCCATGGGACGAGCCATCAGTTTGTGGCGAAGAAGGGTGCCGGGATGGTAGGTCTTGATCTGAACAACTCAAGGATCATCACCTGCCATATCGGGAACGGCAGCTCCATAACCGCGATTGTGAACGGGAAATCCATCGACACCTCTATGGGGCTCACCCCGCTTGAGGGTCTGGTCATGGGAACCCGTTGCGGAGACGTGGACGCCAACGCTGTCCTTTACATGATGAAGAAGGAGAATCTGACCCCTGACCAGATGTACGACATCGTGAACAAGAAGAGCGGTTTCCTCGGGGTCTCACAGAAGACATCAGACGCCCGCGAGTTGGACGAGCTTGCCAATGGCGGCGACCGTCAGGCCAAGCTTGTCCTCAAGATGCTGACGTTCCAGATGATCAAGTACATCGGTGCCTACACGGCGGAGATGAACGGAGTTGACGCCATCTTCTTCACCGGTGGCATCGGTGAGCACAACAGCCGTCTGCGCCGCAGGGTCTGCGAGAACTTCACTTACCTCGGGCTCACCTTCGACTACGAGGCCAACACGGCGTGGGGAGTGGACACGGTGATTTCACAGCCTGATTCAAAGGTGAAAGTGGCCCTTGTCACCACGGATGAGGAACTCGTCATCGCGCGTGATACCATGCATCTTGTGCAAAGTCTTGATGAATAATGGTTTAAAAACAGAGATATCATGATCACAAAATTCGCTGACGTATTCGCCGAACTTAAAGAGAAAGGCGTATGCAAAAGAATGGTGGCCGCCTGGGCTGTTGATGAGCACACGATAGAGGCTTGCGCCAAGGCATCGGAGATGGGCTTCGTGAAAGTTACTCTCGTGGGTGACAAGGAACTTATCAAGGAGACCTGCCAGAAGAACAACATTGACATCGAACTCTTTGAGATTGTCAACGAGCCTGTCGAGCTCAAGGCTGTCTCAAGGGCCGTGCAGCTTGTGCACGACGGTGAGGGGGATGTCCTGATGAAGGGTCTCTGCTCCACGGACAAGTTCCTCCGCGCGATTCTCAACAAAGAGACCGGACTTCTTCCTCCAAAGGGCGTGCTGAGTCATGTGGGTGTCATAGAGACTCCTAACTACCATAAGCTCCTCTTCCTGTCCGACATGGCTGTGATTCCTCTTCCTGACTTCCGCCAGAAGATGAAGATCGCCGGCTATCTTGTCGGTGTGGCCAAGTCATTTGGTATCGCCAAGCCAAAGCTTGCGTTCATAGCCGCCTCTGAGCAGGTGCTTGATTCTATGCCAGCTTGCATGGAGGCCGCCGCTCTCGCCAAGATGGCTGACCGTGGACAGATCAAGGGTTGCATCGCAGACGGTCCATTGGCACTGGATGTGGCTATCGATCAGGAATCTGTCGAGATCAAGAAGCTTGTCAGCCCGGTTGCCGGTGACGCTGATTGCCTTGAGTTCCCTAACATCGAGTCAGCCAACGTCTTTTGGAAGACCAACTCCAAACTTGCTGTGGGCGTAAAGCAGGCTGGCATGCTTGTCGGAACAACCGTTCCTTGCGTGCTTGCAAGCCGTGCTGACAGCGTTGACACAAAACTGAACTCCATCGCGGAGGCTGTGATGTTTGTCAACAAGTAGTCCTTGCTTTTGAATATAATCATTCCGCCCGGCACTTCGACAAGCTCAGTGACCGGGCGGAATTGTTTTTCATCGGTCACTGAGCTTGTCGAAGTGCCGGGCGGAGTTTTGTCAGTGGCTGGGCGAACCGTTACCATCGGTCACTGAGCCTGTCGAAGTGACCGGCGGGATCAGTCAAACCACTCTTTCTCAGGGTCAACCTCTTCAGGTTGTTCCGGGTAGAACATATTCCTTGCGGGGAATCTTGTGGAATATTTGGCCCGCAGATTGTCGAAAAGTTCCGCGGTGTGGCGGGCGAGCCCTGGCCCTTTGTAGGTGCTGGTGTTGGAGATGAAAATCCAGCATTCCCCGTCAGGAAAATACTTGATCAGAGCGCTTGTCCCGGCGAATGTGCCTGTCCTTGTCCAGAAACCGTCCTTTGTGTCGTTCCAGCCAAGAGAGTAGGTGCTCTCGTCAAAATATTCAGTCATCAGATCCACGCTTTCCCGGCTGATGATGTCCGGGACCTCGGGTCTGCCGTCAATCGAGGCGACAAACAGGGCCAGCTCTGGCGTCGATGCCGCCCATGCGCCCGCTCCCGAGAGCCCTGTCACATTGTTGCCGCCGTAGCAGCGGGTGACCTTGCGCCCGCTGTTGTTGAACTCCTCAGCCGGCTCGTCATCGTGTTGTACGTAGTAGCGGGTCTCATTTGGAAGCTTATGCTTGTAGTAGTTTCCGGCTATGTGGAAATCGACACACCCCACAGGCCTGAGGACATTCTCCTGCATGAATGTCTCATAGTCCATTCCGCTGACCTTCTCAATGACCATGGAAAGGGCAAGGTAGCCGAAGTTTGAATATTCCTGAGCGGTGCCCGGAACGAATTTCAACCTCCTTTTGAGCTGCACCTCCATCAGTCGCTCCTGCGAAGGAACCTCGCTCCATCCGTTCTGCATCATGATCCAGCGGGTGGAGAACATCGGATCCCCGCCCCTTTTTGAGAATCCTCCCTTGTGTCGAAGCAAGTCTTCAACGGTGATCCTGTAGTAGAGTGTGTCTTTTATGGCCGCGTTGTAGGTGGAGTCGTTCAGGATTCCGCCAGGCCCGAACACATGGTCTTTAAGATTGAGCAGCCCTCTTTCCTGAAGAACCATGATTCCCACGGCTGTCACCAATTTGGAGACTGACGCCATTCTGAGAATATTTCCGGGTTCCATTTTCTTTCCGTTGTCAGCCTCGCCGTACCCCTTGGCGAACAGCAGTGAGTCGTTTCTCATGACCGAGATGGACGCTCCGTGTATTCCCCAATATGTCAGGTAGTTCTTGACCATCTTGTCAAATCCTGCCAGGCTGGACGTGTCGGACATCTCGTTTTTCAGGGTCTCGTTGAGGTTTACTGGAACAGGATGCGTCTCAGCCTCTTGTTCCGCCCGTTTGCCGGACGCCGACTTGCCGGCTATGACGACAACCATCAAGGCCGTCAGCCCTGCCACGCAAGTCAGTATCAACCTTCTCTTTCTGGAATCCGACATATTCCTAAATCAGACCTGCTTTATTGCCGAAATCGATGATGAAGTCAGCGGTTCCGGCTATTCCGAGGATTGAAGAGTCGATGCAGAGGTCGTAGTCTGACGCCGCGCCCCAGTTGCCGAACGTGAAGAAGTTGTAGTAGGTCTCTCTGGTCCGGTCTTGCCTTCCGATCCTTGTCCGAGCGTCCTCAGCGCTTATCTCCAATCTCTCGGCCACTCTCTTCACACGGTCTTCCAACGGTGCGGTGACGAACACGTCGAGGCATTTCAGGTCGCGGAGAATGTAGTTTGAGCACCTGCCGACGAAGATCGCCGGCCCTTTCGCGGCTATATTCCTGATGACCTCGCTCTGGATTTTGAAAAGTTCGTTGTCTCCGACATAGTTATGCGCGCCGCCGAACCTTCCGGTCCCGAAAAAAGAGGAAATGTTGAATATGCTTCTTTTCTCGTCGCTGCGCTCGAACAGCTCCTTGCTGAAGCCGCTCTCATCGGCGGCCTTGGAGATCAGTTCGTTATCATAGACTGGAATGCCGAGGACATCGCTTATCCTAAGGGCGACAAGTTTGCCGCCGCTGCCGAACTGGCGCCCGATGTTGATTATTGTGTGTTGTCCGTTCATATTCATTAGTGTTGGTTGTTCTATGAGATCGCGCTGCCGAGGATTGTCGGCTCGTCGCCATCCTTGAGTTTGCTGAACTTGCGCATGAGGCGACTGATCATGAACAATGTCGTGATGCAGGCCAGAGCGTCGGAGATCGGGAATGCGGCGAACACTCCGTGTATTTCGAAGAACATCGGCAGGATGTACAGCATCGGCACGAGGTACAACAACTGCCGGCTGAGGGACAGGAAGATGGACTTCCTTACCATTCCGAGACTCTGGAACAGGTTGGTTGAGACCATCTGCCACCCCACGATAAGAACCACAGGGTTCATCACCCTCAATCCTTTCTCAGCCACTTCCTTAAGGCTCGGGTCATTTGTGAATATGCTTACCATCACTTCCGGGAAGAATTCCGAGGCGATGAACCAGAATCCTGTGATGATCGTGGCCCACATCGAAGTGCGGAGGAAGACTTCCCGTACCCTGGAATATTTTCTCGCTCCGAAATTGTAACCGGCTATAGGCTGCATTCCCTGATTGAATCCCATCACCACCATGATGAAGAGAAAGTTGATTCTGTTGATGATTCCGTAGGCTCCGATGGCAAGGTCGCCGCCGTACTTGAGAAGCTGCTGGTTGATGAACATGGTCACGATGCAGGAGGCCGAGTTCATGAGGAACGGTCCCATACCGATTGACAATGAATCCTTCGCGATCCTCCATTCGAGCTCGAAGAATCTCTTCGGCAGGCGGAGGACATTGTCCCTGCGTGTGAAGTAGCAGATTGAATATGCCAGCGAGACAGCCTGGCAGAGGACTGTCGCCAATGCCGCGCCCCGCACTCCCATCCCGAGGGTGAATATGAATATCGGGTCCAGGATGCTGTTCAGGATCACCGTGAACAGAGTGAGTCCCATCGCCATCTTCGGGTTGCCCGAAGACCTGATGACGCTGTTAAGTCCGAAGTAGAGATGGGTGATGACATTGCCGTAGAGGATGATCTCCATGTAGTCCCGGGCGTACTTGAGCGTGTTCTCGCTGGCTCCGAAGAAGTAAAGGATCGGATCCAGGAACATCAGGCAGAACACGGTGAACAGGATTCCGACTATGCAGTTCAGTGTCACCTCATTGGCGAGGACCTTGTTGGCTATCTTGTAGTTCCTTTGCCCCAGGAGTACGGAGATCATTGTCGCCGCGCCGACTCCCACAAGGGTTCCGAGCGCCGTGCTGAGATTCATAAGCGGGAACGTGACAGCAAGTCCCGAGATGGCCAGCGAGCCGGTTTCGGGAATATGCCCGATGTAGATGCTGTCCACCATATTATAGAGAGAAGACGCAGTCATGGCGATGATTCCAGGGACTGCGTACTTCTTAAGCAACTTGCCGATGCTCTCACTTCCAAGCTCCGTCGGAGCCGTCTGTGTCTGTGACATTTTATTCTGGTTTATCGACGATTTCTATTTCAAATGTGAGCGGGGCGTATTTAGGGATAGCGTTGCCGCTTCCGCTGTAGCCATAGCCAAGAGCAGAGTAGAATGCGCACACCCCTTTCTCGTAGGCCTTCATCTTCGACAGGCAGTAGGCGAATCCATTGATGGTGGTACTTCCGTCTGAACTGCTTGAGCCTCCAAGTGTTATCTCGGTGTATTCCTCGCTAAGGGCCACCTGCTTCGGCTCGTATGTCTTGGATGAGGAGTATATTCCATAGAATTTGGCGGTGTCTTCCACCGTGGTGTCAAACACTTGTCCGTTCAGCAGCCTGCCCGTGTAGTTGATGTAGAACGTCGTGTCGCGCGGCAGGGTGGTGGTGTCAGTCGGCTCCTTGAGCTGCTGGTAGTAGTAGCCGTAGAACGTCGAGTCCACATCGTTCATCCTGTGGGCGGTGTATCTTTCCAAAGAATCAACCTCCCATTTGTGGATGTCATCGGTCTTGTCCGTCAAGGTGATGGTGTAGATCGCATCCGTCCCGGTCTCGTTCTCGAGATAGTCGTCTCCTGTCTCATAGCCCTCGTCTCCGTCAATGGTCACGTTGAGCCATCCCGGTATGACCGCAGTCCTTGTCCCTCCGACCTTCATGCCTTTGATCATCTCAAGGATTCCGACCTGCGTCGCCAACCCGCTGTTCAGCACCACGGTCGGGCCGTAATAGTTGCCTTTGGTGTAGGAACCTATCTGCTGAGCCACCTTTTCCTCTGATGTACTGCCGATGTTGCCGTCCAGATCAGTTGCCGTGTACCTTACGAAGAAATAGAGATCGTCATCGGTGACGGCGGCTCCGATCCCGGGCTGGTCGTCAGTGATGTAGATTCCTAGACCTGTGGGCTTGACATTCGGGTGATGCGCGCTTATCCATGCGTCGAGGTAAAGTTTGTTGTCTGCATTTTTTGATTCTGTGACTTCCTTGGCGCATGCGCCTGCCATCGTGACCACGGCGGCCGTGATTCCACAGAACTTGATGATCTTGTTTTTGAGTATGCTCATGTCAATTAACTTTCGTTTATTTATTGGTGACGTCCGTTATCCACAAATGGTAGGCCAATGCTGAATTGCCGGGTACGGTTCCCGTCTTGTGTTTCCCGAATCCGTTCTTCCCGTTGAAGAGAATATAGCATTCGTCCCCGCTCCTGACCCCTACGATTCCTCTTTTCAGACCTTTCACGAGTTTGTCCTCGGAAAGATCGACTGTGCTGACCTTGAACATGGTCGTGTCAGACACGGCCCATTGCGCCGATTCAGCGAATTCTTTGCTGTTGGTGGCGAAAATGTTGCCGGATGAGAGGCTTGAGCTGTTGACAACGTGGCCGACATAGTAGAATGACACTGTGCCGTTATCCTCCAACGCGTCGCCTTCCCCATGTGCCGTTGTGACCCTTACCGAGCCGTCAAAGTATTCCACGGTCGCTTCGGATCCTTCCGGAGCCAGGGCACCGACAATGGATTCAATGTTCTTGTCCTGCTGTGTGTAGGTGTTCTCTGTCTCGGTCTTGCTGCAAGACTGAGACAAAAAGGCCATGGCTGCTAACGCGGCGGGTATGAAACGAACACTCTTTATCATGATCCAAAAAACTCTCCTGTCGCTTTCAATATGTATGCCTCGGCGTCTGATGACGAGACCAAATCCTCTCCTACGGTCAGTTTTCCACCTGCCGCCCGCTCGTGCCCTCCGCCGTTGAAGAACCTTGCCGCACACTTGTTCGCCGAGGTGCCTGCCTTTGATCTGACGGAGACCCTGAAAACGTCATCTTCCTGGGTCAGGAATATGCTCATCCGCACCCGGGCTATTGATAAAGGCATGTTCACAAAGCCCTCGCTCTCACCTTTCCGGTAATCGAATCTGTCCTGCGTCTGTCTGTCCAAAATGATATAGGCGATTCCCTGGTCAGTGATTCTTAGCCTTTTATTCATGAGAAAGCCCATCAGCCGCAGACGGTTTTCCCGGTAGTTGTTGTAAAGCGCCGACAGGATGGCGTCACGGTCCACTCCGGCTTCGATCAGCCGTGAGGCCATCTCGAGAGTGCCGGGATATACGGAATTGGCGAAGTTGTTCGTGTCGGTGGTCATCCCGGTGAGCAGCGCGTCGGCGCATTCCGGAGGAAGTGCCGAGGCTTTGCCATCGATGCCTGGCATTCCCATCAGGATCCAAAACAGAAGTTCGCTTGCCGAGGAGATTTCAGTCTTTGAGAACACCAGATCGAATGAATCGATTTCCGGGTTCAGATGGTGGTCGATCAAGACTTTTTTCGCCTTTGACCCTCTAAGCAGACTTTCCATCCCGGCCGTCCGGGAGAAAGAATTGCAGTCCAGACACATGATCAAGTCGCTGGATTCGATCCTCTCGCTGGCTTTTTCCGGTTCATCCTCGAAAGTGACCGTCCGGCTCTTTGCGTCCCCTTTCAGCATGAAGCTTAGGGACTCGGGGATGGCGTCAGGCACGATCAGGACGGCGTCTTTGTCCTTGATGCCGGCCAGATAGCTTGCCATTGCCGTGCCACTCCCGACCGCATCCCCGTCCGGATGAGTGTGGACGACGATAGTAATGCGGGAGGAACCACCCGCCAATCTGTCTAAAACTGTGATGTCTTTCATTGTCGTCTGCAAAATTACAAATATTATATTGCATTTCATAAATCAATTTTCTAACTTTGTCAAGAATTGACGTAGAGTCTTTTCACCGGTAAGAAAAACATAAAAACCAAGAATAATGAACAAGACACTGAAAACGATTCTCTGCATCGTACTTGCGCTTTGCGCGATCTTTTTAGTCTACGAGATCTATGACGGCATCATGGAGCCTGTGAGATTCAACAAGGAGGTTGAGGCCAGGCAGAAGGTCGCCGTGCAGAGACTGAAGGACATCCGTGATCTTCAGGTTGCCTTCAAGAGTGTGAATGAGAGATTCACGGCTTCGTTCGACACCCTCAAGCAGTTCTACAACAACGGCCAGATGGTTGTTCTCCTGCAGGTCGGATCAAAGGATGACTCCCTTGCCGTAGCCCACACCAATGACATCAAGAAGTCCCACAGAGGCATCACCGACGAGGGTCTTTACAAACTCTATCAGGAAGGTGACAAGAACCTCGTGTTCTCCATTCAGAACAAGATCGCTGTGAAGGACACGCTTTTCCGTGCAAGGCAGGATTTCGACATCAATGTTATAGATCAGATCCCTTTCGCTACCGAGGGCGAGTCTGTCGCCGCGGTTACAAAGATCGAGATGGCCGCTGTTGTGAAGAAAGTCTCAGGTGTGAATGTCCCTTTGTTTGAGGCTAAGATGCCTTGGAAGTCTATTCTTAACGGTATGAATCACCAGTTGGTTGTCAACAAAGTGGCTGAGTGCGAGGATCAGGGTCGCTATGAGGGACTCATGGTCGGCAGTATATCGGCACCTAACAACAACGTTGGAAACTGGGAGTAGGACAGATTTCCCAAATCGGAATAGATGGATTGGAATCCAAAACAGAAAAATGACGGAATATCCATTCAAGTCTGCTTGAATGGATATTCTTTTAAGGTGTCTGACGGTTCGTCGGTTGAGGAGTCCGGATGGCGCGGTGCGGACACTGTCTTCACGGCGGTGGAGCTTCAGCGCCGTTATCCGATGGTTGAGGTGTCCCTTCTGACCCCGAAGGTGGCATTGGTTCCGTCATCCTTTTTCGACGAGCCCCTTATGCGCGGAATCCTGTCGGACACCGTCATTCTCGGAGATGAGGATGAGGTTCGGCATGTCCATGTCCCGGAATTTGCGGCCGAGCTTGTCTATTCCTTGACGATTGGAGAGATGCTTTCGAGAACCGTCTCGCAGTCTGTTCTTGACAAGGATGGGAGACCGGCGGAGGTTCTTCCTGAGATGTACTACATCCTGAAGGATCTCGGAAGGATTGATGAATATAACAGGATTGTGGCATCCTATGCCTCCGGTTATCTTCATTTGGGAATATCCCAGGGGCGCGACCTGCTTTTGGCCAATGTGTTCAGGGCTGAGGATTTCACAACCGCCGAGTATTTTCTGTTCTTGGCGGTGAAGAAACTGCAACTGAATCCGGAGGTCTCGTCAGTCTATTTCAGGACTCCGTTGACCAGAGATGAGGAAATGTCCTTGTACCGTTATTTTAAATCGGTTGATAGGCTATGAGGATCATCGGAGGAAGACTTCGCGGGAAGACAGTCAACCCGCCGGCCGGCTACAAGGCCAGGCCGACAACGGATTTTGCAAGGGAGGGACTTTTCAACGTGCTTGACAACGAGTATGAGTTTGAGGGACTCAAGGTCCTGGATCTTTTCGGGGGTACCGGCGCGGTCGCATTCGAGTTCGCCTCAAGGGGAGCGGCAAGGGTTTGGTCTGTCGAAATGGCCAGAGAGAATGCCTCCTTCATCAAGACTGAGGCCAGGCGGCTTGGTCTTGACAACGTCACGATGGTGAGGGACAACGTGTTTGATTTTCTTGGCATCTGCCACGAGAAGTTCGACATTGTGTTCGCTGACCCGCCTTATGCGCTTGACGGGTTGGAGACACTTCCGGACAAGGTCTATTCGGCCGATATCCTCCACCCTGGATGTTATTTCATCCTGGAACATGGTGACGAGCATTCATTCACTGAGCATCAATATTTTAAAAAGGAAAAGAGATACGGGCGTGTCCATTTCTCTTTTTTCAGCAAAGACTAAGAAACTGTTTTGATTTATTTGAAATGTTCTTTGAGGTGAAAAAATCTTCATTTTCTTCCCGCTTCTTCAGTCAGATAGCACCGCTATCCTCCTTGGAAGAAGCGGTCAAAACTGAAGTTTTTCACTCTCAAACCTTCAAACAAACAAATCAAAACAGCTTCTAATAATAACACTGACTATAATGTACGACTCAAAGAACGGGCTCTGGATTGCCCATTGCCAGGACGGGCCGCTTTCCATCATCGGAAAAATGGCCAACAGACATGGACTTGTCGCGGGAGCGACCGGTACCGGAAAGACTGTCACACTTCAGGTCATGGCCGAGACTTTCTGTCAGGCCGGTGTCCCTTGCTTCATGGCGGACATGAAAGGGGATCTTTCGGGAATATCCCAGCCTGGGCGACTGAACGGGTTCATCGAAAAGAGAATGAAGGAGTTTGGTATTGAAAATCCTCAGTTCCAGAGCTGCCCTGTCCGCTTCTACGATGTTTTCGGGCAGCAGGGACATCCTCTAAGGTGCACGGTCTCCCAGATGGGACCTCAGCTCTTGAGCCGTATTCTTGGACTTAACGACACACAGGAGGGGGTGCTGAACATCGTGTTCAGAATCGCTGATGAGAGGGGGCTTCTTTTGATCGACATCAAAGACCTGCGTTCGATGCTGAATTTTGTCCAGGCTCATGCGTCGGAGTATTCCTCAGTCTATGGCAACATCGCCTCAGCTTCGGTGGGGGCCATCCAGAGATCGATCCTCACTCTTGAGAATGAGGGGGCTGACCAATTCTTTGGTGAGCCGTCCTTTGATATTCAGGATCTTCTGGCCTGCGAGGGAGGAAAGGGCGTGATGAGCGTTCTGGCCGCCGACAGGCTGATGATGAAGCCGAAACTCTATTCGACATTCCTTCTTTGGCTTCTTTCGGAGTTATATTCAACTCTACCGGAGGTCGGTGACATGGAACTTCCGAAACTTGTGTTCTTCTTTGATGAGGCGCACATGCTCTTTGACGACACACCTAAGGCATTGGCTGATAAGATCGAACAGGTTGTAAGGCTCATCCGTAGCAAGGGAGTCGGAGTCTATTTCGTGACACAAAGTCCGACCGATATTCCGGAAAGCATTCTCGGGCAGCTCGGAAACCGTGTCCAGCATGCCTTGAGAGCCTTCACTCCAAAGGATCAGAAGGCCGTGAAGGTGGCCGCCGAGACATTCCGGGCGAACCCTGCGTTTGACACTTCCGAGGCCATCATGAATCTTGGTACCGGTGAGGCTCTTGTCTCGTTCCTTGAGGCGAATGGAGCCCCTGGCATCGTCCAGAAGGCTAAGATTCTTTTCCCTTTGAGCCAGATAGGGGCGATTGACGAGTCGCGGAGAAGCCAGTTGGTCAAGTCTTCGAGGATATTCGGAAAGTATGACACTCCGATTGACCGTGAGAGCGCTTTCGAGGTGCTTCTTGCCCAGACTCAGAAAGAAGAGGAGGCTGCCGCCGAGGCCGAAGCCGCTTCCGCTGAGGCTAAGGCGAAGAAGAACGGAAGCGGACTGTTTGGAAAGTTGGCCAAGGCCGTCTTTACGGCTGTCACCGCATCTGTGGCGGCATCGGTAGGGACAGCGGTCTCCAATAAGGTGACAGGCAAAAAGACAAAGAAGGGCAGCGGTACTTCCAAGGTCGTGAAAAGCGCGACTTCAGCTGCCACACGCACTGTGACCCGCGAGCTTACACGCTCGATATTAGGGAATCTTATCAAATAACACTAATAACTGAGTTCAATGAATAATCGTTTTTTCGCGTTTCTGGCATTGGCTATCATGGCCACCGGAACTGCTTATGCTCAGGAATGGGCTCCTGTCGGCAAGCACATCCGCACATCCTGGGCTGAGGAGGTAACCCCTTCGAACGTCCATCAGGAATACCCTCGTCCTCAAATGGTCCGCTCCGAGTGGAAGTCCCTCAACGGACTGTGGGAATATTCAATAACCTCTAAAGACAACGCGCTTCCGGAAAAATTTGACGGGAATATCCTCGTGCCGTTCGCTGTGGAGTCATCCCTTTCGGGTGTCGGCCGCACGCTGACTCCGGAAGACGCTCTTTGGTACAAGACCACATTCAAGGTGCCGTCCGCATGGAAAGGAAAGAGGCTTATTCTTAACTTTGAGGCGGTGGATTGGCAGGCTGATGTGTATGTCAATGACATTCAGGTTGGAAGACATACGGGTGGCTATACTCACTTCTCGTTTGATGTCACTCCTTACCTTAAGAATGGAGAGAACCGGCTGGCCGTAAGGGTGCTTGACGCCACGGACAACGATTTCCAACCACGCGGCAAGCAGGTCAAGAACCCTAATGGAATCTGGTACACGGCCGTTTCTGGAATATGGCAGAGTGTCTGGATCGAACCGGTCGCCAAGTCACATATCGTTGACTATTATGCTGTCTCTGACATCAAGGCGGGTACGTTGGATGTTAATGTGGCCGCTGAAGGTGTTCAGGAAGGAGACATTGTGAAGGTGGCTCTCCTTGAAGGCGGTGTCGGTTATTCCACGGAAAACGCTTCGTCCAAGGTGATCGCCCAGGGCATGACGGTTCCAGGCGGTACTGTAACGCTGCCTGTGAAAGATGCTCAGTTGTGGTCTCCTGATTCGCCTTATCTGTACGGTCTCAGGATATCTGTGGTACGCGGCGGAAAGACCATCGATTCTGTCGATGGCTATACCGCCATGCGCGAGGTGTCGCTTTACACGAAGAACAAGAACACGAATCTTTTGGGACTCAACGGTCAGCCTCTTTTCCAGTTCGGTCCTCTTGACCAGGGATGGTGGCCGGACGGACTCTACACCGCTCCGACAGACGAGGCTCTGAGGTATGATATTCAGAAAACCAAGGATTTCGGATTCAACATGATCCGCAAGCACATCAAAGTCGAGCCGTCACGTTGGTTCTACTATTGCGACCAGATCGGAATGCTCGTTTGGCAGGACATGCCTTGCTTCGGCTCCAACAACCTCAACAAGTGGGGAGTGCATAACTACAACGAAGGCACCGATTTCCCTGCCACACCTCAGGCCAAGGCCAATTATTATAAGGAATGGTCCGAGATCATCGCGCAGGTCAAGAAGTTCCCGTGCATTGTGATGTGGGTTCCGTTCAACGAGGCTTGGAGCCAGTTCGACACCAAGGCCGCGGTCGAGTTCACAAGGGCTCAGGATCCTACAAGGCTTATCAATATGTCTTCCGGTGGCAACTGGGAGCCGGACTGCGGCGACATTATGGACAACCACCACTATCCATATCCTGCGATGTACCTTTGGGAAACAAAGATGGCCAATGTCGTGGGAGAGTTCGGTGGCATAGGACTTCCGCTGGAGGGCCATCTTTGGCAGACTGACCGCAACTGGGGATATGTCCAGTACAAGAACGGAGATGAGGTCCTTAAGGAATATGAAAACTTCGCGGAGCATCTTATCCTTCTGGTAAAGCAGGGAGTCTGCGGCGCCGTTTACACCCAGACCACCGATGTCGAAGGTGAGGTCAACGGTCTTATGACCTATGATCGTAAGGTCATCAAGGTGGATGAGAAGAAGTTGAGAGAAATCAACGCTAAGGTGATCAAATCAATGCCAGTAAAATAACTTTAACAAATAGAGACAATTATGGAAAATCTTTTTGACATCAAAGGTAAGGTGGTCGTGATGACCGGAGCCTGCGGGGTTCTCGGTGCGACCATCGTGAAATATTTCGCTGCTCAGGGAGCGAAAGTAGCGCTTCTGGATCTTGACAGGGCAGCTGATAAGGGTGAGGCCATTGTTGCCGAGATCAAGGCTGAGGGTGGTGAGGCATGCTTCCTGCCTACCAATGTGCTTGACAAGGAGACCCTTGAGGCCAACTGCAAGGAGATTGTGGAGAAGTTCGGTGGGATTGACATTCTTCTGAACGCGGCTGGAGGGAACATGGCCTCCGCGACAGTTCCGCCTGAGAAGACTATCTTCGACCTGGATGTGGATGCTGTGCGCAAGGTTGTGGATCTCAACTTGTTCGGCACCGTCCTCCCTACCATGGTCTTTGCAAAGGCTATGGTCGAGAAGAAGAAAGGCTCGATCATCAATTTCTGCAGCGAGACATCATTAAGGCCTCTTACCCGCGTGGCTGGCTACGGTGTCGCCAAGGCCGCTGTGGCCAACTGGACCAAGTATCTGGCCGGCGAGCTTGCCATCAAGTTCGGCGAGGGACTCAGGGTCAACGCTATCGCTCCGGGATTCCTGCTCACTAACCAGAACCGTTCCCTGCTCACAAACCCTGACGGCAGTCTGACCGACCGCTCGCACAAGATTCTCTCCCACACCCCGTTCGGACGTTTCCTTGAGCCGGAGGAACTTCTCGGAACCCTTCACTGGTTGGCCTCAGACGCTTCCAAGGCTGTTACAGGAACGATTAACGTAGTTGACGGAGGTTTTGACGCTTTTTCGATTTAGCTTTTGCTAAATTGAAAAAGTTGCTTTTTGCTCAACCCCCAGTCACTACGTGACAGCCCCAGAGGGGCACGGGGAAAGGATTCCCCGAAACCCCTTCGGTCGCTACGCTCCGAGTGTTCGGCTATATATGATTTACTTTTAAATGAATATTTAGAATTGAAAATGAATAAGAATATATTTTTGATGCGGGAGAGCTGGAGGTGGTACGGCCCGAACGATCCGATCTCCTTGGATTATATTCGTCAGACTGGCGTGACTGACATCGTTCACGCGCTTCATCATATTCCTAACGGCCAGGTCTGGCCTGTCGAGGAGATCAAGGCCCGTCAGAAGATGATCGCGGACTGGGGGCTTACTTGGAGCGTGGTCGAGAGCGTGCCTGTTCATGAGCACATCAAGACCCAGACGGGAGACTATCTCCAGTACATCGAGAACTACAAGCAGACTCTCCGCAATCTCTCCGAGTGCGGCATCAAGTGCGTGACCTATAACTTCATGCCGGTGCTGGACTGGACTCGTACAGACTTGGACTACAGGCTTCCGGACGGCTCTACCTGCCTGCGTTTCGAGCGCGCGGCCCTGCTGGCGTTCGATCTCTTCATCCTGAAAAGAAAAGGGGCGGAGAAGGAATATTCAGCCGAGGACATCGCCAAGGCCAAAGCCCGTTTCGAGAAGATGGACGCCGAGGAGATCCACAAACTCACCCGCACGATGATCGCTGGCCTTCCAGGCAGTGAGGAAAGTTTCACTCTGGATCAGTTCAGAAAGGAACTTGAAAGGTACGACGGGATTGATTCCGAGAAACTTAGAAGCAACCTGATCTTCTTCCTGAGCCAGATCTGCCCGGTGGCTGACGAGGTTGGAGTAAGGATGGTGATCCATCCGGACGACCCTCCGTTCCCGATTCTCGGCCTTCCGAGAATCCTTTCCACAGCCGAGGACTTCCGCAAGCTCATCGCTGCCGTTCCTAACTGGTCCAACGGACTTTGTCTCTGCACCGGCTCGTTCGGCATCAGGGCTGACAACGATCTCGTCGGGATGATGCGCGAGTTCGGAGACAGGACTGATTTCGTGCATTTCAGAAGCACGAGACGTGACGCGGAGGGCAACTATTTCGAGGACACGCACTTGGCTGGTGACGTGGACATGTACGGAATGATGAAGACCCTGCTGGAGGTGATGCAGGAGCGGAAATTCCGTGTCTTCTGCCGTCCTGACCACGGCCACAGGATGTGCGATGACCTCCAGAAGAAATCCAATCCGGGATATTCATGCTATGGCAGGATGAGGGGCATCGCCGAGTTGCGTGGCCTTCAGATGGGCATAGCCGGATCGTTATACCCTGAGAAATAATTATCGGCCGGTGGAGCGGAATGCCCCGCCGGCTTCATCAACATCATATTCACAATGAAGACATTGAAAACCACCATTCTGGCACTTTGCCTTTCACTCGTGACCGCCGCGTCGGGATATTCACAGAACCACTACCAGCCTACCCCGGAGAACCTTGAGGCTCGCAGGCAGCTCGTCAATGACCGCTTCGGAATATTCCTGCATTGGGGAATATACGCTTCGTACGCGCAAGGGGAGTGGTATCTTAATCTTGGCGGCCTGAACAAGGATGAATATGCCCACGCGGCCTCCGCTTTCTATCCGGCCGGCTACAACGCCGAGGAGTGGGTGAAGGCATTCAAGGATGCCGGGGCCGGCTATGTGACAATCACTTCACGTCATCATGATGGATTCTCCATGTTTGACACCAAGGCTTCGGACTACAACATCGTCAAGGCTACCCCTTGGGGAAAGGACGTGATGAGGGATCTCGCCGATGCCTGCCACAAGGAGGGCCTCAGCCTCCAGTTCTACTATTCCATCCTTGACTGGATCAGGGAAGATTTCCCGATCGGAGAGTCTGGACGCAACACTGGCCGCAAGGGTGACCACCCTGACTACGACCACTATCTTGACTTCATGAAGCGGCAGGTCAAGGAGTTGATGACGCAGTACGCCCCTGTCCGCGCCCTCTGGTTCGACGGTTATTGGGACCACAAGCGCGACTCGATTCCTTTCAACTGGAAGATGCCGGAGTTTTATGAATATATTCACTCAGTCGATCCGGCATGCTTGATTGGCAACAATCATCATATCCAACCTATTGAGGGAGAGGATTTTCAGATGTTTGAGAGGGATCTTCCGGGGCAGAACACCGCCGGCTATTCAGAAGGCCAGATGGTAAGTGACAAACTGCCTCTCGAGATGTGTCAGACGATGAACCACACTTGGGGCTACAGTGTCTCCGACCGTGATTACAAGACTGCCGCCCAGCTCATCGCGACTTTGGCCAAGGCCGTTTCTCTTAACTCGAACCTTCTGCTGAACATCGGCCCACGCGCGGATGGCCGTCTGCCAGAGGCTGCGCTTGCATTGCTGAAAGAGATCGGCCAGTGGATGAAAGTCAATTCCGAGTCCATAAAAGGCTGCGGTCCCGGCCCTATCTCCGAACAGGAGTGGGGTGTCACAACCGCCCCTCTGGCCGGAGGCAAGACTTTCTATGTCCATGTGCTCCAAACCTCTGGCGCTGTCCTTGAGATTCCGGTCGCCAAGAAGGCCAAGATTAAGTCCGTGACCGCATTGGCGGACGGTTCCGCCCTTGCGACGAAGAAAGTAGGGGAGAAACTCTTCATCACCCTCCCTACCGATCTGCCTGCAGAGGACTATGTCATCTCGGTTACGATGAAGTAGAGGAGTCACTCAATACTTGAATATGGCGGCTGGTTTTTCCGGTCGCCTTTTCTATTCCAAGGAGACTTTCCAGGATTCAATCGTGCGGGTCTGGGTGGAGATGTTGACCCACACCTTGACTAGTACCCTTTCTTTTACAGCTCCAGCTTCGACCGCTGAGCTTCTTCCAGCTTCGGTCGCTGAGCCTGTCGAAGCGCCCGAAGCGTTACGACCGGTCACTTCGACAGGCTCAGCGACCAATTTCGTTACTGATGAGGCTTCATGGTTTTCCAAGCCATCAAATCTGTACGGAATCAAATACCCTTTCTCATCGATCTGTCTCAAAGCCTTCTCCGCTGGCCCATCCACTTTGAACTCAAAGACATAGACCCTGTCCTTGGTCCAGCACACGGCATCCGCCCGCCCGTGTGATCTATAAGGCTCCGCTTCTCTATCTCACCGGGTGCAAATACCCGTCTCTAGCACCCGGGCCCCTTTCCATCGGCATCGTGGGGTGCAAACCACCATATTCCTCACCCCGACCATCATAATTAGCCAGTTTCGGGTGCCGGAATAGCCATTCTGCCCCCGAAAACGGAGCTATTTGAACCCTGCATGTCAAATGGACCAAACATGAACCAGATTTGGACCAGATATGAACCAAATGAATTGATGTTCTTTGAATATATTTGCGAAGTAAGACGATTTAATGCCGGTTTTAGGTATGAGAAGCGCTTATAGGATGGAACCTATTAATATAATCAATATTATGAAAAGTATTTATTCGTTTGAGCAACGCATCCAAACTCCGGGTGCCATGATCAAGACGATACGGGTCAATCCACGGCATGGAAAGTGGGTTAATCTTTTTCCTGACTATCCCATAATCAAGAGTGTTCTTGATGGGCTTGAGAAAGATGACGACGGCTATTGCTGGATAACAAGGAAAGACGTGTTCAGTGAGAAAGACACCGCGCGCAAGGCTATTCTTGCGCTTTTGTGGGGCTTCCCTGGAGGCTACAGAAATCCTGTCACTCACAGAAATGCCGTAGGGAGTGTTCTTGAGATCGCGGAAGAGAAGAATGACAGAGATCTGACCAAATCGATGTTTATGGACATGATTGGCAAAAAGGGTGTAGGATTATCTACCCTCAGTAAAATCCTTTATTTCTTTGAATATAAGGTTGATGGCAAACCAGCTTTGATCTTGGACTCCAGGGTCAGGGAAAACCTGCCAAAGTTTTTGGAGTTTGAATCCGTCGTTCAGAACCGCCTTCAGAGTTTCGAAGGGTACACCTCTTATGTAAGCCGCATGTCGGAGATCGCTAACAAAATGAGCGGTGTCACACCGGATCAGCTTGAGTTTTTCTTGTTTAA
>CAKULN010000035.1 GCA_934667175.1 uncultured Bacteroidales bacterium | reverse complement strand
CAAGAAGGCAAGCAGCAGACTCAACGAGAAATCGCCGTGGCATTAAAAGCAAAGGGCATTGATGCGGAGACTATAGTCTCTTGCACAGGACTGTCTGCGGAAGAGGTTGAGTCTCTTTAGATTGGCGAGTTCTACGATCGCAGGAGCCACGGCGGCAAAACCATTCTACACACTTGCAGGGTAAGTGGCTATCAATGAATATATTAACAAATTCCCTCCAGTCGACATCGACTGGAGGGAATCATTCTATTAATTGATTGTAAGGAGTTTAGACCTCACAGACCAAACTACTCAGCCTTGCCGTTTGAGCCAAGGACGTCAACGATTTTGTGCTCGTAGAGCTTCTTCATCTCGTCACGGGCTGGTCCGAGATACTTTCTCGGATCGAACTCGCCTGGCTTCTCAGCGAAGACCTTGCGGATGGCGGCGGTCATGGCAAGACGGGAGTCTGAGTCGATGTTGATCTTGCAGACAGCGCTCTTGGCGGCCTCGCGAAGCTGCTCCTCAGGGATACCGACAGCGTCAGGAAGCTTGCCACCATACTGGTTGATGATGTCAACATACTCCTGAGGAACTGAAGATGATCCGTGGAGAACAATCGGGAATCCAGGAAGCTTCTTCTCGATCTCGTGGAGAACGTCGAAAGCGAGTGGAGGTGGAACGAGACGGCCGGTCTTAGGGTCTCTTGTGCACTGCTCCGGCTTGAACTTGTAGGCGCCGTGTGAGGTACCGATGGAGATGGCGAGTGAGTCACATCCCGTACGTGTGGCGAAGTCGATTACCTCCTCTGGCTTTGTGTAGTGAGACTCCTCGGCGGAAACCTCATCCTCAACACCTGCGAGAACGCCAAGTTCTGCCTCTACAGTGACATCATACTTGTGCGCGTACTCAACAACCTTCTTGGTGAGGGCGATGTTCTCCTCGTAAGGAAGGGAGGAACCGTCAATCATGACAGATGAGAATCCCATGTCAACGCAGCTCTTGCAAAGCTCGAAGCTGTCACCGTGGTCAAGGTGAAGAACGATCTGAGGATGCTCCCAACCGAGTTCCTTCGCATACTGTACGGCTCCCTCTGCCATGTAGCGGAGAAGGGTCTGGTTAGCGTAGTTGCGGGCTCCCTTGGAAACCTGGAGGATGACAGGTGACTTCTCCTCGGCGGCAGCCTGGATGATAGCCTGAAGCTGCTCCATGTTGTTGAAGTTGAAAGCAGGAATAGCATAGCCACCCTTTACGGCCTTCGCGAACATCTCTCTGGTGTTGACCAGGCCAAGATCTTTGTATGATACCATAATTCTATGTGTTTAGAAATTAATTATCTGTTTTATTCCGGCATTGGTTCTCTTCAAATGCCGTGCAAAGTTACGCTAAATTTCATAAAAATTTTATACTTTTGTCTGTTTAAACGTTTAATAATTACTACTATGTCCATAGGTGATGATTTTAAGATACTGTCTGACAAAACGGCGGATGGTGTCAGACATATAACGGCGGTTCCGAGCGCGCTTGTCTGCTCGGCACAGATTGACTTTGACCTCGTTGACGGCAAGATCCACAACCTTCATTACATCAAAGGGTGTGACGGAAACCTTCAGGCGATCGGAAGGCTTCTGGAAGGCATGGATGCCGGCAAGGCAATTGAAATCCTGTCCGGTGTCAACTGTCATGGGCGCGGGACCTCCTGCTCGGATCAGCTGACCCGGGTGCTGCGGAGCATTACTGGATAGATGTCGCTTCGACAAGCTCAGCGACCGGTTGGTGAGTCTGGCGAACCACAGCGACCGGATAAAAGGCTCAGCGACCGGTTGGTGAGTCTGCCGAACCACAGCGACCGGATAAAAAGGCTCAGCGACCGGTTGGTGAGCCTGCCGAACCACAGCGACCGGATAAAAAGGCTCAGCGACCGGTTGGTGAGCTTGCCGAACCACGGTTGGTGAGCTTGCCGAACCACAGCGGCCGGATAGAAACGAGACGTAGCGACGACGGATGACACCGTGGCGGCCGACCTCGATGATAAACGGCATTGAGGAGAGGTCAAAGGTGTCGAGAAGTACCTTGGCTAGATCCGGATTGGAGGTCATAATCTCATCGACATTCACGTCCAAAGTTCTCAGATCCAAGGAATCAGCCGCTGCGAGTTCGGTCTTGCAGACCGGACAGCCTTCGGTGTGGAACACTATATAGCCTCCCTTTCTGCGCAGGCGGTCCCAGTCCTTAGTCCAGCAACGAATGGAAGCGGTGTTGGCAACACCAGATATAAGTTCCTTGGAATTAGGGAGTTTTGAACCAACAGGAGTACGGGATAGCAGCTCCTTCATCATTCTGGCAAGCCCAACGACTTTAAGGGTGTCATCAGACGTGTTCCAGATCTCTGGACGCGAGAGAACATATTCATTAATGAAAGGGAGAGTGCCTTCCTTGCTGAGTTCGTCGCGGCGGGAGGTGAGCCAGTAGAGGAGGTCGCCTTCAAGCTGCTTGAAGAAGAGAG
Organism: uncultured Bacteroidales bacterium; assembly: GCA_934667175.1. Classification (GTDB taxonomy): domain Bacteria; phylum Bacteroidota; class Bacteroidia; order Bacteroidales; family UBA932; genus Cryptobacteroides. Next base: position 27,581 of record CAKULN010000035.1, on the reverse strand, counting down.
TGTCGCCTTTGGCCAGAGTTCGGTTCTCCAAGGCATTGGCCATTGACAGGATTCTCGCGGTGTCCGGGCATTTCGGCAGGCGCTTCGAGATGCGCTTCGACAAGCTCAGCGACCAATTTGGACGAACCCTTGACAACGAATCCGGCGCATCATCATCAGCGGCATCATCATAAGAGGCGAAGAGTTTGTCCATCAGAGCAACTGAAGCCTGGCCACCATATTCATAAGCGGCATCAGCGAGCACGATGCCGAGCAGCTGATCCAGGGCACGCGTGTCCATTCCCCTGCCGATGATGGTTCCGGAACGGTCAAGGAGAAACATCCTCGGAGTCTGAAGCACGCCGTACTTCATCTGGTAATCAGACGTGACTTCCGGATCCCAAAGATGGATGACCTTGGTCTTGGCTGCGCGGACCTCGAATTTAGACTGGCGCCACTCCCGCCAACTGTCGGGATCCGCACCCGTATAGATTGCATAAACATCGATAGGCCAATCCCTTGCATTGAGTTTAGCCCGTAAAAGGGCTGTCTCCAGCTTGCACTTGGAGCAATCCGTGTCGTAGAAGAACAGCACCCGGTAGCGGCTCGCGTGTCCACAGATCTCAATCCTCTCACCTTCAGGAGTCTCCATGACCACGGACGGCGCCGGCATCCCCAACAGAGACTGCCGGTTGAAGTCGGCATAGACCTTGGCGTTCAAAAGAACCTCATCCCCGCCCATGTCGATCAGGCCTGGAGCGAACCATTTGTCAGTCAGATGGATGGCCACGGCCTCATCCCCCATTACAGGAGACTCAAGATAATGGTCGTAAATCTTCAAGGCGATGTGGCGGCGCAAAAGCGAATCCTTGGCCGAGCTGATCAACAGGTCACATTCATCGTTCTTCACCTCTATCCTTTCCGGTTCCAGAGTGCGGAAATATTCCTCCAACCGCTCGTCCAACGCGGCCAAACGGGAGGAGTCTACCTGCCCGGCGCAAAGGAACGACGGGAAAAGCCAAAGAATAAGACTTACGAATATGACTGTGAACCTTTTCATTTCACTTCCGGCAGCACGACTCCATCAGGGATGAACTGCGAGAGATCCCCATGATGGCGGATGACATCACGCACGGCGGAAGAGGATATGTGTGAATATTCCTGGGCGGTCGGGATGATGATGGTGTCCACCTCCGGGGCCAGATGGCGGTTCGCGTCGGCGATCGCCTGCTCATTGTCGAAATCGGTCATATTCCTCACCCCCCTGACAATGTGGCGTACTCCGAGCTCACGACAAATGTCAATCGTAAGCCCTTCGTAGTGAATGATCCTCACCCCTTTCATACCTTTTGTTGCCTGACGGATGATGTCCTCGCGCTGCTCCATAGTGAAGAAGCCTCGTTTGTCCTGATTGATTCCCACTGCCACGATGACCTCGTCGAATATCGTCAAGGCTCTGGTCAAGATGTTCAGATGACCTGATGTAAACGGGTCGAACGACCCGGGAAACAATGCTGTACGACTCATTATAAATTCTTTGAATATGGTCGGCTTTCAAGCCGGATTATAGCTGCCAGTCGATCGGTGTCTTGCCCTCTCTGACGAGTATCTCGTTCGTCCTGGAGAAATGACGGCATCCGAAGAATGCTCCGCGCGCTAACGGAGACGGATGCGCCGCCTCCAGCACATAGTGCCGTGATGTGTCGATGAGTTCCTTCTTGCTACGGGCGTAATTGCCCCACAGCAGAAAGACCACACCGTTGCAGTTATCAGAAATATAACGGATGACGGCATCGGTAAACTGCTGCCAACCGATTCCGCTGTGCGATGCGGCCTCTCCGGAGCGAACCGTCAGGATGGAGTTCAGAAGGAGCACCCCTTGCCGCGCCCAGTTCTCAAGGTTCGGACAGCCGCTCATGCGGATTCCAAGATCATCCTCGATCTCTTTGAATATGTTCTTGAGGGATGGCGGGGCCGGAACATTGTCCGGAACAGAGAAACTCAGTCCCATCGCCTGGCCGTAGCCGTGGTAAGGGTCCTGACCGAGAATCACAACCTTCACCTGATCGACAGGTGTCAGATCAAACGCCTTGAATATCTCCGGACCCGGAGGAAAGATCACCTTCCCCTGTGCCTTCTCCCCATGCAGATAACGCACAAGCGCGGCAAAGTAGGGTTTCCCGAACTCACCTTGCAGCGCCTGCTTCCAACTTTGTTCTATCCTTACGTCCATAATGACCGCTAAGTAATCGTTAAAAAAAAATAAGTTGAACTAAATTTGTTTTAGATTTATAAGGATAGATTTCTTTTGGAAGAAGGAGTGTGCCGGTGGCACATGACTGATGAGAAAAGAAATATAGACCATAAAGATATGCAAATTGTTCAAGTTATTTTTTTAATGATTACTAAGATAGAAATTAATCTTTGAATATGTACGAGATCACGTCGTCAATGTTCTTGACATAGTGGAACGACAGTCCTTCCACGTAGATCGGCTTGATGTCCTCGACATCCTTGCGGTTGTCCTCCGAGATCACGATCTCGGTAACCCCGGCCCGTTTGGCTGCGAGGATCTTCTCCTTGATGCCGCCCACAGGAAGCACACGTCCCCTCAGCGTCATCTCGCCAGTCATCGCGATTCCAGGCTTCACGGCCTCTCCCCGCAGGGCGGAAACCATCGAACTGACCATTGTGATACCGGCCGACGGCCCGTCCTTAGGCACGGCTCCCTCCGGAACATGGACGTGGATGTCCTTGGCGCCGAACTCCTCGGATGTCATTTTGGCAAGCTGAGGATGAGCCTTGATGTACTGGTAGGCGATCGTGGCGGACTCCTTCATCACATCTCCCAGATTTCCGGTCATCGTCATAGCGCCCTTGCCGCCACTGACAGAACTCTCCACGAACAGAATCTCGCCTCCCATCTGCGTCCACGCAAGACCGGTGACGACTCCGGGAGCCTCATTGCCTTTCTGCAGATCATGGAAATTGGTCGGCAAGCCAAGATATTCCTTAAGATGCTCTTTCTTGATGACTGTCGGATAGGATTCGCCCAAGGCAATCTTCTTGGCTGTCACACGTGCGATCTTCGCTATCTGCTTCTCCAGGCCACGGACCCCGGACTCGTGGGTATATTCATCGATGATCTTTTCCAAAGCGGCCTTGTCGATGCGTAGCTCCTTCTTGCCTATACCGTGCTCCTCCAGCTGCTTAGGGACAAGATAACGCTTGGCGATCTCCATCTTTTCCTCGGCGAGGTAGCCTGTGACGTTGATCAGCTCCATCCTGTCGAGCAGGGCGGACTGGATCGTGGAGATGTTGTTGGCGGTGGTGATGAACAGCACGTTGGAAAGATCGTAGTCAATGTCCAGATAGTTGTCGTGGAACTCCACGTTCTGCTCAGGGTCAAGCACTTCCAGAAGAGCCGACGACGGGTCGCCCTTGTAGTCGTTGCCGACCTTGTCAATCTCGTCCAGAACAATGACAGGATTGGACGTGCCGGCTTTGTCGATTCCGTTAAGGATTCGTCCCGGAAGGGCTCCCACATAGGTCTTCCTGTGTCCTCTGAGCTCAGCCTCATCGTGCATGCCTCCGAGGGCAATCCTGACATATTTCCTTCCCAAAGCCTTGGCTATTGATTTGCCGAGACTGGTCTTGCCGACTCCCGGAGGGCCGTAGAGACAGAGGATCGGGGACTTCATGTTGCCTTTCAGCTTGAGGACGGCGAGATATTCAATGATCCTTTCCTTCACCGTGTCAAGACCGTAGTGGTCACTGTCAAGCACTTTCTGCGCATGCTTGAGGTCAAGGTTGTCCTTTGACATCTCGCCCCACGGCAGATCAAGCATGAACTCTATGTAGTTATACTGGATGCTGTAGTCTGGTGAGGATGGGTTGTACTTCTCAAGTTTGGCAAGTTCTTTCTCGAACTGCTTTCCGACAGCCTCAGGCCACTTTTTCGTCTTGGCCTTCGCGCGGAATTTCTCGAACTCCTCCTCTTCGTCCATCCCCAATTCCTCCTGAATGGTACGAAGCTGATTGTTAAGGTAGTACTCCCTCTGCTGCTGGTCGATGTCGCTCTTGACCTTCTGGTTGATCTCCTGCTTGATCTTCAGGAGTTGGATCTGTGTGTCAAGCACCTGAAGGAGCTTCATTGCCCTGACAGTGATGTCATCGATTCCAAGCAGCTGGACTTTTTCCATGTAGTTCTCGATCTCGACCGTCGTCGCGATGAAGTTCACGAGGAAAGCGTAGTTGTCAATCGACTTGAGTGCCCCGACAGCCTCTTTCGGAGCGAAAGAGGAGGACTTGATGATGACGGCGGCCTTCTCCTTGAGGGATTCCGCGATCATCTTGGTGCTATTGTCGTTCTCCGGGATGATGTCATCGATGTACTTCACCCTTGCGGTGATGTACGGCTCGTATGACACCACTCCCGCCATCCGGATGCGTTTCACGCCCTGAATGATGGCTGTGATCGTGCCGTCCGGCATCTCCAAAACTTTCATGACACGCGACACGGTGCCATATTCATAAAGGTCCTTCTCCTCCGGATCCTCCACCGTCACATCCACCTGAGGAACCGCTCCGATGAAGAGATCCTTTTTTTCGGCCTCCTTGATCAAAGTGATTGATTTCTCGCGTCCTATGGTCACAGGATAGACCATCCCCGGGAAAAGAACCGCATTCCTCAAAGCGAGGATGGGCAATGTGTCAGGAAGATCCCCCGCCTCCACCTTCATCTGCTCGTCACCCTGCATGACAGGGATTATGTTCACTTCCGCGGTCCCGGCCGGGAAGAAAATGTTCTTATTGTTGTCTGTGTTCATAAGTCTTTGCCATATTTTCGGCGACCTAATATCGCCGCGACCAAACGCCACCTGCTCCTTTCTGCCAATTTGGCAGGAATATGGGAGTTCAGAAAGCATCCGGGAATATGGTCAATCACCGTGCCAAACGAAATATGGTAAATAATTTATGTATATGATTTTGAATATTAAAAAAATAAGTCTATTTTTGCATCCCCAAACGAACTTTTGGGGGTTATTATGGTAAATCCTAATAAATATTAATAGATTATGACAAAGGCAGAAATCGTGAATGAGGTTGCAAAGTCAACCGGAATCGAGAAAATCGCAGTTCAGTCCGTTATCGAGGCTTTCATGGACACCGTAAAGGGTTCCATCATCAGGAAAGAGCCTGTGTACCTCCGCGGATTCGGCAGCTTCATTGTAAAGCACAGAGCGAAGAAGGCAGCCAGAAACATCACCAAAAAGACAACTATGACCATCCCTGCACACGATATCCCGGCTTTCAAGCCAGCCAAGGTCTTCGTGAACGCAGTCAAGGAGGAAAAATAATTTTTAAACATCTTTTATTATGCCAAGCGGAAAAAAGAGAAAGAGACATAAGATGTCGACGCACAAGCGTAAAAAACGCTTGCGCAAGAACAGACACAAGAAGAAGTAATGCTTCTGTGCCTGCCATTTTAGCAGTCTGCTAGAAGAAAAAGGCTGACCGGAAGTGCCGGACAGCCTTTTTTATTATCGTCAGAGAATAATTGGCAAGACGCCAAGTTATTTTATCACCATTGTAATTTCCTTATGGAGTCAGAAAAATCTGAGAAAGATTTGATTGTCGATGTCACATCGACCGAAGTTCACATCGCGCTGATGGAAAACCATCGGCTGATTGAACTCAACAAAGAGTCCAGCAAAGGGCACAGCTTTTCCGTCGGGGACGTCTACCTGGGAAAAGTGAAGAAGATTCTTCCTGCGCTCAACGCTGCCTTTGTGGACATCGGAGACAAGAAGGAAGCGTTCGTTCATTATCTGGATCTGGGGTTCTACTTCACGTCGTTCGACGAGTTCGTGCGCAAGAGCAACCCGAACACGGATCTCGGCGAGCTCTATTCGAGCATTCCTATCGGACCAATCCTTGAAAAGGAAGGACGGATCGAGAATGTGCTCAAGCCAGGGCAGATGATGATCGTGCAGATCGTCAAGGAACCGATCTCCACCAAAGGGTCACGACTGACCGCGGAAATTTCATTGGCAGGACGCAACATTGTACTGATTCCCTTCGCGGAGAAGGTGAGCATTTCCCAAAAGATTTCCTCCAAGGAGGAGAAAAGAAGGCTTGAGACCCTCGTCAGGAGCATCCTTCCCAAGAACTACGGAGCGATCATCCGCACAGCCGCGGAAGGCAAGAACGCCGCCGTTCTGGTGGCCGAGTTGAAGTCTCTCATCGAGAAATGGGAGTCATCCTGGAAGAAGGTCGCAAAGTCTAAAGGCATCCAGTTGCTTTTCACAGAGTACAGCAAGACCACCACAATCCTCAGGGATCTCCTGAACGACTCATTCTCGAACATCTATGTGAACAACGAGAACGTCTACGAGGAGACAAAGAAGTATATTTCCTTGATCTCTCCGGATCAGGAAAAGATCGTGAAACTGTACAACGGCAAGGATCCCATCTTCGATCATTTCGAGGTCACAAGGCAGATCAAGAGCTCTTTCGGCAAGGTGGTGCCGATGAAGCAGGGAGCCTATCTGGTCATCGAGACGACCGAGGCCTTGAACGTCATCGACGTGAACAGCGGCATCCGCGCGAAGACCGACAACCAGGAGGAGAACGCCTTCGAGGTCAACAAGATCGCGGCGGAGGAGATAGCCCGGCAATTGAGGCTCAGGGACATGGGCGGAATCGTGATTGTGGATTTCATCGACATGGATTCCGGTGAGCACCGCAACGAGCTGCACAAGTACATGCAATCACTCATGGAAAGTGACAGGGCAAAGCACAACGTGCTGCCTTTGACCAAGTTCGGCCTCATGCAGATCACCCGTCAGAGAATCCGTCCGGTGACCGAGATCAACACTGCCGAAGTATGCCCTGTGTGCCATGGCACCGGAAAGATTTCCTCGAGCGCGGTGATCGACGAGCAGATCGAACGGAACATCGCCTACAACGTGGAGCATGGCAAGACAGACCTGACGCTGAAAGTCAGTCCGATTCTGGGGGCCTACCTCAAGCGGGGGGCCACGATGCTTTCGGACAAATCTTTCCTCGGAAAATGGAAGAAGAAGTACAAGTGCCGGATCAACCTCATCGAGGTGACCGACTACACAGTTCTGCAGAATGAACTTTATGATGAGAAAGGGGACCGGCTATAGGTCCCTTTTTCGTGTTTATCAGGTGGGAGCTTCGGCAGATATGTCGCTTCGACAAGCTCAGCGACCCGTGATTCGACAGGCTCTGCGACCGTAATTCGACAGGCTCTGCGACCGTGATTCGACAGGCTCTGCGACCGTGATTCGACAGGCTCAGCGATCGTGATTCGACAGGCTCAGCGACCGGTACGGCCGATTTCGGCGGTCGCTGAGCCTGTCGAAGCGACACACCCGGCGAGCTGCTTACCGGGAGAAACGGCGGACAATGGTCGCGAGAAGAATAAGCGCGGCCATCAGGGTGGAGAGACGGCCGATGAAGTCTCCATGGAGCACAAAGAAGGTCTGCCCGTTACTCAGCCTGACCTGTCCTTTCAGGACCTCAGGCTGCCACCAGGACGTGCGTGAGACAATCCTGCCGGACGGATCGATGATGGCGGAGATGCCTGTGTTGGCGCATCGGGCGACCCAGCGGCGGGTCTCAATGGCACGAAGGCATGAATATGACAGGTGCTGGACATAGCCTGGAGTGTCTCCCCACCAGGCATCGTTGGTGATCACGGCCAGAAGACGGGCGCCTTTACGGACATATTCAGTGCAATACTCACCATAGACGGACTCGTAGCAGACAGCGCAGCCGACCGGGATGGTCTCGCTCACGAAGACCTCCTTACGCGCGGCCGGATCCGCCAGGCTGTCCGGAACAGCTGTGACCTGAGCGCCGGAGGCATAGGCATATTCATTGAAATGCAGCGGTCCGACCTCACTCTGTCCTATGCAACGGCCCATGACCCCTCCGAGCCAATCATCTATCTTGCAGAAGAATGCAGGGTATGGCGTCATCTCCACAGCCACGACAAGCTTGCTTTTGTGGAATATCTCCGGAAAACTGAAAGCGTCCAGCATCAAGGCTGAGTTGTGAGACTCCATCCACTGCCCGTCGCCGGCTCTGCGGGCAGTGTAGGAGGGCCTCAGAGCCCTCTTCAGATAGGTCCTCGAAGAAGCCCCGACAAGCATGTTGGCGTTAGGATGCCCGGCAAGGAATGATGTGAATCTCTGGACGGTAGGACTGGAGGACAGATCGTTCGTCACGACATCTCCGGTGAAAGTCTCCGGTGCGGCCAAAAGTACCGGAACACTGTCAGGAATGTCTGAGAACTGACTCAGCAACAATTCGTTTTGTTCTTTCTGCGTCATGCCTCCGAACTTGTTGTACGGGTCGATGTTCGGCTGCGCGATGACAACGTCAAGGGTCTCGTCACAAGGTTCAGGCCTCAGGAACATCGACACGACGGGAGGAGCCACAAACAATGCGGAAGTTCCCAGCAGGGCCGCGGACTTGGCCTTCCAGTTGAACGTTACCCAACGGCCGTCCGCAATGGATTCAAGAATCCCGAAGACGCTGAGGTTCGCGGCCCAGACAAGTAGCGAGCCGCCGAGTGTGCCGGTATATTCATACCATTGGATCCATCCCGTCGTGCGCGCGAAAGCGTTGCCCAGCACGAGCCATGGCCAGCTGATCTGCGCGTCTGTGAGGTACCATCGCTCCCAGGCGATCCAAGCGAAAGCCAGGAATATGTAAGGGAGCGAACCGCTGAGCCATTTGCGGCTCCAACGGAACAGTCCGAAGACAAGCGACATCTGGAAAGCGTTGGCAAGAATGGCGAATATTCCGCCTCCAAGTGTGGCGTTGCAGACCCAGAAAGTCGTGGCTGCGTTCCACAGCACAAAACAGAGGTAGTGCCACCAGCAGAATCCTTTCATCCCGTCGCCTGTGGCAATGTCTTCCGCCCAGAGCAGCGGGACGAACGCGATCAACGACAGCCAACCCGTCCCGGGAACCAGGAACGGAACACTCAACAGAGCCGATGACATGAGCACCAGCAGCAAAATTGTCAATTTTCTGGGCATAACTGTCTGCAAAGATATAGCGTCAGAACCTGAATTCCAAGCCAAAATTGATCACAAAGCGGTTGTCGTGCGGAACTTTCACACCATCCTTGACTTCGTAGCGGTGGGTCATTCTCCAGAAGGCATCGATTCGCAGGAATCTGAATATGTTCGTGATGCCGACGCCCATCTCGACGTAAGGCCTGTTCAGTTTCCCCATCTTCTCCGGGAAAAGCATCACTGAGCCAAAACCCTCATCGCCGACGATTCCGTTGTTCTCTTTCCGGATCGTTCCGTAAGCCATCCTCAAAGACGCCACTTCCCTCCACTGCAATTTCTTCAGCAGCGGAATCTTTCCAAGGAAGAATCCCTTGAAGTTATGCTCCCAAAACAAGGTGGTCCAAAGATCGGAAGCGAATTCATAGTAATCCATGCAGGCGAATGAATATCTTGAGAATGTGTACGTTCCGTTGCCCTCGTGAATCTTGAGCATCGGGTACGGCACCCGGCCCACGACAGTACCGGTGTTCAGGTCGAATTTGGAAAGCCCAAGCGGCGGGATCGGAAGGGTGTAGTGGATTGACAGCTCGGGGCGGAAGTAGGAATATTCATTCTTCCCTATTCCTTTTGTCGAACCGATGAAGTCCAATGTCACAACCGGATACTTGGAGTACATGTAGTGCTTCTCGAACGTCCCCCTGGTGACTATCTCGTCCTTTGAGAAGCGAAGCTGCATGTGAGCCTGGTTGTACCCGACGGAGTTGAAGACCTCCCCGTCGGACGAGACCATCGGCACGAACATGTTCGAGAATATCCTGCGGCTTTCCAACGCGAGGATCATGTTGAAATTCTGGGACCATTCCTTCTGCCAGGAAAGGGCGTAGTCATTCACCATGCTCATTTTCTGGCTATTGGCCTTCGCGAGAATCGAAGACATCAGGCTTCCGCTTCCGTAGACGGTCGGCCCCTTGCCAAGCTGCATCACGTCGTGCTTGTAGGAAAGGGTCAGTTTGTCGGTAGGCTGGTTGTTGAACATGAACTCGAACGAACCGCCGCCTTTCCAAGTCTTGTCCTTGAAACCATAGGCGGCATAGCCCATGACACGCACCTTACGGCTGAGCTTCTTGGTCGTCCTGATTCCCAGCTGGACGCGGTCTCCCTCCAGCTCATTGAAGCTGTAGACCGACGAGTACGGACCGAACCCGACATACTTGGTGTTCAGGAATCCGTTGACAATCATGTCCGCCAAGGCATAGACATCCTTGTAGAGCGGAACGTTCTTGATGGAGTCCACCATGTTGTAGATTCCCCGCTCCTTCTCGCTCAGCGGGTAAGGACGGACACTCTGCCAGTAGCTCTCGTCATTGTTGATGACATCCTTGCCCGCATGGACCTGGGCGTTGATGTCCTCCCTATCGGCCTTGTAGGTGGTTGTAAAGTCCGGATTCGAGTAGTCTATCTGCCTGTTACCCAAGAACGTGACGATCTTGGAGGAATCCCGCGTGGTGGGCGAGAAATCCACGTACATCCTGTCCTGCTTGTAGAACCAAGTGGAATCCGGAAGCCTACGGTTCTCCACATCGATGGTCATGTCACGGACCCAGTTCACGTTGGATCCTTTCTTGAGCCGCACGTGGATGTCACGCAACGCATATTCCTCCGCATCGATGGACATCTCCCCGTCGAACGTCGGAGAGGAGACCCATTTGGACGGATGGAAACGGATCTTGTAGGTCTTGCGCCCCTCGATCTGAAGGCTGTCGACCAGATAGTAGTTGTAGTAGGTCATCCCGGACGAGGCCAGCGGCGACGGAATCTCGACCTGGAAGATGTTGATGAAATTGTCGTAGAAGTTGGTCTTCACGTACATGTTGCCGGTGAACTGGGACAGTACCGGATTATTGTCCACACCGGAGATTCTGGAGGCCTTGATGAGTTCCCTGTTTGACGATGGATCCTTCCGATGATAGTACTTGGAGGTCGTCTCGGAGATCAGCACAGGAAGATAAGGATGACCGGACACGACGGACGTGTCCATGTAGTCATAGACAAACTTGAAATCTTTGGGAAGGAAGCTGCTGATCATCGGACTTTCCGGGTTGGTGACATCAAGTTCCATCTTCGTGTAGACATCGCAGCTGTACCTCGGACGCTTTTCCGGGTTGTTCCGTCCCTTGGCCTCGTCGATCTTCCGCAGTATCGAGCGCATGTAGCGGTCATCCGGCTTCACCACGGCTGCGGCAAGTTCGTCGTGAACCGGATTCAACCGAAATGTTATCTCATTGAAGCTTCGCCTGTTGATCTTGATAAATTGCTCCTCGTACCCAAGGATGGACGCCGACAGCACACTCAGAGTGTCTCTGGTCTCCAAAGAGAAATAGCCGTCCATGTCGGCCGAGACCCCGACCGTGGAGTTCTTGAAATATATTCCCGCAAAAGGAATCCCCTCCCCCGTCGACGCATCCACCACCCGTCCTTTCACCTTTGTGGCCTGAGCCGATGCGTCAGGCAGGAAAAAGGTCGTCAGGAGAATGGTTAATGATAGGATTCTGAATATGTGTCTAAAGTCGGATGTCATGGTTTGGTCTGAATGGACGAGGTCACCGGATTCTGTCAATCTTCAACTGCTGGATCTTGTACCGGTCGCCGCAGTTGCTGACAAAGATCGTGACTTCGAAAACTTCACCGCCGGCGTTCAGGAAGCCCAAGGCGTACTTAGAGTTGGAACGTGAGGCCGTGTGCCTTATTTCGAACGACCGTGGTGTGTGATTGTCAAAGAAAGCCTTCAGGATCTGCTTCGCCTGATTCTTGCTGGAATCGTTTGTCGTGGACATTATCGTGATCTCAAGGTTGTCGTCAAACCAGACAGACAACTTTTCAGCGTCCCCACGGCCAAGATACTTCGCTATCGGCACGAAAACATCGTAACTGTCAGCGGCGGCGTTGCCGTTGACACAGAACAGCAGCACGGAAATCGCGGCGAATATCCTTGCAAAAGCTTTCATGACAGAAAGTTTTCTTTTACAAATTCCGAGCCACTTTTCCGGAAAGTAGTGTTGAAAAATCAAGATAGCTTTGCTATTTTTGCATCAGCGCTTTGAAGTTGCGATCGCCATGAAAATCATATTGCTGACAGTCGGAAAGACCGACATTGGTTGGGTTCGGGAAGGCCTGGAGACATATTCCTCCAGACTGTCACATTACGTGCCGTTCAGCGTCACGGAGATCCCCGAGCTGAAAAACACGTCCGCACTCACCAAAGCCCAAATCAAGGATAAGGAAGGGGAACTGATCCTCAAGAACATAAAGCCGTCCGACCGGGTGATCCTGCTGGATGAGCGCGGGAAAGAGTACCGTTCCGTCGATTTTGCCGGCGAGATCCAGAGGATGACCCTTGGCGGTGGCAAAGATATTGTATTTGTGATCGGCGGCGCCTACGGCTTCTCCGAAGCTGTCTATGCCAGATGCGACGGAAAGATGTCTCTCTCCAGGATGACATTCTCGCACCAAATGGTCAGGGCGATATTCACCGAGCAGCTTTACAGGGCTTTCACGATAATCAGAGGGGAACCTTACCATCACGAATGAGCATCAGAAGGTTTGGCATAAAAAACTGTCTGGCGGGAGGATTTCTGGCGTTCGCCGTCATTCTTCTCGCGTTCTCGCTGTCTGTGAGCAAACTTCCGGGCAACACCGAGAGAGAGGCCGCCAAGGTCAGCAGGAACGTCTCGGGAAGGATGCACCTTCTTGATGAATATATCAGCTCAGCCCTCACGGTGGACCATCGTGTCTGGGCCGGTCACAACGACGTGCCTTCCGACATGGTCATCTACAGATACATCGACGACACCCTTCAATCGTGGAGCAACCAGTTTCCGGTCCGGAACGACGACATCGCCCCGAGGATTGTGTTTCCACGTCTGTCCAAACCGAGGGAGAGCATCTACTCCCCTCTCGCCGAGGTCACCCCGGAGGTTTCGTTCGTCAGCTACGGGCAGAAATGGTATCTGGTGAAGTCCGAGGACTTGGGACGCCGAAAGGTAATCGCCGGGCTTGAGATCGTCGATTCGATGTCCGACGAGAGTCCGAACGGTGTGAACAGAAAACTGGGGCTGGGACGGAACTACACCATTGTCCCGTTGTCCGAAAGCAGCGGATCGGCGGCCATCCTCGATGGCAAGCCCGTGTTCAAGATCGTGGCGAACTCCGTCACCGGACAATCCGCGGCGACACATTCCACGATGATCTGGTTCGCCATCGCCTGCTTCATCATCGCGTCACTTCTGCATCTTGCCGAGAAGAAAAGCCTGAAGAGACTCATGCTCGTCCTGGCCGGTCTGTTCGCGGTGATCTCGGCGACATACTTCTGGGGAGAGAACATGAAAAACAGCTTCAAGCTCTTCTCCCCGACAGTCTATGCTGACGGCCAGCTGTTCAATTCGCTGGGAGCGGTGCTGATAGTGTCCCTGCTCATCGTCCTCAGCGTCTGCTGCACCTTCGTGACAAGAAACGACATCTTCAGAAGGATCCTCATGACAAGGCACCGCAAGTGGACTTTGGGGCTGTACGCCGTCTGCATATTCCTACTCATCGCCGGCGTCCTATTCTTCGTCCATGTGACTTTCAGGAGCGTCATCCTGAACTCAAACATATCGCTTGAGCTCTATCGTCTGAACGACCTCAACATATTCAGTCTTCTGGTCTACCTGACCTTGATCAGCCTGCTGATGACCATCCCGCTCCTGACACAGATGCTCATGCCGGCGCTGAAACACCTGACTGGCCTCAGACACGACCTTTTCTCAGCCGGAGGCAGGACAGCGACAGCCATAGTCTTCGCCGCCTACATGGTGACCATGGCCGGCACGCTCGGGTTCCAAAAGGAGCAGAACAGGATCAACGTATGGGCCAACAGACTGTCCATCGAAAGGGACATCAGCCTTGAGCTCGAGCTGCGAAGGGCAGAGGACAAGATCGCATCCGACCAGCTTATCTCCACCCTGTCCGCCATTCCAAAAAGCAACGGCACCATCCTCAACAGGATTATTGAAAGCTACATGCCGAGAGCCTCGCAGGATTATGACATCATGGTGGAACTGTTCCCGGAGAAAGAAAAGGACAAAGGGGTCATCGCCTATTTCACCGAGATGGTCACCAGGGGCATTCCAATCGCCGAGGATTCCCACTTCCGGTACATGAGGGACGCCGGAGGTCACAGCCTGTACGCCGGAAGTTTCGCCTACTATAACTATGGCAGCGGGGTGACCATGATGCTGATGCGGGTGTCCCCGAAGTCAAACCGCGAGAACAAGGGCTACGCCCAACTGCTTGGATACTCGGCTCCGGGAGACGTCCTGATCCCGCCAAGATACTCGTACGCCAAGTACTCCGGCAAGAGCCTGACATCCTACAAAGGCAACTACTCCTACCCGACAATCGTGGACGAGGAGCTCGAGGAAGAGATCCACGAAGCCGTCGACGGAGTCGTACGGAAAAACGGGTACACACATTTTGTCAACAGCGTCTCCGACGAGGATCTTGTCATCGTCTCAAGGCCGAAGACGGAGAATTTCACCTACTTTGTGGCGTTCCTGTTCCTGACCTTGATCTTCTACTTCTGCCTGACCCTTTTGACCCTGACACGGATTCATCCGAGACACCGCGAAAGCAACTACTACAAGTCCAGGATCAACGCGGCGATGCTCATGGCGTTGATCATGACACTCATCGCCCTGGCAAGTGTCAGCGTGCTCTTCGTCTACAGAAGAAACAACGCGAACCTGAAATCCTCTATGGCCGACAAGGTCAACTCCCTACAGACACTGCTTCAGGCCAGGTGCCGCTACGTCGTGGATTTCACGGACTTCAGCGCGCAGGAAGCATCGATGATTCTGGAAGACATCAGCAACACGATGAAGTCCGACATCACCCTCTACACAATAGGCGGCAAGGAGTTCCGTTCCACCACCCCGGAAGTGTTTGACCTGATGCTCCTCGGCTCCAGAATGAATCCTGACGCGTTCGAGAGCATCATCTATAAGAACAAAAGGTACTACATAGGCAAGGAATACATCGGTCCCAAGAGGACATATTTCCTCTACGCCCCGGTGTTCAACGGGCAGGGCAGGATGATCGCCATCATGTGTTCCCCTTTCACCGACGAAAGTTTTGATTTCAAATCAGAGGCTGTTCTCCACTCAATCTCGATTGTGACCGTGTTCATGATCCTGTTGCTTCTGGCGAGGTTCATCACGGCCAAGGCGGTCGACAAGATGTTCAAGCCTCTCTCCGAAATGGGCCGGAAGATGAACGAGGCGAGCATCAACAATCTTGAATATATCGTCTACGAGCGCGACGACGAAGTCTCCCGCCTCGTCCGGGCCTACAATCTGATGGTACATGACCTGTACAACTCCACCCGGAAGCTGACGCAGGCCGAGAGGGACAAGGCCTGGGCGACCATGGCGCGGCAGGTGGCGCATGAGATCAAGAACCCTCTGACCCCTATCAAGCTCCAGATCCAAAGGCTGATCAGAATGAAGAAAAACGGGAATCCGGCCTGGGCGGAGAGATTCGACGAGATCTCCGAGGAGGTCCTCAAGCAGATTGACCTGCTCGCCGACACAGCCAACGAGTTCTCAACATTCGCTAAACTCTACACGGAAGAGCCGGTCGAGATCAATCTGGACAAGCTTCTGAAAGAGGAGATAGACTTGTTCGACAGCAGGGACAACATCAAGTTCTCCTACATGGGACTGGAAAACGCCACCGTCACCGGTCCTAAGCCTCAACTTACCCGTGTGTTCGTCAACCTGATCAACAATGCGGTGCAGGCGATAGAGAACGCGCAGACGGAAGCGGTCGACAAAGGGGAGGAGCCGTTCCAGGGTAAAATCGTGGTTTCTTTGCGCCGGTCCTCAAAAGAAGGGTTCTACGACATTGTGTTCGAGGACAACGGTCCGGGAGTCAGCGACGAGAACCGTTCAAGGCTCTTCACTCCGAACTTCACGACAAAGAGCAACGGCACTGGTCTGGGGCTGTCGATCTGCAGGAATATTCTTGAGAAATGCAACGGGGAGATCTCCTACTCCAAGTCATTCCTTCTCAAGGGAGCATGCTTCACGGTAAGGTTTCCGCACCAATAGGCAGCTTACAGAATCAGCATCATGGCGCAAATGACAAGCGCCGCGGCAAGGATCACGTCGATGACACGGCCATATCTTTCCGTCAGGCTGTTCAGCGCGGAACCGGCCACCAGCCAGACCAGATTGGCGACGGGACCTGCCAAAACAAGAAGGAGTCCAACCTTGGCCAGTTCAATAAGGGAACTGGAATATGGCAGCACGAATGTCCCAAGAGCGGTCAGACAGAACATCCAGACCTTGGCGTTGGTGATTTCGATCACGATTCCGGTCCCGACTGAGCAGGATTTGGCCATGTCTTCCTTTGACTGGCCGGACTTGACCACAATCATGATCGCCAGGCAGGCCATGTAGAGTGCTCCGGCATAAGAGAGCCACTTGACATAAGGGCCGAGAAAATCCCCCAGAAAATGCGTGAGGAGAACCAACGACGTGTCTATGATCAGAAAACCAATCACAAAGCCCCACCAAACCTTCATCGCGTTCCTTCGGCCGAAATGGATTCCGGAATGGAATGCGCACAGATTGGACGGGCCTGGCGTGTAGCCAAGCGCAAGGATGTAAAGGAGCAACGATGGCAGCATGTGTGACGGCATAATCTAACCTCGGTCGCTGAGCCTGTCGAAGCGACAACTATTAGTGAATTTCACATGTGCGGTCACTTCGGCAGGCTCAGTGACCACTCAAAACGTCTTACGAAATTAATCAGAATATTCAAATTCTCCAAATAACGCAAAAGAGACCCGCCTGGAATGACGAGCCTCTTTTGTAGTCCCAATAGGAATCGAACCTATATTTAAGGTTTAGGAAACCTCCGTTCTATCCGTTGAACTATGGGACCATTAGTTTTCTACCGAAGAGAACTACTCCGCGCTCTTCTCGATGATCTGACGTCCCCTGTAGTAACCGCACTCTGGGCAAATGTGATGATACATCACTGTTGCGCCACAGTTAGGGCAGGTAGCGAGAGTAGGAACCGGAGCGAAGTCATGGGTCCTTCTCTTGTCTCTTCTCTGCTTTGAGACTTTGTGTTTCGGATGTGCCATAGTTAAATATTCTTAAATTATTATTTCTCTTTTTCCAAAAGATCCTTCAATGACGCGAACGGCATCGAAGCATCCTTTCCTTGGGAATCACGCTCCTGGTCGTCTTCAGAACTCAGATATTTCACAGCCTCCGGGTCGCACCCGCCATCGGGATGAACCCTCTGCACCGGCAGAGACAGACATACATAGTCATACACTGTCTGAGCGAGGTCGAATTCGGCGTCCGATTCCGGCAGCCAGACAATCTCCCTCTCACCTTCCGGGGCATCACTGCCGCCGGCCGGTTCCTGACCGAACTTGACGCTGAGCCGGAATCCCGTCTCTACAGGAAGTCTCAACTCTTCAAGGCATCTGTCACAAGCCACCGTCACATCGCCCTCAATCTCACAGTCAATCCCGATGAAACGCCCGGATTTCTCCGCGAAGGCCTCAATCTCAAGATCCGCGTCAAGAATCTCTGAATTCTCAAAACTCTCAAAGAACTTCTTCCCAACCCTCCAACGAAACTCAGTCCGTCCTTGGGCCAATCCATTTATTGGAACTATAAAATCATCTTTCATGATCCGATAGACAGATTAAGGGTTGCAAAGGTATAAATTTTTTTCCGAATATAAAATCTTTTCGCGAATAGTTTGCCTATTCATCGTCACCGGAGTTGCCGGAACGCTTCCTGTCCATCGGATCAAGAAGGATCTTGCGCATCCTCAGATGGTGCGGAGTCACCTCCACGAGCTCGTCTTCACGAATATATTCAAGCATCTCCTCAAGTGACATCTTCACCGGAGGCGGCAGCACAACCTTCTCGTCTGAGCCGGCGGCGCGCACGTTGGTAAGTTTCTTGGTCTTGCAGATGTTGATGTTGAGATCCCTCTCCCTTGTGTGCTCGCCCACGACCTCACCGCAGTAAATCTCGTCACCCGGATCAATGAAGAACTTGCCCCTGTCCAGAAGCTTGTTCATTGAATATGCTATCGCGGTGCCCGTCTCAAGGGACACGAGCGAACCGTTGGTACGGTTCTCGATCTCACCCTTGTAAGGCTGGTACTCCTTGAACCTGTGGGCCATGATGGCCTCGCCCTGTGAAGCGGTCAAGAGGTTGCTCCTGAGCCCCATAAGGCCACGGGTCGGGATGTCGAAATTCAGCAGAGTCCTGTCGCCCCTAGGCTCCATGTGCAGAAGCGCACCCTTCCTGCGTGTGGCAAGTTCGATGGCAGCTCCGACAAACTGCTCCGGAACCTCGATGGAAAGATCCTCAATAGGCTCGCAGCGCTGTCCGTTGATGGTCTTGTCCAAGACTTTAGGCTGACCGACCTGAAGTTCGAATCCCTCACGGCGCATCTCCTCGATAAGCACGGAGAGATGAAGCACGCCACGTCCGAAGACCACAAACGAATCCGCGTTCAGCCCCGGCTTGACCTTGAGGGCAAGGTTCTTCTCCAACTCCTTGTCCAAGCGGTCCTTGATGTGCCTGGAAGTCACGAACTTGCCGTCCTTTCCGAAGAACGGGGAGTTGTTGATGGTGAAAAGCATGCTCATCGTAGGCTCGTCGATGGAGATCGGAGGAAGTGCCTCCGGATTCTCGCTGTCGGCGATCGTGTCGCCGATCTCGAAGCCGTCTATGCCGACAACCGCGCAGATGTCGCCACACTGGACACTGTCCACATTGGCCTTTCCGAGACCATCGAAGACCATGAGCTGCTTGATTTTGTGCTTCTCGACAACGTCATACCTCTTGCAAAGGCAGACCTGTTGGCCGGTTTTGAGGACTCCCCTAGTTAGTTTACCGACTGCGATACGGCCCACGTAAGGGGAATATTCAAGAGAGGTTACCTGAAGTTGAGGGGTGCCCTCAACTACTTTAGGAGCGGGGATTTCCGAAAGGATTGCGTCCAAGAGCGGAGTGATGTCCGAAGTAGGATTCTTCCAATCGTCCGACATCCAGCCCTGCTTGGCACTACCGAAGATTGTCTTGAAATCAAGCTGATCATCAGTGGCATTCAAGGAGCACATGAGATCGAAAACCTCTTCCTGAACCTCATCGGGACGGCAGTTAGGCTTGTCCACCTTGTTGACTACCACGATAGGTTTCTTACCCAATTCAAGTGCTTTCTGAAGCACGAAACGGGTCTGAGGCATGCAGCCTTCAAAGGCATCAACAAGCAGTAGGACACCATCAGCCATGTTCAAGACCCTTTCGACCTCTCCTCCGAAATCGCTATGGCCCGGAGTGTCTATAATGTTGATTTTAACGCCTTTATAGGTAACAGATACATTCTTCGCCAGAATAGTAATACCTCTTTCTCTCTCGATGTCATTGTTGTCGAGAATCAGTTGGCCGAGATTCTCAGGCTGACGTACCAGATTTGCCTGATAAATCATCCTGTCCACGAGGGTTGTCTTACCGTGGTCAACGTGCGCGATGAGCGCGATGTTCCTAATGTCTTGCATATACCGTAAAAAAATCTTGCAAAATTACGGATTTCCAATGGAAAACCGAAGAATTGCAGGATTTTTTTCACTTTGGTCGCTGAGCCGGTGGTTCGGCCCTTCGACAAGCTCAGGGACCGCAGGCTCACCAACCGTGGTTCGACAAGCTCACCAACCGTACTGTGCGGTCGCTGAGCCTGCCGAAGCGACTTCGTCACCAATTATCAGTCCTGAACGGAACAACAGGCAAGCCGCGTCTCCCGGTAAGGTTACCAATCTGGAAATCCCGGAAGCAATAACGCACCGCCACCGGAGCCGGAACTTTGTCACTCTTCACTACCAGATTCTTCCATCCGGCCCCTTTCCGTACCTCGGCTGGATAGAACACCCTGTCCTCACCGGCCACCTCGAATCCGACAATCTCCCTCCAAGGGCTGAACCCGTTCCCGTCATTGTAGAACGAAATCTCTATTTCATTTCCTCGAATTTCGTAATCCTTGAAACGTGGCCCCTCAAATGGGATGTAATCCATTCCATACGTCTTATTTAGAGCCAGATATGACAGACGCTGACCAACCTCTTTCTTCTTGCAAGGATGGATCTGGTCATATTCATAAGGATAGACAAGGTCGTTGGTCGTGATGATTCCGCTGTTCGGGATCAGTTCAACAGCCTTGCGCTGCGCCTCACGTATTCTCGCACCGGAAGTTCCGTCTCCGCCATAGACGTACGGTGCCAGCTCAACCTCGTAGAACGGAAGTTCACCCTGCCCCCAAAGATCCCTCCAGACTTTCACCATTGTGGCAAGCCTCTGAGCGTAATACTGCGGGAATCCAGCGTTCGTCTCCCCCTGATACCAAAGAAATCCCTTCAATGTGTAATTGCGGATCGGGTACAGCATTCCATTGTACATGATGATAGGACTATGGTAGTGATACCAGCCGCCCGGTTCCCTCTTGGAAGCGTACTGTCCTGACGGCAAGGTGTTCTCCGGGTAGGAATATACCACATCCTTAGGCAGCCAGCTTTCCACAGCCGAACCGCCCCAATTGCAGGAAACCAATCCCACCGGGACATCAAGTACAGAGTTAAGCATCTTCGCGAAATGCCAACCAACTGCTGAAAACCAGCCAGCAGTCTCAGGCGAGCTGACCTGCCATGTTCCTTCCACAGTCTCCTGCGGGGTCTCGGCACCTGTCTTAGGAATCTTCACAAGACGGATCTTGTCCCGGTACTGCCCCGACAAAGCGACCTCTTCTAGTGCCCCTTCCACAGGACACGAACCGAAACCGTCCAACGGCATCTCCATGTTGGACTGCCCTCCGCAAAGCCAAACCTCACCGACAAGGATGTCCGAAAGTGTCACGGAGCCATCTTTGTCAGAAATTGTTATCGAATATGGAGTATAACCCGCCGCCGGTGTTTTGACGGAAAGCTTCCAATTGCCTTTTCCGTCACTTTTCACTGAATATTCCTCCTCGCTCCAAGTGGTTTTTACGGACACCTTGGATGAAGGAGCGGCCTTGCCCCAAAGGTTGGCGTCGGATTTCTGCTGGAGAACAAGATGGTCGCTGAGGATCTGAGGAAGCTGGATTTTGGCCTCTGATGTGGCTGTCCCGGCCGTTCCGGCCACCAAGACCGCCAGGATTGTTTTTAGGAATCTGTGGTTCATTTTCTGATTATTATGTTTTACCTGTTTTGTGATCTTGCCCCGAAACCTCATGACCGATAGCTTCCGGACGCTTCTACAAATATATTAATAATGTCAGAACTTCCGAAGTTTTCCGCCTCAGATTAGGGGAACAACATCATTATTAGTTATATTTGTATCATATTAGTAAGCGGTAAAAAATAAGTTGCCGCAGATTTGGCAAAGATTTTTGAGGATAGATTACTTTTTGAAGAAGGAGTGTGCCGGTGGCACATGACTGATGAGAAAAGGAATATAGACCAAAAAGATTGCCTAAGATGATGCAAGTTATTTTTTGACGATTATTTAACGTATATAAAAAAATGGCGAACAAACTTTGGGACAAAGGATTTAAGGAGGACGAGAGGATTGATGCGTTCACGGTGGGTAACGACCGTGAGCTTGACCATGAACTTGCTCCGTACGACATAATGGGCACGATGGCCCACATCACGATGCTGGAAAGCGTAGGGCTTCTTTCAAAGGAAGATCTTGGAAAGTTGCTCCCGGCACTGAAAGAGTTATATTCATCCGCCTGCAAGGGAGAGCTTTACGTGGAGGATGATGTGGAGGACATCCACTCGCAGATCGAGCTGATGCTGACACGCAGGCTTGGGGACATCGGTAAGAAAGTGCATACCGGGCGTTCTCGAAACGATCAGGTACTAGTGGATCTGAAACTCTATGCCCGCGCCGAAATTGAGAAGACAGTGCATAAGGTCGAATCGTTGTTCAGAACGCTTCAAGAGGCCAGCGAGAAGTACAAGGACGTACTGATTCCGGGCTACACACACCTTCAAGTGGCCATGCCATCTTCCTTCGGTCTTTGGTTCGGGGCCTACGCTGAGAGCCTCTGCGATGACCTCAGCATGATGAAGGCTGCATGGGAGGTTGTGAACCTCAATCCGCTCGGTTCCGCTGCAGGCTACGGGTCGTCCGCACCGCTGAACAGGACTCTCACAACTGAATTACTCGGTTTCGAGGATCTGGACTACAACTCGGTCTATGCGCAGATGACGCGCGGAAAGATGGAACGGGCAGTCGCGTTCGCATATTCATCAGTCGCTGAGACCATTGGTCGTCTCGCGATGGACGGATGTCTTTTCTCCAGTCAGAATTTCGGATTCATCCATCTGCCGGACGCGCTGACCACCGGTTCCAGCATCATGCCGCATAAGAAGAATCCAGACGTGTTCGAGCTAGTGAGGGCGCACTGCAACAAACTTCAGGGTGTGCCGAACACAATCCGCCTCATCACCGGCAATCTGCCAAGCGGCTACTTCAGGGACATGCAGATCCTTAAGGAAGTGTTCTTCCCGATTTTCAAGGAGATGAACGACTGTCTTGACATTGTCGAATATGCAATCCGTGGGATGGAGGTCGTCACCGATGTGATGAGTGACCCTAAGTACAAGTTGGCGTTCAGTGTGGAGGAGGTCAACCATTTGGTAGAGACCGGAGTGCCGTTCAGGGACGCTTACAGGCAGGTAGCTGACTCCATCAGGAAAGGGACTTTTGAATATCACGGCTCGCTGCACCACACCCACGAAGGGTCTCTTGGCAACCTCTGCAACGACCGCATCGCTGCCAAGATGGACCGCATCATCTCCGGCTTCGACTTCGACAAGGTTCATGCTGCAATCACCTCGCTCACATCATAACCCTCCGGTCACTGAGCCTGTCGAAGTGACTAAGCCTGTCGAAGTGACTGTGCCTGCCGAAGCACAGTTGAAATCCAGAGAGCCGCTAACCTGAATTTTGCACGTCACCAAAATTCAGAACAGCGGCTCTCTGGATTTTCTGCACATCAACTGCCACATTTAGTTTTTACTCTTCGGTCACTTCGACAGGCTCAGCGACCAAAACAGCTTCTGAAACGATCTCAAATCACAGCCGTAAGCCGTCAAGCAAGGCGACGTAAGTCTCGACACCGTTTGCGATTTCGTCCAGACGAATATATTCATCAGCGGAATGAGAGCGGGCGGAATCACCGGGGCCGATCTTGAGGGTTGGGAAATCGCACAGAGCCTGATTGCTGGTAGTCGGGGAGCCGAACGGTTCGAGGCCAAGAGAGAGGCCACGTACTACAGCCGGATGCTCCAACGAAAGATGCGAGCTTCCGATTCTGGTGGAGCGCTCCTTGACTTCGCATGAGACTGAGGATTTGATCATTTCAAGGAGTTCGGGATTGGTGTACACCCCGTTCGGGCGCACGTCCACAACGAACGTGCACTTGTCCGGTACAACGTTGTGCTGCGTACCAGCGTTAATTTGCGTGACGGACATCTTGACCGAACCGAGAAAGTCAGATTCGCGGTCAAAATGATGGTTTCTAAACCACTGAATATCCTCGATAGCCTTGTAGATCGCGTTGATACCTTCATTTCTGGCAGCATGTCCACTCTTCCCGTAGGCCGTGCAGTCCAGCACCATCAATCCCCTCTCGGCAACGGCCATACGCATCCCGGTCGGCTCACCCATCACCCCGAAATCAATTCGTCCAAGCTCAGGCAAAATAAGATCCAATCCACCTTTCCCGCTCACCTCCTCCTCAGCGGTCGCCGAAAAGATCAGCCTGTACGGTTGCTCCTTTTGGATGAGTCTTGAATATGTCTCCAGAAGCGCAATCAACGATCCTCCATCATCATTGCTCCCAAGACCGTACAGACATCCATCCTCAATCTCTGGCGTGAACGGATCCCGGGTGTAGCCCGATGCCGGTCTCACAGTGTCAATGTGAGCGTTCAGCAGCACGGTCGGTCTCCCGTCCGCAGGACTGGACTCCACCCAAAGATTGTTGCCCAATCTCCTGACATCGAAACCGTTGCGTTTCATCCATTCCTCAAGATAATCTGCAACTTTACCTTCCTCCCTGCTTACGGAAGGTATCCGGATCATATTCATTAAAAGTTCAATCGCGTCCATCAATCGTAAATCTTTATCCATTAATATTTTAACGCATGGTCTTTAGTCGAGTCCCACCAAAGAGAACAAGTCAACTAAAAGTACATCAATTCGTCACACAGAACTCATTAAGAGCCAACCAGTGGCACGCAATACATTGAGAATCACTCCTATGTGCTTCAGCCTTTGGCATAATACTGCCAAAGAGAATCGCCTATATCACAGTGTGACAAGTAGTTACACGTCACCCATTGAGCATCAACCAGTGAAAAGCAACTTATTCATTATCAATAAAATAAGCTCAATTCTTTAGGACAAACCGTCTAAAGACAATACTTCTTTTAACTGATTATCAAAATATTACATTTTACTAACACCTAAAGTCACCGACACCAAACGATGCAAATGTACAACAAAAGCTTAGGTATTTAGATAACGATAACAATAATTTTACGACGATTCGTTTTTTTAAGGATTACTTAACGCTTACTTAGAACAGTTTTACGTACATTTGTGGATATGGATTTAGGGACACTTAACAGACAGCAGAGGGAGGCGGTGACCTCCACGGAAGGAAGGGTGCGGGTCGTGGCCGGGGCGGGTTCCGGGAAAACCAAGGCACTCACCTATCGGTACGCTTACATCGTCAACGAACTTGGTGTGGACCCGGCCAACATCCTGTGTCTCACCTTCACTAACAAGGCAGCGCAGGAGATGAAGAGCAGGATCACACAACTTGTGCCTCCGGGGTACACGAACGACTTTGTCTGCACCATACACGGGTTCTGTGTCCGTTTTCTCCGCGAGGAGATCCACAGGCTCGGCTACCCGAAGAATTTTCAGATTCTGGACGAGGAGGACATGAAGTCTCTGGCCAGGCAGGTGCTTACCGAGAACAACACGGAGCGGAGCGTGAAGACAGTCCGGCAGCTTCTGGAGGCTCTTGCGGGTACAAAGGCGGCGGAACCTTATGTCCAGCAGTACCTTGTACCGGCATCACCGGTCACCGGCAGGACAGACCTTCCGCTCAGTGTCCAGCTTCTGTACAAGCAGAAAGACAAGATGGCTCTCGACTATGATGACCTCATAGAGTTCACCAAACATATTCTTCAGACATATTCAGAAGTGAAGGAGAAGTGGCAGGAAAGGATGAACTATGTGATGCTGGACGAGGCACAGGACTGCAACACCGGGGATTGGGAGATCGTGGAGACATTGTCTGAAAAGTGTGGAAACCTGTTCATCGTCGGGGATCCAGACCAGTCGATCTATGAATGGAGAGGGGCGAAGCCGGACAGGTTTCTGGCCTTCCGGGCGGACAAGGACATCATTCTGGACGAGAACTACCGATCCACCCCGGGGATTCTCAATGTAGCCAACTCCATCATTGTCAACAATAAGAACAGAATAGACAAGCGGATGTTCACCCGCAGGGGCGAAGGAGAGAAGATCATCCATTTTCACGCCACAGACGAGCGTCAGGAAGCGCAGTGGATCTGCCAGGAAATCCTTCGGAGAATAGACGGCGGCGAGGCGGCATATTCAGATTTCGCGGTGCTGTTCCGCGCGGCGCATCTTTCCAGATTCATCGAACAGGCGCTCATACGTGCGAACATCCCTTACGTGATGTGGGGCGGAGTGAGGTTCTTTGAGAGGATGGAGATAAAGGATTGCATCAGTTATCTGAGGCTTGTCGCGTCGGATGACGATCTGGCTTTCGAGCGGGTGATCAACACACCGTCACGAAAGGTCGGCAAGGTTACGCTCGAGCTCATCACAGCATACGCTTCGCAGGAAGGGACTACCTTCTACCAAGCACTTAAGAATCACATCGAAGATCCGAAGCTGAACCGTGACGCGCTTCACGAGTTCGTGGTGCTGATCGAGGAATGTCGTTCAAGGGCATATTCAATGGGAGTCTGTGCGATGCTTGAATATATTCTTGAAAAGACCGGCCTGAAGCAGGAATATCGCGACGACAATGACGAGCAGCGTCTGGAGAACATCACGGAACTGGTTGATTCCATAAGGCTTTACGAGAGCGAACACACCGAGTGGGAGCAGCTTCCTCTCTACGACTATCTTCAGGACATCGCCCTCTACACCAACGCAGACTACAGAAAGGAGACGAACAAGGTCCGGCTAATGACCATCCATCAGAGCAAGGGGTTGGAGTTCCCGTACGTCTTCATCATCGGGCTGAGCGACGGGATATTCCCGAATGCCAGAAGCATCCGTGAGCGCAAGAGGACAGCTCTTGAAGAGGAGCGGAGGCTGATGTATGTCGCGGCGACGAGAGCCGAGAAGTGCCTGTTCCTGACCGAATCTGAAGGTTATGATGTTCAGGCTCAGCAGCAGAAGTTGCCGTCAAGGTTCATCGCTGAGATCAAGCGCGACCTCTTCGTCACTGAAGGAGCCATGGACGAGGCTCTTTGGCGTAGGCTTCAAGAGCAAATTGCCAACGAGAACCTAGATGAGACGGACGACAGACCTGAAGACGTGGACAGAGCCGACAGTATCACCGTAGGAGACACCGTGTTCCACAAAATTTTCGGCCAAGGCGAAGTCCTTGAGATCACCGACACCGGTTCCTGCAAGGTCCGCTTCGCTGACGGCAAGATCCGTTTCCTCCGCAGTTCGTTCCTCAGCCGCCTCGCTCCGGAAGTGTAAAACGACCTTACGCTGAGTCATTTCTTGCAAATCATAAAATCAAATCTTAAATTTGCAAGAAATCAGGTAGGTGTATGATTAAAAAAGGGAGCCATCGGTGTAGCAATCCGCCACAGCAACTGTTTGATAGAATTTGAATAAAACCGAGGGGTGAAGCGGAGAGCCTTACGGCTCAGAGTGAGGAATGACTACAGAAATCACCCTAATAACGTCTGTAGTGGCTTCGCACTCTCTCAACCTTGCCGAAACGTACTCGCCTGTAGGCTCGTACCCTGACAAGTCTGATAATCCCCACCTCAATGGCGACTATCACAAGATGTTGGCTTGTTCTCATTTGTTAAACATTATAAAATTGGTGAAAGGTGAGAGAACAGCCGTCCTTGTTTGTAGTACCCCCTCGGTATGTGACAATAAAATCGAGTAGGAGGAAAACGAAGTAGTTTTCTTCCTACTTTCGTTTTCCGACCTCTCACACCACCGTACGTGCGGTTCCGCATACGGCGGTTCCTTATCTTACGTGCAGTCTGACATAGTAGTCCATCAAACAAGGATAGCCGGCAGCACGGAGTTTATCATTGGTTGCGGCCTGATGCATTATACCTTCCGCATTTGCCCAATATCCCTTGCTGCTGTTGCCATAGATTCTTGCCCGATATGGCTTGAT
>CAKULN010000034.1 GCA_934667175.1 uncultured Bacteroidales bacterium | reverse complement strand
AACCGCCGCGTCGAGATCTACATCACCGCCAACAAGACGATGATCGAGAAGGCCGAGAACGGCACGCTGTAATCACGACAATTCACGGATAATTCACGGATAATATTGAAAAACGGTTGGAAATCTCACATTCCAACCGTTTTTCATTTCAGGATTAAGTTCTTTAGGCTTGCGCTTGATCCCATCGGCAGCACTTTCGGCCTCTTTTGATCCTCAAGAGTGTATCCTACACTCTTGGGAAACGTTTTTCGCTCTTTTCGCCTCCCGAGAGTGCGGCTGAGCGCTTACGGGGACGTAAAACCATCGAATGAGATACTCGTATTGGCCTCAAGCCTAAAGTGTATAAGTCCTTCAGTACTGGCGCGGGCCAAAGATGGAGGTGCCAATGCGGACGATAGTGGCGCCGTGGCGAATGGCGAGGGGCCAGTCGTGGGACATGCCGATGGAGAGTTCGGTGAAATCCGGCAGCTGTGGGTAGCGGGCATCCAGACGTTGCTTGAAAGCCTGGATGCGGGCGAAATCGGACTCAACCACAGTCACGTCATCGGTGTGGGTGGCCATGCCCATCAGACCATGGATGCGTACATGCCGATAGGAACGTCCGCTGGCATATTCATCAAGGATTGACTCGATTTCCCGCTCGGTGAGGCCGCCTTTGGTGAGTTCGGCGCCAAGATGGAGTTCAAGCAGGACATTGACTGTCCGGGAATTGACCGAGGCCCAGTTGTCTATGAGATCCAGCAGGTGGCGGGAATCCACTGACTCCACCAGAGAAGCGTACGGCAGAACCAGTTTCAGTTTGTTGGTCTGGAGGTGGCCGATGAAATGCCACTCGATGTCCTGCGGAAGCTGGAGGGCCTTTGCGGCGAACTCCTGAGGACGGTTCTCTCCGAAGCGGCGCTGGCCGGCCTGATAGGCGGTCAGGATGTCCGAGAATGGATGGAATTTGGAAACTGCCACCAGTTTCACCCCTGATGGCAGTTCCTTTTTGATATTGTTCAGATTCTCCTCAATCATTCTAATAATGGATTTACTGGAATCTCTAAAGTCTTATTACTTGAAAATGTTGTTCTTAAGACAAGCCTCATCTCAATCCACAGTGAACAATCGAAATAATTCGAAGATCAGAGGTAAGAAAAGGTCTAACTTCCGTAGAACCACTCAAGAACAACATCTTAATAATCTGAATATTCATTGAGCAGGTTTAGCGACGGCCCTTCTGCTGCTCCCTTTGCATCTGAGCCTGCATCCTCTGAGCCTCCTCAAGTCGCTGCTGCCACTTGCTCTTCGGCATCTTCTTGCCCTCGGTAGCCTTCAGCTTGGCGCGGATCTCGTCCGGATTCACGAACCACTTCCTGATCACCCAGGTCTCAAGCATCGTGATGAGGTTGGAGAGCAGGTAGTAGTAGCTCAAACCGGCGGAGAGGCTATTACAGATGAAGAACATCATGATCGGCATCATCCACACGCTCATGAAGCGCATCGAAGCCATCTGAGGGTCATCGGCGCCAGGTTGTGAGGCGGTCGTGATCTTCGAGTAGAAAAACATTGACACGGCCATCAGCAGGGCGAACAACGAGAGGTGGTCTCCGATCAGAGGGATTCTTGTCCCGAAATCGATGATGGAGTCGTAGGCGCTCAAGTCGTCGGCCCACAGGAATGACTGCTGACGCAATTCGATGGAGGCCGGGAAGAAGCGGAACATCGCCCACAGAATCGGGAACTGGAGAAGCATCGGGAGACAGCCGCCCATCGGACTGATTCCGGCTCTCTTGTAAAGATCCATCTGAGCCTGCTGCTTCTTGAGGGCATCCTCCTGCTTAGGGTACTTCTGGCTCAGCTTGTCGATCTCAGGCTTGATGGCCTGCATCTTGGCTGAAGAGGAGTACGACTTGTAGGCGAACGGAAGCACGACAATCTTGATGAATATGGTCATCAACAGGATGATGATTCCGAAATTGGAGATAAACCTGTGCAGGAAGTCAAATAGAGGAATGATCACGAACCTCGTGAACCAACCCACGAGCCAACCTCCCAGAGGTATGATCTTCTCGTACTTCTGGTCGTATGACTTCAAGGTCCTGAAGTGGTTAGGGCCGAAGTAGAACTCAAACGGAACCACCGTCTCGTGCTGCCCCGGCTGAAAATCCATCCTCAGACGCGCCTCGCCTGTCATAAGGTTGTGGCTCTCGTCATCCTCCGGAAAATAATTCAGGGCGAAATCAGCCGAAGCGAACTCCTGCGGAGCTCTCATGATCGCCGAGAAGAACTGCTGCTGGAAAGCGAACCAAGACACCCTGGCATCTACACGCTTCTGCGCGCTGCGGCCCTTGGCAATGGCCTCCGGCTTCTTCTCGCCGCTGAAATAGTAGTCAAGCTTGGAGTACTGGACCTCATTCTTGTAGCCCTTCTCCATCCTCGGCATGGTCACGAAATAGTCCACATCGAACGAGAACACATTCTTGGGAATGACATTCTCCATCCCGACAAACGAGAGGTAGTTCTTCACTGAATATGACCCTTCGGCTATCGAATATCTCTGCTCGATGTAGCCGCCACCGGCGAACGGAAGGCGCATCGCAAGCGAGGTGTCCGTCTTCTCGGCGACCACGAAGTTGAAATCAGCTGTGTTGATCGTCTCCCCGGCATAGACCTGAATGTCATAGCGGCTCATCTCCGGCTTGAAGAGATAAAGCTCGTCACCACCGTAAGCGCTATATTCCTTCAACTTGGCCGAATATGGCTGTGCGCCTTTCGTGGTGAAGGCCACCTCGAACTTGTCGTTGGACAAGGTGACGATCTGAGCCTCTCCGTTGTGGGCGGCCTCAAGAAGAGAATCCTTGTAGATGCTCACCGGAGCGGCCACCTGGGCTATCGCGGTCGTGTCTGAAGACAGTCTCCGCGCCGCCTCGGCGGCGGCGATAGAGTCGGCCTGCATCTGCTTCACAAGCGCTATGGAATCCAACTGCGCCTGATAGGCGGCCTGTTTCTGATACTGTTTGTTCTGATAGAAGGTAAAGCCGAACAGGAGCAAGCCTATCAGGACGATACCTGTGATTGTGTTCTTATCCATTCCTGATTACTTCTCTTCTTCGCTCTCCTCTGCCTTGCGGATCTTAGCCTCCAGATCCTTCAACTCCTGCTTCGCGGCATCGATCCTCTCCTGCATCTTCTGGATCAGAGGAGCGGAGTTCTTCGATGACGAGAAGAAACCGATGTTGTTCTCGTAGGTGTCAATGTCCTGTTGGAGCTTGTTGTACTGCTGCACAAGACGATCCTTCTCACTTAGCGGCTTCCTGGAGAATCCTCCGTTCCTGCCGCCGTTGCCTGAGCCCTGTCTCGGAGCCCTCAGAGAGAAGTCCGGGAACTTGGCCTGCATGGCCTCGGTATAGGCTGCCTGGACTGCATCCTTCTCCTTGAACGGAACGAAGCCTATTCCCTGCCACTTCTCGACGAAGGAGCGGGCTGCCTCACGGTCAGCAGTGGCGTCGCCTGAGAGGACATATTCATTGATCTCTTCGATAAGAGCCTTCTTGGCCTTAAGGTTGCCGTGGAAGTCATTCTCCGGCTTGGCGTTCTTGTCGCGCTCGTTGAAGAACTCGTCGCAGGCGGCGCGGAAACGCTTCCAGAGCTGCTCGGACTTCTTGCGAGGCACTGCTCCGATCTCCTTCCACTGCTTCTGCAACGCGATGAGGGCCTCGGTGGTCTTCTTCCACTCCTTGCTGTCCTTCAGGGCCTCGGCCTGCTCGATCAGGGAGAGCTTCTTCTCCATGTTCTCGTTCATCGAGTCCTTGAACTGGGTGTAATATTCCCTCTTGCGGGTGAAGAACTTGTCGCAGGCGGCGCGGAAGCGGTCGTATATCTTCTGGTTCTCCTTTCTGGTGGCGAAACCGATGGTCCTCCACGTCTTCTGAATCTCTTCTATCTCGTTGGAAAGAGAGTTCCACTCGTTGGAAGACTTCACTTCCTTCCCGGCTATGGCCTCAACCTGCTCGCAGAGCTTGGTCTTTTCGGCCAGATTCTCCTGCTGTTTCTCTTTCTGGCCTTCGAAATAAGCCTGATATTTCTTGTTGATGACGGCTGTGGCGGCCTTGAAGCGGTCCCAGATGGAATCACGGTACTCCTTCGCCACCGGGCCGAACTCCTTCCACTGCTCATGAAGCTTCTGGAGCTCGCGGAAAGCCTCGACGACATTCTCGTTCTCGGAGAGTTTCTCGGCGGCCTCACAAAATCCTTCCTTGGCCTCAAGGTTCTTCTTGAAATCGAGATCCCTCAAGTCACGGTTGATCTTCACCATGTCGTAGAATTTCTCAACATAGAACTGATAGGTGTCGTTCAGGTCACGGAACTTCGTGGCCGGAACCGGACCGATCTCCCTCCAGCGGTTCTGGAGCTCACGGAAAGCCGGGAACGTGGAGTTCACATCCTCCTGCTTCTCCACGAGGTTCTTAAGGTCCTCGATCACAGCCTGCTTCTGGGCGAAGTTCTCCTCCCTCTGGGCATCCTGCTGGCGGTTATATTCAGCGCGCTCTTTCTTATAGTTGGCATAGACACCCTTGAAAGCGGTCTCCATGGCCTCGAACGGATTGTCCTTCACGTCCTCGGTCTGAGCCGCAGGGGTCACCTCATCAATGACATCCTCCCTCGACGACGGCTCGTCGACCTTCGCTCCAAAGCCGGCCTCGGCCTTTTCCTTTGAGAGTTTCTTGTAGAAAGCGGACTTGATGGCCTCAGCCTCCTTGTACCTCTTCATCCTGTCGTCAGCCTGGGAAAGTTTGTCAAACATGTCAGACAACTCGGCAAGTGTGAGACTTCCAAGATCAACAGGAATCTCTCCGCCTTCCTCGTTCCCGGCGGCTTCCTCACCACCGTCATTCACGTCAACCACCTCCTGTGGGACTTCCTCAGTCTTGTCAGCTACCGCCTCGACAGCCTCCTTCACCTCTGGATTTTCTACATTCTCATTGAGAGCCTTTGGAGCCTCCTCTACATCTGGGGTCTGGTTAACCTCAGGAATATTACCTTCACTCATAAAGCAGTTAAATTATTAGAGTTTCTACTTATCCGCAAATATACCTAAAAAAACAATTAAAAAGCCTATTTTTGCAAAAAGGAAAAATAATATTCTATGCGAATTGACATTCTTACAGTCGTTCCGGAACTTCTGGAAAGTCCTCTGAGCCACTCCATAGTGGGGCGGGCGATCAAGAAAGGCCTGGTCGAAATACAGGTCCATAACATCCGGAAATACGGCCTCGGCCCGCGCGCCACGGTGGATGACTACTGCTACGGCGGCGACGCCGGTATGGTGATGATGATCGAGCCGGTGGAGAAGATGATAGACGAGCTGAAGGCGGAGCGGGAATATGACGAAGTCATCTACATGTCCCCGGACGGCGAGCGTCTGACTCAAGGAATATCCAATGAGCTTTCCCTGAAGGAGAACCTGATCCTCCTCTGCGGCCATTATAAAGGAATAGACCATCGGATCCGCGAGCATCTGGTGACTCGGGAGATCTCAGTGGGCGATTATGTGGTCAGCGGCGGCGAGATTCCGGCCGCGCTTCTGGCGGACTCGATCGTGAGATTGATCCCGGGGGCGTTGAGCGATGAGACCTCAGCCCTCAGCGACAGTTTCCAGGACGGCCTCCTCTCCCCTCCCGTCTACACCCGTCCGGCCGACTACAAAGGTTGGAAGGTCCCCGAGGTCCTGGTGAGCGGCAACCCGAAACTAATCCGGGAATGGCAGGACGAACAGGCCCTGGAGCGGACAAAACGTCTTCGTCCCGAATTGTTGGAAGGTACTGATAGTCAAGCAAAAAGATAGTTATCAACGTAAAACGTTTAAAACTTTTCTGGAAAAAGGCTTGTTTAAACGTTTTTTTTGACTACTTTTGCAACACGAAAAGTGAGAGTATATCACACTCTAACGACTATGACCTTCTTTCAAAATAAGGTAATACACTACTAACTAACCGAAAAAAGTCCGCAGCGATGTGGGCTTTTTTGTTTACCCTGCCATCAAGACAGCATTGCCGAAGGATGCAAAACAAGTCGCCTGCAACAACGAAATTCAAAATAATATTTATAACTTTGTGCAATAAATTCAAAATATAAATTATAAAAAAAATAATAGATGATCAGCAAAGACACACTCAAGCAGGTTTTGGCTTCCAATCAGAAAGATATTGAAAACTATAAGGTGATGCCACGGGCATTGCCGTCTGATGACTTTCCTCGCCGCGTTTTTATTGGCGTTCGTCGCGCCGGCAAGTCTTTTATGCTCTACCAGAAGATACAGCAGATGCTTGCCGCCAAGCACGGATGGAATGAAATGCTATATATCAGTTTTGAAGATGACCGCTTAGCCCAATTTGAGACAACCGATTTCGAAAAGATATTGGAGGCACACGCAGAAATGTATGGTAAACGTCCAATGCTTTTCCTTGATGAGGCACAGAATATTGATGGATGGGAAAAGTTCGCCCGCAGGTTGGCGGACGCAAAATACTCCGTATGGATTACAGGCAGCAATGCAAAGATGCTGTCATCAGAGGTCATGACGACTTTAGGGGGACGTTATCTTACAACAGAGGTCTATCCGTATAGCTTCTTGGAGTATCTTGAAGTAAATGGTATTCCATATGACAAAATATCATTGCTGGCCACTGAATCACGTGCGGCCGTGCTCCGCGAATGGAACGAGTATCGATCGTGGGGAGGCCTCCCGGAATCTGTAGGGCTGTCTGTCAAGCGCAACTATCTGAGCAGTACATTCCAAAAGATATATTTGGGAGATATCGCCAGCCGTAACAAGATAGCGAACCCAAACCTCTTGCACCTGCTGCTGAAGAAATTGGCCGAAAGTGTATGCCAACCTGTATCTTACAATAGATTGTCACATATACTATCCTCGGTCAGCGGAAAGATAACAATGCCCACTGTCAGTAAATACATTGAGTACTGCGAATCCGCATGGCTGCTGCTGCGCTTAAGGAATATCTCGGCATCCTTTGCGGAAAGGGAATCCTCGTGCAAGTACTATTTCATCGACAACGGTGTGCTTAACTTGTTTCTCCTTAACGAAGAGGCGTCGCTGCTTGAAAACACCGTCGCACTTGCCCTTTTCAGAAAATATGGACACGACCCGGACAATGAGCGGGTTTTCTTCTATAACGAAAGGATTGAAGTCGATTTCTATATTCCTGAGGACGAATTGGCCATCCAAGTCTCATATAATATATCACAATCCAATGAAACGCTCGAACGTGAGGTGAACGCTCTTAAAAAGTTCCCAAAAGTACATTCTTGCAAGCATCGTCTGATACTCACAAATGAAGAATCTGGCACTGTCGAGGATGAGTTCGGTGTCATTGAAATGATGCCTGTCTGGAAATGGCTCTTACAATATAATCTCAACTTAAACTCACTTCAACCAGAACATTAATCCGACAGCTATTATGCTGAATATCAACTTCATTTTACTCAGTGAATCTGACCCGAATAATCGGACAAAAACCTATAGAATCACCTTGGAAAAACGGACAAATCTATGTATTTTTGCTTTGGAAAAACGGACAAATCTATGATCAAAAGAAAGATTTACAACGAGATAGTGGATTTCTACAAGAATCACGATAAAGCGTTGCTGCTTACGGGAGCCCGGCAGGTCGGGAAAACTTATGCTTTCCGAAAATTCGGTGCAGAGTTCTTCGAGAGTGTCGTGGAGATCAACTTTGTCGAGAACAAGGGAGCCATCGGATTCCTTGACGGGGCTTCCGATGCCAAGGAGATGATTCTCAGAATCTCGGCGATGACCAGGTCAAGGATGATTCCCGGCAAGACTCTCATCTTTTTTGACGAGGTCCAGGAATATCCGGAAATAGTCACCTTTGTGAAATTCCTCGTGGACGAAGGCAGTTACCGATACGCATTGAGTGGGTCGCTGCTTGGGGTGGAATTAAAAGACCTGCGAAGTGAGCCTGTAGGCTATTTGGACATATTCGATATGTATCCTATGGATTTCGAGGAGTTCGCCCTGGCGGTCGGAGTCGCACCGAATGTCATCGAAGCGATCGCTGATAATTTTAATGAGAGGACGCCCGTGGACAGGGTTGTACACGAAAGTATGATGAAGGTGTTCAGGCTCTATCTGGTTGTGGGCGGAATGCCTGCAGCTGTAGCCAAATACCTGGAGACCAATAATCTCAGATTAGTTGAAGACGAGCAGAAGGCAATCATCAAACTCTATAAGAAAGATATCGCCAAATATGATCCGGAGGACAAACTGTACATAAACGACATATTCGATCTGATTCCTTCCGAGCTCAACGCAAAGAACAAACGGTTTATTCTCAAGAAACTTAATGAGAATTTCAAGTCCAGCCGCTATCACAACAGTTTCCTATGGCTGAAAAACGCAGGTGTCGCATTGCCGACATACAATGTGGAGGAGCCCAAATACCCACTCAAACTTGCGGAGCAGAGGAACCTGTTCAAGTTGTTTCTGAACGATGTCGGGCTTCTCGCCTGCCAATATTCAGACGGACTGCAGCTGAAACTTCTTCGCGGTGAGGGGAATGTCAA
The DNA here is from genome assembly GCA_934667175.1 of uncultured Bacteroidales bacterium. Lineage (GTDB taxonomy): Bacteria > Bacteroidota > Bacteroidia > Bacteroidales > UBA932 > Cryptobacteroides. The sequence continues at coordinate 21,668 of CAKULN010000034.1, read as the reverse complement.
CTACGGTGGAATATTCGAAAACGCCGCCGCGCAGGAATTGACCGCACACGGTTTCTCTTTGGCATATTACAACAACAAGAAGTTTGGAGAGGTTGATTTTGTCATAACATACAAGGAGAAAGTCCTTCCGATAGAGATCAAGTCCGGCAAAGACTACATCAGACATAGCGCGATGGACAACGTGCTGAAAGTTCCTAATTATGGAATTGAGAGCGGCCTGGTTTTCTGCGACGACAACATTGCTGTGCGTGGCTCAATCACATATCTGCCTGTTTATATGCTGATGTTTCTTAAAAACAATCGCCATAATGACGAACTTGTCTATAAACTTGATCTGAGTGGCATTTCGTAATAAGGTCCATAGAACTAATGACAGCCTGTTCTGAAATACAGCAAGTATGAAACTGACAAAAAGTCCGCAGCGATGTGGGCTTTTTGTCGGAGTCGGGTTCGCTTTCTGAGATCGTCTGGGCGAGCTATAAGATGCTCACGACTTCCAGAACCTTTTGGCACTGAGGCATGGTCTTGGCCGGCCTCTTTTCCTTTATCATCTCGCTCAGGGCGCTAAAGTCGACCTGCTCGTCGGTGGCGAAGAAAAGGTAGGAATATTCATCCTCCGAGTCTTCCGCAAAAGGGTACTGAGGAAGCTTGAGGTACATCGAATCAGGAATGAATATCTCGGCGGACGCCTCCAACGGCGTGATGCAGAACGAAACGCTCTTTGCCTTATGATTGAGTCTCAATATGTTGAAATAGTACAGACTGTTCGTTCTGTTTGAAATCACAAAACAGAATTCCCCCTCGTCCACACGCTCCTTCTCGACAGTCATCCTGTCGGAGGAATGGATGGCTAGTCCCGCGAACAGACTGTCGACATATTGCCTCAAGGCATAGCACACAGTGTCTGTCAGCGTCGGGATCTCTTCACCCGAGGAGGCACCGTCCCCTCCGGCATGGGTTGTCGCACCCAATATCGAATATGTCGGCACAGCTCTCCGCTCCATCGCCAGATCGCTGGCCAAAGCTTCGTTAAGCCTTGCAGTGACTCTTCTTGAGGCGGCTTCGGCCTTTTCTATCAGGGTCTTCACTTCAAGAATACCCTCTTCATCAACCGAAAACACCCGGTTTGTCTCCTTGTCAAGAATCGACACGGAACCGCCTTTGGAGATGCGGCACAAATCCTTCAGATCCACACTCATACGTTTGGCCGCATCTGACCATCCGCCGGCTCCGTCCTTACGGACTGTGACATCGCCGGAGAATTTGAAGATCGCATAACGTCCCTTTGGCGCGGTTGGCTGCAAGGCCAGCATCAAGCTCAGGACTGAAATGATAAAACACGTCAACTTCATACTTTACTATTTTTTCGTCTCAAAACATCTTTTACAAAATCAACCAGGCCAAGCCAGATGTCCTTGGCCAACATCCCAAGGCCGATCATCAGCAGCGTCGGACCGAAATTCAGATAACCGCCGTGACGCGCGAAGACATTGCACCCCACGACCAAGAACAAATAGATGAGAAGAAACTGGGCAACACGGACCACCAGTCCCTCGAAGGGAATATATTCCTTTATCACCAAGACAAGAAGAATGAATGAGAAAGACAGCAGCGCCGCCATCAACCAGCTCAGAAAATCGGAGGTCTCATCGACATAGCACGAATCCAGAATCGTCTGGAGAGCCCTTGCATGGATCAGCAGCCCCGGCATCCTTTCGTCAATGGGAGTCAGATGAAAATCCGACGGATCGAATATGCTTCCAATCAGAACCACCTTGCCATCAATGATTTGCCTGACCTCGTCAAAAGAGGTTCCCCCGCCTGTCAAATCCCCGGCGGGAATTATCTCAAATTCCCAGGACGGATAATTGATCACCTCCGCCTTGCCTCCCCTCGCCTTCAGTCTCTCATAGGCCATCGGATCCGCCACCTTGGCCAGTTCCGCGCTGAGACTCCTCAACGTGTCCTTACCGACTATGTACTCCGGCTGAAAATCCCGGACAACACTAAGATGCGAATTGACCGCAAGGTTGACAACTCCCCTATGCCCGATCGGAACTTCATCATAAAAATACGAGCCGAAAATGTCGGTCTCGTCCCCGTTCCACCTCAGTCCGACAGGGAAAACGATGTTGTCGCACTGTGTCAGCGACTCGATCAGGTCGGCGTCACCCTCCGCAGGATAGTTGAAGAACACGTCAAGGCCGATGGCGGCCGGATTCAAGTAATCCAAATAGTCTACCACCTCCATTATGCCTTCCCGGGAACAGCTGTCAATGCTGACTATGACGATGTCATCGCTCAATGTCCTGCCGGCCCGCCTGTCGGCCACCGTGTTGTAGACATCGGTGAGATCGAAGTCTGTGGCTTTTTCCATCGGGGCGAAGGCGGAGATGGAACCCAGATCGTATTTTATGAAATATGACAGGGCGAACGCCAAGGCCGTGATGGCAAGGGCATTAAGCGGCAGACTCAAGTGTTTGAGTCTGCCGGATATTGAACGGGTGAGCCTTGTCAGACGCATAGTCGGGATTCTTCGCTATGAGTTAATCATAGACGGGGACGTTCTTGAATGAAATACGGTCTCCGGAAAATTTTGCACCTGCATTCGCACAATATGCACTTAACAAATACGTAATTGTTTTCACATTAGAAGGGACATTCTTTATTGTAATCGTTCCTTTGCATTCGGGACCCTCTGGGAATCTGACATAATACCCATCATCATAGTCTCGGAAAGTTATCGTCCACGACGTATACTCGTTTCCCTTATCATCAAATATCGTTGAATAGTTTTTTGATCCGATTGAGAAATCCCTTAAATCGCCCAATCCGCCAGTGTTCGTCAACGAATAATTGAAAACCACCGATGTCCCGGTTCTGGTACAACTTATAATTTTGGCATCAATGCGGCTGTCACAGGTAATCACCGTCGCAGACGAATAATCATTCACCGCATTCTGCCTTGCGGTAACCTTTATCTTATGTTCCTTTCTACCGGCCATTATGACAAGGTTACAGGTGGCCTCGTCAGCCTTCATGGCGTCCCTGTCCACCGTCAGTTTCAGATACTCCACCTCACTCGTCTTTTCATAATCCGGAATGGTGCCGTCATTCTTCTCCAATGACACCCATGCCGGATTCCCCTCCAGTTCCGCATGATAAGCCAATGTGCCGCCACGCGCCTTCAACGTCACTGCCAGAGTGTTCTTGCCACGCCCGAAATCCAAGCCTTCCGACGGGCTGACCTCAGCGCTGGCGTTGAAGATCGCCCTCAACGGGAAATCGCACACGTACTCTCGCCCTGACTTTATTGTCAGCTGGCGGTAAATCCCGTCGTACCCGTCCGCCGTAGCGGTGACCTTGTACGTCCCGGAGCTGAGATCCTCAAACTCAAAATAGCCGTTGGATCCGGTCTTGCAGGTGATATCCCCGGGGGAAAGCGTCACCGTGGCTCCTTTTATCTCAGCATCTGTCTCGATGTTGTACACAAAACCACAGATCACCCCGGAATCATCTGTCACGGTCCCATTTTCGTCGGTTGCGGTCGGTTCCAGACATCCGGCCAAAGAGACAACGCCCAAAAGGCAAATCAATACTTTTCTCACCATAGTTTATCTTTAATTAATTTTAACCACCTGCGCGTGAACCTTCTTGTACTCAGGCATCGCGCTCCCGACCGATGCCCCGATGTAGGTCGGATCACAGACTGTGTACTTGACCCCATCAATGGAGATGTGATCCCCCGGCAGATCCTGTCCGAAGCGGACAGCGGTCGCAAGATGAAGCGGATAATGCAACAGCACCACATCCAGTCCCAACAATTCACGGACAAGGATTGAATACAAAATCGCCCTGTCCTCACAGTCACTGTAAGGGTAGAAGAAAGTCTCATCGCCGAACAGCGCCCTCTCCATGCCGAACTGAGCCGCGTCGGTCTTGTACTCGAACGCCGTCTGCACAAAGTTCAGCAGCATGTTGGCCGCTGTCAGCAAATCCTTTCCTCCTATCTTGTCCCGCAAGGCAGGGTACAGCTGACCTTTCACCTCTTCGCTCAACGACGCCTCTGAATAGATTCCCCACTCGCCGCTGAGCGGGTAGTCGTTGTAGAAATTGATCAGGTTCTCATTGACCGAAACCGGAAAAGACAATCCCGGGTACCCCTTCGAGGTGTAGACCCGAGGTTTCTCCGGTTTATACGCCAGATTCATCGCCCCCGTGATCCTCAACGAGAACATCCTCTCCTTCGGAGTGGAGAAATCCGTCAGAAGGAGGGACTTGCCTGCGGCGGCCTTGTCCATCACGTAATACTTACATCCATGAATGTTTAGGTAAGTGTAGTCATACAGGACATTCCTGAAAGGCAGAAGCAGGACAAGCGAATCATCCACACTGGCCAGACGTACCATGTACCCACATTGTGTCAGGATGTAGACCTGAAGCAGTTTTGCCTCATTGCGCATGCTCTCAGGGAAAAACGCCTTCGTCATCTCGTCCAGAAAGCGGATGTAGCCCCAATCGCACAGATTCATCCTGTCGCGCCATTGCAGGGATTCGTACACGACCGGCAAATATTTCCCGGAAGACAGGGTTTTCCAGGCCGCCGAGACGCTTCTCCCGTCAATTCCACGGAGCGTAAAAGCGAGGTCCTTGCCCAACGGGACGCCGCACTCATTCCCATAGAAGTCAAAGGAGAACGACGGAGTCCTTTCCTCTTCGGGCACTTCAATGGGTGCGAACGGCTCAGGTCTGAGCCGCTCCTCCAACTCATCGATTATCCCGTCAAAAGGGATCAGGTCATCCGAGACACCTGAATCCGGATCCTTCACATCCGGCTCCGGAGGCTCAGGCAAAGTCGGAGCGGGAATCGCAGGATTTATGGTGTGCCTCTCCCATGGCTTGGCGATGTAGTCAGCCAAGGCGGCATTCACCTTGTCCCGGTACTCCTTGAACTTGTCCTGCTTCTGTTCCTTGTAGTCATTGAAATCCCTCATCATACGTTTGCGGTACTCGCCAAACGACTGGGCAGGGAGCCCAACCGACAAAAACAACAGGAGAATCGGAATAATCAGTTTCTTATCCATGAATATTATTTGAATATCGGAACATTCTTGAATGAGATTCTGTCTCCGGCAAACGTTGCTCCAGCATTCGCACAATATGCACTTAACAAATACGTAAGCGTTTTCACATCATTCGGGACATTCTTTATTGTAATCGATCCTTTGCATTCTGGACCCTCAGGGAATCTGACATAGTACCCATCATCATCGTCTCGAAAAGTTATCGTCCACGATGTATATTCGTTTCCCTTATCATCAAATATCGTTGAATAGTTTTTTGATCCGATTGAGAAATCCCTTAAATCTCCCAATCCCGTGTTCGTCAACGAGTAATTGAACACCACCGATGTCCCCGACCATTTGCAACTGAGTATCTTGACGTCAATCCGACTGTCACAGGTAATAACCGTGGCCGAAGAATAATCCTCAATCTGCTCACGGCTTGCCTTCAGCGCCACACGCAGGACATCATCCCCAGCCCTGACAATCAACGTGCTTTCAGCCTCTGACGACGACATCCTGGTCCTGTCGACAGACAAGGTCAGTGTCTCGGTCTTGCCGGAAGTCTCGTAATCCTCCAACGTCCCGGAAGCCTTGTCCAACGAAACCCAAGACGGGTTGCCGTCCAGTTCCGCGGTGTAGGCAAACGAGCCATAATGAGCCTTAAGGGTCACCGTCGCCGAGGTCTTCTCCTTGCCGAAATCAATCTGGCCCGAAGGGGAAGCCTCCGCATAGGCCTTTGGTTTCTCGCTGTAGTCGCACGTCACGATCACAGGGATAACTTTAGAACCGGCCTGGACGTAAATCGTCGCCGAAGTCTTCTGAGTGATGCCGCTCCGGTCGATTGTCACCGTCACCTCGGCGGCTTCACCCTTGCTCAGCGAACCGCTGGAAGGATGTACCGAAGCGATCCATTTTATCGAAGAATAGTCCTGGATCTTCCATTGCAGAGCGCCGTTGTAGGTCTCGTTGCAAAGAGAGATCTTACGGATGGTGGCATCGGTTCCAAAGGAGATGTTCTCCGGCGTGATCGAGAACGAGAAATTTGTCCCGGCCTTGGCGATGATGTCCACCGGGAATGATTCCCCGTCCGTGACGACACGGATCGTGGCCGTCTCGTCCTTTTTGATCAGATTCCTGTTAAGAGTGACCACGACGGCGCTGGATTTTCCAACAGCCGTCTCCCCTTTCAACGGAGAGACCGTCATCCAATCCGGCGCATCCATTATCTGCCACTTAACAGTACCGGAATTTCCCGTGTTCTGGATGGTAAACGACAAAGACGACTGTTCAGACCCAAAGTCCAACGAGGTGGACGACAGTTTCAACCTGGCTTCCTTGACCTCCTTCCTAAGCGAGACATCGCACTGGGCCGACAATCCCGGAACAACAGTCACCTGACGGCTGTCTGTCACATAGCCGGACGAAGAGACCTGAATCTTGACCTGTCCGGCATCCAGATCCTTGAATTCATAGTGGCCGTCAACCCCTGTCACAGTCGACAGGTTTCCGGGAGAGAGTACAACCTCGGCATTCCTCAACGCGTCTCCGGTCTCCGAATCCGAAACAATGCCATAGACGCCGCCGAAAGTGGAGACCTCGTCCTCGGAACATGCAGTCGTAAGCAGCAGTCCGAAAGACAGGCTGACGGACATCGCCAACATATTCAATAATTTCATTTTCAATTGGTTTTAGAAGTTGATCATTGCCGCGACGACAGGTGTCCCGTAGGATGAGACTCCCGGCGTCACGGAGTATTTACCATTGCCCACGACAAGATGTCTCGCGCCTGAAGCGACCACGGCATCGATGATGTTATAGGCGTACAAAGCCACAGCCGAACCGATGCACACATTCCGCGCCGTCGCATAATGATCCCGCTTGGTCGAATAGCTCTTGATCAAAGAGACATCATGCGTGCCGGAAATCTTCCTCGAGTAGTCACCTCTTTGATTTTCAAAGAATATGATTCCTCCGGCCAAGGCGGCACATCCTCCAAGGATAAGCCCGCCCTTCAATCCGTCACCTTTATGGAACTGCCCCCAGCCAGGAATGATAGCAGACCGCCATAGGCCGCTGAGACCGTAACGGTCCGTGACGCTGATGGATGAGAAATCCGCCAGCTGCCCCTTTCTCTCCACCGCATAGACTGCATAGTAATCCAGAACCGAGACACCACCCCTGAGTGTTGATTTCCAATATTCATCAATCCTTCGGGAGCGAATCGGTTTCGAAGAGCCATCGGTACGGATTTCAAGGGAATAGTTGTCGACGCCGGATGAGGCGACCGATGAAGAGCCTGAATATTTCTGGACAGAATTGTCCTCGAAGATCTCCGTGACCGACACCTTGTTGGTTCTCTCCACATTGGCGGACAATTCCTTCAGGATGGACGAACGCGCTCCGTCAAGCGTGCTTGCGGCATCGGAATGAACAACGACAAGATAGTAGGACGGGCAGTCCGCCTGCGAGGCACCGCCTATCCACCGAGGTTTCAAACCGGCTCTGCCCTGAGCATTCGCACAAGGCAAGGCACAAAACAAAGCCAGAATTATGGCCAAGCAATTCCTACGCATGGGCTATTGGTTCTTCAGCTTGCCGTACACTGTGTCTCTGAACTCATTATGACGCTTTTCAAGCTTAGCTCTGTCATCGGCGGAGATCTTTTCCTTCACTTTCTGCTCGATGTCCTCTACAAGGGCGTCCTTGTCCGTGCCATATTCCATGCACACGAACACCGTGAACTGATTGTTCTTGCCGATGTACCGGGAAGTCTTGATGACATGGGCGTCACGGACAACCTGCTGAGAGATGGAAGCCGCCAGATCCTTCGATTCGGCCGATTGGTCAGTCACGGAGCGTCCTGACTTGTCATCCGCGGCATACTGGCTCAAGGATATTCCCAGATCCTCTGTGGCCGAGATCACGGCCTGCTCAATCTTGCGGGCAAACATCGCGTTAGCCTGCAATTCCGCTATGTTTCTGGCTGTCATCTCCTTGAAATGCTGTCCTTGACCGTATGCCCTGACGGACGGATTCTGCTCATAAAGTTCAATGCAAGGCTCCGAAGCCACCGCTTTTCCATAAGGGTTGGTTTCTGAAACAGTGCTCCGGGATGATCCACAGGATGTCATCAGGCACAGCACGGCAACTGAGAAAGCCGCCACGAGTAAATGGTTCTTTTTCATGATAGAATAGTGTTTTTGATTATTATCCATAATCAAGGTTAAAAATGTCCTTCCGACCCCAGAAGAAGGTGTAAGCAATACAAAGAAAGTGTGGAGCCATTCTCGTTCATCTCAAAAGAGGTTCTGACAAAACCCGGATACAGATAAACCGAAACAATCCCCACACCTGTATCGTTGAGTGATGAACACACGCAAACAGATACAGATGAAAGGTGCTGTCGTTCATATCCTTGTATCCAATGAAACTGTCAGATTTCTTTTGAAGGATAGTGCGAAAACACTTTCATCAATATGTATGTTTCAGGCACAATTTGCCTAAAACGTTGCTAAGTTAAGAATATTTTCGGAAAATAACAGCACCTATAGAGATTGTTTCGCCCAATAATACTAAAAAAGATGACGGCGCGCGGGGATCATGCGGAAATGCCCAAGCTGCCATCATGTGCCACATGGCTTGATTTGCTAATCAAGAACATTGTCCGTAAATTTGCCGTCCTCTTTTCCCAAGAGGAGACAATGAACGGACTATGAATAAAATAAAGGAGATATTGAGGATAGGTCTGCCCATAATGCTTGGGCAGGCCTGTGTGATTATTCTGGCGTTCGCGGACAACATCATGATCGGGTGGCACAGCGTGGATGAACTCGCCGCCTCGTCGTTCGTGAACAACATCATGAACCTGTTCATCCTTACCGAATTGGGATTCGCGACCGGAATGACCCCCATGATCGGGGCGCACAACGGGACCGGTGACATCAAAGGAATCGGCACGACCGTCAAGAACGGAATCATCGTCAATGGAATGATCGGTGTGATCGGCGTCGTCCTGCTCACAGTCATCTACTTCTGCCTCGGGCACTTCGGTCAAGCGCCGGAACTGATGCCATACATCAAACCGTACTTCATCATAGTTGGTATATCAACAATCTTCGCACTCGGATTCAACGTGCTGAAGCAGTTCACGGACGGGATATGCAGACCTATGATTTCCATGACATTGCTTATGCTCGGAAACCTCTTCAACATATTCGGGAACTGGGTCCTGATTTACGGCAAACTTGGATTCCCGGAGATGGGGCTGACCGGCGCAGGAATCAGCACGCTCATTTCCAGAGTGCTGATTCTCATCGTGTTCGTCATTTTCATATTCAAGTCAAAGAAAATGAATGAATATGCCCACGCAATCAAGGAGGCTGTCCTTTCCCGCCAGGAGATGAATGGCGTGTTCAAAATGGGCTATCCGGTTGGCATCCAGATGGCCCTTGAGTCCTCCACATTTACGTCCGCGGCGGTGATGGCAGGTTGGCTGGGAGTAATCCAATTGGCGGCCCATCAGGTTGTCATCACCATTTCGCAGCTGTTTTTCCTGATGATGCAGGGGCTCTCGTTCGCCATCTCAATCCTCGTCAGCAATGCCTTCGGCAGAAAGGACTTAGGATCTTTACGGGAATATGCCGGCAAAGGTTATCTCATGATTCTCAGCATCTCCGCGACTCTGTCTGTTCTGCTCTATTGTTTCCGCTATCAAGCGGCTGGAATATTCACAGACTCTCCAGAGGTTTCCGCAATGGCGGTATCGCTGTTCTTCCTGCTCTTCGCCTACCAGTTCGGCGACGGCCTGCAACTTTGTTTCGCCAATGTACTGCGAGGAATCCAGGATGTCAAGCCGATCATGTACGCGGCTTTCGTCAGCTACTACATCATAGCCATCCCGTCCGCCTACCTGCTTGGCTTCAAGGCCGGACTTGGCATTCACGGGATATGGCTCGGCTTCCCTATCGGCCTGACCATCGCCGGAATCTTCTTCCACGCCCGCTACCGCTCCGACCTCAAGAGGTTCCGCGCCTGATAACCGCCCAATGGGTCTGCCCACCCGTAAGACCGCAAGACAGCTCGTTAAAAGGCTGAGAATCAATGAGTGGAATATCACTCTTTGATTTTCAATCGATTCTAAAACGCCGCACTCCAAAACAGCCCGGCAGTATTATGGAATATATTCATTTACAATTCTTTGCAAAATACAGGATGCAGGCTGCAAATCAAATGAGAGATTTTTGTTATTTTTGCAGGAACAACAAACCTTCCATAATTATGCTGGCACCTACACCCGATTATTCAGAGATGTTCAAGAATCCCAATCCCGAGCAGCAAAAACTGATGGATCTGATTGACAGCAGGATTGAAGACGGAATGGACAGGTCCGACATTGAGGAGTCGTTGATTGGAGACATGATGGACGAAACGCCTTTCCACTTCTGCATGTCCTATGCCCTTTGGAAGTTAGCGTCTGAACGCGAAAAGGAGTTCGACACCTTGCTTGAAGAAAAGATAGCCGAGGTGTCTTCAGGAAACAGTTCAGATAACGGTCTTGATTCAGATCCTGCCCCCGACGCGGAAGCAATGCCCGTGGCGCCGGAACCTCGTCCGGTCAGAGAGATCATGAACAGCTTGTATGAGATGCCGGGCTGGGACAACCTCAAGAAAAGAATGGAGGAAGTCATCACCCTTCATGGCATCGCTGAAATCCGTGACAGCGTAGGCCTGAAAAAGAACCTGCCTACGATGAACACCATACTTATAGGAAACCCCGGCACAGGGAAATCCTGCTGTGTCCGGTATCTGGCGGAAATCTATCATAGCCTCGGCATGCTGCCAGAGAACAACATCAGGTTTACCAATCTAGCGAAAGTGTCCAACAACAGCGTCGCAAGCGAGATAAACTGCGCGATCGGAAGAGTCCTCGTCTTTGAAAATGCCCATGAGCTCTATCATAGTGAAAACAAACCCATTGACAATGAGCAACAAATTGTCCGCAATCTCATCGACGAGCTCAATGATCCGATGAAACAATCCAACTGGATGCTGGTGCTGACAGGAGAGCCCCAAGGGATGGAATCCCTGCTCGCGGCTTATCCGGAACTCAGGAAGTATTTCCAGGAACCGATCTACATGGAGGATTTCAAGCCGGATGAATTGAACAGGATAGCGGACAGATGCTGCGAAGAAAGAGATGTACACCTTGCTCCGGAGGCAAGGAAGAAACTCGAGATGTATATCCTCCATAAGTACAACCAACGCGGGCCGAATTTTGAGAACGCGCGTTTTGTCCAACGTCTTTTCGATGATAAAATCATCCCGGCCATGTACAAACGCATAGCTGACAGCGAAGACCCCTCAGTGGCCGAGGATTTGGCTCTGATCGCCGCAGACAGCATTCCTTCCATCAACGGGTACTCAGGCGTGGCCATGAACGAACTTGACGAACTCGTCGGCCTGGCGAAGATAAAGACAAAAGTCAAGGACTACCTAAATGCCGTCAGGCTCGCCTCCAAGCGAATGGAGTTCGGACTGCCGACGAGTATGCCTCGCCTTCACATGGCCTTCCTGGGAAATCCGGGAACAGGAAAGACAACCGTGGCCGAGATAATCGGCAAAGTGTTCGCCGAATGGGGAATCCTGTCCTGCGGAAGGGTGATCCGCACGGAGAAAAGCCAGATGGTCGGTCAGTACATCGGTGAGACGGAGTACAAGATGACCAATCTGTTAGCCAGAGCCCGTGGAAACATCCTTTTCATTGACGAGGCCTACCAGCTGGTCGAAGGCGGAGAAAGGGATTTCGGGCGGATAGTGATGAATTCACTCCTTACGGAACTAGGCAAGGACAATCTGGACATGGTCGTGATCCTTGCCGGCTACACCGCTCCGATGAAAAGGCTGCTTGAAAGCAATGAAGGGATAGAAAGCCGTTTCCCGAACGTCTTCAACTTCGAGGACTACACGACCGATGAACTTCTTGAGATAGGCAAACTGATGATTCACAAACAGGGATTCAGACTGACAAAAGGGGCTGAAAGGAATATGCAAGCCATCATCCAAGCCGAATCAGAGAAGCCGTCGCCACGCTTCGGCAACGGGCGTTTCGTTTCCAATCTCATTCAGAACGAAATACTTGCGACTCTTGGAGCCAGAACATCCAAGATGGAAGCCCCCTCTGCGGAAGACCTCAGCACGATTCTTTCCGAGGATGTCGTGATCGACAAGGCGCAGAAAGATGTTGTCTTTGACGATGTGGCGATCAACGCGGCTCTGAACAGGCTTGACGGCCTCGCAGGTCTGTCAAATGTCAAGCGGGCAATCCACAATTTCGTCCAATCAGCCCGTTACCTCCACTCGATCGGAGAGCCTTATGTCGGCAAGGGGCTTCTGTCCTGGAGGTTCATCGGCAAGAGCGGAACAGGCAAAAGCACAGTGGCGGAGATCATGGCGGAGATCCTTAAGGGAATGCGCCTCATCGCGAACAGCCACATCACCGAGATAAAGGGTGAACGAATATTCAATGTCTCGGAGTCCGACTGTGACGCCGTGCTTCAGGAAGCGGTGAAGAAGTCATGCAACGGATTGATATTCATAGATGTTGATGACTCCAAATTTGACGGGACGAGAAGTTTCTATGGCCGCGGCGTAGAACAGATTCGTCTGAAAGTCAAGGAATTGACCATCGAGAGCGGAGGCGAATGCGCCTTGATCCTCGCCGAGTTGGACGCCCCTAACAAGAACATGGCTGAGCAACTGTCTGATGGTGGAGTCTATGAATTCGACCATACATTGGTATTCAAGGACTTCACTCCGGACGAACTCTTCCAGATCCTCTGCGGCTGCCTCGCGAAGTTCTCGGTCACTTTCAGTCCGACCGCCGAAAAGCACATCAAAGGCTTCCTGCACTCGTTGAATTCCTCCATCGGCGCATCGGCCAGAACCATGAAACTGATGTCCCGCACAATCTACCAGCAGGTAATCCTCCGCGAGTCCGGCCTGGCCCGCCCGCCAAAGTCCCACCAAGTCCAACTCGCCGACATCGAGACCTTCCGTTGGGACTCCAGAAAAGGGAAGATCGGTTTCTGAAAGATTGGCCATGTCTAACATAAGAGTGGACACAACCGAACTTCTGCTGCTCCTCGACCTGATCCCTGCTTGCCACAACTACTTTAAATGAAAGAGCCGTGCCCAATAATACGAAAAAAGATGACGGCGCGCGGGAATCTTGCGGAAATGCCCGAGCTGCCATCGTGTCATTATCAGTTGGTTCCGCAGGACATTTGGCATACGCTTTGATTGAGTCCCTATCCGGTTAGTTTATAATCATATAAAACTATGAAAAGAATATTGACAACATTGTGCCTGTGGGCGCTGGTGGCGACGGCAGGTTTAGCGCAGACAACAGAAAAGCGCATCTACACTACATCGGAAAGAATAACGATGGAGAATGCCAGGATCAAGGCTGACTCTACTCTGGCAGCCAAAGCCAAGGCAGACGCAAAAGCCCTTAAGAAAATACAGAAAGAGCTTGAGGCGAAACAAGACTCGATCGCTTATGTCAATGCCGTAAAGGCTCTTGACTCGCTGGAGTTCGTTCTTGAAGCGGACAAGCTTGTGTTCAAATACGGAGATATGGCTTTCGTGCAGAGCAACACGAACTTCATCGCCCTCTCTGATGACAAGGCGGTCGTCCAAGTCGCTCCATACAATGCCGGCGGTCCGAACGGAGTGGGCGGCATCACCCTTGAGGGACGCGCGTCCAACATCACCATGCGGACTGACAAGAAAGGAACGATCACATATTCAATGAACGTTCAGGGAGCCGCGATCTCAGCCGTCGTGACCATCACCCTCCCGAAAGGCACGAACTGGGCCACCGCCGTGATCGAGCCGACTTTCAGTTCCAACAGAATCACCCTCAGCGGCAAGATCGTCCCGAGAAAATCCTCCAGAATCTTCATGGGGACGTCGTTCTGACCGAGGTAACAATACGGCTGCGTGATCAGCAACTATTTAATAGCAAACACGATACATATTCCTGCTAGTCAATCCGGACTGGCAGGAATTTCGAATATATTGATTATCAATAGGTGGCCATCCACTCATTAATAGACAAGCAGCTAGAAAAATCTGACGGTCATTGATGGCACGGGTCGCTTCGACAGGCTCAGCGACCAGCATTGGGGTTGCCAAATGAAATAGCCTCTAACTGAAGTCATCATCCAGACAGGAATCAAAGTTTCCAAGGTTAGTGATGTCGGAATCCAGATCATCAAAACCGTCCGATCCCGAGGACGAGCCTGTACTTTTTCGCGCTGTGGTCAAAAGAAGAAGATACAACAGGTTAAGCACCGTGGTGACAATGACCGACCAAATTATGGCCCGACGGAATTTGCGGTGAAGCAAAGTCCGGACAGATTCGATTTGAGGAACCACATTGTCATCCGCTTCAGAAATCCAAGAAGTGATTTCGTTGCCGGGAAGATAGTCTCTCACCAGCTCAAAAGCCCTGGAACCGAGGGCTGACGCCACATCAGCCGAACGGTCTACCTGTTTTGCGGCTTTTCCCAGACCGATGGCTCCGGCGATGAACACGGAAGTCACTGCAACACAAAGAGCGGCGCCCAGCCAGTGAATCAGTTCAAATCTTCTGGACGAAGTTGAAGAGGCTATAAATAAAACGGTAACTATTCCCGTTATTGTCAGTGCCAATAAGACAGCCGACATCACAATGATCATCATGATTGACTTTATGAATATAATATGCTTACAACAATCGTAGTTTATTTATAATGCCCGGCACGCTTATCCTTCCTGAGACACGAAAAGGTCAGGAAGACCCTCCCCACCCTCTCCCTCTCCGAAGAGAATGATCTTGTTCCTGCGGACTTCGGACTCACTCAAAGTCGGGCTGACGGTGGTAAGATGATCGTACTTCTCCTTGTAGTAAGATAGATTCTGCAGGCAGCGGAGCGGGAAGTAGTCAGCGATGCTCAATACTATGTATCGATCTTCTTTCTCCGGTCATGTCAACCTATTTGTCCATCGTCGGAAGAATAGGGAGATCGACCTATTCTTCTATGGGCTTTTCTCTCAATTTGTTTTGGACCAGGTCACGTGAAAGGGCCTTGTATTTTATAGAGACAATGTAGGTGCAGACGAACATGCCTGACTCCTTTTTTGAGATACCGCCAGCCTGCTGCACCCCGGACACGAATCTGTTCATCGGAGCGTTTTTCCCTTCAAAGAACTTCTCAAGGTAGAATTTGTTCTTGGCGGTTATTGTCTCAACAATTTTTTCGTCATTGTTGAAACCCTCAACTCCTTTCTCGAACAGGCAGTGGAACACAGTTTCTTTCGCCGAAAGGCAAACGTCATTCTTTTTTGAGGCTATGCCTTCCACCTGAAATGTAGCGACACCGTTGTCTATTTCCATCAGTTCTACACTCCCCGTATGACGCACCTGTGCCAAAGTCGAAACCGCGGTCAAAACAACCGCGGTCAGAAGTAATAGTCGTCTCATTACAAAGTGTCCATAAGTATGTCAAACTTCGGAGGACGAGATGTCACCGTGAGTTTAAGCCCACTGTCAAAGGCATTCTGAATCTCCACTCCTCCTTTTGTGACATTGCAGAGAGTAAGCGTAACGCTTTTGACCTCTTTTGCTTTCAGTTCGCCGATCTTTTCGGAAATCGTCTCGCCCGCTATGTCCACCTCTTTGTAGACCTCGAAAGCGTTTCCCGCCGCCACACCGTCGTTTGATCCGATGCCTATGTACAAGGTCTTCGCACCTTTCTTAGGATGGGTTTCAGCGATTGACTTGATTTCCCCTGAGATGCGGAACTGGTGGTTGACAAGTTTCTTCATGTCATCCTGAACCAGTGTGAACGCATCAACATAAGCCTCATCGTAGCCTGCGCTTGACGATCCATAGTGGGTTTCCTTTTTGCTTCCCCTCGTGCTGCCATCGGTCACATTTGTGATCACCCATGTATATTCAAGGGTGGTCTTGTAGGTGCTCTTGCCATCGCTTGTCTCTTTCTTGCCCGTGAAAGCCGTTATTTTGGCTGTAAGCAGGCAGTCAACTTTATCTTCACGCAATTTGGCGACTGCCTCTGCGATTTCACTAGACAAATCGCTGATGGTGTTTCCGTCTACCACCATCAGTCGAGGCGAAGCCATCAATCCGGAAATCATCTCGCTACGCAGTTTTTCGGCCCATTTGGAGTCGATTCCGGAAAGATGACCGACTTCACCCACGACAAGGGTACTCTTCTGTGCGTTCATGCTCAATGACAAAAGCGCGGCAGTCAAGAATAAGATTGTTTTTTTCATAATGAAATGTTTTTAATTAGTGCGTTAATAATATTTGTTATATTTTTGACTATTAGACAATTTACAACTATCACCTTTATTACCCTCAATTAGGCGTACCGCAATCGAAGTGAGGGACATCCAATCCCAAGAAACTAATCCAAAGCCAGCCTGAAACCTACTTTTCCATTGCTGTCCGCCGGCTTCATGTGCCCTCTGACAGCGCAGCGATGCATCCACGGATCATCGGCGAAACTTCCGCCACGCACTATTTTTTGGATTCCTTTCTCGGGGCCTGTCGGATTCACCACAGCATCCGCCTTGTAGCGGGCAAGATAGTCAAAACACCATTCCGCCACGTTTCCCGACATGTCATAAAGGCCATAGGCATTCGGCTTTTTTGTGCACAGACAGGATGTAGAAACTCCGAAAACGGCCACTTCAGCCGATCCTCCACCTGCGGGCTCATCCGAAGAGCCGCCAGCACGCGCCGCATATTCCCATTCCGCCTCGGTCGGGAGCCTGAAGTGCATTCCGGATTCGGCATTGAGTTTCGCTATGAATTCCTGAACATCATACCAGGTTACATTCTCCACCGGCAGATCATCTCCTTGATTAAGAGAAGGATTGCTGCCCATCACTGCCTTCCACAAGGCCTGTGAGACTTCAGTAACACCTATCTTGTAGGGTTTCAGACTCACAGTATGGACAGGACTCTCATAGCTCATTGTGCTTTCCTTGCTCCTTTTTTCGGAGGAACCCATTTGAAAGACCCCTCCAGGGATGTCTTTCATCTCATAGGATATGCCTTTATATTGAAAACTCCCCTCTGCCTTGAGCCAAACCGACAAAGTTCCGGTACGGCGGAGAGCGATCTCGAAGCCCATGCGCTCCGTATTGTATCCCGGAGCCTTGATTTCAAGAATATGAGAGCCCTCCGGTCCCTCATATTCAAAAGGCAAAATGCTGGAAAGTTTTTCCCCGTCAACGTACACCTCCGCATCGCGGACATTACTCTTGATGCGCATTTTCCCAGTAGGCCCCGTGTAAGCTACCTTAGGGATCTCCACCTGCATTATGTATGTGGATTTTTTCCGCAATGGTTCCTTAAATTCATAGCGAAGCGGCAGATACTTCGTGGTCTTGATATTCAGCCACCAAGATTTGTCCACCATATACACCCACCATTCTCCATCCTTGAATTCTGATTTCACCACCGACCCTTCAAATGTGACATTCTGAAGCACAAGGCCTATCTTGACCAAGGCGCACATCTCTCCGTTCAGGTCTTTCACTTCATAGCGTACCGCACTGATGTCGCTTGGATCGATGTAAAAATCCTTGACGGTCAGCTCCTGTCCGGTAGCCACAAACGCAATAGCCATTGCGGTGAATATCGCAAGAAATCTTCTCATCCGTCAAATCTTGAAATTATCCAAGGTGAACACTTCATCGTCAGGCGTTTCCATTGGCTGCCATGTACGGACGTTGATCTGCGGAGCGTCCGGATTCTCGAAATTCCAAACCAGGAACAATATTCCCTCATCGCTGTAATTTGAGGAATTCCAGTGTTGGACAAGGGTCACACCATAGAAATTCGGATTGGCTCCGTGGCGCAGCACTTTGATCTCATCGAATTTGACATTGACATATCCGTTGCGGGCGAAAACACGCTTCAGGTTGGCGAGATATTGCTGCTTGCTTTGTTTGGTGTACTGGATCTCAGGCCTGTTGGAGCGTATCTGAAGCTCGTTAGGCACACGTCTGATGACCTTTCCGGTGATAATGAGGGCATCCTCGCTGAAAACGGCGTCCATGAAGTCTATATCCTTCTGGTTGTAGGCGTTGCGGAACTGCTCCACATAGTGCAGTATCTGCATGCGGCGGTCAAGGTCGTCAAGTTCCACACCCTCCTTCATTATCCTCATGTACTGGTTGATGCCGAGGGTGAAATTGAAATCTACGATACGGCCGTTCTTATCGAAATCTATGCTGACTTCCTGGATTTTATTACCTTTGTAAGTGTCATCCAAAGGCCTCATCTCCACTTCAATATTCCTTACCTGCCAGCTGTCGGACTGCCCGCCGCCAAGACGAAGGCAGTTCGTGACTACCTCATCGTCCAGTGTTCTGAAACGCACATTCTCCCAAAGCATGACTATGCTGTGAGAGGCCATGTCATCAATGTCAATCCCGCTGAAATTCACGTTGCCTCCGTTGGATTCCGCAGTGTTGATCGCGGTAAGCAACCTTGAGACCTGTCGTTCCATCAGTGTTTTGAGAGTAGCGTTCGAAAGGCCGTCCGCGATTTCAAAATCCACATTATTCTGGGCTGAAGCCATTGTGAATATAAATGACAGAGCCGCTATGAAGAATATCTTTTTCATTTTATTTTGAGAATGTAAACCAAATTTTATCGTAACCGTTATAATTGTCGGAAGTCTTGCTGAGCGATTTGAAATCAGTGCGGCTCGTGCCGCCAGGCCCCAGAACGGTGACCACGGCGGAGTCTTTCCCTATCAGCAAGAACACTTCCTCTGGGTTCTTGCATGTTGCCATAGGTCCTGTCTTCTTTATTTTGAATTCGGCCTTAAGACGGGAGAGGACTGTTCTGGCCTCCGAATAGCTTGCGGAGGAAAGCAGTTGATCCACTACTTCTTGCTGCCATGCGGACTCCAGTTTAAGCGAAGGATTCTCCACTGCGGCTTCACGTTCAGCGGGAACTGTTACAGGAGCCGGAGCGGGAGCCGCCTCATGGACCGCTGCCTTCGTTACAGTCTCAGCGACTGCCGTTGATGTGCCTCTTTCTGTCTTCTTAGTATCTGGAATCTCTGCCTTCTCCGTATCAGAAGTCTCTGTTTTCTCCGCCGCGGAGTTTTTTTCCACCAATGTAACGTTCTCCGCATCAAGAATGTTGCTCTTCTTTACGTACAGGAACACTTTCACCATCTCCCCTCGGCGGATCTGCAGAGAGTCTTGATGCCCTCGGATGTCGCGGATAAGGACATCCTTGTCGCGGAAAGACTTCTTTGAATCAGTATATTCCTTGACTTCGATAAGAAGAAGGTCATTCGCCACCTCATAGGCTTCCGACGCTGTCTCCATCGTGGCTTCGGCATAAAGATACAGAGGATTCCTTTTTATGGAATTCATCTTCTTTGTGTTCTGCCCCCAAACGGGAACGACGGCCGTCAACATCGTGACTATAAACAATAAACGTTTCATCATTATAGTTTTATCTCTTCGAACAAATATTTAATGCCATGAGTCGGCACGAAAGGTGTGAGCCTGGCCTGTCCGGTGCCTTCTCCTTTGGCAATCACCGAGTGAGGAATCTGAACCCGTAGGATATGATTATACGACGCCGCCTCATTCCGGTAGATCACAAGTGCCTCAATCCGTTCATCATCCTTCGCGATGACCCCGCAATAGGCCTTGCAATCCGTGCCGGCGGCATAAGCGGCGATCGAGTTGACTCCGGCACTGAAGTTCGTCCTCTCAAGTCCGTAAGCGCTCATCGAAACATCAAGACTTATGTTTGAGTCACGGATAAGCCCGGATACGAGATTGTGAAGGGTCTCTTCCTCGAACGCGGCATCGTTCACAGGTTCCATGTCCTCTCCAGAGAAGAAAGTGTCCGCAGACAAGGAGGAAAAATAGTAATATCCATTCCGGCAAACCGCCACGCCATTATCTCGGAGTTCTGTACTGTCTGGTTTCTGTACCGGTCCGGTGAATATGGCGGATTGGATTTCCTGCGGAAGCCGTCTGCCGTTTTCCTTGATGTCCCTGCCGGTAAGCAGTTCAACGTCGGAAGGAAATAGCATCTGCCCGTCCTGCCACTTGAATATGTACCTGTAATGGGAGATGTCGCGAATCTCAAGGATTCCATGACCGCCTGGGCAAAGGGTCTTCAATGAAGACAATGACCCATGGCTGAACACTATGCCGTCTTCCAGAAGTTGCGTTTCGAGGGATTTCTCTCTTTTGACCGGTAAGTCTGCCTCAAGGGCGTATCTTTCCAGGAAATCGCATACGACAGAACCCGTGAGCAAGCGTTCCTCTGCGGAAAAGAAACTGTAACCGATGTGCTCAATCACTCCATTTTCCTTTATAACGGTCACAGGCGTGTCCATGAACATAAGCGCGGCCGTGTGTTCCCCGTCCGGAAGAGCCGCGAGTTTTTCATTCCCGAGCAACTCTCCCATCCGTTCAAGCCGGTCACTTCTGTAGGGCAGGTTTCCGCCGAGGAGAATCCCCGGCAGAAACAGCCACAGCAGAAATGCGCTTATGTTACGGAGTCTTTTCATCAGTAACCGATAGTGAAACTCTCCTGAGTTCCACCAGGATGGTGGATGTAGCCTTGGACAAGCTTGCCTCCCTTGAACTTTGTGTTGACAAGTCTGTCGCCTTTCGTCACCTGCTTATATGAGCCATCCTTCATGTCAATCTTGTATGATTTGGTGATTCTCACCTCTCCACCCAAACCATCCGGCTTACCGCCTTTCATCGGGCCTTCGTATATGCCCCAGCCGAGGTTGTATGATGTTGGACGAGGCGGCTCTAGTTGTGGTGGCACAGGAGGTTTTTCTGTGTCTGCCCCAGAACCCACTTTAGGTGTGTCAACTTGAGGATCTACTTTCGGAGTATCGGCTGGAGGTAGTACTATAGTGTCAATTCCAGGTGCGGGATCATTTCCACCGTTACTTTTTCCTTTGAAGCACGCGAGATAGACAGTACCTCCTGCAGTCACCAACGCAGCGGCGATGATGGCGATGAGTTTTCCGTTAACCCCTGGTTTCTTTTCTATCTCTTCGAGCGCCTGCCCACACTTGGGGCAGACGAATTTTCCGTCCACTTCCTCAAGGTCGGTCTCCTGAAAGACCGTTCCCTTGTCGGCTTCCGTACAGATGCCGTAATTGGAACATTTATAAGTCTTTGCCATAATTTTCTTAATTTTTTAACGTTAGTATCGCTTCCTTGGCCGCCGCAAGGAGTTCCTGGAACTCCGGCGCGCCCTGATTGTTACCTGTTTCCGGGAGAAGGGTGCCGTTGAGCAGTTCCTGAACCTTAGGACGCAGCTCGTTCACCCGGTTTTCCACGTTCAGGTACTCTTTCTTCATCTTTGACTCCACCTGCTCCTTGATGTCTTCGCAGAAGTCCTCGGTGAACTGCTCGCAGAACCCGATCTCCGAGAATTTGGCCGACAGACACGGCTCTTTCATTTAAAGTATAAGTAATGATATATTGCCCCTTACCCGATTCATTGCGAGTCGGGTATTTTGT
>CAKULN010000033.1 GCA_934667175.1 uncultured Bacteroidales bacterium | reverse complement strand
AGTCGGCTAGCTCGCGGATCGTTCGCATGGGATGATGTAGGGGGTTTCGGTTTGTTAAAGGGCGCCTTTGACAAAAAAAGTTTCATCTCAGACAATAAAGTTTCATCCAGAGCGGCCCCTCAAAATAAGTCAAGAAGGCAAAGACGCGCCGGAATTTTGTTAACGAAAGATTTCTGATTAATTTTGTAGGTAAGGCCGGTCTCGATGACAGGTTGGTATGAATTATTTTGAATATCCAAGTTTCGCAAATGCGAAACACCACTCTTCTTCACTGCTTGCAGTGAAAGTAAGTCCCTCCCCCGAGGGGAGGGATTTAGGGAGAGGGTAACGTGAAAGGCCCTAAGGGGTGTGCGAAGCACATCCCTCCCCCCGAGGGAAGGGATTTAGGGAGAGGGTAACGTGAAAGATGCGGGTGGGCAATCACCTTCGGACGTGCGATAATTTTATACACAAGTAATTGTCTACTTGCGAAAGTTGAGCCATGAATATTCTTGTGACAGGAGCGAACGGCCAGCTGGGTACGGAGCTTCGAAATGTGACGGCGGGGAGCCGCGACAACTACATATTCTCGGATGTCATCTCGCTTCCGGGAGTCGAGACGCTTAATCTTGATATAACGGACATCGATGCGGTGAGGATCGTATGCGAGTCTGAGAAAATCGACGTGATCGTCAATTGCGCCGCCTACACTAATGTGGACAAGGCTGAGGATGAGCCGTCTATGGCGATGTTGCTAAACTGTACGGCGGCCGGGAACCTGGCCAAGGTAGCCGCGGAAAGGGACGCGACCCTCATTCACATCTCGACGGACTACGTGTTCCATGGGGACACGGCGGAGCCATACATGGAAGACTGGCCGACTGACCCGCTTGGAGTCTACGGCTCCACCAAACTGGCAGGAGAGAAAGAGATCGAGAAATCCGGATGCAGAAACATCATCATCAGGACAGCATGGTTATATTCACCATACGGGAAAAATTTTGTCAAGACGATGCTCCGCCTGACAGATGAGCGGGACTCGCTGAAGGTTGTTTTCGATCAGGTGGGGACGCCAACCTACGCCCACGATCTGGTCGGCCTGATCAGCGGAATCATCGAGGACAACCGACTTGACAAGACCGGAATATACCATTTCTCCAATGAGGGGGCCATCTCATGGTATGACTTTGCGAAAGCGATCTGCGAATTGGGAGGGAACGTTTGCGACATCAGGCCTTGCCGAACTGAGGAATATCCTTCCAAAGCCAGACGACCTCGTTTCTCGGTGCTTGACAAGGCCAAAATCAAGGAGACATTCGGCATCAACATCCCCTACTGGAGGGACTCCCTGTCATCCTGCATCAAAAGGATGAGCGATGACTGCCCTCCAAAACCTCAGTAGTCCAAAAGACTTGCTTCAAGACATTGAGGATGGTCCGCCAAGAATGGGACAGTCCATAAATTTAAACTCTAAAGATCAACGAATATGAAAGGAATAGTCCTGGCCGGTGGAAGCGGCACACGTCTATACCCAATCACAAAGGGAGTCAGCAAGCAGCTGCTGCCTGTCTATGACAAACCGATGGTCTACTACCCTATCTCGGTACTGATGATGGCGGGTATCAGGGACATACTCATCATCTCGACTCCCTCCGACCTGCCTGGATTCAAAAGGCTTCTGGGTGACGGGACCGATTTCGGGGTGAGATTTGAATATGCCGTGCAGCCCTCACCTGACGGCCTCGCGCAGGCATTTATCATCGGAAAGGAATTCATCGGTTCCGACTGCGCCTGTCTGGTGCTGGGCGACAACATATTCCAAGGCGCCGGTTTCGGCGAGCAGCTCAAAGAGGCCGTCCGCACCGCCGAGGAAGAAGGCAAGGCCACCGTCTTCGGCTATCAGGTGAGTGACCCGAAGCGCTACGGGGTGGCCGAGTTTGACTCCGACGGCAATTGCCTGAGCATCGAGGAAAAGCCATCCGAGCCAAAGAGCGACTATGCGGTGACCGGACTGTACTTCTACCCCAATGATGTGGTGGAGATCGCAGGCAGGATCAAGCCATCCGCCAGAGGCGAGCTGGAGATAACGACCGTGAACCAGGAGTTCCTGTCAGCCGACAAGCTTAAGGTACAGAAGTTTGGACGAGGATTCGCATGGCTGGACACTGGCACACACGAATCGCTCGCGGAAGCCTCAACTTACATTGAGGTCATAGAAAAGCGGCAGGGACTCAAAGTGGCATGCCTTGAGGAAATAGCTTTCAGAAAGGGATGGATAAGCGCATCGAAGCTTCGCGGTCTGGCAGAGCCGATGCTCAAGAACCAGTACGGACAGTATCTGATCAAGATCGCGGAAGAATAAGACAACCGCGGACGGAAAAAATGTTTATGAATATAACAACGCAGGCGACAGCATGAACATCATACCAACAGAAATCGAAGGCGTTCTCATCATAGAGCCGAGAATATTCCAAGACAGCAGAGGCTATTTCTTCGAGTCCTTCAATCAAAGGGAATTCGAGAAAAAGGTCGGGGCAGTGAATTTTGTGCAGGACAACGAGAGCAAATCCTGCTACGGTGTGGTCAGAGGACTGCATTTCCAGAAAGGAGAGCACTCCCAAGGCAAACTGGTCAGGGTCGTCAGGGGTAGGGTGCTGGATGTGGCGGTAGACCTAAGGCCAGGCTCAAAAACTTTCGGGAAGCATGTGGCCGTGGAGATTTCAGAAGAGGACCACAGGCAGTTCTATATTCCCAAAGGCTTCGCACACGGCTTCAGTGTCCTCAGCGATGAAGTGATCTTCCAGTATAAATGCGATGATTTCTATTGTCCGGAGGCGGAAGGAGCCATCGCATGGGATGATCCTGACCTGGCGATTGACTGGAAAGTGCCTGAAGACAAGATCATCCTCTCGGAAAAAGACAAGCGCCATCCGAGACTGAGAGACTTTAGGCCGGAAGATTTCCTGTAAGTGTCAAGCCGTTCAAACCCGGCTACGAGATCTTGCTGTAATCCTTAACGTTATACTTATCTTTCCGAAGTTCCTCGGCAAGAAGTTCGTTCACCGGGAGTTCCAAAGTCTGGTCATGCGCCAGCACATGCTCGGCATAACTTCTCGCATCCGCCAGCAAAACCCCGTCGTGAGCCAAAGACGCTATGCTCAGCTCGATCGGAAGCCCGCTCTGCTGTGTCCCCTCCAGATCCCCGGGGCCACGCATCTTCATGTCCTCCTCGGCAAGGTCGAATCCGTTCTCCGTGGCGCACATAAGCTCAAGTCTCTTGCGGGACTCCTTGCTGACCTTGTCGCCGTGCATCAAAACGCAGTAGGACTTCTCGCATCCGCGTCCGACCCGCCCCCGAAGCTGGTGAAGCTGCGCAAGGCCGAACCTCTCAGCGCTCTCGATCACCATCACGGAAGCGTTCGGGACGTCCACACCGACCTCTATCACGGTTGTGGACACAAGGATATTCGCCCTGCCGGCCGCGAAAGCGTCCATGTTGAACCGCTTCTCCTCACTGGTCTGCCGACCATGCACGATGGCAACTTTGTACGGCGGGAACGGGAATCTGGAGACGATGTTCTCGTAGCCAGTCTCAAGGTTCTGGTAATCAACCTTTTCACTTTCGAATATCAAAGGATAGACAACAAACACCTGACGTCCCGCCGCTATCTCCTTCTTCATGAAATTGTACAGTTGCGGACGCTTGCCCTCCCCTATCAGCATCGTCTGGATAGGCTTCCTGCCGGGCGGCATCTCATCGATCACCGAAACATCCAGATCTCCGTAGAATGTCATGGCCAATGTCCTCGGAATCGGAGTAGCCGTCATGACAAGGACGTGAGGCGGCACACCGGAAGCTCCTTTGGACCAAAGCTTTGACCTCTGCTCCACGCCGAAACGATGCTGCTCGTCAATGATGGCAAGGCCGAGATTTCTGAACATCACTGTGTCCTCTATCAAGGCATGGGTCCCGATGATGATGCCGACCGACCCGTCAGCCAACCCCTCCAGTATCGGCCTTCGGGCTGCCTTTCCGGTCGAGCCTATCAACAATTCGGACCGGACACCGGTCGGAGCCAGATACTTGGAAATGTTGGCGAAATGCTGTTGGGCCAACACCTCGGTCGGCGCCATGATGCAAGCCTGATACCCATTCCCGACAGCGATCAATGCGGAAAGCACGGCCACCATCGTCTTGCCTGACCCCACATCCCCTTGTAGCAGCCTGTTCATCTGATGGCCGCTCATCATGTCCGAGCGTATCTCCTTGATCACCCGTTTCTGCGCACCTGTAAGATCATAAGGCAAAGCCCCGTAACAGGCATTGAACGCCGCGCCGACCTTCGGCATCGGAATCCCCACGGCGGAACGGCTGCGGACATATTTCTGTTTCAGCAAAGACAGCTGCAACAGGAAGAGTTCCTCCCATTTGAGACGGTATCTGGCCTTCTCAAGCGCATTCTGGTCTGACGGGAAATGGACGTTCCTGATGGCGAACCTCAACGGAACAAGTCCTTTTTCTCTAAGAATATATTCGGGCAATGTTTCCTCCAAGTCCCCGATCGCAAGGTCGATTGCCTCCGCCATCAGCCGGTTCATCACCTTTCCGGTCACCCCCCCGCTTCGAAGTCTGTCGGTCGAGTTGTAAACCCCTGTCAAGACTCCGGAGAAACCGGACGTTCCTTCCGACGGAGGATTGTCTATCTCAGGATGCACCATGTTGAAACGCCCGTTGAACTGGTTCGGCTTGCCAAAAAACAAGAAAACCGACCCTGGCTTCAGGCGATCATAGGTGTACTTGATTCCTCGGAAAAAGACCATTTCCATCATCCCGCTCTGATCCTTGACCATGACACTCAATTTCTTTCCGTTGACCTGAGAGGACACCACCTGAGCCAGAATCTGCACATAGGCGCTTGTGGAGTGGATGTCCGAGATTCTCTGGATTGAGCTGCGGTCTATATAGCGGAACGGATAGATGCGAAGAAGGTCGCCGACCGTGGACACGCCTAATTCCGATTTAAGAAGCGAGGCCCTTTTCGGCCCCACTCCCGGAAGAAACTGCACCTCTGTGTCCAACTTGTTTCTGGTCATTCCGCTAAGATAAGAATGCGTTTTGACTTTTCAAAACAGCAGGGGCAGAGATATTAAGAGACAATTCACTTTTTCTTCAGAACGACATCCGTCGAGACAATGAACGAGCCGCCGAAATGCCCGGCCGCCATCTCCGTGCGGACCGGTTTGACCTCCTTGGACTCTGACTCGAAGTCACCGCCATTCGCGCTTCCGTCGATGTCAGTGAATGACATGAAGAACTTGTCCACACGAGGTATTGACATGAACTTGGAAAATCGTCCTTCCTTGTCGGTGTACAATGTGTCAGCGCGGTAGATAACATCAGTGCTGTAGTCGGCGATGACCCGGATTCCCGTGACCGGATTTCCGTCCTCATCGTTTACCGTCCCGGTAATCTGATAGTTGGCCACAGGCTCATTGCCTGAAATGTTCAATAATTTGTTTTCCGTATCATCAACCATGCACGAGGCGAAGACCTGAGCCGCCAGAAAGGACAGCGCAAGCGTCATTATCTTATTCATACCAACTTTCTTCATATCAACCGCAAATCTACTCACTAAATCCCGAAAATCAATTATCTTGCGTTGCTTAATGAGGGTTTTCAGGTGCAAAAGATGTGAAAAAATTCATAACAAAGAGCAAAATCAGAGTCAAATCGCCATTTGTTTGCTATATTTGATGTGCCGAAAGAAAGCACATCGCAATGGTCTCAGAATTGATCGGGAAATATATATGGCTTATCCAGACTCTCACTGCGGCAGGTGGGCGGGGACTCACGTTCAAGGAACTTGACGAAAAGTATTCCAAAAGATTCGGCCTGACATATTCAAGAAGGACTTTCAACAACCACAGGCTTGCCGTGGATGATCTTTTTGGCGTCGACATCGACTGCGACAGGCGGGTCAACCGCTATTATATCCCTTTCAGCGATGAAGTTTTGGACAACGACGACAGCATTGGTTGGCTGATCAACACGTTCACTGTCAACAACCTGTTATCGCTCGGGAAAGAGCGACTCTCGGGGCGTGTCAGTGTGGACGAGATTCCTTCCGGGCAAAAACACCTGACTGCCATCATGCAGGCGATGGAAGACGGGAATGAGTTGAGGATCTCCTACGGCAAGTACAGTTCATCCACCACCGAGACACTTCACATTCAGCCGCTTGCCGTCAAAGAGCACGAGAAAAGATGGTATCTTGTGGCATTCTGTCACGAGAGGGCCAAAAAGCAGGACGGCACCGAGACCGACAACAGCGACATGAGTGCGTGGAGGGTCTACGGACTCGACAGGATCACGTCGCTACAGATGACTGATTTGACTTTCAGGATGCCGAAAGACTTCGACGTGGACGGGATATTCAGCCAAAGCTATGGAATATATTTCCCCATGGCCGGCCAGAAGCCCGTCACAATCCGTTTCAAGGTGACGGACGAGGAGGCAAGCTACTTGAGGGATCTCCCGATCCACCGGTCGCAGGTCGAGGAAGGAGAAGCTGAGGGAGGCGGAAGAATATTCAGGATCCGTGTCATTCCGAACAGAAACCTGACGTTGGAATTCTGCCGCCACGCCGGCAGGCTGGAAGTGATCGAGCCCGTCGAAGTCAGACAGGCCGTCAAGGAGGAGCTTGAGACAGCATACAAACAATACTTATAATATTTATGATAAAAAATGGAAAGGCCGCCCTCGCAGCGGCGGCGCTGTTTACAATGATGAGTTGCGTACAGAAAAATGAAACGCTGACGGACAGCAGCTACATAGGTCCGTCCGATGTCAAGATCGAGGACGGAAGGATGACCCCTGAAGTCCTTCTTTCGCTGGGACGTCTGTCTGACCCCCAGTTGTCTCCTGACAAGCGCTGGATTCTATATGGAGTCAGCTATACCTCGATCGAAGAGAACCGCTCGTGCAGGAATCTGTTTCTTACAGAGGTTCTCAGGAATGAAAACGGATTTTCATTCGGCGAGAAGATCCAGCTTACATCAGAAGGAAAAAGCATAAGCAACGCGCGCTGGAGCCTGGACGGGAAATCCATCTACTACCTTCAAGGCGGTCAGCTTTACAATGCCGCCATCACCATCGCGGACGGCAAGGCTTCACTGTCAGCAAAAAAGCAGCTCAGCAAGGTGGAAGCCGGGCTCGGAGAGTTCACCCTCAGCCCTGACCAGTCGCAGGTGCTCTACACCAGCACGATTCCGGGAGCCGTGAAGACCCCTAAGGATTTCGACAAGAAACTGGACAAGGCGCAGGCCTACGTCACGGAGGACCTCATGTACCGTCACTGGGACCACTGGACGACCGAAAGGCCTCAGACCTACGTGGCGCCGCTCGGCGGAGAAATCACAGAGGGCAACTCAATGAATATACTTGCGGAGGGCGCCGGCAAGTACGAGCTGCCTCTGGAGCCTCTGAGCGGCATCGAGCAGCTTTGCTGGAGCCCAGACGGACGCTATGTGGCATATTCATGCAAAAAGGTCGAGACGGGTCGTGAATATGCCTTCTCGACGGACACCGAGATCTACATCTACAGCATCCTGACAGGCGAGACCGCACAGATACCGATGGCCGGCGGCTACGACACGGATCCGGCCTGGAGCCCTGACGGGAAGCAGATCGCATGGCTCAGCATGGAGCGCGACGGGTACGAGGCCGACAAGGTCAGACTCATGGTTGCCGACCTCGCAGACGCCCAGGCTCCATCCGAAGGCCAGTCCGAGATTCCTCACGTAAATGGAATCCGTAACCTCACCGCAGACTTCAAGTACAACGCAGGTGGCATTGTCTGGGCGGACGACTCCAAGAGCATCTACTTCAACTCTCTGATCGAGGGGCTTCAGGCGATCTGCAACGTGACCGTGGCCGATGCCGGGATCAAGAGAATCACACCTGACGACGCCTGGTACGATTTCAACTCTCCGTTCGCCATCGTTGACAGCACCCTGCTCGCCAGCTATTGCTCGATGGAATTCCCTACGGAACTTGTGGCGGTCAACGAGACCGACGGAACGTTCGGCAGGATCACCGACGAGAACGGCGGGATCATCGGCCAGCTGACAGCCTACGAGACACGAGAGCACTGGATCAAGACCACGGACGGAAAGAAGATGCTCACATGGGTCCTCTACCCGCCTCAGTTCGACTCGACCAAGGTTTACCCTGCCATCGAGATATTCCTCGGCGGTCCTCAGGGCACTCTGAGCCAGGGTTGGAGCTACCGTTGGAACTATCGCCTGATGGCGAACCAGGGCTACATCGTCATACTTCCTAACCGCAGAGGCACGACAGCCTTCGGACAGGAATGGTGCGAGCAGATCAGCGGCGACTACGTCGGTCAGAACATGCAGGACTACCTGAGCGCCGCCAAGGAGCTCAAGGCTGAACCTTATGTAGGGAAACTTGCGGGCTGCGGAGCCTCATACGGAGGATTCAGCGTCTACTATATGGCCGGAATCCACGGCGATGTCTATGACTGCTTCATCGCCCACGCCGGAATATTCGATGAAAAGTACATGTATTACGAGACCGAGGAGATGTGGTTCCCGAACTTCGACAACGGCGGGCTTTCTGAATATTCCTACACCGCCGGCGAGAAGGGGCCGCGCGGCGACGGCAAGACTTTCGGCGGCATCGGGCAGGCTGGTTCGCCGTGGAGCTCCGCGGCCAAGGCCAAGCGCCATTATTCCAATTCTCCGGATCTGAATGTCACAAAGTGGCACACCCCGATCCTCTGCATCCACGGCATGATGGACTACCGCATCCCTTACGACCAGGGCATGGCAGCGTTCAACGCCGCCCAGATGATGGGAGTCCCGTCCAAACTGATCGTGTTCCCAGAGGAGAACCACTGGATCCTCAAGCCGCAGAACGCCCTCTTCTGGCACCGCAGCTACTTCGACTGGCTGGACAAATGGTGTAAGTAAGTTATCTAAAAAGGCTGGCTGTCAATGGCCGGCCTTTTATTTATCCGTCCAGACTCTCACGAGCGATTATCACATGCACACCGAGATCCTCCATCTTGTGTCGAACAGACTCAGGAAATCCGTCATCGGTTATGAGTATGTCGATGTCCTTGAGTTCACAGATCTTGCCGAAGCCCGTCTTGCCGAACTTGCTTGAGTCCGCAAGCAGGACAATGCTTTTGGCATGGTTCGCCATTTCCTGCGTAAGTCGTGCCTCATCCAGAAAAGCAGTTATGACCCCACTTCCGAAATCCAGTCCGTCACAACTGAAAAAAAGCTTGGAGCAGTTGATGTTCTTCAATCCCTCAAGACAGTAACTGTCTCTGGTGGACATCGAATTGCGAATGATGCTTCCACCCAGAATCACTACAGAAACTCCTTCCTTACAAGCCATCATCGTGGCGACTTTGACTGAAGGTGTGACGACATTAAGAGTTCCGTTGGCCTCTAAATGGCGCGTAAATGCATCGATTGTCGAACCCGAGGTCATCATAATAGAGTCCCCAGGGGTTATCAAGGAAGCCGCCGCCAAACCGATAATATTTTTTTTGTCGGCGTTTATGAAAATTTTCTCACTGATGTCCCTGTCTACAATCAGCTTTCTGGCCAGCGAGACCCGCCCCCTGTTCCGGATGATTTCATAACGGCTCTCCATGTCACGTAGATCTTTTCTGATGGTCGCCCCCGTGACATTCATACGTTCAGCCAAATCCTCGGTGCTTATGGACTCCACAACGCCGAGGATGTCTTTGATTTTCTTTTGTCTCTCCTCAACTTTATTCATAGTGAATTTTCATTACGAAACAAATATGAAAAATATTTCTCACAAATGAAAATTATTTTCAACCTATTTTATTTATCATAAAAACTATTTACTTTTGCGACGATCCAAATGTTAATATTACTAAAAACTATAATATAATGGCAAAAACAATCACAATCATCGGAGCCGGAATGATGGGCTCCGCCCTCGCTTTCCCGGCAAGAGAGAACGGGAACACAGTAAGACTTGTCGGAACACCTTTGGACAAGGACATCATCGATGCCTGCAAATCAACAGGCAAACATACTAAATTCAATGTGCCGTTCCCAACCGGCGTTGAATATTTCCAATTCGAGGAATGGAAAGAGGCCGTCAAGGGTTGCGACTTCATCATCGGAGGGGTCAGCTCGTTCGGAGTTGACTGGTTCCTTGAGAACGTCCTTGCGGAACTTGATCCTTCGGTTCCGGTGCTGTCGGTCACCAAGGGGCTGATCAATCTTGAGGATGGGACACTGATCTCATACCCGGAGTACTGGAAACGCAGCCTTGCGAAAAAGGGAATCGACAGGCAGATCTGTGCCATCGGCGGCCCGTGCACCAGCTATGAGCTCGTTGCCCACGATCAGACCGAGGTGGCGTTCTGCGGCAAGCAGCCTGAGATTCTCAGAATGATGAAAGCCGCGATGTCCACCGACTA
The DNA here is from genome assembly GCA_934667175.1 of uncultured Bacteroidales bacterium. Taxonomy (GTDB): domain Bacteria; phylum Bacteroidota; class Bacteroidia; order Bacteroidales; family UBA932; genus Cryptobacteroides. The sequence goes on along the minus strand of CAKULN010000033.1, from coordinate 20,029 downwards.
CTATCACATTTCGCTCACCAATGATGTGGAAGGGTTGGAGAGCGCCGTGGCCCTCAAGAACGGCTACGCTCTTGCCGTTGCGATGACAATCGGGCTGGTGAACAGGACCATGAACGACGGGCTTCACTACAACAGCCAGGCCGGAGCCTTCTACCAGGCCGTCAAGGAAATGCGCTATCTACTTGAGCTCCAAGGGGCGAGCCGCGACTGCGAGAACATCGGCATCGGCGACCTCTATGTGACCGTCTATGGCGGAAGGACCAGAAAGATCGGCATCCTGCTGGGTGAGGGCAAGACCTATGAGGAGGCACTGAATATCCTTTCCGGTGTCACCCTCGAGAGCCTCGTCGTGTCCCGCCGCGTCTTCGCCGCCATCTCCAAACGCGCTGAGAAAGGCGAGGTTGACCTGACCAGATTCCCTATGCTCTGCCACGTCGCCGATGTGCTTGACAGAGGCAAGGACGCACAACTCCCATGGGAAAGTTTCACATTTGACAATCTCTGAATATGAAAAGAATCGTTTCGCTGGCGGCCGCCGCCCTTCTGTGCGCCGTGTCGCTGAACGCACAGATCAAGGTCGTCGGACACAGAGGAGTAAGGTTCAACACTCCTGACGCCCCTGAGACACCATACTATGAGAACACGATTCCGGCCCTGGAATATTGCCAGTCCCTCGGAATCTATGCCGCAGAGTTCGATGTCCAGCTGACCTCAGACAACAAGATCATCGTATTCCACGGCACAAACGTGCCTGGACTGAACAAGAACATCCAGACCATCACCTACGCTCAGGCCCGGGCGGTCACTCTCCCCGGAGGCTCCAAGATGCCGTCCATCAAGGAATATTTCAGCAAGGCGAAGGAACATCCGGAGACAAAGCTGATCTGCGAGATCAAGAAGCAGTCCTCCAAGGCACGCGAGACATCCGCCGTCGAGCAGGTCATGGCCGCCGTGAAGGAGATGGGCATGGAGGATCAAATTGAATATACCACATTCAGCGATTGGATGGTGCAGGAAATCCACAGGATCAACCCTAAGGCCAAAGTCCTGTTCCTTGACAGCGGCGTGTTCGTGAAGAGTCCCGAGTATTGTCACTCGAAGGGGTATGATGCGATCTCCTACGACATGGACGGACTGATGAACCACCCGGACTACGTCAAGAGAGCGCACGCTCTCGGAATGGAAGTGACCCTTTGGATCGTGAACGACTACGAAGTCGTGGACTGGGCCATCCGTCACGGAGTTGACTACGTTTCGTCAGACCACCCTGAGAGAATCAAGGCGTATGTTGATGGCCTGTCAGCATTCGGCGGCAGATAAATTTCACTGTTTATGTACAAATCACGCAAATTAATAACATCAGTCATATTCCTGATTGTCAGTTCCCTCAGCCTATTCGCCCAGAGGAACGGCACCCTCACGGGAAAGGTCTATGACAGCCAAGGCAATCCTGTGCCCGGAGCGGCGGTGATCGCCAAGAGTACCAACAACGGAACGGTGACCTCGGAGGATGGCTCATTCTCCATCCAGCTGGTCGTGAACGAGCATATTCTTGTCTCATCACTCGGGTACAAGGACAAGGAGATCACGGTTCCGAACTTCTCCCCGCTCGATGTTGTCCTTGAGGAGGACACGCAGTTGCTTGACGAGATTCTTGTCATCGGTTATGGCACACAGTCAAGAAAGACGTTGACCTCCTCAATCTCGAAGATGGACGGAGCCAAGCTGACAGACATCCCGGCATCAACGGTCGGAGACGCTCTCAAGGGTAAGATCCCGGGGCTCAGGGTGTCAACCAGCAACGCCCTGTCCGGTGAGACTCCGAGATTCATGATCAGAGGTGGCTCCTCAATCTCCATGTCCAACGACCCTATCTACATCGTGGACGGTGCGCTATGCGAGGACATGAACGGAATCAACACCAACGACATCGAGTCAATTGAAGTTCTGAAGGACGCGGCGTCGGCAGGCATCTATGGAGCGAGAGCCTCGAACGGTGTGATCCTCGTGACCACGAAAAAAGGTTCGGCAAGCAACGGGATCCAGCTGACCGTGGACTCTCAGGTAGGTTTCCAAACCCCATCAACCAAATGGGACATACTTAACTCCCGAGACTATCTGAATTACATCAGACCCGCGATAGCTGAGGCGCTCGCCAACGACAAGGAGCATCCGGCGACGACGTTGCTCTCCGGCCCGAACGCCTACGGAACCGGCAACACCAGCAGCAAGTCCATCTACTCGACAAGATACCTGGACTGGGGAGGAACCGTTCCGGACGGATATTCCTGGATGGCGGATCCTGTCGATCCGACCAAAGTCATCATATTCCAGGACAACGACTGGCAGAGCCAATGGTTCTCCACAGCTCTGTGGCACAAGGAATATGTCGGAGTGAACGGTTCCTCCGACAGGGTAAGGTACTCGGCGTCGGCAAGTTATATGGGAGACGACGGAATCGTGTCATCCAGCGACTACAATGTGTTCACCATGCACGGGAACACCAGTTTCAAGATCACCGACAGGCTTGAGGCCGGAGCGACTTTCGACATGTCAAGGCAGAGGAAGCACATCCCTGTGGACAATTACTACCAGTGCATCGGCCGCGGACTCATCGCCGCTCCTACAGCCATGGAAAAGAACCTTGACGGAGAATGGAACCAGCTTGTCTCCACCAACAAGAACGCCCACAGCCCGGCTTGGTACGAAAGGTTCTACAGAAGGCAGAATTCCACATCAAGGCAGTCCGGAGCGTTCAACCTCAAATGGACACTTTTCGACGGTCTTGTGTTCAACGCCCTGTACAACAGGTTCGAGCAGCATTACGAAGGCAGCTACTACACCTACGGGGAGCGTGACGGGGTCATCAACAGCGTCACTTCAAGCCGTCCGATGACCCAGACCCGGACCTCCACGACAAGGGACACGTTCACGGCGCACTTCGCGTTCGACAAGACATTCAGGAACAACCATCACCTGAGTTCCACTGTCGGCTATGAATATATGAGGCAGGCCTACTCCTATCTTCAGGCCAAGTCCTCAGGCTCCGTGTCCGACGACGTTCCTGTCCTTCAGTCCGGAACGAACTTCGAGGCCACGAACAGGGACGAGCACCAGGCGATTATGTCAGCTTTCGCACGTGTCGGCTACGACTTCAAACAAAGGTATATCATCTCCGGATCGATAAGGGCGGACGGTTCGTCCAAATTCGCGAGCGGGCACCGCTGGGGCTACTTCCCTGCCGCCTCCGCCGCATGGCTTGTCTCCGAGGAGCCGTTCTGGGACAATCTCAAGCAGACAGTCAACACGTTCAAACTCAGAGCTTCCTACGGCCAGACCGGAAACAACGGCATCGGGCTGTACGACACCTACGGGGCATTCACATCCGGCAGCTACGGATCATTGCCGACAATGACTCCGTCCAAGATGCAAAACTCCTCCATGAAGTGGGAGACGACCACACAGCTTGACGCCGGCATCGACCTTTCATTCCTCAATGACCGGGTAAGGTTCATCTTCGACTATTATAATAAGGTGACATCCGACATGCTGTTCAGCATCACCCTCCCGGACACCAGTCCGTACAGCAGCGTGATGGCCAATGTCGGGAGCGCGCGATTCTACGGATTCGAGGTCGAGCTTCATTCCGAGAACATCAGCACAAGGAATTTCTCATGGAGCACGGATTTCACCTATGCGTTCTCCAAAAACAAGGTTCTCTCGCTTCCTGACGAGTACATGTACGACATTGTCGACGAGGACGGGCACGTCACAGGAGACAAAGGTTGGAGAATCGGAGGCTACACGATGTCAGAAAGTGGCTATCGTTTCGGCGGCACTGCCGTCGGTGAACCTCTTGGAAGAATCTACGGCTATAAGGTAAGCCACATCATCAAGACCCAGGAAGAAGCCGACAACGCCTTGTACGACGCTGAATCCAAGGGATTCCGGGTCAGTGACGGAAAAAGGGTCACAGGAAGGAAGGACATAGGCGACTACGAGTGGTGCAACAGGAAAGGCTCGGCCGTCGACGAGAAAGGCAACGAAATCATCAACTCCGAGGACATGTTCTACCTCGGCAACGTAGTGCCTCACTCAGTCGGCGGGATCAACAACACCATCCGCTGGAAAGGTCTGACGTTCAACATCTATCTTGACTATGCCATCGGCCATTCCATCATCAACGGGCAGAAGACCCAGCTTCTCAAGAACACGATGGGAGACTGCAACTCCATGCTTGGAAGCATCGTTTATGACTGCTGGACTCCGGAGAACCCGGACGCCAAATACGCCCGCTACACCCCAAACGACACGGACTGGGGCAACAGGAACTGGCGCGGCAACTCCAGTTTTATGGTCGAAAGGGCTGACTATCTGTGCGTTAGGGACGTGTCACTCTTCTACGAACTGCCGAAGAAATGGGTCGAGCCGCTGAAGATGCAGAAAGTGACAGTCGGGGTCTCCGGAAACACACTCTACTACTTCACAGGAGTGACCGGAGCCATCAGCCCTGAAAGCGGAATCAGTTCCGACAATTCGGCTGACATGTACACTGCGATGTCCACGAACAACAACAGTTCCAGCGCCACCGGCAACCTTATGCCTAACGCAAGAAAGGTAATATTCAGTCTCAAACTTGTCTTCTGATAAATCGCATCTTATGAAGAATACGATAATATATTCATTAATAGCCACCTGCTGTGTCATGGCATCCTGTGACAATCCGTTGGACATCGTTCAGGACAACAAACTGACAGCCAGCAACATGTGGAAGACGAGCGTCCATGTGACGACATCCACCAACGCCATCTACGCTGACATCCGGGAGAATTTCGTCCAGGACGACGTGTCGATGCTCCATTGGGGCGAACTGCGCGTAGGGCCGTACATGTGGGGTTACAGTCATCTCAACAAGGTATATATGGCCAAAGAGGTCATCGAGAACAACATGACATCATCTTCGGCATCTTGCCGTTGGACGAAACTGTACAACGCCATAGACCAGGCGAACGCCGTGCTCAAGTACGCCCCTTCCGAATCCATAGAAATGAAGGATTCCGACAGGGCGTGGGCTATCGGGCAAGCCTCCTTCGCCAGGGCTTACTGTTATTTCTGGGCCGTCCGCCTCTGGGGGGATATTCCTCTGAACACCGTTCCTATCGAGGCCGTCGCCCAGAAAGAGACCTATCCGGTCCGCTCTCCCAAAGCGGAGGTATACGCCCTGATCGAAGATGACATCAGCGTCGCCGTAGAGAATGCGGAATTCCTTGGCTCCAATAAGTACCTCGCCACCAAAGACGCCGTGAACATGCTCAAGGCTGAATATGCATTGTGGATGTACAGTGTGGAGAAAGGCGGAGACAAGTACATCACGATGGCCCAGGAAGCAATCGACGCCATCGGCGTTAAAAGCGGAGACTCAAGACTCCTGTCCGACTATTCAAAGGTCTTTGACGGAAGGGGCAGCGGCAACAAGAACAGTTCCGAGGTCATCTTCTCGCTCATGAACGACCAGTCTTACCAACTGACCGGCGGCTATGCAGGTTACTTCACTTTCTCTCCTCCAGGGGTCAAGAAAGAGTTTCAGTGCAATCCAGTCCCGGTGGCCAGCACACAATGGCTCGACTACGGTGACGGTTTCCTCGCCGAACTCAGAAGCAGCCGTGACAACAATGGAGACCGCAGGGTCGCCACGAACCTTGGCGAGGGGAAATACGGCCAGGACGAATCCTTGAACGGCGGAGTGCTTACATGGCCTAACAAGTACATCGGAGACCTGAGTTCCGGAAGCATGGTCAAGGACGCCGACATGATCTATTACAGATACGCCCAGGCCGTGATGATGGCAGCCGAGCTGAAATACTTCCAAGGTGCCTACAGCGAGAGTCTGTCTCTGCTCAACATCGTCGCGAAAAGGGCGTATGGCAAAGACAACTACTACACCGACGCGACCAAGGACGCCGTCCAAAAGGCTCTGAGCAAGGAATATCTTCTCGAATTCCCTTGCGAGGGTGTCGTCTGGTGGGCTCTGATAAGACTGGACACGATCTGGGACTACAATCCGACACTCAAATCCAGGAAAAACGACAAGAACATTCTTCTGTGGCCTATCCACAAGGATGCGAGGAACAAGAACTCGAATCTGACCCAGACGGAAGGATGGTATTAGTTGATCAATAATCTGACATGAATATGAAAGTGAAATATTTGACATTCCTCGCCGCATCCCTGCTCATGCTTGGATGCGAAGGGGAGAAGTGGCCTTCGCAGCCGGACTGGAGCCAATTCCCGAAACCGGGAGAGCAAGAGAGTTCCATGAAACCGGCTCCGTGCGACAACAAGATTGTGGCGCACAGATTCGGAGCCAGCGAGTGCGGTGCCCCGGACAACTCTGTGGAAGGCTTGCGTTATGCGATGTCCTTGGGAGTTTACGGTGCGGAATGCGACGCTTATGTCACAAAGGACAACGAGGTCGTGATCGCCCACGCCAACGGAGTCTGCGAGGTGAACGGACGAGTACCGTACAAGACCAATCTTGCCGACCTCAGAGCCGGTGGTAAACTGAGCAACGGAGAGACACTCCCGACACTGGACGAGCTTCTGGACATCGTGATGGACGAGAAGAATCCCACGAGACTCGTGGTCGACATCAAAAGGATAGACTACCCTACCAACAATCCGGAGCCTGTCATCAACTGCGCCAAACGGATCTGTGAGATCGTGAAGGAGAAGAAGGCCGAGAACTTCGTCCTGCTCCTGTGCACAGGATTTGACAACAACGCCATGAAGTCAGCGTGGGAATATGCAAGGCAGGCCGGACTTGAGATGGCCATGAACACCAGCAAGCCGGCGGACGAGATGACAAGACTCGGTTTCAACTGGGTCAATCTGGCCGCCACCCAGATCGGCGGTGACGCCGGAGGCTCAGGCTACGTGCCGTCCATCACTCCCTATCTCGAGGCCGGAATCAATGTCAGTGTCTACAACCTTGACAAACAGGCCGGCGACGGAAATGCGGTCTATTCATCCAAGGCCGTCAAATGGTACCAGAGCAACTATGCGCTCCTGAAGACCCTATGCACAAACTATCCCGCTTGGCTGAAGGAGGTAATCCAGTCGGGAGCCGTGAAGTATGACGGAATATCCACACAGGAGGAGTTCGACTCCTTCGCGGCCTCTCTTGTCTCCGATCCGACCGGCTCGGCATTCGCTGACGCCAGTGGTGTCGTCAACCTTAGAGCCGACGTGACGGCCTCATCCGCATGTCCTCTCAAAGAGTTCAAGGGAATATTCGACGGCAACAACCACACGGTAACCATCAACTATGACGGAGCCGCCTCTGTGGCAGGTCTATTTGGAAGTGTCCAGGGGACGGTCCGCAATGTCAAGGTCGCCGGCGTTATGAATATGACCGCAAGCGACTCCTACATATTCGGAGGAATCGCCGCCAACGCGGACAACGCGTCATTCGAGAACTGCGTCAGCAGCTTGAATATTCATACAAAAGGTGAAGACGCTTCATCCGTCAGCATCGGAGGAATCGCCGGCGTATCTTCTGGGACCACTTTCTTCACCTCGTGCGGAAACACCGGAAAAATCTCCTATGAAGGTGCGGTGGCTCTGACCTGCGGAGGAATATTGGCGTCCAATGTGTCTGACGGCGGAAGGCTGACATTCACAGGATGCACCTCTTCCTGCGCCATTGAATATTCCGGCGAGAGTACCGCCTGGAATTATGTGGGCGGCATCATCGGCAAGCCTGAGTCCAAGACTATCTCATCCAACGGAGGACAGGACTACCGTCTCACTCTGGACAAATGCTCCTACAGCGGAGAGTTCAAGGTGCTCGGCGGCGGAAAGATCAGGGCCGGAATGCTTGCCGCGTTCTCGAAGGCATCGTTCCAAATAAAGGACTGCGCAGCCTCCGGCTCCCTTGTCAACGAGAACAGCACGAAAAGAGACTTCGTGGCGGCGGCCATGATAGGATTCATAGAGAAGAACGTCGAAGGCCTGATCTCCGGCTGCGAGTTCTCCGGCAAGGTCGAGTCCTGCGCAGGTTCCAACAACTACATCGGAGGAATTATGGGCAACACCGCCGACAATTCCATTGTGGTCTGCGAGAACTGCAAGACAACCTCCTCCTCTTTCGTCGGATCGGACAGCGTCAAGTCTATCGGAATGATAGCGGCCAGGCTGAAGACGGCCGGGTGCACCATCAAGGATTGCCGTGTAGCCGGAAGCATCAACAATGCCGGAAAACGGATAACGATAACAAAAGATAATCTTGAAGACTGGATGTTCTCAGGCTCCGGCACCAAGAGTGTGGAAATGTCCGGCAACGGTTTCAACGAATAATAACAAACTCTAATAATCAAACGAATATGAAGAAGTATTTATCCGCGGCGTTCGCGGTATTGCTCGGACTGATGTCCGTGTCCTGCGATGAAAAGGAAGAAGCGTTGGTGATGGAGGTCACCCCGCTTGAACTCTCAATTGATCCTGAAGGCGGGAACAAGACGTTCACAGTAAAGTCAAACAAAGACTGGACGCTTGTGGCTGACAAATGGATCACGGCGTCCACGACCGGAGAGAAAGGAAGCGATGTGTCCGTAACCGTCAACCTCATCGCCGGAAAGAACTCGTCCAATGAGACGAGAACCGGTTATGTGATCATCTCGGCCGGTGGTCAGAAAGAGACCGTGACCGTGACGCAAGAGCCGTTTGTGGCTCCTGCGGGAATATACAATTCCTCCGATCTGGTGGATTTCGCCGCCGCGCTGAAGGAAGACGAGCCGGATCTTTCCAAATGGACTTCGGATGACGGTGTCATCAGGCTATATGATGACATCGACGCCACATCCCTGTCCTGTTTCCCGATGGGGTCCTTGCCAAAGGACGTTGTTCTGGATGGCCAGGAGCACACCATCAATCTGACCCTCAGCCTGTCCCCTGACGCCAAGATCGGAATGTTCAAGGAGATATTCGGCACCGTCAGGAATCTTTCCCTTGCCGGTTCGCTCAAGGTCGAGGGTGAGTTCACCAAGGAGTCACACATCGGCGCTCTTGCGGGCGAGGCAAAGGGTGCCACGATCGAGAACTGCAAGAATTATGTCTCAGTCACGGTCAACCAGACTTCCGGAAGCGCAGTCTGCATCATCCCTGCCGGCCTGATCGGAAAGGCGACGCAAGGACTTACAATGACTGGTTGTGTCAACAACGCCGAGATCAAATTCGAGAGCCTCAACGCCTACCATATGGCCGGAGGACTTGTCGGAGCCTACGGACAAGACGAGTTCAAGATCAAGATTACCGGCTGCAAGAACAACGGGAGTCTTTCGCTGACCTCTGGAGACGCCGCCAACTGGAACTATGCCGGTGGCATAATCTCGCAAATTCGAACAAACACCAAGACACTCGGTGACGAAGGCTACGGCTTTGAGATGTCAGACTGCGAATCAGCCGGAAACATTGACATCAAAGGTGTCGCAAAAGTGAGAGCCGGCGGAGTCTGCGGAAGAATCGATGCGTGCTCACACATCAAGGACTGTAAGTTCAGTGGCACAATCTCTCTTAATGCAGCGGCATTGGAGCGCAATGTAGGCGGAATAACCTCCTTCCAGGAAAGCAAAGTTCAAGCACTTGTAGAGAACTGCATATTCTCCGGACGGATCGAATCCGCCGAAGGCCAGACAAAGGCTTGCTATATCGGTGGAATCACATCCTCAGGTATAGCCGCCTCTTCCGTGTTCGACAACTGCAAGACGACAAAGGACTCATACGTCTCCGCGTCCAAGATCGGAAACATCGGGATGATAATCGCCCAGGCCTCAAACGCCTGCACTATAAAGAACTGCAAGGTAGCCGGCACAATCAACAAGGAAGGCGAGACCACTGTTATCTCCGCCGACAACTATGATGACTGGATGTGCAAAGGCTTCAACCAAGCCTCATCCAAGGCCATCGTCCAGAACTGCGGTTACAACGCCGAATAAGAGATTCCCGACTCACACCGCACACTTTGACAGTCTCTGTACCGATGGTCACTAGCCTGTCGAAGTGCCCCCAAAACAAAAACCGACCGCCATTGCCCTTTGATGAGCGATGGCGGTCTTATTTTGTGACAATATTCTTTAGAATGAAACGCTCACTCCCGCAAGCACCAGGCCTTGCATTCCGCCGCCAAGCTCGACAAAGCCACGGAACCGCTCTCCGCCGAACTGTACTCCGGCGAGAGTCACCTGTGCCCCGAAGAACGGATCGAACGAATGCGAGTCCGTCTCCTCATCGTAATCATCAAGGAGCGTGACTCCGGCGGCGAGTTTCGAGTACATCGCCACACGAGGCTTCCTGAACCAAAACGCCTTTGCCGCAGGCATGACCGCAAATCCGCTGTAGTCGGCGTTGCCGATCTTCTCGTTCTCCTTGTTCAGTTCATCGGCGGTTCCCCCGAACCAAGAGACTGTCGCCCCCACGGAAAAAGTCTTGTTAAGAGCCCGGTAATATTCAAGATTGACAGACCCGTAAGACCTGAAGTTGTCAAACCTCGCGTAACCGGCGGTGAACGCCGTGGCGAACACCCCGCCGACCACATGGGCGAAATCCACAACAGTCACCCTGCCGTAGCCAAACGTTATCTCATTACGGGACTCTGGTGTCTGAGCCGACACCATCGGTACACAAACAAAAATCGCAGCCGCGAGACAGATTAGAATTCTTTTCATAAATTTGAGCGGTTGGTTCATATCCAAGGATAGACCTGAAAGTTAACTCAGTACCCCCGTTGGGAATCGAACCCAAATCGTCGGAACCGGAATCCGAAATTCTATCCATTAGACTACAGGGGCATCATTCTTGCGGTTTCCACGCAATCAGATTACAAAAATAACAAATAAATGGCAAAACAAGAATTTTTGACCGATCTTTTGCAAAAAGATATTTTTTGCGCCGGAAAATGTAATTTCAAGGCTCATAAAAGAGCCTATAATATTCGGATAATCCAATAATAAATCTTATTTTTGCGTATTATGAAAAAGGCATACGTATTTCCCGGTCAGGGTTCCCAGTTCCCGGGTATGGCAAAAGCGCTGTACGACGGAAACGCCAAAGGCAAGGAATTGCTCGAGAAGGCGAATGACATGCTTGGATTCAGAATCACTGACATAATGTTTGAGGGCACGCCGGAGGACCTCAAGGCTACACGCGTGACACAACCGGCAATATTCCTGCACTCCGTCGTTCTGGCGAAGTGCTATGAAGGATTCAGACCTGACATGGTCGCTGGGCATTCTCTTGGTGAATTTTCCGCACTCGCCGCCGCGGAAGCCATCAGTTTCGAGGATGCCCTTCGTCTTGTCTATATCCGCGCCACACAGATGCAGCTCTGCTGTGAGAAGGTGCCCGGGACGATGGCCGCCATCGTGGGACTTCCTGACGAGAAGGTCGAGGAGATCTGCTCCTCATGCGAAGGCCTTGTCATTCCGGCCAACTACAACTGCGGCGGGCAGGTCGTGATCTCAGGCGAGAAGACAGCCGTTGAGCAGGCATGCGAGAAAGCAAAGGCTGAAGGCGCGAAGAGGGCGCTTCCTCTGGCCGTCAGCGGAGCTTTCCACTCCCCTCTCATGGAGCCGGCGCGCGTCGAGCTCGGCAAGGCCATCGAGGAGACAAAGATCGTGGAGCCGATATGCCCGATCTATCAGAACGTCTCTGCCCAGGCCGTCACCGACCCTGAGACCATCAAGAAAAATCTGCTCGCCCAGCTCACATCTCCTGTGAGATGGACCCAGTCAGTCAGGAATATGCTCGCGGACGGAGCGGACTACTTCATGGAGATCGGCCCGGGCACAGTCCTGCAGGGACTTGTCAAGAGGATTTCCGCCGGGACAGAGGGAATCACGATCGAAGGATTGACAACTATTTAAAAACATATTAACATAACGTTAACGATATGGCTAAAGAAAAGAAATTCATCACTTGTGATGGTAACACTGCCGTGGCGAACGTCGCTTATCTTTTCAGCGAAAACGCCTGCATCTACCCTATCACACCATCCTCTCCGATGGCAGAAAACATTGACGAATGGGCTGCACACGGAAAAAAGAACCTCTGGGGCGAGACAGTAAGCGTCACAGAGTTGGAAAGTGAGGCCGGTGCCTCCGGAGCAGTGCACGGCTCCCTCCAGGCCGGTGTTCTCACAACGACCTACACAGCATCCCAGGGGCTTCTCCTGATGATCCCTAACATGTACAAGATAGCCGGCGAGATGCTTCCCGCTGTCTTCCATGTCTCTGCCCGCGCGCTCGCATCTCACGCCCTCTCCATCTTCGGAGACCATCAGGACGTGATGGCTTGCCGCCAGACTGGCTTCGCCCTCCTCGCTTCCGGCTCAGTGCAGGAAGCTCAGGATCTGGCCGCCGTGGCTCATCTCTCAGCGGTCAAGTCAAGCATTCCGTTCCTCCACTTCTTCGATGGATTCCGCACATCACACGAGATCCAGAAGATTGAGGCTCTTGACGAGGAAGAGCTCAAGAAGATGGTCAGCGAGAAGTCTCTCAGGGCTTTCCGTGAGAGGGCTCTCAACCCTGACGCCCCGGTGACACGCGGTACAGCCCAGAACGGAGACGTTTACTTCCAGGCTGTAGAGTCCAGGAACAACTTCTACAATGCCGTTCCGGACATCGTAGCCCGCTACATGGGTGAGATCAGCGAACTGACCGGCCGCGAGTACCGTCCGTTCACATACTACGGAGCCGCTGATGCCGAGAACATCATCGTCGCCATGGGTTCGGTGACCGAGACAATCAAGGAGACCATCGACTACCTCGCCAAGAAGGGCAGGAAGTACGGTCTCGTCACCGTTCACCTCTACAGGCCTTTCGCAGAGAAATATTTCCTGAAGGTTCTTCCTAAGACCGTCAAGAGGATCGCTGTCCTCGACAGGACCAAGGAGCCGGGAGCCCTCGGAGAGCCTCTCTACCTAGATGTTAAGGCTCTGTTCCAGGGTCAGCAGAACTCTCCGCTGATCATCGGCGGACGCTACGGCCTCTCCTCGAAGGACACCACTCCAGCCCAGATCGTCGCTGTTTACGATAACCTTGAGCAGAACGAGCCGAAGAACGACTTCACCATCGGCATCGTGGACGATGTCACCTTCAAGTCCCTCTCCATCAAGAGCGAGGTTTCCATCGTGAAGCCAGGCACCACAGAGTGCAAGTTCTACGGACTCGGATCTGACGGTACCGTTGGTGCCAACAAGAACACCATCAAGATCATCGGAAGCCACACGCAGAAATATTGCCAGGCCTACTTTGACTACGATTCGAAGAAGTCAGGCGGCTACACCTGCTCTCACCTCCGCTTCGGAGACAACCCTATCAAGGCTCCATATCTTGTCAGCACTCCTGACTTCGTGGCCTGCCACGTGCCTTCATACCTCAGCAAGTACGACGTGCTGAAGGGCATCAAGGAGAACGGCACCCTCCTCCTCAACTCTCTTTGGGACGAGGAAGAGACCGTCAAGAGAATTCCTGACAACGTGAAGGCTGTCATCGGCAAGAAAAAGATCAAGCTCTACATCATCAACGCCACCAAGATCGCCGCTGAGATCGGACTCGGCAACAGGACCAACACGATCCTCCAGTCCGCTTTCTTCAAGATCACCGGCATCATCCCTTACGAGGACGCCGTCAAGTACATGAAGGACGCCATCGTCAAGAGCTACGGCAAGAAGGGTGAGAATGTTGTGAATATGAACTACGCAGCCGTCGACAGAGGTGGTGAATATACCGAAGTCACCGTTCCTGCCGAGTGGGCGAAGATCTCAGCCAAGTTTGAGACCCCTAACAAGGACCGTCTCGCCCCTGCATTCGTGAAGGACATCGCTGACGTTGTGAACTCCCAGAACGGAGACTCACTCCCTGTAAGCGCATTCCTGCCTTACGCAGACGGCACCATGCCAGCCGGCACATCAGCCTACGAGAAGCGCGGTGTCGCCGTCACGGTTCCAAGCTGGGACGCGGAGAAGTGTATTCAGTGCAACTCCTGCGCTTTCGTCTGCCCTCACGCCGCCATCCGTCCGTTCCTCCTCACGGCCGAAGAGGCCGAGAAAGCACCTGCCGGACTCAAGAAGGCACAGGGCAAGGCTGTTCTGAAGGAATATTCATTCGCCCTTTCAATCTCTGTGGATGACTGTACAGGTTGCGGCAACTGCGTGGATGTCTGCCCTGCGAAGGAGAAAGCTCTCACAATGGTTTCCGCCCTCGACCAGCAGGCCGAGCAGGACAACTTCAACTGGCTCGCCACAAAGGTCGGCTACAAGGACAAGGTTGTCAACAAGGCCGCCAATGTCAAGAACTCACAGTTCGCCCAGCCTCTGTTCGAGTTCAGCGGTGCCTGCGCCGGTTGCGGTGAGACACCTTACATCAAGAACATCACCCAGCTCTTCGGTGACAGGATGATGATCGCCAACGCCACAGGCTGCTCTTCTATCTACGGAGCGTCATTCCCTGCATCTCCATACTGCACCAACGCCCAGGGTCACGGCCCGGCTTGGCAGAATTCCCTCTTCGAGGACAACGCCGAGTTCGGTCTCGGAATGAAGATCGGTTCCGACCGCGCCCGTGAGACAGTCGCCAACCTCATGACCGCCGCTCTCGACTGCGACAAGTGCCCTGAGGAAGTAAAGGCTCTGTTCAGGCAGTGGCTTGAGAACAAGGAGAACGGTGAGATCACACGCGAGGTGGCTGACAAGGTCGTTCCGCTGATGGAGAACACTGACTGCCCTCACTGCAAAAAACTCCTTGACTACAAGCACTTCATCCCGGCCCGCAGCCAGTGGATCTTCGGTGGTGACGGTTGGGCCTACGACATCGGTTACGGCGGACTCGACCACGTGCTCGCCTCTGGCAAGAATGTGAACGTGCTCGTTCTCGACACCGAGGTTTACTCCAACACCGGTGGACAGAGCTCCAAGTCAACCCCTGCCGGCGCGATCGCCAAGTTCGCCGCCTCAGGCAAGAAGATCCGCAAGAAGGATCTCGGCATGATGGCCATCAGCTATGGCTACGTCTATGTCGCCCAGGTTGCCATGGGTGCAAGCCCAGCACAGTACCTGAACGCAATCAAGGAGGCCGAGGCCTACGATGGACCGTCCCTCATCATCGCCTACGCACCGTGCATCAACCACGGTCTGAAGGCCGGTATGGGTCTGAGCCAGAAGGAGGAGAAGCTCGCCGTTGACTGCGGTTACTGGCACCTCTACAGGTACAACCCGGCCCTCGAGTCAGAAGGCAAGAAT
Organism: uncultured Bacteroidales bacterium; assembly: GCA_934667175.1. Lineage (GTDB taxonomy): Bacteria > Bacteroidota > Bacteroidia > Bacteroidales > UBA932 > Cryptobacteroides. The sequence continues at coordinate 4,737 of CAKULN010000033.1, read as the reverse complement.
CCGTTCACTCTCGACTCCAAGGAGCCGGACTGGACCAAGTTCCAGGACTTCCTCAAGGGAGAGGTTCGTTTCGCTTCCCTCTACAAACTGTTCCCTGACAGAGCCCAGGAACTCCTGAGCCTCACCGAGGAATTCGCCAAAGTACGTTACGGCACCTACGCCCGCCTCGCCGGCAAGTAGTGTTCCGCAGACATATTCACAAAAGAGAGTGGCCGGTTCGGTCACTCTCTTTATTATATATTCAGTATCCTATGAATATACTCTCTCTGGCAAAATCACACCTCTCGTCCTTCGGTACACCAGAAGCCATTCACCAGTACCGAACAGTCTCATAAGTAAGTATCACCTCGATAATGAAATAACATTCCCTGCGTACATCACGTTGCCAACGTCCTCTTTTGGTTTCTCTTTGAGGAACAGCACGGGAACAATCGTGTGATCCTTGGCGAACGGCAACAATTCGGCCTTGCGAAGAAGTTCGGATGTAAGGTGTGCACCATTTTCTTGCGCGGTCCATTTACATTCACCCACAAGCAAGGTTTTCTTGTCCAACGACTCGGCAACCACATCGAACTCGACATGCTCAGGTTTCTTATCCTCTCCCATCACTATTCCCCACCAACGCCTTGCCTTACCGTAAGCCACTCCGTTGACAACATTACCGGTAACGACATTGCGGCATAGCTTTTCCCATTGCACGCTGACATATTCAGAGAAATGAGAGGCCAATGCCTGTTCAACGGGAAGACGCCTGCCTAGCTCAATGAACGAGCGGTTAGGGACGACGAATTGGTAATAAAACGCCATAAACGGATCAGCGATCTTGTATAGACTTTTTTTAGCATTCTTTTCATCCGAGCCAAACGGAACGTCTTTCTCTATGAACCCAAGGTCTACGAGTTTCTTTAATGGACGAGACAGATTAGTCGCTGGTTCGTTGCAACGCACGGCGATTTCAGACAGGCGATTCGCCCCCGTACCGATGTATGACATAATTGTCGAAATCTTGACAATGTCTTTCACATCGTCCTGAAAGAGTTTCGCAGGTTCCTCATAAAGCGCGCCATTTACAGAAAGTACATTATGCCATAAAGCGTCCTCAAGGGAGTCCCGCTTCTCTCTTAACTCCCAATAACGAGGCACACCTCCCCAGACAGAATATTCGTCAATTGCATCTATAGGACTGAGGCTCAATGCTTCTTGAATATAAGGTAACCGTATCGGTGCAAGCCTCATTATCTCATCGGCACGTCCGTAAAGTGGCGCCGTGGAATCAAGAAACAGCCCATACATCATATTCTGAGACGACCCACAAAGTACAAGATTGTATTTCAGTTGTTTCTCATCAACAAGTTTCTGCAGTACGGATGGCAAATCCGGAGACTGTTCCACAAGATAAGGAAATTCGTCAAGGCACAGCGTAAAACGCTTTTCAGCGCGATAGTTGATAGCTCTGAAAATCGACTCCCAATCCGGATATGCCAATTTATCAAAATCCGTGAACATCGAAGCGACCACTTTTGCCAGCAACGCTCTCTGATGCTGTTCCTCTGATCTGTCGGCAAGAAAATAGACATCATTGTCTGACAACACTCTTTTAATCAGCGTCGATTTACCCAAACGCCTTCGACCATACACCACAACCATAGCAGGTTTCTCTCCCGCAAGAGCTCCTTCAAGACGTGATGTTTCATCTACTCTATCAACGAATATCATAATCGCAAAACTTATTATGCTTGTCAAACATAATGTTTTTACTGCATAATTCAAAATTTCTGAACAATTTTATGGATTGTATGGATATAGTAATTGAAAGGATGTCAAAATTTCCGTCATATTTTCGGATTTCGTACACCTAAGCAATTCTCCTGTACCAAAACACAGAGGTCAGGCCGATTTCCCAAGGAACACGACCGTCATATCATCCACATCCAGGACTCCCCGCTCAGTCAGTGTCTTGACGTACGCCTTGAAAGTGGATTCTTTCCCAGAGGCCTTCATCAACGGCAGATATGTCAAAACTAATTCTTATCTTAGCAAGATAAAGTTATGAGAAATGGATGGATTTGAGTCTTACGAAAGCAGATTGGTTGACAGGCTTGTGGAAATCTGCACAGACAAAGGGCTTCTGGACGGGATGCTTCTCAGTACCCCGGACATAACTGCGAGGTGGGAGTCTATCGCTTTGGAATATTCCGGAGACGCGGTGCATGAATTCAATAGTTATCCAGAGGTTGTACTGGCTTGGTCTGCCTACATCGGGATGGCAGTTGCGTGTTGGTGGGACAAGGACTGGACACGGTATAAGAGCCAGGGTTATTCATCGATTGTGGGCTCTAGAGGTTTCGATGACCTTGATGAGCACGTGACAAGGGATATTCTTAAACATCCTCTGAACTCTAAGGAGGCCTCAGACATAGCGCATGACCTCGCCTATTTGGCAGGTGAGGCATATTCATTCATGATGAGACAGGGTGTCGAGGCTCAGAGCGTAGAGGCATTCCAAGTTTTCCGCCACACCCTTTCCGCGATGTACCGAATCGGCGCAGCCTTGGAGCTCAAGGCACTGCATTACAAAATGGAAAGGATTTGACTTATCATCAGGCATTGACAGAGTCATTTTCCTTGTCGGATGAGTTATGATACCTTTTACATAAGTGACGGATACATACGCACCTCTCCGATTACAGAACGGGGAGCTACCTATCAATCAACACGCTCTTCATTCTCTTGAATATGTCTGTGTTATCCATCACTCCCCCGAATCTCCAGGCGGAGGCTCCATAGGAATATAGGATGACCGGCGACGCGGTGTGGCTTGTGGATGAATATTTCATCTCAATCCCGCTCTCGCCTTTCGTGAAGTCCTTGCTGCCAGGTACCAGAGTGATGCCGCCGGTCTCATGGTCGGCAGTGACAATAACGAGGGTCCCTTTGTGGGAGTCAGCGTAGTCAAACGCCAAGTTGACCAGTTTGTCGAACTCTTCCATCCACCAAATCACTTCATCGGAGTTATTGGCATGTGCCGCATGGTCGATGTGCGAACCTTCGATCATCGCAAAGAAACCTTTCTTGTTCTTTTCCAGAATCTCGAATGTGTGCCCGGCCAAATCCGAGAGAAGATCCGAGTTGATCTCAGCCTCGTCCAATTGGCTTCCCTCATCAAGAAGACCAAGGATAGGAGTCGTCCATGTGGAGTAGAACTTCTCCGGAGTCTCCACGTATGTGAATCCGGCGCTCACAGCCTTGTTGACAAGATTCTCGTCAGTATATTTCTTTTTCGTAAAATACTTCCTGCCTCCGCCGACAATCACGTCAGGTTTGAATTCAATCAGATCCTCGGCGATTTCCTTCCTTTTTCCACGGCTGTCAACATGGGCATAGAATCCGCCCGGAGTGGCGTCAAGAACGTAGGAGGTGACTACTATTCCCGTAGAAAGCCCCTTATCCTTAGCCAGTTCAGCGATGCTTGACGGCTTGGAGCCATCCGGAAGCATTCCAAGCATACTGTTGTTGGTCTTGTGCCCTGTGGCCATCGCGGTGGCGGCGGCAGCGGAATCAGTTGTCCTGTTGTTAGCCGAATATGTCTTCACTACAGCGGCGTACTGAGCCCGGTCAAAACAGGTCGGGGCATAATCCTGGTTGATCATCCATGAAGCCGTGGCCCCCAGACCCATTCCGTCCCCGATGATAAGAATGACGTTCTTAACCTTTTCATTCTTAGGAGCCTTGTCCTTGGCCATAGCAGGAGCGGCCATAAGGATGGACAGCAAAACAAATGCGATTGTCTTTCTCATTATGCTAATCTTAAGTGTTATTCTTTCCTGCAAAGTTAAATTAAATTCGGCAATATTCGTAAATTTGTCCCATTATGGCAAATGGCAGACTCTTTTTGATTCCTTCCCCTCTTGGGGAATATGATCCCGCGGAAGTCATTCCGCAGCCAGTCCTTGAGAGGCTCAAGGGCATCAGGAAATATGTCGTAGAAGAGGCCCGGACCGTGCGCAGGTACCTTTCCGCAGCCGGCTTGAAAGGACACATAGGGGAACTTGAGCTTCGGGAGCTCAACGAGCATTCCACGGCCAAGGATGTGGAAACGCTTCTGGATATGTTCTCTGATCCTGACGGCACACCGACCGATGTGGGATTGATCTCCGAGGCCGGACTTCCGGCAGTGGCGGATCCGGGGGCTCAGCTGGTGGCGCTCTGCCATATTCATGGTATCAATGTGATACCTATGGTCGGACCGTCCTCGCTGATGCTCGCGCTGATGGGATCGGGACTCAACGGGCAAAGTTTCGCTTTCTGCGGCTACCTGCCGGCCAAGACCGATGAGCGCCGGAGAGCGATCCGGGAGATCGAGAGGCGTTCCGGGCAATTAGACCAGACTGAGATATTCATTGAGACACCTTACCGTAACGATTCGATGCTGGCAGACCTACTGGCGACGCTCCAGCCCCAGACTAGGCTTTGTGTGGCTGCGGACATCACGTTGCCGGAGGAGACGATCCTGACGAAAAGCGTCAAAGAGTGGAAGCGTTCGCCTTTCGCCATCGGGAAGCGCCCTTGCGTCTTCCTGCTTCTGGCCGGAAAGTGAACCGCCGGTCACTGAGCCAGCCAATCGGTCACTGAACCTGTCGAAGTGACTAAATGAATAACGGTCGGTCACTGAGCCTGCCGAAGTGACCAATAAATAACGGTCGGTCACTGAGCCTGCCGAAGTGACCAATAAATAAC
>CAKULN010000032.1 GCA_934667175.1 uncultured Bacteroidales bacterium | reverse complement strand
TTTTGGATATTCAAAAAAAGTAGTACCTTTGCATCCGGAAAATGTGGAGAGATTTGCCTGCTTGCAACCACACTAAAAAATGCTAAAAATTTTCATATTGTGTTTTTGGTGTCGCTCCACGTATTCCGCATACGTTGGAGTTTTTTATTTCCGCTTGGTGCGCACTTGAGATAGAGTGTCACCTTGAAAACAGAGCCAGCGAGCATGCGACCATAGCGGGATGATTGAAAATTATAAATATAACACATTATGAATTACCTATTTACAAGCGAGTCCGTCTCCGAAGGCCATCCGGACAAGGTGGCCGATCAGATTTCGGACGCTGTCCTGGACGAGTTTCTCCGCCAGGATCCAGAGTCAAAAGTGGCCTGCGAGACTTTCTGCTCGACGGGTCTCGTCGTCATCGGCGGCGAAGTGCGCTCCGACGAGGCTTACGTTGACGTTCAGAAGGTTGTGCGCGGCGTGATCAACCGCATCGGCTACAACAAGGCCGACTACATGTTCGACGGCAACTCCTGCGGAGTCCTCTCCGAAATCCACGAGCAGAGCCAGGACATCAACCGTGGCGTGGTGCGCGAAAACCCTGAGGACCAGGGAGCCGGCGACCAGGGCATGATGTTCGGCTACGCCTGCCGGGACACCGAGGACTATATGCCTCTGCCTCTGTACCTCTCGCAGACCGCCCTCCAGGTGCTTGCGGACATCCGCCACAACACCCCGGAGCTGATGCCTTACCTGAGGCCCGACTCAAAGTCCCAGTTCACCATTGAATATGACGAATCGCACCACCCGGTGCGCGTCCACACGATCGTCATCTCGACCCAGCACGACGACTTCGTGGCCGAAGAGCTTGGGAATATATCCTACGCCGAGGCCGTCCGTCAGTTCGGTCAGGACAAGGTGGACCAGGCGATGCACGACAAGATCGAGGCTGATGTCAGGAATATCCTCCTGCCGAAGTTGAAGGCTGCGCTGAATCCTCAGACAGCGGCACTGTTCAAGGGCGATTTCATCCTGCACGTCAATCCGACCGGTAAATTCGTGATCGGCGGCCCTGCGGGAGACACCGGCCTCACCGGCCGAAAGATCATCGTGGACACCTACGGCGGCAAGGGTGCGCACGGCGGCGGAGCGTTCTCCGGCAAGGACCCGAGCAAGGTGGACCGCTCTGCGGCCTACGCGGCAAGGCACATAGCTAAGAATATGGTCGCGGCTGGAGTCGCCCAGGAGATGCTTGTACAAGTCGCCTACGCCATCGGTGTGGCAAGGCCTGTGAGCATATTCGTGGACACTTATGGCACGGGCATCGTGCCTGACGCGCAGATCGCCCGCAAGATCGAGGAACTCTTCGACCTCCGCCCGGCCGCGATCATCCGCAAGTTCGAACTCAAGAATCCGATCTACGAGCCGACAGCAGCCTACGGCCACTTCGGCCGTAAGCCGTACACCAAGTCCGTAAAAGTCGGCAAGCCCGGCCACCAGACCGACAAGCTCGTCCAGTTCTTCGGCTGGGAGAAGCTCGATGCCGTAGATGCCATCAAGAAAGCTTTCGGACTCTAATAAATATTTTCTCCAGAAGCATTTTGTCTTGTTTCATGTATTTTGCTTGATAATGTCAGCATCGCGGACAGAAGAAAAGTCATTCCCGAATTTTTGTAACGTGAAAAATTCGGGAATGACTTTTCTTTGGCCGCCTCCGGCACTTCGACAGGCTCTGTGACCGGGATGATTCGGCTCGGCACTTCGACAGGCTCAGTGACCACAGACTCTACGGGCACTTCGACAGGCTCAGTGACCGAGAGATTAGGCTCAGCGACCGAGAAATCAAGTTCAGTGGCCGAAATGGGCTTGCTTTACGGTCTTAGACACCCTATCGGAACAACATATACCCCATCCTTGCGTTGATAGGCAAACTGCCCCACCCCAATCAACACCATCAAGAAAGACGGTGCCTTCATTTTATCCGAATCTATCTTGTTCGCCAACTCTTTCAAAGCCAACGCCCCCTTTTCAATGTTTTCTGTTCCACCTAATTTTATTTCCACAAGCCCATAGCGACCATCCCTAAGATGCAGCACGGCATCGCATTTCAAACCGGATGAATCACGATAGTGGAACACTTCCCCCACAAGAGAGTCAACGTACACGCGCAAATCACGCACCGCCATTGATTCGAAGTACAAGCCGAATGTTCGCAGATCGCCAATCAGATCCGCCGGACTTATTGACAATGCAGCCGTAGCGATGCATGGATCAACAAAATATCTGGTGTCAGAAGACTGAATCGCAGTCTTGCTTCTGAGATTCGGATTCCAAGCTGGCATATCCTCAAGAACAAAGAGTTTCTTGAGAGCGTCTACATAGTCCGAGACAGTCTCATAGGAAACGGACGCATTGTCATTCTCTTTTATGTCCTCGCTCATTCTGCTGAAACTTGTAGCGGAACCGACATTTCTGGCGTAAGAACGCAGCAGCAACCTGGTACGTTCACTGCTTCTTCTCACTTTGTCAACACGGTGTATATCCACCTTATAAACGGTTTCATAATAGTCTCTTGCCTGATCCAACGCAACATCCCCCTCAAGAAAAGTTGACATAGGCCATCCTCCCCTACAGAGCAGGAAAGCAATCTCTTCAAGGCTTAACGGATTTTTCTGAGGTTCAATCATTCTCCCCTCGAAGATGTCCTTCAAGGCAACAGTCCCATTACTTTCTCCCGACTCCCTGAGGCTCATAGGACGCATATTCACCCATCCGTACCTTCCGTTCCCGCTATGACGCCTCTTTTCCTCATCAACAGGGACACTGCTGCCCGTCAACACAAACTGCCCGAATTCTCCACGCTTGTCCACCTCATTACGAATCATATCCCACAATTCAGGAATTGACTGCCATTCATCAATCAAGCGAGGAGCCTTACCCTGAAGAAGGTTCTTCGGCACAATCTGCAAGGTGGCCAATGCGTCATCCAAAACAGAGGAATCACCCAAGTCAAGTTCACTTTCAGCGATTTGCCTCGCTGTAGTGGTTTTTCCACACCATTTAGGGCCTTGAACCAAAACCGCTCCCTTGCCTGACAGTTTTCGCCTTAACAATTCGTCTGCTATACGTGGTTTATACTCTTGCATAAATTCCTCCAATTAATTGCTGTTAACGCAAATATACTACCGGAAATTTAAAAAGCAAAATTTCACTCCGCAACTTTTCGGCAAATTACTCCGCAACTTTTGAGTGATTTACTCCGCAACTTTCAGACAAAACACTCCGCAACTTTTCGATGAACAACAGAGGCTAAATTTCGGGGACAGCCGGGATTTTGCGCTGAAAAATTTACGGGTCAGCAGGGTTTTACATATCTTAAAGATTACGAATCAATCTCTTACGCTCAAAGGGAATCATATTGAGATTTTCGCTCGATAACGTCAGCATTGCGGACAGAAGAAAAGTCATTCCCGAATTTTTGTAACGTGAAAAATTCGGGAATGACTTTTCTTTGGCCGCCTCGATGGATGCCGCTCCGGCACTTCGGCAGGCTCAGTGGCCGGGTGGTTAGGCTCCGGCACTTCGACAGGCTCAGTGACCGAAGCTCAGTGACCGGCGCTATTCCCCGCGGTCGAGCTCGCGGCGGAGGTCTTTCTCTTTGATGGAGGCGCGCTTGTCATAGACTTTCTTGCCTCGGGCGAGGGCGATGACAAGCTTGGCGAGGCCGTCTTCGTTGATGAACAGCTTGGTGGCTACGATGGTGAGGCCTTTTTCCTTTACGGCTTGGTGCAGATGACGGAGCTCACGTTTGGTCAGCAGAAGCTTGCGATCCCTCATCGGCTCATGCTGCCCCCAGGAACCCCAGAAGTACTGGGCCACGTTCATACCCTTGACAAACAACTCGTTGCCGACGAAATAACAGAACGAATCGACCAGCGAGGCCTTGCCCATGCGGATCGACTTTATCTCGGTGCTGACCAAGGATATCCCCGCCACATAGGTTTCCAGGAACTCGTAGTCGAACGAGGCCCGACGGTTGCGTATCTCAACTTTATATTCCTTCTGCTTTGGCATACCAATCAATTTTCTGAAAACTCCCTGCCGGCGACATGACACACCACGGAGCCAAATAAAAGCATATTCATCGCCCACAAACCTGACAGTCGCGCGCCAAGGATTGTGGTGCAAAGATAATCACTTTTCTTGGTGTTGCGGCCAAAATTGATTAAGTTTGTCAATTACAGCCATTCAGGGCAAATGTATTGCAAGCGGGGAATATTTCACCGCGTATTTGGCGATTAGTTAATGTTCAATATTATGAAAAGACAACTCATTCTGGCGGTGGTCACCGTCATCACGCTGTTCCTGGCAGGATCGTGCGCGAAGTACAAGTACGAGACAGTCAAGGGGGATCCGATGAACACGAAGATCTACACCCTCGACAACGGACTGAAGGTCTACATGACCGTCAACAAGGAGACACCGCGCATCCAGACCTACATCGCTGTCAAGGTCGGCAGCAAGAACGACCCTAAGGAGACCACGGGACTCGCCCACTACCTTGAGCACCTGATGTTCAAGGGCACAGAGAACTTCGGCACGTCCGACTATGCAGCTGAAAAGCCGATGCTCGACTCGATCAAGGCTCTTTTCGAGGTTTACCGCACAAAAACAGACCCCGAGGAGCGCAAGGCGATATATCACCAGATCGACTCCATCAGCTACGAGGCGTCCAAGATCGCCATTCCTAATGAATATGACAAACTGATGTCCATCATCGGAGCCGACAATACCAACGCCTTCACTTCCAACGACATGACCGTCTATCAGGAGGACATTCCTTCCAACGAGATCGACAACTGGGCGAAAATCGAGGCCGACAGGTTCATCCATCCGGTGATCCGCGGATTCCACACGGAACTGGAGGCCGTTTACGAGGAGAAGAATATGAGCCTGACACAGGATAACCGCAAGGCTATGGAAGCCATCGACCTCGCCCTCTTCCCTCACCATCCGTACGGCCTCCAGACAACCCTCGGAACACAGGAGCACCTGAAGAACCCGTCGATCGTCAACATCGAGAACTACAGAGCCAACTTCTACGTGCCGAACAACGTGGCCATCTGCGTCTCCGGAGACTTCGATCCGGACACATTCGTCGCCACGATCGAGAAATATTTCGGAGAATGGAAGCCGAACCCTGACATCAAGCACCTTGAATATGAGCCTGAGCAGGCCATCACCGCTCCTGTGCAGAAAGACGTTTACGGACTCGACGCCGAGTTCGTGATGATGGGCTGGAGAGTTCCGGGATCGAACGACTACCTTAGAAGCGAGGTCGGTGACATCGTCGGCGACATCCTCTACAACGGGAAGGCCGGTCTGGCTGACCTGAACCTTATACAGGCGCAGAAAGTCAACGGTTTCTACGGATTCAACTACACCCGTCCGGACTACGGTGAGTTCCTTCTCGTGGGCTATCCTCGTGAGGGACAGACCCTTGACGAAGTGCGTGACCTGATGCTTGAGCAGGTAGCCAAGCTCCGCGGCGGAGACTTTGACGAGAGTCTCATCCAGTCAACACTGAACAACTACAAGCTCTCGAATATGCGTCAGCTTGAAAGCAACGAGGATAGGGCGATGAGTTTTGTGGAGTCCTTCATCAACGGACACAACTGGAAAGACGACGCACTCCAGATGCAAAGGCTTGAGAAAGTCACCAAGCAGCAGATCGTGGACTGGGCGAACGAGCATCTCGGAGCGAACAGTTATGTGGCAGTTTACAAGCGAATCGGAGAGGATAAGGGAATCGAGAAGATCGCCGCACCGGCGATCACTCCGATCGAGACCAACCGCGACAAGCAGAGTGAGTTCCTGACCGAGATCCAGAATGCAGAGGTAACACCGATAGAACCAGTGTTCGTGGACTTCTCCAAGGATATGTCCAAGGGCAGCGTGGCCGAAGGCATCGAACTCCTCTACAAGAAGAACGAGATCAATGACATCACGACTCTGACCAATGTGTTTGACCGTGGAACCCAAAGCGATCCGCGTCTTGATCTGGCATTCGACTATCTTGGCTATCTCGGAACCCCGACCAGAACGGCCGAGCAGATCAAGAAAGAAATGTATGAGCTTGCCTGCTCACAGAGACTTTCCTGCGGCCCTACGCAATCCTACATCGGTGTGAGCGGACTTGATGAGAATGTCGGCAAGGCGATGGACATCATCGAAGATCTTATCTTCAACGCACAGCCTGACACAGCTATCCTTGCGGAACTTAAATCAGACATATTCAAAAGTCGCTCCGACAACAAACTGAACCAGAGAGCCTGCTTCAGCGCACTTCAGAAGTTCATCTTCTATGGTCCTGAGTTCATCCAGAAGACCACCCTTACCAACGAGCAGATTGCGGCCCTAACCTCCGAGGATCTTCTTCAAGCGATCAGAGACTTGTACGCAAAGAAGCACGACGTTCTCTACTACGGCCCGTCAGACGAGACCGCGGCCAAGAAGATGATCACTGAGCACCATAAGATAAGCGAGAACCCGGAGCCCCTTAAGAGAATCCATCCTCTGTCAAGGCAGGTGGCTTCCAGCGAGGTGTTCATCGCTCCTTACGATGCGAACCAGTTCTACTATCTGCAATATTCCGACAGAGGTGAGAAGTTCAACGCAGCCAACGACCCGGAGGCAAGGATGTACAATTCTTACTTCGGCAGCGGTATGGGCGCGATAGTGTTCCAAGAGATGCGTGAGGCAAGAGGCCTTGCATATTCAGCGGCGGCCTATCTCGGTGACCTCGGCTACAAGGACTGCGACTACATCTTCTACGCTTTCATCGCCTCACAGAACGACAAGGCAAAGGAGGCCGTAGAGGCGTTCGACAGCATCATCAATGATATGCCTGAATCCGAAAAAGCATTCGAGGTCGCCAAGACCGCCTTGCTCACAGGCATCCGCACAAGCAGGACAACAGGAATCAACGTTCTCTACAAATATCTTGACCTTCAAGACTATGGGCTTAACGAGGACCGGAACAAGGCGGTGTTCGAAAAAGTTCAGGGAATGACCCTTGCAGATGTCAAGGCATTCCAAGAGAAGTGGATCAAGGGTCGCAAGTACGTTTACGGATTCCTCGGAAAGAAGGAAGGTCTGGACATGGACTTCGTCAGCTCGCTCGGCCCCGTCACCGAACTCACTCTTGAGGAAATCTTTGGTTACTAAATGGCCATAAAATCTTTCGGTTAATAACGGATGAGCAGAAAGCCACAGAACAAGCTGCGGGAGGCTATTCCCATTCCTCCCCCGGCTCCACTTCCGGAACCGGAGGTCATCGACTTCGGGGGCATATTCAATGAATATGCTTCCGGAGCGATTGATTTGATCGTCGTGCTTGGACCCACCGCCTCCGGGAAGACGCGCTTCGCTGTGGATCTGGCCCGGAAATGCGGCAACGGGGAAATCCTCTCCGCGGACTCACGGCAGGTCTATCGCGGCATGGACATCGGGACGGGAAAGGACCTGAATGAATATGGCGACGTTCCCTACCACCTTATAGACATTGTGCCCGCCGGCACACGATTCGACCTCTACCAATGGCAGCAGGCCTTTGAATATGCCTGCAAAGACATCCGTGACAGGGGCAAGACTCCGATTCTGTGCGGGGGTACTGGACTTTACATCCAGGCTGCGACCTGCGGCTACACCTTGCCTCAAGTGCCGCCGAACGAGGAACTGAGGGAAGAACTCGAAAAGTACGATACCGAGATCCTTATCGCCAAACTAAGCGGCTACGGGCCGCTTCCGGACGAAGGTGTCCTTCAGTCTAAAAGGAGGATAATCAGAGCCTTGGAGGTGGCGATGTACGAGCGGGAGCATCCCGTTAAACGAACCGGCTTCATGCCGAAGAATCCGTACTACATAGGGACTCTCGTCAGCAGAGAGGAACGTGTCGCGAGGATTGACCGGAGGCTTGACGAGAGGCTGGCCGGTGGGATGATCGAGGAGGTCAAAGGACTCCTTGACAGCGGGATCAGGCCGGAAGATCTTGTCTATTACGGGCTTGAGTACAAATTCGTCACCCAGTACGTCCTCGGCGTCCTGACTTACGAGGAGATGCACACCCTGCTGGCCAATGCCATCCACCAGTTCGCCAAACGGCAGATGACTTGGTTCAGGGGGATGGAAAAGGACGGAATCACGATCCATTGGACAGAGGTGTAAATAAATTTACACCTCTGTCTTTAATGATCCAACCCCCAGTCACTTCGTGACAGCCCCTGAGGGGCACGGGGAAAGGATTCCCCGAAACCCCTTCGGTCGCTTCGCTCCTTATTCCTTTATTTTCCGTTACATTAATTAATTTTTACAACTTAATAATATTCTATAATATTCACCATGCTGAAAGTAGCAATTATCATGGGCTCCACAAGTGACTATGAGGTCATGTCGGGAGCCGAGCAGATCCTTTCCGACTTCGGGATCGAGTTTGAAAAAAGGGTGATCAGCGCCCACAGAACCCCGGAACTTATGTTTGAATATACCAAAGCCCTCAAAGGACGTGGGTTCGGGGTGGTCATCGCCGGAGCCGGCGGCGCCGCACACCTCGCCGGAGTAGCGGCAGGACTCACAACTTTGCCTGTGATCGCCGTGCCGATGCAGACCAAGGCCCTCGGCGGGTTGGATTCACTTCTGTCAATGGTTCAGATGCCGACAGGAATTCCGGTGGCGACTGTCGCGATCGGAGGAGCCAAGAATGCAGCTATCCTTGCGGCAGAAATCCTCGCCCTCCAAGACACTGTGGTCTCAGAAAAGCTAGATGCCTACCGCAAGGCTCAAGCTGAAAAAATCTACAATACGACTATCTAGAACGACGCTTCTGTCGATTCCCCACCGAAACGGCCTCCCAGCACAAGTTTAACCTTAAGCAGGGAGGTCTTTTCCTCTGCCGCCACGTCACCCTCTATCATCTTCTGAAGAAGATCAAAGGACTTGACAGCGATCTCTGACAGAGGCTGGATGATGTGAGGCACAACCGGCTTGTTCAGCTCGTAGACATCGCTCTCGTCGAAGCAGACGAAGGAGAAATCCTTAGGCATGCTCAAGCCAAGGGCGTTGAGGGCGTTGAAGCCGTACATGGCTATCCTCTTGGTCGGAAGGATGAACGCCTCCGTCCCACGCTTGGCCGCCTCACGCAGCACTTCGATGACATCTTTCTTCGCGGCCTCGGTGTCATATTCAATCTTGTGGACCCTTATGTCATCTTTCAGGCCGGCCTCGTCCATCGCCGTGGCGTAGCCAGACTCTCTGTCCGTCAAACTGGTCACGCCGGACTTATAGGAGATCATCTCGATCTTGCCGAATCCTTGATGGAGCAAGTACTTTGTGGCCATCTTGCCGGCGTCAACGTTGTCGACAAGGACACGACCAAATTCATCTCCCGGCATATTCCTGTCGATCAAGACTGTAGGGATGCCGATGCTGATCGCTCTCGCCAACGCCGCCTCAGCTCCGAGACAAGGAGCCACGATTAGACCCTCCACATTGTACCCAACCATGGTCTCGACCAGATGGGCAAGCTTATGCGGGTTCTCCTCCGAGCTTGCGAAAATCACAGTGAACCCATCCTTATAGGCGATGTTTTCAATGTTTCTACAGATCTCAGCAAAAAACGGGTTCGCGATGTCTGAGACAATCACCGCGATGGAGTGCGACCGGCCGCTCCGCAGCGACGCAGCCGCATTGTTTCGTCTGTAGCCGAGTTTCTTGGCCACCTGAAGGACCCGCTCTGCCGTGTCCGGATTGACCGGGCAGTCCAGCCTGCCGTCCTTACCCATTTTAGCATTCATCACGAAAGAAACCAGGGTGACTGACACCCCGGCTTCTCTCGCCACATCTCTGATGGTTACTTTTTTCATCTTATATTAATGTAAGTTCGTCATATTCATCAACCGTGTATCATGACAATAAGTCCTGCCATCACGATTGAGACCATGCTCATCAACTTGATAAGGATGTTCAATGACGGTCCGGACGTGTCTTTGAAAGGATCTCCGACAGTGTCTCCGACAACGGTAGCATGATGGTTGACGGAGTTCTTGCCGCCGAAATGCCCATCCTCAACGTATTTCTTGGCATTGTCCCATGCGCCTCCTGAATTAGCGAGGAAGATCGCAAGGATGAATCCGGCGCCAAGTCCGCCGATGAGAAGTCCCATGACACCTGCCTCTCCAAGAATGATACCAACCAGAACAGGAACGATGATCGCAGTGAGTGAAGGAACAATCATCTCATGCTGGGCGGCCTTTGTCGAAATCTCCACACAACGCTTGTAGTCAGGACGTTGCTTACCCTCAAGAATGCCTTTTATCTCCCTGAACTGGCGACGGACCTCGACTACCATTTTCTGTGCGGCGCGTCCCACGGCGTTCATTGTCATTCCGCAGAAGAGGAATGCCATCATGGCACCCACAAAGACTCCGGCGAGGACACGCGGATTCATCAGGTTGACCTGATAATAGTTCACAATCTCCGGGATGGTGGCCTCTGTCACTTTGACAATCTTGCCACCGACTTCAAGAAGAAGAACTCCCGCATGCTGGAGACCGATCTTGATCTCTTCAATGTAAGAAGCGAGGAGAGCGAGAGCGGTGAGGGCGGCCGAGCCGATGGCAAAGCCCTTTCCTGTGGCGGCGGTTGTGTTGCCGAGGGCGTCAAGGGTGTCGGTACGGCGGCGGACCTCAGGATCCAGCTCGCTCATCTGCGCGTTTCCTCCAGCATTGTCCGCGATAGGACCGTAGGCATCCGTGGCAAGGGTTATTCCAAGGGTGGAAAGCATTCCGACAGCCGCGATGCTGATTCCGTACAGACCGTTGCTGAGGTAGGCAGGATCAAAGGAGAAGCCTGTAGCGCAAAGGTAGGAAATCAGGATGGCGGCCACAATCGTCACGACAGGAACACAGGTTGAAATCATTCCCAGACCGATACCGTTGATGATGACGGTGGCAGGACCGGTCTGAGAGCTCTCGGCCAGATCCTGTGTCGGTTTGTAGGAATGTGACGTGTAATACTCCGTGGCCTTGCCGATAATGACTCCGGAAAGCAGACCGGCGATCACCGACAGGCTGAGCTGCCACCAATTGCTGAAACCAAGCACGTAGAACACTATGAATGTAAGCACGGCGATAAGGCAGGCGCTGAGGTTGGTCCCGATGCTGAGCGACTTGAGCAGCTGCTGAAGCCCCGCCCCCTCCTTTGTCCTTACGGCGTAGATGCCGATGATGGAAAGAACCACACCGATGGCCGCGATCATCATCGGGGCGATGATGGCTCTCATCTGCGCGTCGACATCTCCGAAGAAAGCTGATGCTCCGAGTGCCATCGTAGCGAGCACCGAACCGCAATACGACTCGTAAAGGTCAGCACCCATTCCGGCCACGTCACCCACATTGTCACCCACGTTGTCTGCGATCGTGGCAGGGTTCCTCGGGTCATCCTCAGGGATGTCCTGCTCGACTTTCCCGACAATGTCGGCTCCCACATCAGCGGCCTTGGTGTAGATGCCGCCGCCAACCCTGGCGAAGAGGGCCTGGGTAGATGCGCCCATTCCGAAAGTAAGCATAGTGGTAGTAATGACAACAAGGGTCTGAGACTCGCTGGCCTCATGGACAAAAGCATTGAGGACCACCCACCAGATCGAGATGTCGAGAAGGCCAAGACCCACGACGGTCAAACCCATCACGGCTCCGGAACGGAAAGCCAGTTTAAGACCAGAATTAAGGGACTTGCTGACAGCGTTGGCTGTCCTGGCGGAAGCGTAAGTGGCTGTCCTCATGCCGATGTAGCCGGCAAGGGCGGAGAAGAATCCTCCGGTCAGGAACGCGAAAGGCACCCACTTGTTCTGCACTCCGAAACCGAAAGCAAGGATGCTGAACAAGACTGCCAAAATCACAAAGACAATTCCAACAACCTTGTACTGTTGTTTGAGATATGCCATAGCGCCCTCACGGACATACTGGGCGATCTCCTTCATTGTCGGTGTACCTTCATTCTCTTTCTTCATCTGATGGTAAAAGAGCCATGCAAAGAAGAGGGCTATCACAGAAGCCGCTGGCACGAAATAAAACAGATAATTCATAAATTGATTAGTTATAACGATTTATATTATTTCACCAAAAAAAAGGTTCCACGAACCCTCCTAGACCACAAATATAAGAAAAATGTGGTGACCTTTACCATATTTGATGACAAAAAAGATTGAAAAAATGGCGACTGGATGCCAGCCGCCATTATATTCATGCCTGCTCCAGCTGTTACTCAGCCTTCGGAGCCTCCTGTGCAGGAGCCTCGGCAGGAGCCTCCTCAACCTTCGGAGCGTCCGCCTTCTTGGCGCGGCTTCGACGTGTTGACTTCTTCTCCTCCTTCTTGCTTACAAGAGCGGCCTCGTTGAAGTCCACAAGCTCGATGAGAGCCATGTCGGCTCCGTCACCCTGACGGAAGCCAAGGTGCAGTACGCGGGTGTAGCCTCCCGGACGGTCCGCGATCTTCGCAGAGATCACCCCGAAGAGTTCCTTGACAGCCTCCTTGTTCTTAAGGTAGCTGAAAACGGTTCTGCGGGAATGAGTCGTGTCTTCCTTTGACTTGGTGATGAGAGGTTCAACATAAGACTTAAGGGCCTTGGCCTTAGCCACAGTTGTCGTGATCCTCTTGTGCATTATCAAAGAAGTCGCCAGGTTGGCCAACAGAGCCTTGCGGTGGCCTGACTTGCGGCCAAGATGATTGATTGCTTTATTGTGCCTCATTTCTATGCGTTCTTTTTCTTGGGTTCAATATTATATTTTCTTACATCCATCCCGAACTGGAGCTTCATCTTCTCCACAAGCTGGTCGATCTCATTGAGGGACTTCTTTCCGAAATTCCTGAACTTCATGAGTTCATTCCTTGAATAGGAAACAAGGTCCGCGAATGTGTCGATGTCAGCGGCCTTCAGACAGTTGTACGCCCTCACGGAGAGCCCCATGTCTGAAAGCTTGGTGAGAAGAAGATGTCTCATCCTGAGGCTTTCCTCGTCGAGTTCCTTTGAGTCGGACTCGACAGCGCTCTCGATGGAAATCTTCTTGTCATCAGTGAAAAGCTTGAAGTGATAGATCAGGATACTGGCCGCCTCCTGAAGCGCCATATTCGGAGAGATAGATCCGTCAGTGATTATCTCAAGGTTCAGCTTCTCGTAGTCGGTCTTCTGCTCGACACGCCAGTTCTCAACCGTCCAATTGACCTTTCTGATAGGTGTGTAGACCGCATCGACAAGGACAGTGCCTATCGGTGTGTTCTCCTCCCTCATCTCCTCGGCCGGAACGAATCCACGGCCTTTGGTGATGGTCAAGGAAATCTCAAGAGTGACTGACGGTTCGAGTGAGCAGATGTGCTGCTCAGGGTTCAACACCTTGAAAGAAGACAATCCTTTAGAAATATCCTCCGCGGTAAACTCATTCTTACCGCTAATCACAATGTTCGCTACCTCAGAGTCTACGGAATCGACCATCCTCTTGAACCTTACTTGCTTAAGGTTCAGGATGACGTCCTGCATCCCCTCGATCACACCAGGAATCGTCGCGAACTCTTGATCCACGCCGGAAATCCTGATCTGGCTGATAGCAAAACCTTCCAGAGAGGCGAGAAGAATGCGTCTGAGAGCATTGCCGATGGTCTGCCCGTACCCAGGCTCAAGAGGCCTGAATTCGAAGCGGCCGACTGTATCGGTGCCTTCGAGCATTATCACCTTGTCCGGTTTCTGAAATGCCAAGATT
Organism: uncultured Bacteroidales bacterium; assembly: GCA_934667175.1. Classification (GTDB taxonomy): domain Bacteria; phylum Bacteroidota; class Bacteroidia; order Bacteroidales; family UBA932; genus Cryptobacteroides. The sequence continues at coordinate 17,496 of CAKULN010000032.1, read as the reverse complement.
GCCATATTAATTCTTTTTGGGTGTTAATTCTACTTAGAGTACAGGTCTACGATGAGCTGTTCGTTGATGTTCTCAGGGATGTCTGCCCTTGCAGGGAGATTCAGGAACTTGCCTGAAAGCGCCTTAGGGTCAAACTCGATCCATGAATATTTAGGAGCTGAAGCGACAGCCTTCTGAATGACCTCAAGGCTCTTTGAGCGCTCCCTGACCGCAACCACATCCCCAGGTTTCACCTGAACGGAAGGAATGTTGCAGACCTCACCGTTGAGGGTGATGTGAGCGTGGCTTACAAGCTGTCTCGCGGCGGCCCTTGTAGGAGCGATGCCCATTCTGTAGACAACGTTGTCAAGTCTTGACTCAAGGAGGAGGAGGAGGTTCTCACCTCTCAGACCCGCCATCTTGGAAGCCTTAAGATAGGTGTTGTGGAACTGGCGCTCAAGAAGGCCATACATGTATCTGACCTTCTGCTTTTCCTTGAGCTGGATTCCATACTCACGCTGCTTCTTGCGCTTCGCCGCCAGACCATGCTGTCCCGGAGGATAGTTTCTCTTCTCGAAATCCTTGTCGCTTCCGAATATAGGCTCGCCGAACTTGCGGGCGATCTTAGTGCTTGGACCAATATATCTTGCCATAGTAATTTTTATTTTAATTCATTGATTAGACTTTACGACGGCCTTTTGGTCTACATCCGTTGTGTGGCATCGGGGTCACGTCGACAATCTCAGTGACAACGATTCCAGCATTGTTGATGGTCCTGATGGCGGACTCACGGCCGGCTCCAGGACCCTTGACGAAGACTTTCACCTTGCGGAGACCTGCGTCGAAAGCGGTCTTGGCGGCATCCTCGGCAGCCACCTGAGCGGCGTAAGGGGTGTTCTTCTTGGAACCTCTGAAGCCGCTCTTGCCGGCTGAGGACCAACTGATCACCTGCCCCTGATTGTTGGTCAGGGAAATGATCACATTATTGAAGGTTGATGAAATATGGGCCTGGCCCGTAGCCTCAACCTTGACAACTCTCTTTGATGATGTTGTTTTCTTTGCCATAATTCATCTAGTTTTACTTGGTCGCCTTCTTCTTGTTTGCGACGGTCTTCTTCTTTCCCTTTCTTGTACGGGCATTGTTCTTTGTGCTCTGACCACGTACAGGAAGACCGATACGATGACGGATACCTCTGTAGCAACCGATATCCATCAGTCGTTTGATGTTCATCTGGACGGAGGAACGAAGCTCACCCTCAATCTTATACTCCTCAGTGATGAGGGTACGGATAGCGGCAACCTGATCATCATTCCATTCACCGACCTTGATGTCGTAATCGATTCCGCACTTCTGGAGAATCTCTCTCGCGGAGCTGCGGCCGATACCGTAGATGTAGGTGAGACCTATCTCACCCCTTTTGTTGTTCGGTAAATCAACACCGGCTATTCTTGCCATAATTTATCTTAAACTTTATTTGTTTTACAAACTACTGTTATCCCTGGCGCATCTTGAACTTAGGGTTCTTCTTGCAGATGACATAAAGACGACCTTTGCGTCTGACGATCTTGCAATCATCGCTGCGCTTCTTGATGGATGTTTTGACTTTCATATCGTGAATATTTTTATTTGTACCTGAAAGATATTCTTCCCTTAGTCAAATCGTAAGGTGAAATTTCAACCCTCACCTTGTCTCCAAGGAGGATGTGGATGAAATTCATTCTCATCTTGCCGGAGATGTTGCAGAGAAGGACATGACCGTTCTCAAGCTCCACCTTGAACATCGCGTTGGGAAGAGTCTCGATCACTTTTCCGTCTTGTTCTATCGCTACTTGTTTGGACATTGAAAAAACACTTTAAAATTTACCAGTACTTTCTATATAATCAAACGTTGACAGTTGTTCCGCCTTGCCTTTACGAACAACAACCGTAAGCTCATAGTGAGCCGCGTTCCTGTGGTCGGACGTGTGTACAGCCCAGCCATTTCTGGCCACATACACTCCTCTGCCCCCTGCATTGATCATTGGTTCGATGCAGATGACCATTCCATCCACAAGTCTGCACCCGTGACCCTGACGCCCGTAGTTCGGCACGCCTGGAGCCTCGTGCATCTCCTTCCCGAGTCCGTGTCCTTCAAGTTCACGGACAACCGAAAAGCCGAATGACTCAGCGTACGATTGCACCGCGTGTCCGATGTCTCCGGTCCTGTTGCCGGCAACCGCGGCCTCAATGCCCTTGTAGAGCGAAGCCTTGGTCACGTCCATAAGCTTACGGGTCTCGGCGTCCACCTCCCCGACCGGGAAAGTGTAAGCCGAATCTCCGTTATACCCTTTATACAAGGTGCCTATGTCAGCCGTCACGATGTCGCCCTCCTTCAGGACATAGTCCGACGGAAAACCGTGGACGACAACATCATTGACCGATGTACATATCGCGGCGGGAAAACCCTCGAATCCAAGAAAACTAGGAATCGCTCCGTTGTCACGGATAAAAGTCTCGGCCACCTCATTCAACCTCGCGGTTGTCACACCCGGGGCGACCACCTTGCCGACTTCCGCCAATGTCTTGGAGACAAGAATGGCATTCTCGCGCAACAATTCGATTTCCTCTTCTGTCTTAGGCTTAACCATCAATCTTGTGATTATCAAAATTACATTCCTGAACGTCCGCTGATACGTCCGGTCTTCATCAGACCGTCATAGTGACGCATCAGAAGATAACTCTCAATCTGCTGAAGTGTGTCAAGGACAACACCCACAAGGATCAACAGTGAGGTACCACCGTAGAAGCCTGCGAACTGGTCCTGAACGCCCATAATCCTGGCGAAAGCAGGGAGAATGGCGATGATGGCGAGGAATATGGATCCAGGGAGCGTCACCTTGGACATGATTGAGTCAAGGTAGTTCACCGTGGCCTTTCCAGGCTTCACGCCAGGGATGAATCCTCCGTTCTTCTTCATGTCCTCGGCCATCATGGTTGGATTCACGGTGACGGCGGTGTAGAAATACGTGAAGATTACGACAAGGAATCCGAAAATCAGGTTATACCAGAATCCGGTGTAGTTACCGAGAGTGGCGGCAAGGCCTCTGGTCGCGTCAAAACGGGAGAACAGAAGCGGGAACAGCATCAAAGCCTGGGCGAAGATGATTGGCATCACACCGGCGGCGTTGATCTTAAGAGGGATGTACTGACGTACCCCACCGTACTGTCTGTTGCCGACAACTCTCTTGGCGTACTGGACAGGAACCCTTCTGACACCCTGTACAAGCGCGATGGTCGCGACAATGACAAGGAACCAGATGATGAGCTCGACGATCAGGGCGATAGGACCGCCACCTGCTGTCGTGCTGAGTTTCGTACCAACCTCACTCACGAGGGCGAACGGCAGACGGGCCACGATACCGATCATGATGATCAGGGAGATTCCGTTACCGATACCCCTGTCAGTGATCCTTTCACCAAGCCACATGACGAACATCGAGCCTGACATCAGGATGATGGTGGCCACAAGGTTGTACATGAATCTGCTCCAGCCAAGCTGGGTCTCCGCAAGGAAAGCGGCGCCCGGGATCTGGCTGTGGATAGAAGCGATGTAAGCGGGACCCTGGATGCAAAGGATGAGGATGGTGAGGTATCTGGTGAGCTGATTCATCTTCCTGCGGCCGCTTTCACCCTCCATCTGGAGTTTCCTGAAGTAAGGGACGAACATGCCCAGAAGCTGAATCACGATTGATGCGGAGATGTACGGCATCACTCCCAACGCAAAGATGGAAGCGTTACCGAAGGCACCTCCTGAGAACATATTCAAGAGACCGACGAGTCCTTGCTGGGTGCTGTCCTGAAGGGAAGCCAGCAAGGTCGTGTCGATACCAGGCAGCACGATAAAGCAACCCAACCTGTAGACCAGGACGAGAAGGAACGTGTAGCCGAGTCTCGTACGGAGCTCCTCGATCTTGAAGATGTTCTTTATTGTCTCAATAAACTTCTTCATCGCTATTTGCCGATTACGATTGTCTTACCGCCGGCAGCCTCGATCTTGGAGACAGCGGAAGCCGAGAATGCGTCAGCTGTGACATTCACAGCGGCCGTGATCTCACCGTTGCCAAGAACCTTCACGAGTTCCTTGGTGTCTGCGAGTCCGGCTGCCTTGATGTCCTCGATGCCGATCTCAGCCTTTCCGAGCCGCTCGGAAAGAGCCTGGATAGCAGCCACGTTGACTGCCTTGTACTCAATTCTGGTCGGGTTCTTGAATCCGAACTTAGGAACACGTCTCTGAATAGGCATCTGACCACCCTCGAAACCGATTTTGTGTTCATAGCCTGCACGGGCCTGGGCACCCTTGGTACCACGGGTGGAAGTACCACCCTTACCGGAACCCTGACCACGGCCAAGACGTTTGCTGTTATGAGTCGCACCTTTTGCAGGTTTCAAATTTTCCAGTTTCATCTATTCGTCCTCCTGATTAGATTTCTTCAACTTCAACAAGGTGACGGATCTTGGCGAGCTGGCCTTCTGTCACCGGAGTCTTTTCGACCTCCACGGTCTGGTGCATTCTGCGGATACCAAGAGTGGTCAGATTAGCGATCTGCCTCTTTGTGGCTCCGTTCTTGCTTCTTACCTGTGTTATCTTAAGTTTTGCCATAACTGTGTCTCCTCCTAACCGTTAAATACTTTGCTCATCGGAATTCCACGGAGACCGGCCACAGTGTAGGCATCCCTCATCTGGGTAAGCGCGGCGACAGTGGCTTTCACAAGGTTGTGAGGGTTTGAAGAACCCTTTGACTTTGCGAGCACGTTCTGGACACCGGCTGACTCAAACACGGCACGCATGGCACCACCAGCCTTTACACCGGTACCAGGGGCTGCCGGCTTCATGAACACAACAGAGCCTCCGAACTTGGATTCCTGCTCATGCGGAATGGTTGTGTTGATGATAGGAATCTTCACAAGATTCTTCTTAGCGTCCTCAACACCCTTAGCGATGGCGGCAGTTACCTCATTGGCTTTTCCAAGACCATAACCAACAACGCCGTTCTCGTCACCCACAACCACAATCGCGGCGAAACGGAAGTGACGACCACCCTTAGTGACCTTAGTCACTCTCTGGATGGCGACCAATCTGTCTTTCAATTCAAGATCAGATGTCTTTACTCTTTTAACATTTGTATTTGCCATAGTCTTTCAATTAGAAAATAAGGCCACCTTCACGGGCAGCGTCGGCCAAACTTTTAACTCTACCGTGATAGAGGTAACCTCCACGGTCAAAAGAGATGGTGGTTATACCTTTCTCCTTGGCACGCTCAGCGATCGCCTTTCCTACGATGGCCGCAGCCTCGATTCCAGTCTTGCCTTTGCACTCAGCGGCAAGGACCTTATCGTTGGAAGCAGCAGCAACGAGTGTAACACCCTGCTGATCGTCCACAACCTGGACGTAGATCTGCTTGTTGCTTCTGAAGACAACCATTCTTGGTCTCTCGGCAGTTCCATTGACATGCTTACGGATGCGGTAATGGACTCTTCTTCTTCTTTCAATTCTATTCAATGCCATATCTATGTCCTCCTATTATTTAGCTCCAGCAGTCTTACCGGCCTTGCGACGAAGCTGCTCGCCGGCGAACTTGATACCCTTGCCCTTGTAAGGTTCAGGCTTGCGGAGTGAACGAATCTTGGCCGCCACCTGCCCGATGAGCTGCTTGTCGATGCTCTTGAGGATAAGGACAGGATTCTCACCTTTCTTCACATCCGGAACTTCAGCCTTGATCTCAGGAGCGAGCATCAGCTGAACGTCGTGTGAATAACCGAGAGAGAAAGTCAGGAGCTGACCCTGAGCCGCGACACGGTAACCTACACCGACGAATTCCTGCTTGGTCTGGTAGCCGGTGGAGACACCTACAACCATGTTGTGCACAAGCGCGCGGTAAAGACCGTGCATCGAACGATGTCTTGGCTGGTCAGTAGGGCGGGTGAACTTGATTTCATTATCCTCGATGGTGACGGTGATGTCCGGATCAACTTTCTGGCTCAACTCACCAAGAGGTCCTTTAACCTTCACAACGTTGCCAGGGAGAACTTCAACGCTCACCTTGTCCGGAAGGCTTACAGGCAATTTACCGATTCTTGACATTATTCTTTTCTTTAATCGTTAATAAACATAGCAAATAACCTCACCACCAACGTTAAGGTTCTTGGCCTCCTTGTCGGTGATGACACCCTTTGATGTCGAGAGGATGGCGATGCCGAGTCCGTTCAGAACCCTTGGCATGTTCTCCACGTCAGAATAGACTCTCATACCAGGAGTAGAGACACGCTTGATGTTCTTGATGGCGGCCATCTTGGTCTGAGGATGGTACTTCAGAGCGATCTTGATGGTGTTGTAAGGGGTGCCCTCAACAATCTTGTAGCTGAGGATGTAGCCCTTCTCACAAAGGATCTCAGTGATCGCGGCCTTCATCTTGGAGGAAGGAATCTCAACGATCTTCTTTCCTGCCAGATAGGCGTTGCGGATCCTTGTAAGATAATCTGCAATTGGATCAGTCATTGTTTTTTTTGAATTTTTAGATCGACGCCCCTCATGGGACGCCCGATATCCGATTGTTAATAAATAAATATTGTATCGCTGTTACCAGCTTGCTTTCTTGACGCCCGGGATGAGACCGTTGCTGGCCATCTCACGGAACTGGATTCTGCTGAGACCGAACGCTCTCATGTAGCCCTTTGGACGGCCGGTGAGAGAGCAGCGGTTGTGCAGACGTACAGGTGAAGCGTTCTTAGGGAGCTTGTCAAGGGCTGCCCAATCGCCGGCTTCCTTAAGAGCCTGCCTTTTGGCGGCATATTTGGCAACCAGTTTCGCGCGCTTAACCTCGCGGGCCTTCATTGATTCTTTTGCCATATTCCTTAGTTATTATGTTTCTTGAAAGGCAGACCGAACGCGGCGAGGAGTGCGTGAGCCTCTTCGTCGGTCTTCGCTGTTGTGACGAAAGTGATTTCCATTCCGTGGATTCTCGGGTTCTTGTCGATGTCCACCTCAGGGAAGATGATCTGCTCCTTGAGACCAAGGGTGTAGTTTCCTCTGCCGTCCATCTTCTCGGCTATGCCGTTGAAGTCCCTGATTCGAGGGAGGGAGATACGGATGAGTCTCTCGAGGAACTCGTACATCTTCACGTCGCGGAGGGTAACCTTAACACCGATAGGCATGCCCTTACGGAGACGGAAGTTGGAAACGTCCTTTCTTGAGGTTGTGAGAATAGCCTTCTGACCAACGATCTTTCCGAGCTCCTCAGCGGCCTCCTCTACGAGTTTCTTATCATTGGTAGCCTCGCCGATACCCTCATTGATGGTGATCTTGACGAGCCTAGGAACCTGCATAACAGTCGTGTAAGAGAACTGCTTCATCAGCTTCTCAACGATCTCCTCCTTGTAAACCTTCTTGAGGGAAGGAACATATCCTGCAGGAAGCGCCTGCGCTTCAGCCGGTTTGTTTGTAGCTTTCTTTGCCATAGTTACTTGATCTCCTCTCCTGATTTCTTAGCGTAACGGATTTTCTTTCCGTCCACGAATTTGTAGCCCACTCTTGTCGGCTTGTTCTGGGCAGGGTCAATGAGCTGGACGTTTGAAACGTGGATGCCCGCCTCCTGCTTTACGATGCCGCCCTGAGGTTGCTTGGCGTTTGGCTTTGTGTGCTTGCTGACAACGTTGACACCTTCAACGATGACGCGATCCTTGGCTGGGATGACGGTCAGGACCTTTCCGGTCTTGCCCTTGTCGTTACCGGCATTCACATACACGGTGTCACCCTTCTTAATGTGTAACTTTTTCATAATTCTCAATGATTAAAGGACCTCCGGCGCCAGTGAAACAATCTTCATGTAGTTCTCACGCAGCTCCCTGGCCACAGGGCCGAAGATACGTGTTCCGCGAAGCTCACCCGCATTGTTCAGAAGAACACATGCGTTGTCATCGAAACGGATGTAGGACCCGTCCGGTCTGCGGATCTCTTTCTTTGTACGGACTACGACAGCCTTGGAGACTGAACCTTTCTTAGCGTCACCGCTAGGAAGAGCGCTCTTGATCGCTACAACGATCTGGTCGCCCACTGTCGCATACCTATGATGCGTACCGCCAAGCACACGGATGCAGAGGACTTCCTTCGCACCGCTGTTGTCGGCAACCTGTAAACGTGTTTCCTGCTGTATCATAACTACTTAACTTTTTCTACGATTTCAACTAATCTCCACCTCTTAGTCTTGCTGAGAGGACGGGTTTCCATAATGCGCACGGTATCTCCCTCGCTGCACTCGTTCTTGTCATCCTGAGCGACGAACTTGGTGGTCTGCTTGATGAACTTACCGTAGAGAGGATGCTCCTTCTTGGTCTCGACCGCAACGATGATGGTCTTGTCCATCTTATTGCTGACCACTACGCCGATTCTTTCCTTACGAAGATTTCTTTCCATAAGACTGATGATTATTTCTGTTCTTTTTCTTTCTCAGCGAGGATAGTGAGCATACGAGCGATATCCTTTCTGACTTTCTTGAATTCCGATGTGTTCTCCAATGGAGAGATGGCATGGTTGAGCTTCATCGTGTCAAGCCTGTTCTTTTCAACCTGGATGCGGTCCTGCAGATCTGCAATGGACATCTCGCGAACTTCAGATGTTTTCATTATTCCTTCTCCATTTATTATTCAACATAATCCCTGCGTACCACGAACTTGGTGGCGATAGGAAGCTTGTGGGCGGCAAGGCGCATAGCCTCTTTGGCGATCGCGAGCGAAACGCCGTCAGCCTCGAAGATGATACGTCCCGGGGTTACAGGAGCGACGAATCCCTGAGGATCACCCTTACCCTTACCCATACGGGTGTCGAGAGGCTTCTTGGTGAAAGGCTTGACCGGGAAAATCCTGATCCAGATCTGTCCCTCACGGTTCATACAACGTGAAATAGCCTGACGCGCGGATTCAATCTGCTGCGCTGTGATCCAGCAGTTCTCGAGGGTCTTGAGACCGAAGGAACCGAACGCGAGCTGGTTGCCCCTTTGGGCCATACCCTTCATCACGTTCTTTTGTTCTCTTCTGAACTTAGTTTTCTTTGGTTGTAACATTGCTGTACTACTTTAATAATTTCCAAATTCTCCAAAATCTATTGAATATCAACGCATTGCGCTACTACACCCTAGAATTTGGGACTGCAAAGTTAGCAAAAATTCACGGATTTCAAACATTATTTAAAAAATATTTCAACATTTTCGACCGGGAAACCATTAAAAGAAATTCATCATTCTCAATCCGTTAGATTACGGCACAAAAATATTTTGCAATCAATTTTGACACGCCCGAATCCGGTTTATCCGCGAATAAGTCAGTGGCACAGTTTTTTCAGAAAAATCGTACCTTTGCATCCAAAGACAATGACACGTCTCACGACATACGCCACCTGCCTTATCGCAGGGTTCCTGACGATGATCACCATCTGCGCCGGGCAGACTCCGGATGTGCCGCCCCAGGCGCGCGGCGGAAGCAAATCCGGCTACATGGGCTACCGCATCGAGCACGGAGACACTTCCTACTACGACAGCATAGACCCCGCCTGGATCTTTCCGAGAGGTTTCCGCGGAAGCAAGCGGGACCTGAAGAAATACTACCGGCTGGTCTACAACTTCAACAAGGTCTACCCGTACGCCCTGCTGGCCAAGGACATGGAAAGCCAGGTCGACAGGCACATCTCCGAGAACAGTCTGCGCAGACGCAAGAAAGAGAAGTACATCAACCGCCTGCAGGAAGAGTTGCTGGACGCCTATGAAAAGCCGCTCAAGGGCATGACAATCTCGCAGGGAAAGTTACTGATCAAGTTGGTGGACAGAGAGATCGGCAAATCACCGTACAATGTGATCAGGAGTTACAAAAGCGGAATCTCCGCCGGTTTCTGGCAGGGTGTGGCCAAAGTCTTCGGTCAGGACCTGAAAAGCCACTATGACCCCAAAGGAGAGGACAAGATGACTGAATATCTTGTCGAGAAGTGGCAGAGAGGCGAGTTCGACGCCCTGTACTATTCAATATTCTGGGAGATGCCCAAGCATCCCGACATCGTGTCGAAAGAGATAAAGTTCGACGAGTGAGGCGCCATCCAGTCCTTGAGGATCAGGAGTCTGGCTCCGGTAGGGAGGGAGATGTCCTCGCTCACATGAAAATGCCCGAAGATGAAATAATCCACGTGACGCCGCTTCGAGAAATCCACGGCGAACTTGTACAATGGCTCATCGGCGCCTCTGAAGGCATATTCCTGACTCTTCGCCACCCGGCTTTTCTTTGACCATCCCTTGCCCAGGCGGAAGGCCAGATAAGGATGCAACAAGCTGAAAAGACTCTGGAAGAACTTGTTGCGGAACCCCCAGCGCATCAGTTTGTACCAACGGTGCCCAGGCCCAAGCCCATCGCCATGCCCGAGGCAGAATGTCTTTCCGCCGATCTGAACGACATACGGCTGCTGGAGGATCCGGATTCCGAGTTCCTCGAAATAATGAAAGCACCAGATGTCATGGTTGCCCTGAAAGAAGCACACCTCAACCCCGGCGTCCATCAGATCCATCAAGGCGGCGAACACCCTGACATAGCCCTTAGGGACCACATCGTGGTACTCGTACCAAAAGTCCCAGATGTCCCCGAGCAGGTAGAGCGCCTTGGTCCTGTCCTTCGGGATGGACTTCAGAAAACGGACGAAGCGGGCCTCTCTCTCTGCGGGATCATTGACGTCCAGCCCCAGATGCACATCCGAGACAAAGTACGAAAGGGTCCTGTCAGCCATTGTGATTCATGAATATTCCTATGCGAAGATGAGCAGCAGGAGAGATACGACGAGGCAGTAGATGGCGAACCACGTGAGCTTTGCCTTCTTCACGATGGCTATCATCACCTTGCAGGCGAAAAGGCCTGAGAGGAAGGCGGACAGGAAGCCCACCAGAAGGCAGACAGGGCTGAGTCCTCCGCCAAGGACGGCATCGCCTCCAAGCCCCTTGACAAGGCCCAGGAACTGCTCCCCGACGATAGGCACAAGTACCATAAGGAACGAGAACTGCGCCATCACCTCACGCTTGACCCCGCAAAGCAGTCCGGTGGCAATCGTGGTGCCGGAGCGGGAAAGGCCCGGAGCCACGGCCAACGCCTGGCCGAGCCCGACCGCCATGGCCTGCCAGTAGGAGATTCCGTTCCGGGCGGAAGAGCTACGGGACTCCGATGTCTTGCGGGCGGCCACACGGGAGGAGACATCCGACAGGTAAAGCAGGATCGCGGTGATGATGAGGCAGACAGCCACCGTGAACAGGTTGTCCGAGAACAAAGCCTCGACCTGCTCCCTGAAAAGAAGCCCGACGACGGCCACCGGGATCATGGAGACCACGATCTTGAACACATAGTCGGTCTCGTCGTTGTAGGTGAACTTGAACAATCCGGCGAAAAGACGGCATATCGGCTTCCAGAACACGATTATCGTACTCAGGACAGTGGCGAGATGTACCGTCACGGTGAAATCCAGGAACCCGTCACCATCAACGCCGAGCAATTCCCTGACAATCATCAGATGGCCGCTGGAGCTGACCGGCAGGAACTCTGTCAAGCCCTGTACTATTCCCAAAAGAAGCGCTTGTAACCAATCCATAACCTATTCCACTTTATTGTTTTCAGGATCTTTCGGACGGCGCATGATGGCCACGATCTCGATGACCACGCCGACGATGATCACGAGCGGAGCGGCCACAAGCCTGCGGAAGTCAAACATGGCCCAGTTGAACTTGTCCGGATCAACGGTGCCCCCTCCAATCATCAGCATAAAGCCGGCGACCATCACCAGAAGCCCCATAAGGAGGAGCCTCAGTCCCTTGGCGGTGATTGGCATCTTGGTGTTCTCTGACATATTCATAATAATTTATTGTTAGCAATATAATTCATCCTTGGACAGCGAGACGAGACGCCCCACGACAAGCGCGGTGCTCACCGTGCAGATCACGATTCCCGAGACGATCACGACCCCGATCACGACGAGAAGCAAGTCAAGCCTGAACACTTCGAAAAGCTGGGCGAACTCGCTTCGCACGAAGAAAAGTATTCCGACGAGCATCACTGTGGCGAGAAGTGCGGAGAACAGCCCCTGAAACACAGCCTGCACCATGAAAGGTGCCCTGATAAAGGCCTTGGTCGCACCCACCAGCTTCATTGTGTGAATCGTGAACCTTCTGGAGAACACGTTCAGTCTCACCGTATTGTTGATGAGCACGAAGGAGATGAAAAGAAGCAGGGCTATGAACACGCCGAGCACGACCGAGATTTTCTTCAGGTTGGTGTTCAGTTTCTCGACCAGTGACTGCTGATAGACGACCTCATCGACAATCCCGGAGCGTCCTATCGCCCTTTTTACCACCTCAAGGCTGTCGGTTGACACATAATCAGCCTTCAAGGTCACCTCCACTGAGACAGGGATAGGAGCGGTCTCGAAGACATCCAGGAAGTCCTGCCCCAGAAGCTCAGCCATCTCTTTGGTGCCTTGCTCTCTGGAGACAAACTTGCTGCTCTTTATGAAAGGCATCGCATCAAGTTCGGAGACATATTCCATGGCCTCCTCGTCATCGACCTCCTGCTTCATCAGGACGGAGACCTGCATGTTCTCCTTGAAATAGTCAGAGACGCTTCTGGCGTTGACCACCAAAAGAGCCGCCACCCCGACAAGGAGCAGCACAAGACTTATGCTGATGACCGTGGAAAGCCAGGCTCCGACCAGCCGCCGGCGTATCAATTTGTTTTCACCTGCCGTCATATTCGCACATTACACCAAATTGGACTCAAAGATAGTGAAATATCGAAATATGAAAAAAAATTATTACCTTTGTAAGTCAAGAAAATTACCATGGGAAAACCCGTAAACAGAGTTTTATTCGTCAATTCGGAGATCATGCCGTTCCTTCCAGAGACTCCAATCTCGAAGATCGGACGCTGTCTTCCACAGGGCATCCAAGAGCGCAAGAAAGAGATCAGGGCGTTCATGCCGCGCTATGGATGCATCAACGAGCGCAAGAACCAGCTCCATGAGGTGATCCGCCTCTCCGGCATGAACATCATCATCGGTGACGTCGACAGGCCGCTTGTGATCAAGGTGGCTTCCATCTCATCAGCAAGGATTCAAGTCTACTTCATTGACAACGAAGACTATTTCCGCCGTAAGCAGATCGCATTCGACACTGACGGCAAATTCTTCGAGGACAACGGACAGAGAGCCATCTTCTTCGCCCGCGGCGTGCTTGAGACCGTCAAGAAACTGCGTTGGGCCCCGGATGTCATCCACTGCCAGGGCTGGATCTCACAACTTGTGCCGATCTATCTGAAGAAAGCCTACAACGGGGATCCGATCTTCAGCGGAAGCAAGATTGTGACATCCCTATACGGAGAAGTGGCCGGCGAACAGTTCTCACCGTCATTCAAGGACAACATCCTGTTCGGAGGAATCAAGCCGGCTGATGTCTCACTGCTGGACAGTCCTACTGGCATAAATCTTGCGAAAACGGCAGCCTTGTATTCCGACGGGGTGATCTTCGGCGACAAAGATGTTGATCCCGAACTGGCAAGTTTCTGTCAGGAACGGAGCATCCCGACGCTTCCTTTCAACGAGGAGTCAATCAGCAGCGGACGCTACATAGAGGAATACGATGATTTTTATCAACAGTTGCAGTAAATGAGAAAACTCACAACAGTCATCGTTCTTATCGCAGGCCTTGTGTCTTGTGTCGGAACAGACCAGAGCCTCGGTGGTGACTTCATCCCGACCGACCAGAAATACGACTTCCACACGGCCGAATTCGACCTTGACGAGATTTGGATGAAATCCATAGACAGTCTGACGGCATATTCATCAAGAAGAATCACCATCGGCTCGATCAGAGACGAGACTTTCGGGCTGTTCAGCAGGGGGAGCGTGGTCACGCTTGTTCCGGTGCTGGATTCAGTGGATTTCGGGAAGGACCCTGTGTTCAAGAGATTCAAGTTCAAGGCCGGTGCTGATTCATTGTCAGTGGCCGACGAGAGTCAGATGAACATCCTTCAGAACGTCAATGTCTACGCCCTCACCGAGCCGCTCGGCTCCAAGGACTACTTTTCCAGGGCCGAAGTCAAGCACGGTTCCAAGCGAATCACCAAAGGGGTGCCGGTCGTCAATGGCCAGGACTCACTGACTTTCGAGTTCACGGAGGACTATGGGAAGCAGTACCTAAGCATGACCCAGGATGACCTGAAAGATCTGGAGACATACACGAAGAAATTTCCGGGAATATACCTCTGCACCGACGAGCCTACAGGAATAGGCGGACGGTTTGACATGTACAAGTTCGACATCCTGCAGACCGTGGCGAGCACATCGGGATCATACATCTCGAGGACAGACAACTACGCCATCCTCTATTTCAACGGAGAGTTCGACGGAGAGAGAAGAGACTCAAGCCTAATGTTTTATTTCAGTCCCGTGGAGATGCAGAATCTGGACTCTTTGATCAACGTCAACAAACTGCCCTCACAGTACGTTTTCAACGTTGACCGCCATGAGTCCGACCACCTTGTCGGCAAGGCCGGCGATAAAATCTACATCGAGGGAGGGAGCGGTGTGAAACCTGTTGTCCCGGCCTCGGAGATCCGGAGCCTCGTCAACGAGGAGATCGTCAGGAAAGGCGGAGATCCCGCCACGGCACTGATCTCAAAAGCGACCATCGAGATGCCGTTTGATTTTCCCGAGGACTACACAACCATGTTCCGCTACCCGAAGGTGCTCAGTCCGACCATCAAGATCAGCACGGACACCACGGTCACGTTCGCCGGTCTGACTGACGCCAGCGCTTCTGATGAGAATCAAGGAGATGTGAACCGGTCACTGTGCAACTACGCCCCTGACATCACTCACCACGTCCAGCAGATCATCAGGAAAAAGACGGATGACAGCACGCTTTCCAATTACGACATCTGGTTTCTGGTAATGTGGTACGAGACCACTACCACAACAAACTCGGAAGCGGAGGAGATGGCCAATTACTATCAACAGCTGGCCTACGCCTCTTACTACAACCAGATCTATGGGGGATACGGCTATGGCAGCTACGGCTACGGTTACGGCAGTTACGGCAGTTATTACAACAACTACTATAACTATCAGGCGATGGCTCAGTACGCCTATTCGTCGGCCACAACGACGACGTCCAGCACCGAGTTGGACAAGGATCGCTATTATCGGGCTGTGCTTCGAGGCCCCGAGTCTGAAGGCAGGAAACCTAAGTTGAAGGTTACTTTCGCAATCCCGAAAGGATACCCGGAGAAATAGAAACTATTAAGCCTCGGACCTAAATCCGAGGCTTTAACTTGTTACGTCTAAAGGATTAGGCCTCCTTGCTGGCGAGCTTCTCCTTGACTTTGTCGATTGCGTCCTTGACGGTCGCAATTGTGCTTGTCTCCTCATCAGGAATCTTGATTCCGAACACTCTCTCAAACTCCATGAGAAGCTCAACTGTGTCAAGTGAATCAGCTCCGAGATCATTTGTGAAGTTGGCGCTCTCAGTCACTTCTGACTCCTCGACGCCCAGCTTGTCAACGATAATCGCTTTGACCTGCTTTACAATTTCTTCTTCAGTCATAATTGAATAAATTAAATAGTATATTCTTGCTAATTACGCTATTGGTAACCATCCACGGATGATCCGTGAACAAATAGCGCCACAAAGTAAGTAAAAAATAGTCAATTATCCAAATTTGCGGATCAGCGCAACCTTATGGAAACATCAGCCGGGCAATTCCGTCAGGATTTAGTGCGGCTCAGCCTCAACCATATTCTTAAGCCATTCAGAGAATTAAGCAGGTAGAAGATGTACTTGATGAGCATCACCGCCGCGTTGCCGGATCCGGTGCCACCCACAACCGCCACTGTCCAAAGCGAGATGGAAAAGATATTGACCAGTATCCAGATGTACCACTGCTCCATGAACGCAAGGCTCATCAGGACCTGTCCTGCGATATTCAGAATCATTACCACAGCATCAAGGAGAATCTTCGGTTTGTCGATGCTTTCAATCTTTCCGGCGGCAAGCTTCGCACCGTCAACATATAATAATATAAGGTACAACGCCGCTATGCCTATGAATATTCCAGCTCCCAACCATGCCCATTGCCGGCCCGTCAGCCGCCTCGCCTCAAGATGCGAGCCGCTTCCTTCGCCGGAACGAACCTTCGCTCCCCTTTTGCTCCACTGCCAGAACCCGATGAACTGCATCGGCAGGAAATAGAACGCATGCAGGGCAAAATTTCCCATGATTCCGTTGTCCAGATAGACAATCGTACCGATCAGCACATCGATGAAGCCGAACACGAAAGTAAGGATGTTTCCGTTGGCCGACATCACTGTGTTCACCACCCCCATCACAGAGCCGAACGCCGCAAGAAGCAGCATGAAAGTCTTCACCTCCGGCTGCTGAAGCTTGAATATGGTCGTGACAGTCACCGCCAGCAACATTCCGGTCACCAGAAAAATGTTGAAGGCAAGATTGAATTTGTTTTCTTTTGGCGCAATGGCCATGTCATGATGTTTTGCCGAAGTTCCCATACCTTTGCTCGATGTTGAGTAATCCTTAAAAAATACTGCCAAATCTTTACCTACTTATTTTTTAACGCTTACTAAAGTTACAAATATAAACGATTTTTATTCGGAAAAGGGGCATAATCAATGGAAAAATCAGCAAGTCCGAGAAAAACAGCTATTTTCAACTTGAAGATGAACTGAATCTCCAAGAATCTGTCCTCTGCCAGTCTCTACTCGGGCGAGGCGTGATTGGCAACATCTTGACAACAAAACGATTAGAAAATCGTGCCCTCCCAATCAGCCCGGCACCGATACGTAACTCACTGATAATGATTCGGTGATGTCTCACCCTATAATATTCAGAGACTTAGAGAATTCTCCCCTTCCAACGATCAGTCCGGAGTTTCGATTCTCTATAGATTGTACAGCGGGATCGACTCCGGCATGACGTGTCCACGGGGGCGGTCATATCGTGGAAACGGGCATGTATGTCATAGTTGTCGCTTCGGCTGGCTCAGCGGCCGATGGGAATCTTCAATGTGGTCGGGCACTTCGACAGGCTCAGTGACCGATGGGGTTTAGTGACCGATGATGAGGCATATCGGTGACAATGGGATGGACGGGTGGTAAGTTTATCGACAAGCTCAGTGAACGACAGAGTTCAGTGACCGATGATGAGCGATGGTCGGAGTCGGGTGCTCCGGGAGATCAAGGACCGGGTGGTGAGCCTGTCGAACCATCTGGGCTTGGATCGGGTCGGGGGCTTCGACAAGCTCAGTGACCGACAGGGTTTAGTGAACGACAGGGTTTAGTGAACGACGGTGAGGCATATCGGTGACAATGGGATGGACGGCTGGTAAGTTTATCGACAAGCTTAGGGACCGGATGGTTCGGCAAGCTCACGATCCGAGCTTTCGGGACCTCAGTAGAG
>CAKULN010000031.1 GCA_934667175.1 uncultured Bacteroidales bacterium | reverse complement strand
AATTCTTCTTTCAATATCCTTTGAAATCAATGAGTTATGAGGAAAAGAAAAACGGACAAACCGTCATTTCTGATGATTTGTCCGCTTTGGCTCCTCAAGTAGGACTTGAACCTACGACCCCCTGATTAACAGTCAGGTGCTCTAACCAACTGAGCTATTGAGGAATTTTTTTTCAACCTTTTTGGTTGTTTGTTCCTTTCGGGAGTGCAAAGGTACAACAAAAACTGGTTAATGCAAATTTTTTGTAGTTTTTTTTGTGTACCTTTGTGTAAATTTCTCGGAGAAAGGAAATGGACATAGACTTGTTTTCAGAGATGATCAAGGGGCTGATCCTTGACAATGATGAGGTTACGTTGCCAGGCTTGGGGACTTTCGTCTCCGAGGTCATGCCTTCGACGTTTTCTGACAAGGGCTACACGATAAATCCTCCTTATCGGAGATTGTCTTTCAGGCAGCGGGGATCTGAGGAAGACAGGCTGTTGGCGGAGTTCTATTCCAAGGCGAACGGGACTGATCCCGAGACTTCCATGAAGATCATTTCGGAATTCATATCTGGGTTGAGGAGCACGCTTCAGACCAAGAAGATTGTGGTTTTTCCGGGATTGGGGCGTCTGCGTGCCACCAAGGAGAATGCTTTTTTCTTTATCGCGGATGAGGATTTGGACATCTATCCTTACGGGGTAGGGTTGGAGTCGGTTTCGCTGAAGACGCACGAGGAGACTCCGGAAGAGGTGGCCCAGAGTGTGGCTGCGCTTCGTGAGCTTGTTGATGATGCCACGGGGACGGTCGCTGAACCATTCCCGTCGGTCGCAGAGCCTGTCGAAGCGACCGGACCTGAGGAATCGGATTCTTCGAAGGAGTCGCTTCGACAGGCTCAGCGACCGGAAGAAGAGCAGCGATCGGAAGGATGCCAGAGCCATGAAGAAGACCGAAACTCTGAAGAAATCCGTGCGGTGGATGACAAGGAAGTTCCGCTCGGGAGAAAAAATAGTGGTTGGAAGGTGGCCGCGATTGTGGCGGCAAGCATGATAGGAGTGGTCTTGGTGGCTTTCGGAATATTCATGATCCTGGCTCACGTCGCACCGGATTTCATTGATTCCATTCTCTACACTCCTGAGGAGTTGCGGATTATAAATTATTGATTGCTATGAAAAATGTTAATGTCTCTGGCAACCGGTTCAGCACTGACATCACGATCCCGTGCTACGACACGGACGCGTCGTTTCATCTGAAGCCGGCCGCATTCATGGATCACGCGCAGGAAATGGCGTATCTGGCTGCGGGAGCCTTGCATTTCGGTTATGAGGACCTACAGAAGCATCACACGGCATGGGTGCTGTCAAGGATGCGGATGGATTTCCCGAACCCGCCGGTGTGGACGGACGAGACAACCCTCTACACTTGGCACAAAGGTCTTGACGGGCTGTTTTTCCTGCGTGACTTTGAACTCCGAGGGAAAGGGGACACTGATTTTGCCGACAAGTCTAAGGTTCTCGTGGCATGCACGTCATCATGGATCGTGATGAATGTGGAAACCAGGCGGTTGGTGCGCAGCGATGAGGTTCTGAATATGGTACCGGCGACCACCCAGTGCCCTGATCATGCCATTCAGACCCCGTGCGAAAAGGTTGTCATGCCTAAGGATATCCCTGCGGAGGAGGTTGGTTGCCACAAGGCGGCATATTCGGACATAGATGTGCTGGGACACACCAACAACGCCCGCTACGTGGTCTGGGCGATGGACAGCATCGACTACCCGGTAGTGGCCGGCAACAGAGTAAGGAGCATCAGCGTGAATTTCATCAAAGAGACAAAGCCTGGTGAGGAGGTAAGAATATTCAGAAGCTCCGTCGAGGCTGACGGGCGCAAGACATATTTCATCGAAGGTAAAATAGAAGACAAACCGTGCTTTAGCGCGCGGATAGATTTTTAGTTTGGTATGCGAGATTTGTTCTTCGGGGCGGGAATCGCCCATTCAATTCTGGCTTTCGCGGTGGTGATCGCCGCCGGACTGTATCTTGGAAAGTTCAAGATCAAAGGTATTTCCATCGGATCCACCTGGATTTTGTTTGTGGCCATACTTCTGAGCCATTTCGGACTTAGGGTTGACGCCACGGTGCTCAGCTTCATGAAGGATTTCGGACTGATCCTGTTCGTGTTCTCCATTGGCCTTCAGGTCGGTCCCGGATTCTTCCATTCGTTCAAGAAAGGCGGAATGCAGCTGAATCTGCTTGCGGTCTTGCTGGTTCTGCTTGCTGTCGGTGTGACCGTGGCGATTCATTTCATAACCGGGGAGGATCTCAAGACCATGGTAGGAGTGATGTCGGGAGCCGTGACCAACACTCCGGGGCTCGGTGCCGCCCAGCAGACAATGGCGGATTCCATGAGGGCCGAGAACTATCTTGCCTCTGACATAGCTTCTGCGACTTCCGGACTGGCGTCCGCCTATGCTGTGGCTTATCCTCTTGGAGTTCTTCTGGTCATCGGCTTGATGATGTTCTTCAAGGCCATATTCAAAGTGAATCTTGAAAAGGAGAAAGAAGCTCTTGACAGCGAGGATAATAACGAGGACATCGCCAGACGTATGCACTGCGAGGTCGAGAATCCGGCCATATTCGGACTGACAATCAAAGAGGCCACGAAGGATTTGGGGAACTCGATAGTCATCTCCAGAATCCTCAGGAACGGGCTGATGTCTATCCCGGGACCAGACACGGTCCTTCAGAAAGGAGACAAGCTATTGATCGTCACATCCCAGAAAAACGTCGATTCCCTTCGGATCACTTTTGGTGAAGAAGTTCCGATGCATCTTCAGGATTGGGAGCAGATCGATGCCAAGATGGTCAACAGGAAGATTACGGTGACCAAGTCCTCCTTGACAGGCGTCACGCTGCGCACCCTCAACATCAGGGCAAATTATGGTGTCAGCGTCACACGTGTGATAAGATCCGGTGTAGGTCTCGTCGCGAGGCCAAACCTCATCCTTCAGATGGGAGATGTGTTGAGAGTTGTCGGCCCTGAACTGGGAATCGAGGAAGTCGCCAATCTTGTGGGCAACCAGACCTCCACCCTCAACCGCCCTAACCTTATCCCGATCTTCTTCGGGATAGCCTTGGGTGTTATCTTCGGATCCATTCCTATCGCCATTCCCGGCATCCCGCAGCCGATCAAGCTTGGCCTTGCCGGAGGCCCGCTCATCATAGCGATCCTGCTCGGCTATTTCGGGCCGAAATGGAAGATCACGACCTACACCACGCAAAGCGCGAACCTGATGGTCCGGGAGATGGGAATATCCTTCTTCATGGCCGCGGTGGGTCTCGGAGCCGGACAGAATTTCGTAAGTTCCATCCTGAACGGAGGCTACTGGTGGATCCTTTATGGCGCTCTGATCACATTCATCCCGGTCTGCGCCATAGGCCTGATCGCAAGATATGCCTGCAAGCTGAACTTTTACCAGATCTGCGGTCTGATCTCCGGTGGTACGACCGATCCGGCTGTCCTGGCGTTCACCCAGGGAGCTTACGGAACGGATTATCCTTCTGTGAACTACGCTACGGTCTATCCTTTGTCCATGTTCATGAGGGTGCTTGTGGCCCAATTACTGATCCTTTTGGCTATAGCATGACACCATGTTTGAGTTGATTTATCCTGCTGAACCGGCGACAATCCTGCCTTTGCCGTCCTCTGACAATCCAGGGGAACGCCCCTGCACATCAGGAGAGATGGTGCCTGTCGTGGAGGAGAATGGTTTGGTCATAGGCCAGGCCACGAGGAGGACCGTGCATGACGGCACGAAACTCATGCATCCGGTCGTCCATCTGCACATAATCAACCGCGAAGGCTGTCTCTACATCCAGAAGCGTTCGATGAAGAAAGATCTTCTCCCCGGCCTTTGGGACACAGCGGTCGGAGGTCATGTGGACTATGGTGAGAGTCTGGAGGAAGCCCTTTACCGGGAATCCTCCGAGGAGTTGGGATTCAGGGAGTTCAACCCCGTTTACCTGAAATCCTACGTCTGGGAGTCCACCCGGGAGAAGGAGCTTGTGAATGTCTTCGCCGCTGTCGGGAATTTTGTCTTGAAACCGGATCTTGACGAGGTCTCGGAAGGCCGTTATCGGGACATGGCCGAGATAGAGGCGAATCTTGGCATGGGACTGTTCACCCCGAATTTTGAGCAGGAGTTCAAATCAATCAAAGACACTTTACTTGCATTGCTCTGATGGATAGACAAATCGACAAATTCATAAAGGATCAGCTTTCGGTCTGGCCTATGGCCGCTGAGAATTACCGTAACCTCAAGAAAGCCGAGGTAAAGTACATTGAGGTCGGCGGACTGAAGGTGACCGTTCAGTATAATCCGTGCAGGAGAATCTCCTCTGAGGCCGCTTTGGACAAGAAGTCCATCAGTGAGAGGCCGTGCTTCCTGTGTCCGGAGAACCGCCCGGCGGAGCAGACCAACATCGAGTTCGAAGGACGCAAAGGGCGCAGGTACCGTGTGACATTGAACCCTTATCCGATCTTTCCGTCGCATCTGGTGATTTCCAGCTTCGATCACACACCGCAGTCAATCTGGCACCGTTATCAGGATCTTCTCGATTTCGTCAAGGAGAACAATGAATATCTTGGGTTCTACAACGGCCCTCAAAGCGGGGCGTCGGCTCCGGACCACATGCATTTCCAGGCGTGTCCGCAAGGCCTGATGCCACTCCAGCGCAGAGTTGACGAACTGCTTGACACCAACGGGGACGGAACTTTGGAATTCCTGACGAATGTAAAGGAGGCCAGACTGTTCCATCTTGATGAATATGCCCGCGGCGTTTTCGTGCTCCGTGGAACCACGGCGAAATCCACCGCCAAGTTGTTCTACAGGCTTCTGGACTGCGCTCCTTTGCCTGAAGACTCGGATGAGCCAATGCTCAACCTGATTGCTTGGTATCATGGGGGAGAGTATCGCACGGTTGTGATGTTCAGGGAAAAACATCGCCCGCATAATTATTTTTCCACTGCCCCTGACCACTTGGCGATGAGTCCGGGATGCGCGGACATGGCCGGAGTTTATGTCGCTCCCGAGAAAGAGGATTTCGACAAGCTTGATTCAAAGCTTCTTACCCAGGTTGTCGAAGAGGTGACAGCAAGCGAGGAGACCGAGAAGGGGATTGTCTGGAGGCTGACCAGAACCCAGAACAGATTGGAGGTCGGCATCATGTCCGGCCTGGAGATTGAGTTCGAGATTATTTCGGACGGAGCCGGAAAACAGAAAGTGGAATATTCCGAGGGACGCATCTCCTACAACGGAGTACTTTACGATGAATTGGTTTTCGAGGCTCAGACCGAGGCCACAATGTTCGCCGAGCCGTCGTTCATCCTCTATGGGGTGACCATCGGGGTGGATTTCCATTGGGAGCGAAAAGTGACGCAGAAGTTCGCCGGGACGCTGAAATTCATCGTGGACGGGGATAAGGTCACGGCAGTGAATATAGTTGGTGTCGAGGACTATCTCTTGAGTGTGATATCATCCGAGATGAAGGCTTCGGCCGGGTTGGAATTCCTCAAGGCCCATGCTGTGATTTCCCGTTCATGGGTGATGGCGCAGGTGGAACACCGTAGGAAAACAGCCCTTCGGCAGGCTCAGGGACCGTCTCCGGTCGCCGGGGCTGCGTCTGTCGCTGAGCCATACCCGTCTGTCGCTGAGCAAATCCTGTCGGTCGCTGAGCCTGTCGAAGCGACTGACGGGGGAACCAAGGTCACTTCGGCAGGCTCAGTGACCGGAGAAACAGGCTCAGTGACCGGGAAATCCGCCTCGGTGACCAAAAGAGCCGCTGCCTCGGCGGCCCGGGACGAGGAGTACATAAAATGGTTCGACCACGATGACCACACCCTGTTCGACGTCTGCGCTGATGATCACTGCCAACGCTATCAGGGACTTACTATGGCCGTGGGGGATACCGTCCGCAAGGCGATAGACCAGACCTGGGGGCTCGTCCTCACATCCGAAGGCGAAATCTGCGACGCCCGCTTCTCCAAATGTTGTGGCGGACGGATGGAGCTTTTCAGCACCTGCTGGGAGGACAAGGATTACCCTTATCTCCAACCGCTTCCCGACACGCCGGACTGCGTGGAAGGCGGCGAAGTGTTCTGTGACACCAATGACGAAAGGATTCTTTCCCAGGTGCTCAATGACTACGATCTGGAGACGAAGGACTTCTACAGGTGGACCACTGAATATTCCAGGACGGAGGTGTCTGACCTTGTCCGCAGGCGTTCCGGGATTGATTTCGGCACGATCCGGGATCTTGTCCCGATCGAAAGGGGGCCTTCAGGAAGGTTGAAAAGGCTTAGGATCATCGGTGACAAAAAGACGATGGCCATCGGCAAGGAACTAATCATCCGCCGTTGGCTGTCCGATTCCCACCTCAAGAGCTCAGCCTTTGATGTAAAGTGGGATGGCGACAGACTTGTCCTTGACGGAGCCGGCTGGGGACACGGAGTGGGTCTGTGCCAGATCGGCGCCGCCGTGATGGCCAGCAAAGGCTATGCGTTCGATCAGATACTGCTGCACTACTACCCAGATAGCGTTTTGGAAAGAAGATAATCAAACCTACACATAATGAGTAATTTCACTAAACGTAACCCTTGGATGTGGATCCCGACCCTCTACTTTGTGGAGGGCATCCCATATTTCCTTGTCAACAACGTCTCTGTCCTGATGTTCGCCAAGATGGGCGTGCCGAACGGACAGATGGCCTTGTTCACATCCCTTCTTTATCTCCCGTGGACGCTCAAGTTTCTCTGGAGCCCTTTCGTGGACATCATCAAGACCAAGAGATGGTGGATCATCACGATGCAGATCATAATGTCCGTAGCCTTTGTCATCCAGGCTCTCACGATGCCTCACCCGTCGGCTGAGACAATAGCCTCGGGAAGCACACCGATGAGTCTGTTCTCATTCACTCTGATCCTTTTTGTCTTCGCGGCCTTCGCCTCGGCGACGCACGACATCGCCGCCGACGGATTCTACATGCTGGCCCAGAGCCAAAGCAGCCAGGCGGCCTTTGTTGGAGTGCGCAGCACATTCTACAGACTGGCCAACGTGTTCGGCAACGGTGTGATCGTCGCTGTGGCCGGCCTTCTTGAGACCAGAACCGGCAACGTCCCCCTTGCCTGGCAGCTGACCATAGGCGGCTCCGGCATCCTGCTTACGGCCCTGACCCTTTACCACACCTTCGCTATCCCTAAGCCAGAGTCCGACGTGCCTAATATTCAGGAAAATTCGGGCGGCAAGGTCGGAGAGATATTCGAAGGATTCGGCCGTACCGTCACCACTTATTTCAAGAAGCCAGGCGTTTGGCTCGCGATCATATTCATGCTTTGCTACCGTCTTCCGGAAGCGTTTCTCATCAAGATGTGCACTCCGTTTCTGGTGGCCTCCAGAGAGGTCGGCGGACTCGGGATGCAGACGGCAGAGGTGGGCATCGCCTATGGTACGCTCGGCGTGATATTCCTTCTTCTCGGCGGCATCCTCGGAGGGCTTCTGGCCTCCCGTCTCGGACTGAAAAAATCCATCTGGATCATGGCCGCGTTCATGACGCTCCCTTGCCTGTCTTTCGTCTATCTCGCTGTCGCCCAGCCTGTGAGTTTTGCCGTGATCTGCACCTGCATCGCCATCGAGCAGTTTGGCTACGGATTCGGCTTCACTGCCTACATGCTCTACATGATGTACTTCTCCGAAGGCGAGTTCAAGACCTCTCACTATGCGTTCTGCACCTGCTTCATGGCTCTGAGCATGATGATTCCCGGCATGTTCGCCGGCTTCCTTCAGGAATCCCTCGGCTACAAGGGCTTCTTCTGGATGGTCATTGTCTGCTGCATCGCCACAGTCATTGTCACCTTCCTCGCCGACCGTAAGATAGATCCGGAATACGGCAGAAAATAATCGACCCACCAACAATCAATGAATATATGAACATCGTCAAAAGAATATCCACACTCCTGTCCGCCGCCTTGGTGATCGCCTCATCCGCAGTCTTGGCAGCGGAGAGACAGATAGTCCGCACGGGAATCGAAGTCCTTGAAGGACGTGGCTTTGAAGGACTTCTCGGGAAGAATGTCGGCCTTGTCACAAACCCTAGCGGCATTGACCACAACCTCCGCTCCACAATAGACATCCTCAACGAGGCTCCCGGAGTCAATCTTAAGGCTCTTTTCGCTCCTGAGCATGGTGTGCGTGGCGATGCTTACGCAGGCTCGCACGTTGAGGATTCAAAGGACGTCAAGACGGGCGTTCCGGTCTACTCGGTCTATGGCGCCAACCGCAAGCCGGGCAAGAAGATGCTTGAAGGATTGGATATCGTCGTCTATGACATCCAGGACATAGGCAGCCGTTCCTACACCTTCATCAGCACCCTCGGTCTTGTGATGCGTGCCTGTGCTGAGAACGACATCGAGGTAATGGTCCTTGACAGACCTAACCCATTGGGTGGCAATAAAGTCGAGGGCTGCCTCGTGGAACCAGGCTTCCATTCCTTTGTCAGTGAGTTCAAAATCCCTTACATCTACGGACTCACCGTCGGCGAGCTTGCGATCTTGATCAACGAGGAAGGCCTTAACCGCGGGGAGAAAGGCAACGAGGCCCCTTTGAAATGCAAGCTTTCCGTCATTCCGATGGAAGGATGGCACAGGAATATGCTCTATCAGGACACCAACCTTCCTTGGGTGCTCCCGTCCCCGAACATCCCTTATCCTCAGTCCGCCGTAAACTACCCGTCATCCGGCATCGCGGGCGAGTTCCAGGGCTACCTTAACATCGGCATCGGCTACACCCTTCCGTTCGAGGTGTTCGCCGCCGAATGGATTGACGCCGATGCCTTGAAAGCCCGTCTGGACAGTTACAACCTTCCCGGGGTGGCGTTCCGTACAATCCATTTCAAGCCGTTCTCCGGCAGCCTTCAAGGAAAACTCATTCATGGGGTCCAGTTCCACTACACTGACTATGAGGCCGCTTGCTGCACGTTGACCCAATTCTACGTGATGCAGGCTGTGAACGAACTCTATCCGGACAGGAATCCGTTCGCACTCTCGAAGGGACGCAACAACATGTTCGACAAGGTCTGTGGTACAGATTATGTAAGAACGGCTTTCGGAAAGCGTCTGAAGGTAGAGGACATCGCTGACTACTGGTCAAAGGATGTCGAAGCCTTCCGGAAGCTTTCCAAAAAGTATTGGATCTATAATTAACCACTTAACACCGGATCATCATGAAGAATATTCTGAACATCGCCCTTGCGTCAGCTGTTGTGCTGGCCATGTTCGCGGCTCCCGTTGATTCATATTCACAGGAAAGACGCTCCTCCGGCTCGAGAGGCAACACCACTTCATCCCAGACGAGATCTTCGTCCAGAGGGTCATCGTCCGGAAGTTCTTCGTCCAGAAGTTCTTCTTCCACAAGGAGTTCAGGATCTTCTTCCACACGAAACTCGAATTCTTCTTCTACGAGGAGTTCGGGTTCGTCCATGTCCAGGGGTTCTCAGGACAACAGTCGCGGAAGTTCTTCCACGGACGTTTCACGCGGCTCTCGGGACAACAGTCGCGGAAGTTCTTCCACGGACGTTTCACGCGGCTCTCGGGACAACAATCGTCGAAGTTCCTCCGCTAATGTTGGCCGTGGCTCGCAGGATGACAACAGGAGAGACTCCGGTTCTTCTGTAAGAAGTTCTTCATCAAGGTCTTCTTCACGGGTGAACGACAGTGGAACCTATCAGGACAACAATCGTCGTCGTTCCGGCTCGTCTGTCAGGGAATCATCCTCATCGACGAGAAGTTCCAACGCCAGAGTCGCGAGACAGATAAACGGTTCGTCTTCGACCAGAAGCACTTCAGCCCGCGGTTCGGCGGCAGGCACCGGAAGAGAGCGGTCCCAAAGGGTAGGCAACGCCACCAGAGACGGTCTGACATCTTTCGACCGCAACGCCAATGGCGGGAGAGATGTCATGAGGGAAAGCCGCAGCGACTTCATGAGGATCGGTGAGGACAGGAATGTCCACAGAATCCCGCCGCGTGAGCGTGACTTCATGCCATACGACCGTCCGAAGCATTTCTGGGCGCACGACCAACATTGCTACGGCTACAGGGTCCACAGTCTCCCGCCGCGTTACAGGAGAATGACCTACTGGGGAGTTGAATATTGCATCTATGATGGAATATATTACCGTCCGTACGGGGACATATTCGTTGTCTGTCGCCCTCCGTTCGGAGTTTGCATCGACCGTGCCGTGTCGGATCTGGTGTTCGCCTCGGTCCGTTTCGCCTACTACAACAACACCTACCGGATGTACCGCGCCATCGACTCCAATAACAGGATCATCGAGGAGCAGAACAGGATAATCGCTCAGAACAACGCCACCATCGCGGCTCAGAACAACGCGTTCGCATTGAACTCGACGAGGGCCAACAACGCCTATTCCCTTGCGGACAGGCTTGGACTTGTCCAGAGTTACGCCTACGCCAACCAACCGTATTATTATCAGGACGGAGTCTTCTACATCGTCAACTCAAACGGTCAGTATGAGGTCATAGTCCCTCCGTCCGGCGCCTTGGTCGAGGATCTTCCTGACGACTACGACACGATCACGATGGACGGGATGGATTTCTACAAGGTGGATGACACGGTCTATCGGCTGACACTTGTGGAAGGTAAGCCTTACCTTGAGGTTCTCGGGCAGATGTACGGCAAATTAGCCAATCAATACAATTATTACTCAAACAGAACTGCTTCCTACAACAGTCTCTACTAACAGGTCAGACATTAATGGACAAACTCAGAAACTTATTTGAAAGTTATACAGGTCAGAAGGTAAGTGACACGGAGGAACTCAACTCCTCCGGGAGCAACAGGAGATATTTCCGTCTCAAGGGCGGGAATATCTCCATTATCGGTGTCATAGGGACGAACCACGAAGAGAACAATGCGTTCGTCAGTCTCAGCGCTCATTTCCTCAGTAAAGGGATCAAAGTGCCTAAGGTGCTTGCGGTCAGCGAGGACGGGATGCGCTACATTCAGGAGGACCTCGGGGATGACCAGCTTTACAAGGTTGTCACCCAAGGGCGAGAGAGCGGAGAATATAGTTCCTACGAATGCCGCCTCCTGTGTCGCGCGATGGAGATGCTGCCTAAACTCCAGTTCAAGGGGGCCGAAGGGCTGGACTGGTCTGTCTGCTATCCCGAGCCGGAGTTCAACGAGAGGATGATTCTCTTTGATCTGAACTATTTCAAGTATTGCTTTCTGAAAGCTACAGGACTGGAATTCAATGAAGTCAGGCTTCAGGAGGATTTCGAGAGGCTCAAGGTGGATCTGATGCAGGACATGGGCGACACGTTCATGTACCGGGATTTTCAGGCGCGAAATGTGATGATGAAGGACGGAGAACCGTACTTTATTGACTTCCAAGGCGGCCGCAGGGGACCCATCTACTACGATGTGGCTTCCTTCATCTGGCAGGCGAAGTCACGGTACCCTGAGAATCTTCGCAAGGAGATGATCCAGACTTATCTCAGGGCATTGAAGGGCTACACGGAGGTCGATGAGGAGCATTTCTACGAGAGGCTTCGCCTGTTCGTCCTTTTCCGGACCCTTCAGGTTTTGGGGGCATATGGTTTCAGAGGGTATTTCGAGAAGAAGCCTCATTTTCTCGCCAGCGTGCCTTATGCCTTGAGCAATCTGCGACGTCTTCTCCAGAAACCGTTCGAGGACTATCCTTACCTTAACGAGATTCTTACCAAGTTGACGACAATGTCGCAATTCAATAATATCGCCGAAGACAAACGTTTGGAAGTCAAAGTGTTCAGCTTTGCTTACAAGAAGGGTATTCCGGTTGACACGACAGGCAACGGAGGTGGTTACGTCTTCGACTGCCGCGCTATCAACAATCCGGGAAAGTACGAGCACTACCGTCAGTTCACCGGTCTGGACAAGGAAGTCATCAAATTTCTGGAGGATGACGGCGGGGTCTCCAAGTTCCTCAATAATGTCTATGACTTGGTTGACAATCATGTCAAGTGTTTTATAGAGAGGAAATTCACTCATCTTCAGGTCTGCTTCGGCTGTACCGGGGGGCAGCATAGGTCTGTCTATTGCGCCGAACATCTGGCCCAGCATCTGGCCGACCGGTTTGACATCAAGATCACGGTAACTCACAGAGAGTTGGACATCGAGAAGATTCTGTGATGAAGGCTATGATTTTCGCTGCGGGTCTCGGCACGAGGCTAAGACCAATCACGGACACTCTTCCCAAAGCTTTGGTGCCGATTCAGGGAAAGCCGCTTCTTTATCACGTCGTGTCCAAACTCAAGGATGCCGGGATTTCGGATTTCGTGATCAATGTGCATCATTTTCCGGATTCGATCATCGGCTATGTCCACGAGCAGGAAGATTTCGGCGTGAACGTCAGCTTCTCGGATGAAAGGGACTTCCTTCGTGAGACAGGCGGCGGGATCAAATTCGCCCGTCCGTTGCTGGAAGGCGGCCCGTTTCTTGTCCACAATGTGGACATCCTGTCAGACTTGGATGTGAACTGGTTCATCGGGCAGACCCGTCCGGACGCCCTCTCGAACATCCTTGTCAGCGACCGGAAGACTCAGAGATATTTTCTCTTCGACGATGACATGAGACTTGTAGGTTGGACTAACCTCGCTACCGGAGAGGTACGGAGTCCATACGGGGACATTGATCCCACAAGGTTCCTTAAATATGCTTTCGCAGGCATCCACTGCATCTCTGACGGCATATTCAAAGTCTTTGATGAGGATGGATGGGGAGACCGCTTCTCGATAACGGACTTTTATATTCAGGAATGTGACAGGCATCCGGTCTATGGCATAGTGCCGCAGGAACTTCGTCTGATTGATGTGGGTAAGTTTGAGACCTTGGCGGAAGCTGAGGAATTTGTCGGAAACACACTTAAAAACAACTAATATGGTAAAAAGCAAATTTTGGTCCGAGTTCAAGGACTTCGCGATGAAAGGCAATGTGATTGACCTGGCTGTCGGTGTAGTTGTCGGCGGCGCTTTCGGTAAGATCGTCACCTCGCTGGTAAACGACATCATCATGCCATGCGTCGGTGTTCTCATCGGTGGTTTCGATTTCACAAACCTTAAGATTGTCCTTCACAAGGCTGTCATGGAAGGAACAGAGGTGATCAAGCCGGCGGTGACACTGAATTACGGCAACTTCATTCAGGAGACGGTCAATTTCCTGATTATCGCCTTCAGTATATTCCTTGCCATAAAGGGATTGGCTAAACTTCAGAGGAAAAAGAAGGAAGAGGCTCCCGCCGCCCCTGCCGCCCCTGCCCCTAAGCCTGATGATGTGGCCCTTCTTGAGGAGATTCGGGATATTCTGAAGGATCGGAAGTAGCCTGCTCCTTATACATCTTCGGGGAGCATCCGACCGCTTCCTTGAAATACTTTCCGAAGAAAGACTGGTTTGCGAAATGCAAGGCCTCGCTGATTTCCTGGATGGTGTAGTTGCCACTCTTGAGCATGGTCTTGGCGTCTTTTATGACGAATTCGCGGA
Organism: uncultured Bacteroidales bacterium; assembly: GCA_934667175.1. GTDB lineage: Bacteria > Bacteroidota > Bacteroidia > Bacteroidales > UBA932 > Cryptobacteroides. The sequence goes on along the minus strand of CAKULN010000031.1, from coordinate 17,721 downwards.
TCCAGTCTTTCGCATGCTTGCCAGATTCCTTGTAGATCATCTGGGCGAAGTATTTCGGGGAGACGAACAGTTTCTCGGCGTAGAACTGGACACTTCTTTCGACCGTGTAGTTCTGACTGACTTCTATGAGGAATCGGCGCAGAAGCTCATTGCTTCTCCACTTTGTCATAGGATGCGCGTCCTCTTTGCTCTCGTAGTTCATAAGATGGGCCGAAAGGTAGCTCGCAAGCATTATGTAGGCTCCTTCCAGCGCCTCGGATTTGAACACGTCGCTGTCGAAGAGGATGATGTTCTTGACAGTGGTGAAAAAGGACAGCATCCGCTTGCTCTCCTCCGGGGTAAGATGGAGTATCTTTGGATCGTACAACGAGTTGCGCAGGAATCTGGCACTTCCGTAGGTGAACTTCATCAGGCTGGAGTCAGGGAGAATGGACACAGAGATTGACTTGAAGTTGTCGGTGATGCTGACGCTCTCGACGATGTTGCCCAGACTGACCATGAAGATGTCATTGGTCTTGATGACATAGTCCCTGCCGGAGACTCTGGCGTGCGCTTCTCCGTCAACGCAAAGGAATATGGCCGTGAAGCGCATCTTTGCCGGCAGAGAAGGGAACATCTTGATCTTTCTCGGCCACTTGTCATCAATGCTGTCATTAAGGAAGAGCTGATCATTGTAGGCTGTCAGTCCCGGGAACCCTTTCAACAACTGGATGTCAAAATTGTTTATTTTTCTGTATTTGTCCATTTCTTTTAAAATTGTTCAAAAATACGCAATTTTGGACATAAAATCTTATTATTTATCCTTTTTTGAATATCTTGTAGCCGATGGCGGCCACTGTTATGCTCATCAACGGGCTGATGATGTTGAAAAAGCAGTACGGGAGGTAGGTCATGGTCGGTACACTGAGAATCGTGGCCTGAGTCATCCCGCAGCTGCTCCACGGGTATAGAGGCGAAGTGACGGTCGCCGAATCCTCAACCGAGCGGCTTAGCAGCCTGTTCTCGTAGCCCTCTTTTTCATAGACATCCTTGAACAGGCTGGAGGTCAGGATGATGGCAAGATACTGATCCGAGACAATCCCGTTCAGGGCGGTTCCGGTGACAACAGTGGAGGTCACGAGGCTGGTTCTTCGTTTTGTCATCGGCAGAATCATGGAGGCGAGGTGATGCAGCATGCCGCTCGCCTTCATCGCGGCTCCGAAGCACATGGCGCAGATGATGAGATAGACAGTGTTCAACATGCCCAGCATCCCTTTTGACGCCACGAGCTCGTTCACTTCCGGATTGCCGGTCTCCACCGAGACTGAATTATAGATGGATTCTATTGTCCCCGTGAAAAGAATTCTGGCGTTGGACCCGCTTCCGGAGATCCCGGCTCCTATCTCCCTGATTATGTCGGGTTGGAATATCATGGCCGCGACCGATGCCATCGCCGTGGACAGGGCCAGCACGATGAGGGCCGGCATCTTTCGCGCGATCATCACCGCGGTCAGCGCCGGGACAACCAGCAGCCATGGGGTGATGTTGAATTTCGAGTCGAGGACGGAGGAATATTCATTGATCAGCGAAGCGTCGCTTCCGGAGTGCGAGAATCCAAGAATTGTGAATATGATGAGAGTGATCACTATTGACGGCACTGTAGTGTACATCAGGTAGCGGATGTGCTCGAACATGGGAACCTTGCTCATCGATGAGGCGAGTACGGTTGTGTCCGACAGAGGGGAGATTTTGTCTCCGAAGTACGCTCCGGAGATGATCGCTCCGGCAATCATTCCGTCACTGAACCCTTGTGCCTTCCCGATGCCGAGCAAGGCCACCCCGATCGTCGCGATGGTGGTCCATGAGCTTCCGATCATGACCGAGACAAGGGCGCAGATCACGCAGGCGGTGAGCAGGAATATCTTTGGGCTGATAATCTTGACTCCGTAGTAGATGAATGTCGGCACGATTCCGCTCATGGTCCAGGTCCCGGAGATGGCTCCGATAAGGAAAAGTATGACAATCGCGGTTGTCACATCGCCGATGTTGCTTTTGATCGCTTCCTCGAAATCCTGCCATGGAACCTTGAACAGCCACATCGCCAGCCAGATGGACACTCCGGCGGAGAAAAGCAGGGCCACTTGGCTGGCTCCGAGTATGGCGTCGCTGCCGAATATGCTGATGTTCAGCGCCAAAAGCGTCACGAGAATCAAGATCGGAATCAGGGATATTCCCACCCTGAACATAGTAATTTTCTTCATCTGCGTAAGTCCGTTGATATTCCTTATTCCAAAACAGAGCGCAAGTTAAATTTTTTTTCGCATTTTTACGCAAGAATTCGGGTGGTACGGATTTAGTTGACTGGAAAAAATAAATATAAGCATATGAAACAGATGAAAAATTTCAAGATTGTGGTGGCCGTTTTGGCCGTTGTGTCAGCCTTGGCCATGTCTTTGACATCATGCTCAAAGGATGACGGCACTTATGTTTATCCGGGCCCTAACGCGCTTGTGACCATAAAGACAACCGACTCTGGTGTGACCTATTTCCAGTTGGATGAGAAGACTACCCTTGAGCCTAAGGGGTGGGTCAATCCTTACAAACGTGAGGTCAGGGCATTGCTCCGGTATTCCGAGGATCAGGAGGCCAGCGGTATGTTCACAAAGAAGGTCAAGGTTGAATGGCTGGATTCCGTACGTACAAAGAACGCTGTCGTTTACGATGAGGAGTACGGCAACAAAAACAATGTGACAATCGCCTTGTACAAAGATTGGATCACGTGCTGCGAGGATGGCTACCTTACCCTTCATTTCGCCATTTGGGTCGGACAGGGCAACAAGATTGTGCACACCATTGATCTTGCTGTTGACCATGAGACTCATGACCTTTATTTGAGGCATGACAACAATGGCGACGATGGCTACGGCGCTCCCGCAGAAGGTGTCATTGCCTTCAAGATTGACGATCTTCTCAAGGATGTCAAGGATGGGCAGGAACTGACACTGCATTGGAAGGATTACGATGGCGACAAGACCGCTAAGGTGAAGTATTACTCCAGATACGCTCTGCCTGAGAAATAAAAGTCTCGCCGATAGATGGGAACACTGTCTGGTGACATAGAAAAGACTCTTGTCGATCAGGCAAGGAAGGGTGACCGCACCGCGATGAGGCAGATTTACGACTGCTATTCAAGGTATCTGGCGGCCACCTGTTCTCGTTATCTGCCGGACGGGGGAGACCTTCGGGATGTCCTCCAGGACAGTTTTGTGAAGATATTCTCATCCTTGGACCGGTTTGACTATCGTGGCGAGGGTTCGCTGAAGGCGTGGATGCGCCAGATTTCTGTCAATGAGGCTCTGAAACTTATCCGCAAACGGAAGCGGTCCGACACTGTCGAGTACAAGTGGGATCTGCCGGATAAGGAAGAGGATGAAGAACCCGATGTGGGGAGCGTGCCGCCGGAGGTGATCCAAAAAATGATCCAGGCTCTGCCCGAAGGTTACAGGACTGTGCTTAACCTTTATGCCTTTGAGGAAAAAAGCCACAAGGAGATCGCCGCCTTGCTCGGCATTTCGGAAAGCACCTCGGCATCTCAGCTCCATAGGGCGAGGGCGATATTGGCAAAGCAGATCAATGAATATAAGAAAAGAACGGAGACGACATGATGGAAGATAAGGATTGGCTGAAAGGCCTGCAAAATAAAATGAAAGACTATGAGGAGCCCGCACCGGAGAGGCTGTGGGAGGACATCGAGTCTGTTGTCACCAGGCGGAAGAAGCTCCGTGTGATCGCCTTGCCGGTTCTGTGGCGTTCTATGGCCGCGGCTGCGGTTGTGGCTTTGGGCGTCTTCGCCGGACTCCGTCTTTTTGAGCCGTCCGCCGGTAATCAATCTGGCAAGTCACAGGAGGCCCTGGCTTCCGGCCAACCTTCTTCAGTCAACAATGACGGAAGCCGGGAATCTTCTGTGGAAATCGTAAGGAAACCAGAGTCGGTCACTCTTCTCGCAGAGTCGACGCCGGCCCGGAAACGGGAGGCGAAAGTCCAAGTCGTGGAAAGCGGAGAATCAGCCGAGGGCAGGGAAGAATCCGCTACTTTGACGGACTCCGTTATTCCTGAAGTTGAGGCGAAGGATGAGATTTCTGTGACTGAGAGACCTGAAGGAGCCAGAAATAAGAAGGCGGTGGTCGTCACGACAGATCATGACGGCGAGGACTGGTCTGATTACATTTCGGCCACGGATGATTCCGCGGTGTCAAGGCGCAAGGCCGCATTGGATGTGTCCCTTTCAGGGGGGGCAATGGACAGCCGTAGTGAGGATGTCTATGATCTCAGGATGTTTTATCGCGGTTCGTCTCCGGCCTCGGCTAACGGCTTGATTGACAATCCTGGCGGTGATAATGTCGGAAATGACGCCCAGATTCAGACCAGGGGCGCGGCTCCGAAGGATTTGAAAAATGGTTCCTCCACGGTCATTTCTAATTCTGACCACAAGCGTCCTGTACGATTCGCTCTTACTGTCAATTTTCCGCTCGGCGGCGCGTTCGGTCTTGAGACCGGTGCCATGCTCACCACGCTCCATAGTACATTCTCCACTGAGGCTGGCCGTACCATCACCGAGACGGAGCAGACATTGAAGTACGTTGGTATTCCTCTGAATATGACAGCTTCGCTTGTTGACTCAAAATGGTTCTCTCTTTATCTTGGAGGAGGCGGAATGGTGGAGAAATGCATCTCCGGTAAGTCTGTGACAACTGAGACGTTGGCTGGAATAAGGCAAGGCGACAGTGCGCGCAAAGGCATCGACGTCAAGCCTTTACTCTGGTCTTTGAATGCCTCCGCCGGTTTGCAGGCCAAATTGACCAAGAGTTTCGGACTTTACATCGAGCCGGGCATCAGCTACCATTTTGATGACAATTCCGATGTCCAGACAATTTACAAAGAACGCCCTCTGGACTTCATGCTGACTTTCGGCGCGCGCTTTTCGCTTAAGTAGCGGATCTTTTGGCGGCACCGCCGCGCCTGTCGTGTCTTTGTCTCAACCGCTTAGAATCACGGTGATTCACATCTCTCTCGTGCGAGAATCGGCCCTTTCCGCTCACGGCTTCTCACGCCTTGCCTTCTCGTACGTTAGGCGGCCCTTTCCGCTCACGGCATTATGCGGCAATTGCGTTTAGAGAAAATATTCAGAAATTTTGAGTGAATATTGAAAAAATATACATATATTTGCAGGGTGTTTGAATAAAAATGCTTTGCGATGAAAGGCAAATTAGAAAGACAGAGATTGATCAGAGAAGTCATAAAGGACAATAAGGTTTCAAATCAGGAGGAACTTTCTGTACTTTTGGAAGAGCGGGGGTTGTGTGTCGCTCAAGCCACACTTTCGAGGGACATACGTGAATTGCGGATCACAAAGATCCACGATGGCAATGGCTACAGGTATAGTCTTCCGCAGGCCGGGCAGCTCCGTGGTTCGCTCCGGGAATCGTCCATGACTTCCGACAGCATAGACAGTCTTGAGTTTTCCGGTTCGATGGCCGTGATCAAGACCAGGCCGGGCCATGCCGGAATGATCGCTTCTATTATTGACGAAGGACATTTTCAGGAGGTGATGGGCACCCTTGCCGGAGATGACACGATTCTGCTTGTGTTGAGGGAAGGCTCCACCCATGATGCTGTGGCCAAATCCCTTTCAGAGATGTTCAAAGGCATAGACATCAAAAGAGTTAATTAAATTAAAAACGAACTTTACAAAAGATGACGCAGGACGAATTGACTGTTGAGGTCGCTTCGGACAAGCACCTTATTTATGTCGATGAGATTCTTAAGACGATAGAGGATGCGGCCAAGGTCAGGGGAACAGGCATAGCTAAAAGAAAGCCTGAGTATGTGGCACAGAAAATCAAAGAGGCCAAGGCCGTGATCGCCCTCCAAGGCGAGAGGTTCGCCGGATTCAGCTACATCGAGACATGGGAGCACAAGCAGTATGTGACAACCTCAGGACTCATTGTGCATCCTGATTTCCGTGGTCTTGGTCTAGCGAAAAGGATTAAGGATTTGACTTTTTCGCTGGCGCGCACACGTTGGCCTCACGCCAAGATATTCAGTCTCACAAGCGGGGCCGCCGTGATGACGATGAACACTCAGCTGGGCTACAAGCCTGTGACTTTCGCCGAACTCACCAGCGACGAGGCTTTCTGGAAGGGCTGCGAGGGATGCATCAATGTGGATGTGCTGAAGCGTACCGACAGGAAGTACTGCATCTGCACGGGGATGCTCTTCGATCCGGAGGAGCACCTTCCGGCGAAGATTCCTCAGGAAGTCCTCGAACGCATCCGTAAGATCGACGAGGCGGAAAACGACAACAAAAAGGATTAATGAATATGGAAAAGAAAAAGGTAGTGGTCGCTTTCAGCGGCGGCCTTGACACATCATTCACGGTGATGTATCTCGCCAAGGAAAAAGGCTATGAGGTTTATGCAGCTTGCGCCAACACAGGCGGATTCAGCGAAGAGCAGCTGAAAGACAATGAGAAGCATGCCTACGAACTGGGTGCCAAGGAATATGTCACCCTTGATGTGACAAAGGAATATTACGACAAGAGTCTCCGTTACATGATCTTCGGCAACGTGCTGAGGAACGGTACGTACCCGATCTCGGTCTCCTCCGAGAGGATATTCCAGGCCATGGCTATCGCCCGCTACGCCAAGTCAATCGGAGCAGATGCCATTGCGCACGGTTCTACGGGTGCCGGCAACGACCAGGTCCGCTTTGACATGACGTTCCTTGTGATGGCTCCGGGAATTGAGATCATTACCTTGACAAGAGATATGGCGCTCACCCGCCAGTTCGAGGTTGATTACCTCAATGAGCATGGCTTCAAGGCTGATTTTAAGAAACTTAAATATTCCTACAACGTAGGCCTTTGGGGAACTTCAATCTGCGGTGGCGAGATTCTGGACTCCACTCAGGGGCTTCCTGAAGAGGCCTATCTGAAGCAGATCACGAAGAATGGCTCCGAGATCATCGAGATCGAGTTCGACAAGGGCGAGATCGCTGCGGTGAACGGTGAGAAATTCACTGACAAGGTGGCCGCCATCCAGAAGATTGAGTCCATCGCGGCTCCTTACGGCATCGGACGTGACATGCACGTCGGGGACACGATCATCGGCATCAAGGGACGTGTCGGTTTCGAGGCTGCCGCTCCGATGCTGATAATCGCTGCACACAAGTTCCTTGAAAAGTTCACTCTGAGCAAGTGGCAGCAGTACTGGAAGGATCAGGTTTCCAACTGGTACGGAATGTTTCTGCACGAGAGTGAGTACCTTGAACCTGTGATGAGGGACATCGAGGCGATGCTTGAGAGCAGCCAGAGGAACGTGACCGGCAAGGTGACGATGGAGCTTCGTCCTTGGTCGTTCTCCACCGTCGGTGTGGATTCTCCGTGCGACCTTGTCAAGACCAAGTTCGGTGAATATGGTGAGATGCAGAAAGGTTGGACCAGCGAGGACGCCAAAGGCTTCATCAAGGTCACATCCACCCCTCTCCGTGTCTACTACACCGCCCACAAAGACGAAGGCGAGCAACTGGAAAAGGAACTGTAAGTAAATTGATGAATATTTCATCCTTATAGCTGCACTCTTCGCCACTTGTGGCGAAAGCAAGTCCCTCCCCCGAGGGGAGGGATTTAGGGAGAGGGTAACGTGATAAGCCCATGAGGGTGCGCAAAGCGCATCCCTCCCAGCGAGGGAGGCGGTGGAGGGTGGCGCTCCCACCGGGAGCTGTCGCGAAGCGACTGAGGGGTGAAATGATAATTATTTATGAAATAAATGATTATAAATGAGTATATACGTGTAGGAATCGTAGGGGCCGCTGGTTACACTGCCGGTGAGCTCTTACGAATCTTGGTCAATCATCCGAACGTCAAGGTTGTCTTCGCGCAGAGTGGAAGCCACGCTGGAGAGCCGGTATGGTCGGCGCATCAGGATCTGTTGGGAGAGACCGACCTGAAGTTCAGCGCTGACGCTCCGGTGGAACAGGCCGATGTGATATTCCTTTGCTCCGGGCACGGAAAGTCAAAGGGATTCGTGCATTCTCTGCCGGAAACCTACAAAGGAGCCATCATCGACCTCAGCAATGATTTCCGCCTAGCGGCAGATGCGGAGGACTTTGTATATGGTCTTCCAGAGGCTTTCAGAGACAAGATCGAAGGTTCCAAGCATATCGCGAATCCTGGATGTTTCGCGACCTCGATCCAATTAGCGCTCCTGCCGATGGCAAAGGCAGACAAACTGCCGGAGATCCATGTGACAGGAATAACCGGTTCGACAGGCGCTGGTCAGGCTCCGTCAGAGACAACGCATTTCAGCTGGAGGGCGAACAACCTTTCAGTCTACAAAGCCTTCACACATCAGCATCTGGGCGAGATAGGGGAGACCCTTCACACCCTCGCGCCAAGCTATGGTGGAGAACTGAACTTCGTACCAGTCAGGGGAGACTTTACTAGAGGAATCCTCGCATCAGTCTATTTTGACTGCGATCTTTCCGAAGAGGATGCCGTGGCTTTGTACAAGGATTATTATAAGGACGAGCCTTTCGTCCATGTGATTGACTCTAATCCGGATCTCAAAATGGTCGTGAACACGAACAAGTGTGTGCTGAATGTTCGAAAGCACGGGCGTAAGCTCCACGTAATCAGTATCATCGACAATCTCGTGAAAGGTGCTTCCGGCCAGGCTGTCGAGAACATGAACCTAATTTTCGGCCTCCCTGAGGACACAGGCCTTCACCTTAAAGGCACACGGTTTTAGTGGTCACTTCGACAGGCTCAGTGACCACCCTGTCTGGTCGCTGAGCTTGTCGAAGCGCCAACATCATTCGGTCGCTGAGCCTGCCGAAGCGCCAATACCATTCGGTCGCTGAGCTTGCCGAAGCACCAATACCATTCGGTCGCTGAGCTTGTCGAAGCGCCAGAAACAAATAAAGAACAAAGACAATGAACTTATTCGACGTATACAGCCTCTTTGACGTAACCCCCGTCAAAGCCAAAGGCACCAGAATCTGGGATGACAAAGGCCAGGAGTACCTTGACCTCTACGGCGGCCACGCTGTCATCTCAGTCGGCCACTGCCACCCGAAATATGTGGCCGCCATCACCGACCAACTGAACAAGATCGGCTTCTACTCCAACAGTGTGAAGAATCCGCTTCAGGTCGAACTTGCCCGAAAGATCGGAGAACTCTCCGGCCTTGAGGACTACTCCCTCTTCCTGATCAACTCAGGAGCGGAAGCCAATGAGAATGCTCTCAAGCTGGCTTCTTTCCACACCGGAAAGGACAGAATGATAGCATTCAAAGGCGCCTTCCACGGAAGAACCTCCGGAGCGGTGGCCGTCACCGACAACCCGAAATATTCGGCTCCATTCAACTCGCACCACAATGTCACTTTCCTGCCTCTGAATGACATAGAGGCCGTCAAGGCAGAACTTGCCAAGGGCGATGTGGCTGGAGTGATAATCGAGGGTATCCAGGGAGTTGGCGGAATAGTCATCCCGGACGACCAGTTCATGCGTGACCTGCGTCAGGCCACCAAGGATGCCGGTGTTGTGCTGATTTTGGACGAAATCCAAAGCGGCTACGGCAGAAGCGGCAGGTTCTTCGCCCATCAGTGGGCTGGAATCAAGCCGGACATCGTCACGATGGCCAAGGGAATGGCTAACGGCTTCCCGATCGGCGGAGTTCTGATCTCACCGGAGTTCGAGGCAACAAAAGGAATGCTAGGAACCACATTCGGAGGCAACTACCTAGCGATGGCCGCCGCCAACGCCGTCGCTGACATATTCAAGGAAGAGGACCTCGTCGCGAACGCCTATGAGGTTGGTGAATATCTCAAAAACTCCATCCCGTCCTCTCCGAGGATCAAGGAAGTCCGTGGCCGCGGTCTGATGGTCGGCATTGAGTTCAATGAGCCGATCGCGGAGATAAGAGGCCGTCTCCTCTACGAAAAGCACATATTCACAGGCGTTTCCGGCAAGAACATGATCCGCCTTCTTGCCCCGCTGACCCTCACCAAGGCGGACGTTGACATATTCATTAACGCATTGAAGGAAGTATTATGAGAAGTTTTTTTCACGTTGGCGACATAGGCGACCTTGGCAAGGCGCTTGAGGAAGCGAAGCAGGTCAAGGCGACTCCGTTCGCTTGGCAGAACCTTGGCAAGAACAAGACGATCATCCTGATCTTCTTCAACAGCAGCCTGCGCACCAGACTGAGCAGCCAGAAAGCAGCTATGAATCTGGGAATGAACTCGATAGTGCTCAATGTCAACGGAGACAGCTGGAAGCTTGAGACCGAGATGGGCGTGGTGATGGATGGTGACAAGCCGGAGCATCTTCGCGAGGCGATCCCTGTCATCGGAAGCTACTGCGACATCATCGGTGTGCGCTCGTTCGCTGGCCTGAAGGACAAAGCCTTCGACTACAACGAGACCATACTCAAGCAGTTCATTGAATATTCCGGCAAACCTGTCATCAGCCTTGAGTCGGCCACGGTGCATCCTTGCCAGGCCTTCGCTGATCTCATCACGATCAATGAATATAAAAGCGTCCCACGTCCGAAAGTGGTTCTGACCTGGGCTCCTCATCCGAGGGCTCTGCCTCAGGCCGTGCCGAACTCTTTTGCCGAGTGGATGAACGCAGCTGATGTCGATTTCGTGATCACCCAACCGGAAGGCTATGAGCTGGATCCTCAGTTCGTCGGCAAGGCTCGTGTGGAGTACGACCAGATGAAGGCTTTCGAGGGAGCGGACTTCATCTACGCCAAGAACTGGTCCTCAGTCTCGCACTATGGCCAGATTCTCAGTCAGGACCGTTCATGGACCGTCGGTGCAAGGCAGATGGCCGTCACCAACAACGCCTACTTCATGCACTGCCTGCCGGTAAGAAGGAATATGATCGTGACCGACGAGGTGATAGATTCCCCTCGCAGCATTGTCATCCCGGAGGCCGCCAACCGTGTCGTCTCCGCCCAGGTTGTGATGAAGAGAATGCTGGAGGATTTACAATAATATTTGAGGGATATGATAAAGGATTCATTGAATATAATTAAGGTCGGGGGAGCGATCGTGGAGAACGAGGAGTCTCTCCAGGGACTTCTGATGTCGTTTTCAAGCCTTAGAGGCAGAAAGATTCTCGTGCACGGAGGCGGCAAGATCGCCACCGAGGTGGCCGCCAAGCTTGGTGTCGAGACTCAGATGATAGATGGCCGCCGGATCACCAGCGCCGAGATGCTGAAGGTAGTCACGATGGTCTATGGCGGTCTTGTCAACAAGAATCTTGTGGCCCGCCTGCAGGCCCTCGGGGTGAATGCCATCGGTCTCACCGGCGCTGACCTGAACCTGATAATGAGCGTCAAGAGACCCGTCCAGCCGATCAACTTCGGTTATGTCGGTGACATCAAGTACGTCAACGCCAAGGCTTTGGAAAATCTCCTTGAGTCTGGTGCCGTGCCGGTCCTCGCCCCGTTGACCCACGACAAGGAAGGCTCGATGCTGAACACCAACGCTGACACCATCGCCTCATCTGTCGCACAGACTCTCGCCTCCGTCTATGACGTGACCCTGACATATTGCTCGTCCACCCCAGGTGTGATGAAGGATCTGAACGATCCTACGAGCGTGATTCCGACCATCACCAGTTCCGATTTTGCCCCGATGGTCGCTGACGGCACCATCTCCGAAGGCATGATCCCGAAACTTCAGAACGCCTTCGAGGCCATCAACTCTGGCGTCTCCCGTGTCGTCATCACCTCCGCCTCCGCACTCTCCTCCGGCACCACCATCATGGCCGACCCCGAGACCGATGACTAGTTTTTGTTCTGGCGCTGCCGTAATCAGCAAAGACTCTCGGTGGCATTTTTGCATAATACTGCTACCCAAGAGTGCCAACAGACACCCTCGGGTAGCATTTTACCCCATAATCGTCGCTCAAGAGAATCAGTAAGCCACAACAATATCATTTTTAGGCAATATCGCTCCCGTCGCAGTGTAATTTCACTATGACGGGAGCATTTTGGTGCGAAAACGTTCTTCCCGCCAACTAACCGCTCTTTACAAAGCTTGTGTAGGTGCGAGATTTCGTATGTGCGATTCTACACTGACAGATAGCCTTTCTCAAAGGCTGAGGGGAAGCGGAATTTGGATTCGCGGTCGGAGAATCTGACGAAGAGGTAATTGTCATCTATGAATATGACCGTGCCGGGGCCGAGGCTTTTGTGGGTGACGGAATCACCTGCCTGGAGGCCATCCCACGGCTTACGTGGAAGACACTTGTCACGACTGGAAGAATCTTCGACATATTCAGAGTGATTGTCTGTGTGACCATAAGAGGTCTCTTCCAAACTTGACGGCTCATAGCTGAGCCTGGAATGATCTCCGTCGGAATCTGTACTCCAGTCATTATCGGGTGACGAGACCGGATAGTCCACGACCCTGCCTTCAGCCGGGCCGACCTTGGAGGTGTCGATGGCGGTGTCCCATAGCCCTACCACGGTGCCGGAATGCCTGTCGATTCCGGTATATTCAAGGGAAGAGTCCTCGTAGCGCTTGAACTTGTAGACGGCATCGTTCATCAGCTCGCTGTTGAAGACACCGAGGCTCACGAGCAGACTGAAATCCTTGAGGGTCAGGCCCGTTACCTTGCGGAAGAGTTCCGGCTCAAGCTGTTCTATGACATCCTTGAGGCAATATTCCCGAAAATCAGTAAGGTACATGAAGACAGGGATGCGGGTTGCGAACTTGATGAGTTTCTCCTGGATCTCCTTGCGCTTGCTCTTGAACTCCTTCTCCTCCTCGCTCAAACGCTTCTTTTCCGAGGCGGATAGGCCATCGCCTTTCTCTTTCTTGGTGTTTTTGACGTGCTCGGACTTGTTGATGATGGTCTCGATGTCGGAGTTGAGGTTGCGGAAGCCCTCGATGTTCATCAAGGCCCTCATGGCCTCCGGGCTGTTCACCAGGCGCATGAGGGTGGCGTTGTCCACATTGACCAGCACCGCGCTCTCCCAGCGTCGGGCGAGCAGGGTCGCCGTGGTGCCGCTCATGGCCATGTCCAGAACTCCGGCAGCGTCGATCTCCTTCATCGACGATCCGTCGAAGGCAAGGATGGGCAGGAACTTGATGAACTCATCCACCTTCCTCTCCGGATTGGATTCGTGGACATTGAGCCGGCAGCTGTATTCGGCGACCTGCCTCAGCGCCCTGTTCGGAGCGAAATCAAAGACATAGCAGAAGGGCTTGAGGATGACCTCCTCCCCACGTTCGTCCTTTATGGTCCACGGGGACTGCACCCTGAATGCGGCCTGGAAATATGTCTCCGGAGAGGTCGTGTTGCGGAGCATCAGAATCCCCGTCCACGGCCTGACCGTGACTCCGGTGGAGAGTTTGCCGCAGGAGAGGGTGATGGTCTTGGTACGCTGTGGGTCCTCCATGGCGTCATAGACCGGCTCCACAGCCTGAGCGCCCATCCCGGCCTCGCTGCCGGCCGCCACAACCACCTTGTAGTCATCGAAGAAACGGTTGCAGCGCTTCCTTAGAAGCCTGAACATGGCACGGCACGCCGCCACGGACGGCAGAAACCAGTAGGTGTGCTGGAGATAACTGAGCAAACGACTGTCGGAAAATGGCATCGGTGGTCTCTCTTTCCCCAGTTTCAGGTCTGTCACGACAGTCTCCGTGTAAGCTCCGCGGATCAGGTTCAGCCACTTCTGGACATGCTCCTCATGCAGGAAACATTCACCATCGGCACGGAAGAACTCGTTCAGGTCGAACTCATCGAACTCGCCACGGGAGGCGATCTCGCTGATGCTGTCCGGCAACTGATAGGTCAGCATCACCATCTTGGGAAGCTGAGCGTAAGGGTTGTGCTCTCCTTGCCATGCCTCCTTGGCGGCCTGCTCGTCAGAGTACGTCCAGTTGAAGATCTGCTCCTCGATGAACTCCCCGGTGGAGATGGCCCGGAACGGTGTGCCCGAAAGGTAGAGGTATGCCCCGGTGCGCAGCGGCATCAGTCCTTCGTCGTACATCTCCCTGGCCTCCAGCTCTCTGGCGTTGTCCGCATCCTCGGTGAGAATCTCGCCCATTTCCTCGGCCCGCCCCAACGCCGGGTCTTTCCTGTCGTAGTAGTTCCTGGCGTTCCTGCCCCATGCACCGTAGTGGTACTCGTCCAGGACTATGCAGTCCCAACCGACCGTCTGGATCCATTCGTTCGTGGCCTTGATGCCTCCGGCGGCATTCCTTCCCAGGACATCCTGAAAGGAGGCAAAGCAGACGAAAGGCCTACGTTCGTCCATCTGGTTGAACTCCCGGTCATCCTGCTTTTGGCAAAACTGCCAGCCTTCAAAGTCTTTGTGTGTTAACAGATCCTCCTCCCAGGCGGTCTTGACGGCTGGCTTGAAGGTGAGGACAAGGACTTTCGTCCAACCCATCCTGAGTGCCAGTTGGTAAGTGGTAAAGGTCTTGCCGAAGCGCATCTTCGCGTTCCAGAGGAAATGTGGGATAAGTCCTCGGTTGGATGGATCTTTCTTGAAAGTATTGAAATATGCTGAGGTTTTCTCCACGGCCCGTTCCTGTTCCGGACGCATCTTGAAGTCCTCGGTCCTGTCAACAATCCTGTCATTCCCCGCCACGGCGGCTGCGATGGCCTTCTCGACTTCCCGCACACCACAGACACACCACTCTCCTTCAGGATTAGGAATATGGTCGCTCTTGAGAATGTTCCGGACCAAACGGTCATCAAACGTGGAGCCGTCCTTGCGCATGGCCGGGCGCTCCAAGACTATCCGGTACCTCACGTGACTGGTCTGGTTCTGTTCCCGCGCACGGATCTCTGCCGTGCGTGTGGTGTAGCCCACCTTGAGCCATCCCTTGTGGGCCGGATAGTCAACATGCTCATAGGCATAGATGGTAGGGGTCGCTGCGACCCTGCCACGGAGTAGATCTTTTGCCGCCATCTTTACAATTATACTCTTGAATATATTCGTGAATCAAACATAGGGGCTATTCCATAGGCCGGATCATAGATTCGATAAATGCGATCTCATCTTTGTCGAGGCCGTACTTCTGGTACAGCATCTCATCGGTCCACGGGTGCGAGAAGTCTTGAATGGGAACAAAAGAATAAACCTGAGAAGCAGCGTGCTGAGAGGATTTCTTAAGCATTACTAAAAAACGGAATAGTTTTGTCCTAATATAAGAAACCACATTCTCGGATTCTTCAGTGCTATGGAATGGCCCTATTACTACGTATGTTTCAGTGCAACAAGAACATGGTTCACCGATTATAGGCTTCCCAAGTATTTGATGCGGATAAGTATCTCCAGCATTATATGCTGCCGATATATAAACCTTAGGTTTGTCTATCCAATCCCGATGAGTAACTATCTCGTTCCGATTTATATAAGACTTACCACCCCGTTCGAATAATATTACGCTGTCTTGAGTTTTTGTCTGTGTTCCCCTGACAAATGTGCGTAATCCAAATGGCTTTTGAGAACTGACCAACGTGTCCATGGTCTTCTCTTTGAAAGTCAAGATTTTATGATATACGGAAACGCCCTCGGAGTAACGGATGAACACATCGCTGTTTTTCTCCTTAAGATAGCGTTCCGGCTGTTCTTTCACGGAATCACCATTATGTGTAAAAATCCGGCACATTCCCTCGTTGTCCCTCTCCCATAAAAAGTAGCATACCCCGCCCTTGATTTCCACACCAGTACCGAAACAATCTGAGGCGTTAAGGAAGTCGTGCAATACCCTTATGCGCCTGTCCCCGATCATTGCAGACCGGAACTCGTCAAGTCCACGGCCTCCTCCATACCAACGAGCCGGGATAATCATCGACAAATATCTGGGCTTCAGTCTCATCGCTTGACTGACAAAGAGATTGTATATAGGCATCGCACTGGCCTGCGCTCCACCATCGCTGAGTTGATAGGGCGGGTTTCCGATGATTACGTCAAACTTCATATTTCCAAAGAATTGATTGGGGTTGTCGGTGTGGATGAACATGTAGGCGTACTGCTCAGCCTCAGAGCCTCGGTCATAGACAGCCTGGGATGCACCGCAGTACTTGCATCGGCCATCCTCCCATGTGTGAGAACGCTTGGAGCAAAGAATATTCCCGCCTTCCGTGTCGAAGCGGGAGACACTGTAGTCCCCGTTGGCGAATCTTGAGCAGTAGAGCGAGCGGCGGGAAAGATAGGATGTCAGCTCTGTGACGGCGATGCCAAAGACCTGATTGTGAAGAATATGATCGATCCGGCTCTGGCGATCGGGGATATTCCTTTCCAATCCTTTGTCCAGCCGCTTGACTATCTCGCGGAGGAAGACCCCGCTCTTGCTGAACGGATCCAGGAACTTTGTGTCTGGACTTCGGAAGAGTTCCGGCGGAAGAAGGTCGAGGATGCGGTTCGCAAGTTCCGGTGGGGTAAAGACCTCATCGTTACTCAGGTTCGCAAGGCAATTGAGGACGTCGGGATTATAGTTGTTTGTCGCCATAGGTCTGCGCGTTTATATTCAAGAAATGAACGGGAGCGAATGTTTCCACCGGGATGTCCGAGAAGAGGCCGTCGCTTTCATATTCACCGACCAAGTAGGAGAATTCGTAGTCGCGCCGGTTTACCTTGTCGCCTCCGATGAAGCTCCATTCGCTGATGTGGATCCATTCGTCGGGTTTGTCCGCGCGCCTGTAGGTGAGGGCGTCACCGTTGATGATGTTCTTGGAGAGGATGTAGCGGACGGACTCGATGCAGGAGTCTTTGCACTTGGAATTGAAAAGCCTCCGGTACTGCTGCGTGAAGTGGTTCAGGAGCCTTTCCCGGCAGGCGGTGGTGTTGTCGGAGAGAATCTCGATGCCGTAGATGCTGGAGACAGCCCAGATGGCATCGTGCTCGTACTGGAGTTGGGTGTATAGTTTGGCGGTGACACGTGCCTCGCAGACAGCGAGTTTGCGCCGGAGAATCTCGATGAGGAAGTTCCCGTCACCGCACGCCGGTTCCAGGAAACGGGAGTCGATCCGCTCCGTCTCCGGCTTCACAAGGTCGAGCATCGCATTCACCTCACGGGGATTCGTGAACACCTCACCGTGAGCCGACACCCGTTCCTTGGATCTGATCTGGGTGGCCATTCTGCGCTTTATTTGGGCATTTGACTTTATCCGGGCACAGACTCAAGGGCACAAATAAGGCGCAGACTTTCATATCTACGCCCCAAGGCCCTAGGAAGCCCGTAACACAAGACAAGTCAAGTCCACGCCAAAAGCGCAGACATTCACTGACTTATCCGGTGTGTCGCTTTGAAATTTCCTAGGTTTCAGGGGCAACCGAATAAATAGCAAATGCTAGTTATTATATTTCCACAACGCTCTTTCGAACCATTGCTGCCACAAACTTACATAAAAATCTTCGATTTTCACCTCGGCCACGCAAGAAAGAAACAATTTACGAGCGAATCTTCCCTGGAACACCACAAGAATCAAGAGAGTGACCAAAGAATGCCATTTTTCTTTCGAATTCTCTTGACAAAATGAAAAAACATCCTTAGATTTGTATCGTTAAACATTAATTGGAAAAAGGAAAGTAAAAGCAAGCATCTTTTCCCTAAAAGGGATGCTTGCTTTTTGTTGTTCGTCCAGCACGAACATACTCTAAAGGGTGCAAGTCCCAAAACCGCCCTGATAGTGGGAAGGTTACAGCC